>CAYQKK010000076.1:0-15576 GCA_964417955.1 uncultured Planctomycetaceae bacterium
ACCCGCCTGATGATCTACACCGTTCGCGACGGCTACGAGATCGTGGGCTAGGAGCGTGATTCTTCCTCCGCCCAGGAAGAGAGTTGGAGGCGGCACCCGGATTCGAACCGGGGAATAATGGATTTGCAATCCATCGCCTTACCACTTGGCCATGCCGCCTCACGCGCTCGGACAAAGGCCTTGCGACCTTGGCGAACGGCCCAGAATCATAGGGAGGTCCGTACAGGCGTCAAGTGATCCGCGTAGGATGCTGGGCAGATCGGCGATCTGTGGGTCAAAAAGTGGCTTCCCAGGGCGTTCGACGCGGGGGTGTGGCGGAATTGGTAGACGCATCGGACTTAAAATCCGAAGGCTTCGGCCGTCCGGGTTCGAGTCCCGGCACCCCTACTTCATCCAAGCCCGCGCCCC
Source organism: uncultured Planctomycetaceae bacterium (assembly GCA_964417955.1). GTDB lineage: Bacteria > Planctomycetota > UBA1135 > UBA1135 > Saltatorellus. The sequence continues at coordinate 409 of CAYQKK010000076.1, forward strand.
CGGGCTAGGAGCCAGGGATGGGGCCGCAAAGAGAGCAGCCACGACCCTGCCGAGGGACCTTTCGTCAAATCCTCATCAAGTGGGCCCGGCCCAGGGGAAATTGGGCTCGCGGAAGGCTGATGAGCCCTATGGGACGGGCGGTTGCCGCTAGACTTCCGGCGCCAACGCGCATCCCCCCTTCCTTCGGGACTCCCCAGGGCGCACGGCAAATCTTCACGTGTTTGACATCAGCCTTTGGGCAGCCCTCGGTTTCATCTTCGCCGCGTACGCGGTGGTGGGGAACGACGCGCTTCAGACCCTCGGAACATTCATCCATTCGAATCAGCGGTTCCACTGGACCGTGCTGTTCGGTTTCGCGAGCGCGATCCTCGTTGCGACGTTTGTGTACGGCTATGCGATGAGCTACGGGGGACTCGTGGACTCCCATGGCAACGTGCTTCCGGGGGTGGGCGATCCTTCGTTCGGTCGGTTGGACAACGCGGACAAGTACCCTGTCTTCAAGGTCGAGTGGTTCCACGTTCTGCCTGCGCTGGGGCTTCTCGTCATCACGCGCTTCGGTATTCCGGTTTCGACGAGCTTCATGGTCCTCGCGATCTTTGCGACGATCGCAGGCCTCGGCTCGATGCTCAAGAAGTCACTGATCGGCTACGGGCTCGCGTTCTCCGTTGGGCTCCTTCTCTATGTCCTTCTTGCGAGAACCCTGGAGAAGTACTTCCAGGAGAACGAGGAGAGCCAGCGGCGTCGCCACTGGGTGGTGCTTCAATGGGTTTCGACGACCTGGCTCTGGTCGGTTTGGCTGATGCAGGACTTCGCGAACATCTTCGTGTTCTTGCCGCGCCAGCTCACTCCAATTGAGGCGCTAGCTGGGCTCTTGGTGATCCTTGGGCTGCTTGCCGTGACGTTCGCGAACCAGGGTGGGCCCGTTCAGGAAGTCCTTCGTTCAAAGACCGCTGTAGCGGACATGCGGTCAGCGACCATCATCGACTTCACGTTCGCGATGCTGCTCTACTACTTCAAAGAGAAGAGCAAGATCCCCATGTCGACGACGTGGGTGTTCCTCGGGCTCATCGCCGGCCGCGAGTATGGGTTTGCCCTGGTGCGGCGCGGCCTGTCGCTTCTCGGGGCGAGTAGGCTAGCACTCACTGATCTCGCCAAGGCCTTCATCGGCCTCGTGGTCTCCATCGACATGGCGCGCGGGCTGCCTTGGATCGCCGAGGGCCTAAGGGGCGGTAAGGACGCCTTTGCGGCAGCGCGGTTGTACGAGGGAAGCACGAACACGATGTGGTTCCTGATCGTGGTGAACGTCCTCCTGATCCCGGTGATCCTGTTCCTATCGCGCCCCAACCCAGCCACGTCCATCGGGATGTTCGTCAGCCTCGCCCTGGGCGCCCTGGCCTTCTTCACGCTCGAAATCTCCTAACGAACCGGATAGGGCCCCCGCCCCAGGGCGATTTTGAGTGCTCTTCGCAGATTCGGCTGTGCCTCGTGGGGGAGACCCTCCGCTATCCTGTTCGCTGAATTCACCGGGTCGCCTAGCAGCCCGAGCCATGAGGGTTGTCCCCGCCCTTGACCTACCCCCAACGAACCTACGAACCCATGTCCATCAACTTCCTCCGCGTACTGCCCGCAGTCGCACTCTCATTCGTCGCCTTCTCATTCTCCGGTTGCGCTGCAACGGGCGGCATCGGTGGCCCTCTCGCCAGCGCACTTGGCGACATCACCGGCTTCTCCACGAACATCTCGAACTGGCAGTCCAAGCTCGGCGGCATGGTCGACGGCACCGCCCTCGGTCAGCTCCAAGAGTACGCTTCGAAGGCCACGAACCTTGGCGACACCGTCAAGAGCATGACCGCTGGCGCTTCCAAGGCCATGCGTGACCCGCTCGGCGCTATCGGCTCGAAGCTCACCGACATGGGTGGCATCAACGTCGACCAGCTCAAGTCCCTTGCACCCGCCGCCCAGATGGACGCCGTTGAGGGCTTCACCGCCAACGCCAAAGGCGTTGGCACCCTCGCCCAGGACTTCCTCAAGCAGTTCGGCGGCTGATCTGTGTGCGACGGCTCCCCGACGGGAGTCACGATGAAAAAGGCCCGGCGCGGAGTGATCCGCGCCGGGCCTTTTTCTCGTTCGCACGATCTGACGATCGCTAGCGCTCAGTCCTTAGCGGCCTTCGCCTTGTCCGTCTTGGGGTCTTCATCGACGATGCGAATCTCGATGCTTTTGAAGTCGATGGGATGACTCTCGGCCTGGATCGAAATCGTTCCAGACGAGAGCTGAATCTCGGCTCCCGCAGCGATCAGCTTCTTGGCGTCGGCGTCCCTTGGGTCCAGCTGGGGACGCTGGTACTCCATCACGGCCTTGCCGTTGACGCTGTGGCGGATCGACTGGTTGCCTCGCACCTGCAGCTCGAAGGTGACCCAGTCTTCACCGAAGCTCGTTGGGCCCTTCGAAGAGATGCAGTGGTCAAGCTTCACCTCGCCTCCCATCTCGACGTTGGTACCGGGAGTACAGAGGTTGGCGTTGGAGCGCTCCCCAGCGCCGGTCTTCTGCCCGAGCAGCTGCGCCTCGATGGATGCCGGGAAGATCTGGTTGAGACCCATGCTCGCCGCCGACTGTCCGTGGACCATGACTCCGTTGTTGCGGAATGCCCAGCCTGGGCCGCCGGGCACTTGGCCTTCTCGGAATCGGTAGACGACGCGCAGGTCGTAGGACGAGAACGGTTCGGCAAAAAAGAGGTGCCCAAACTTCGCGCCGAAGTCCTCGTACTTGTCGTAGGCAACGCGCAGGAGTCCGTCTTCCACCCGGAAGGTGTCAAGGTAGTTCACCCCTAGCTTGTGGCCGCTGAACTTGGGTGTCCAACCTTCGAGGTCCTTGCCGTTGAAGAGGGGCGTCCACTCGGGGGCTTTCGCCACGTCCTGGACTGCCGCTTGGGTCGCGGCTTGCTCGGCCGCTTCGGGCCCGCACTCCTGTGCGACGGTGTCCCTACCTACAGCGAAGGACAGGGCCGTGGTACAGAAGAGAAGGCCGACGTACGCCCGAGGACGCTGGAGCTGCGCCGAGAGCCGGCTGAGGGGTGAGACTTTCATCGCAGAAGGAGGGGGTGGTCCGAGGAACGCTCAGTCACAGAACTGAACAGAAATGGCGTCGCTGAAGTTGAGTCCGGTGCCCATGGCGGGGTTGTCGCGGTAGAAGAGCTGGAAGTTCCAGGTGCTTCCCGCCGTGATCATAGCCGCCGGGGTTTGGGGCGTCGTCACGTCGACGGGCAGGAAGAAGCGCCCAAAGAAATCCGACTGTGAAACGCCGAGGCGGAAGATGTTGCCGCCGACGCAGCGGACACCGTCCCCTGTCGGAACCGCCGCTTGGGCATCTCCGTAGAAGAACACTCCGAAGACCCCCGCAGCCGCGCCGCTCGCCTCAAGCACGAGGTCATTGAGCGAGATGCGCGTAGAGCCTGTGGCGTCGATGATCGCGCCCGGACCCACCGAGTTAGGGCTTGTGGTGCAATAGCTCTCGACGCCGCCGCTACACGCTGTGTAGCTTGCGACACGGGTTCTCCAGCCTGTTGTCCGGTACTCATGGTGACCCCAGAACCGGCCCTGATCGGCGGGGTCATCGTTCGTTGCGCTGTAGTCACCCCAGCGCCCCGAGGTCTCCGGGCTTGTGCTGGTGATGATCGTCTCCAGTGGCTGGGTAGCTCCCAGCGGATCGCTCGCCGCGCGCGTGGTGCGCACCATCGAGATGAACGTCGACGGCGAGGACATCGCGCACGTCAGCGCCATGGTGCCGACGCTATCGACCCAGATGCTCCCGAAGAACGTCGAGGCATCCTGTGGCGTGTCGACGTCTCCTGACTGAACCAGCGTCGGAGTCTGGCCGGACTGCGGCCAGCCGGCTAGGTCGAACTCGTACCAGCGCTGGACGGCCGGGGATCCTTGGTGGTGGGTGGCCCAAAGCTTGCCGTCCCGCAGTACAGCGCTCCAAAAGCGCGCTTCAAACAGGTTCGGACGGCTGCTGGAGCCCATCTGCTGGGGATCTTGTGGCTGACCGTACGTGGGCACGGGGACCGTCACGTTCTGGACCGACGGATTACCTAGCGGGTCGTCGACCGCGTAGATCCGGATGTTGCTGGACGTGGACGACTCGGGTGCGAAGACGAAGTAGGCCGAATCCGCATTCGCATCGTAGTTCACCGGGGCGCCCATGGAGTGGCTGCCGGTGATGGTGGTGTTCGTCGTCACCGGGGTGCCGCCGTTCAGCACGGAGGCCTTGTCCACGATGTAGATGAAATAGCGAGTGGGATTGAAGAAGTCAGCCGTGAGATAGATCGCTTGGCTATCGACCGAGAGATTCACCGAATCGATGTTGTTGCCGATGATCGGCGTGACATCCAGCTTGTACTTGGACCAAGTGCCGGTGGGGTCGCCGTCGTCAGAGACAGCCAACAGATAGAACGAGTTGTTGCCGTCGCGCTCTGCGGCGATGGCGATGAAACGATCCGTGTGGGGGTCCCAAACCACCTCGGGGTCGAACACGAAGCCGGTAGCGCCGACGCTGCCCCAAAAGCCGTTCGCGCCTTCGATCTGATCGTCAAAGAGCAGCGTCCCTTGCTTGTCGAAGAAACGAATTCCGCCGTTCACGATCGCGACGATGTGGCCCATACCGACGGCCATCTCCGGGTCGGGTGGCGTCCAGCCCGTGGAGTTGAATCCGACGAAGTCGATGTCCCCGCCGAGGGCAGAGCGCCGAACGTCGTTGTCGCCATCTTCACCAACGACGTCCTTCGGGTCGAAGGAGGGAAGCTCGTGGGGGGCCGGGGCGGTATCGGAAGCACGGGCGACCCGGATAGGTCGGAAGGGAGAGAGAGACGAGTCCTCCTGGTCCTCTACGCGCACCTCAACCCGCGCCACGATCCGGGGGGCGCTACCAGGGAGCGTGATCAGCGAAAGGTGCGCTCCGCTCTTGTCACCTAACCCGGCGTCACCATGCCAGACGCAGGCAATGCGACCATCCTCGAGGAGAAGCGCACGCTGCCCGGCTCCGCCCACGGACATCGCCTGCTTGCCGGCTTCGACCTTGGTCGCGCGGCAGGTCTTGAGCAGCTCTGCTGCTGCTTCCCCGTCTGGCTCTGCCCGCGATTCGCTCGCGAAGACCGAACAGTACAGGAGCGGCGTGCCACCATCGTCGGCGAGGTACCGGCTCCAAGTCAGCGCCGTTCGCTCCAGCCGGGCTGCGATGGCAAGTCCGCTGGTGTAGCCAGCCTCGGGAGCGTCAATGCTCTGAATGGGGGTGAGTGGGTCACGCTCTTCGGCTCCATCCGGGGCGCCCTCTGGTTCATCGGTGAGAAGGCTCCGCCAGCGAATGAGGTACTCGCCCCCATCGCTGCCCTGTTGGGCTTCGAGCCACGCGAAGGCCACGCGTCCGTCGGTGGCGCCGAGCGCGGGCTCCACGGGGAGCGCACCTGCGCTCGCCCCGTCGATGCGGATCGCGGAGCCGAACGCTCCCTCGCCGTCGATGGTCACGGCGAAGATGCCGCTCGGGCGCCCAGTTTCATCGTGGGCCGCGATAGCGACCATGGCGCCGTCTTCAAAGCCAACTGCGGCGGGCGTCCGATAGCCGAAGACGGCGTCGCTCGCGATGCTCGTCACAGGGGAAGCATGGAGGCCGTCCGCGCTGAGAACGCGCGCAAAGACATCGCGACCCAGGCTCGCCGAATCTTCGCCCTTGACGGGCGCTGTCCAAACGCAAATCGCCCGGCCGTCCGCTAGCGCGACGATCGACGGTTCGGACTGATCTCCCTCCACGGCGTCTGCAACCCGCAGCTCCGCGGTTGCGCCGTCAAGGGCGGGCGAGAAGCGGCGTGCGTAAACACCGTCGCCGCTTCCGTCTTGACCCCTCGAGACCCATGCGAACCAGGTGGCTCCGGTCGGATCGACAGAGACGCTTGGCTCCACCTGCATGCCCTTCGTCGTTTCATTGACTTGGATCTCAGGCGTGAGGGCTTGACCCTCGGAACCCATCAGGCGTGCGCGGATGCCGTAGGTACCCGCCTCTTGGCGTCGGCTGTGCCAAACCGTGACGAGCGTTCCATTCGGGCCTTCGCCCATGGAGACGTTGTCTTGGCTGCTCTCCGTGAACGTGTTGAGCTGAACGTCGTAGATCGTTGCTGTCGCTCGTTCCTCAGCCTCCAATGCCACCGCGGGCACAGCGCTCGGGGCGGCGAACAGTGGATCTGGCTGGATCTCCTGCGCAGGGATCGGAAGCGTGAACAGCAGTGAAAGAGTCAGCATGGCGTCAGGTGGTTGTGGGATGGTGGGCCATCGGCCCTATCCCTATCCTGTACGCCAACTACGCTTTCCGGAACCCTTTTTGCTCGCCAAGGTGACGTAGACCTACGACTCCGAGTCCCCCATGAACGCCAGGGTGATCTGGCGTCCGACCATGGGGTAGCTCATCTGCACGCGGTAGACATCGAAGTCGCTGAGGGTCCAGGCGAGCTTTTCGCCCACGTGCTCCAGAAGAGAGACGTAGCGCGGGAACTCGAGCAGCCGAGAAGCCTGGATGCCTCGACCGAGCTTTTGGAGCGGCTCCGGGCAGTACCGGAGATCAAGCTCTCGGGCCGGATCCGCAGCGATAGCGGGCCCGTTCGACGAGGTGTCGTAGTACAGGAGGCTGGGTGTCCCGTCATCGAAGAGATCCTTGTGCACCACGAGGTCGAAGACGACGTTGCGCGTGGGCATCTCCGGCACCGTGAAAAAGTAAGGCGGGCGAGTCGAGCTGGGACTGCGCGTCATCGGCTCATCGCGGGTCAGTTCGCCGATCACAAGGTCCACTTTGGAATTGCGTCCAAAGCCCGTTGGGCCGAGGGCGTACTCGACGTGATGGCCGTACTGGCGCGCGACGAGCGGCGCGGGCGGCGCATTGCAGAATCCGTCGAGGCGCACAGCGTCGAGTCCGTTCAGAGCAGGTGCGCCGTCCAGGTTGAGGGGGACCCTTTCTGCGTACGCTTCATCATTCGTTGAGAGCCGCCGCGTTCCGAGCTTGACGGGCGCGTCGGGGCGGATGCGATCGATCCCCAGGAGGCACTTCAAGCTCACTAGGTTGACCTTTCCCGCGCTTTCCGAGGGAGCGAAGAGGATCGTCGTCAATTCGAATTCGCACGCGACTCCTTCGAGCTCGCTGAGGGCCTTGAAGATGGTCTGTCGACGCTGGCCTTCAAACTCTCTGCGGTCATCGGGTAGCCACGCGCTGAGCATGGCGCGGAGCGAGCCTCGGTCGCCGGCCTCGTCGCGGATGAGCTCGTCGAATGCGGTCACGTGGCCCCGTGCGGTTTCGCAGACACTAGGAGGTGTGCCGATTTCTTCCGCGGTGTCCACCATCTTGCGAAGAGGGTTCGGTCCCGGAAGAAGCTGCAGGACCGAGATCGGGTTGGGCTGTCCGAGCGCCTTGAGCAGTCGGCTCGCCGTGACCGTGGTCATATTCAGGGCACGACCGAGCGCCTGCGGGCCGCTCGGGCGTCGTGGGACGTCGGCGACAAGCGCGGTGAGGGACTGGGCAAGGTCCGTGCCGAGCTGTTCGACACGGGAACGAAGCTCGCGGCCCGCGCTCTCTTGAACGTGGTCCACGTGGGAGGAGGTAGAGGTAGTCAAACTATCGGGTGAGCCGCGGGTTGGGGGACGGTGAGGCAGCACGCATCTCAGGCTCAATTATGGCGTATCCCAGATTTCGATGCTCGCAGGTTGTTTTTCAGGCAACCGGGCCGTGTGACGAAACAGCCACAGTCGACCGTATTTCCCTGGGCGAGGCGCGCTGAGCCATGCTGCTCCCAGTGCCTAGACCCGCTTACCTCGACTCCACGGGCATCGGTGCCCCTCGAAGCGAACGCGCCTCTCCGGGGTGACAACTCTGAAAGGCGGAAGGCTTTTCCGGGTCCTTACTCAATCTTCCGCGCTCAGATTTCGATAGCGGCCGTATGACAACCCCCGTAATGTTCAGCAGTAGCCGTGGTCCCCTCGGCCTAGTTCTCGGCGGATGCGCCCTCACCGGCATCATCCTCATGGGCGTCCCCTGCGGGTCGACGTCCACCCCCGCGAGTACGCCCGGCGAGCCAGAGCTTGCCGTGACTTCAGCGTTCGTACCGTCGAACGCACGCGTGGACGACTCGATCAGCGCGGCCGAAGCCACAACGCTCTCCTTGGATGGAATCGACGGGACCTTCGTCTTCGTCGGCGGCCAGCAGTGGCTGGACTACGAGGACGGGTCGGCCCGACTCATGGCGGAGCTTGCCGATGCGGAGAATCGCGACCGCCGCTTCGAATTGAACCTGCACGCGACGGATCGTCGCTTCGCCGCCGACCTTGGTGATGCAGCGTTCCAACTGGACATGGAACCGTCTGCCTACAAGAGCGACGGAGGTCTCGTGGATCCGGATCTATGGGCCGCCTACGCCAGCTTTACCGGAACGCTGAACGGCCTCGGCGATCTGGAGGGTACAGACGTGACGCTAGAGCTGGAGCCGGAGACCGTTCTGCAGATCGGTGAAGGTGCTAACGGAGTCAACGTCTACTACGGCGCCTTCGCGAGTCTCCTTTGGCATCGCGCCAACGGCGCGGCGATTCCCGCGGGCGGTGAAGGAAGCCTGTCGTTCACCCTTCAGGCGGACACGGTTGCACGCGCGACCGCAGCACACTCAGAGGAACCCTTCCACGGCGGCGCGTCTTCGCACGCAGTCAGCCTGCCGGGTATTTCACAACGCATGGTCTTCACGGCCGGTGGCAGGCTGACGGAGCGTCCCGACGGCACCGCTCGCCTCGCCGGCGTTCTGGTGGAGCTCGGCAACCCAGGGCGCTCGTTTCACATGGACGTGCGCCTCAGTGGCCGCGTGACCCCGGGTGATGCAAGCTTCCCACCGGCTGGAAGCCCAAAGCTCGAGCTGAGAAGCAGCTCCTACCTCGCGAACGGCGGCTCCATCGACCCGGAGACGTGGTCCTACTACGAAGGAGTCGAGGGCACGCTCGTCGGGCTCGGTGAGTTTGCTGGCGCAGAGCTCACGGTGACGCGCCGCGGCGTTGCCATGCAGATCGGCGCCGGCGCCAACGGCAAGAACGGCCGCAACGGTGCATCCGTTTGGCTCGACACCGTGGTCGAGGCCCAGCCGACAACGGGCGTGACGCTGCCTAGCACCGCTGGGGGTGATATCAACATCGATCTCGACGACTCCGGTACGAGCTCATGTGCCCTCGCTGCGCTGAAGGACGATGATGTCGCGCGCTACAGCGGCGGCCACGCGTTCTGGCTCCCTGGCCTCGCCAAGGACTTTGTGTTCCAGCCCGGCGCGAGCTTTGTCGAGCGCGCGGACGGCAGCGCGCGCCTCGACGGCGTGCTCTATTCTCTGGCAGACCCGACCCTGAGCTTCCTGGCGGGCGTCGACCTGGCTGATCGCATCGACCCCCAGGCCCCAGGCTACGCGCCCTCCGGAAGCCCGAAGCTCGAGCTTGAGTCCAGCGCTTACGTAGAGGATGGCGGCACGGTGGATCCGAACGGCTGGCACTACTACGCCAACACCCTTGGTGAGTTGAAGGGCCTCGGCCGGATGCGCGGTGCGCGTATTCAGGTGGATCGTCGCGGGCCTGCCTTCCAGGTGGGCAACGGTGCCAACGGCAAGAACACGGGCTACGGTGCGTGCGGCTGGCTCAACGTCACCGTTCTCGCCGAGCCGAACACTGGACCGAACCTGCCCTCGGGTCTTACCCGAGGCGACATCAACATCGATCTTGGTGATGAGTGCGTGACCTGCGCTGCCGCCGCGGTCTACGACGAGGAAGTCGCTGAGTTCCTGGGCGATCACGCGTTCTACCTGCCGGGGATCAGCCACGACTTCCACTTCGAGCCTGGTGCTTCCTTCGCCGAGAAGTCCGATGGAACGGCGGTGTTGAGCGGCATTCTCTTTAGCCCGACGAGGCCCGGGTGGCGCTTCCGCGCACACATTGACATGTCAGGTCGCATTGACCCAGGCCAGGCTGGCTACTCGCCGGCAGGTTCGCCGAAGAAGGAGCTCATCCCCGCATGCTTCGTGGATCAAGGCGGTGTCATCGATACGGATGCATGGCGCTACTACGAGACGTTTGGCGGCGACCTGATCGGTCTTGACGAACTGAGCGGCGCCACCGTTCACGTGGAGCGCGATGGCCCTGCCTTCCAGGTTGGCGACGGCGCAGACGGCAAGAACCATGGTTTCGGCGCAGCTGGCTGGATCAATGTCACGCTTGTCGATCAGCCGACAACGGGCATCTCGCTGCCAGGCCAGCTGGCCCGCGGCGACATCAACATCGATCTTTCGGACGGCTGCTCGATGTGCGCGATTGGCGCGTCACGCAACGCTGAGATTTCGAATCTGCCTGGCTACACGGCCTTCTTCCTCGGGAACGTTGGCTCTCAGTGGTTCGACTTCGAGGGATCGGCGATGTTCACCGAGCGCTCTGACGGCACGGCTTACCTCTCGGGTGTCCTGGTGGACGCTGCCGGCGGCGACTGCCGCTTTGCGGTCAACCTTGAGTTCTCGGGCCTCGCGTCTCCGTTGAACGGCGACGATCTCCCGGAGATGAGCCCGAAGCGCGACTTCATTGACTCGCACTACATCGACAACGGCGGCCCCACGGACTTCATGCGCTGGCGCTACTACCAGCACACCGAAGGCGAGCTCGTTGGCCTTGGAGGGCACGAAGGCGCACGCGTGCGACTGACGCGCATGGGCCCGAGTACCCAGCTAGGCTTCGGCGCGAACGGCGCGAACGAAAATTGGGGGGCATCCGGTTGGCTCGCCACCGAGATCCTGAGCCAGCCGAGCAATGGAACTGCGCTCGGGATCACGAGCGGTGACTTCAACATCGACGTGGGCGAAGGCTGCGGTATCTGCTGTACGCCGGCGATGCTCGACTCCGACGCGACGTCAAACTCAGGGGACCATGCGTTCTACTTCCCCGGTATCGGCACCGACTACATCTTCGATGGACCGGCCCCGTTCGTCGAGAGTCCCGACGGCACGGCGCGCCTGACCGGCGTGATCTACCGTCCCGGTGACACGACCCGTCGCTTCCGCGTCGAGGTGGAGTTCTCCGGACGCGTCGATCCCGGCACCGAGAACTACCCGCCGACGGGGAGCCCCAAGCTCGAGCTTCGTACGCCCTACTACATGGAATCCGGCGGCATCGTCGATCCGTCGGCATGGCGCTACTACGAGCACTTCGAAGGTCGCGCGTTTGGACTCGAGCTGTTCGCCGGTGCCGAGCTCTTCTACTCACGCATGGGCCCCGCTTTCCAGGTCGGGCCCGGTGCGAGCGGCAAGAACGTGGAATACGGTGCGTCGGGTTGGATGAGCGTCCAGGTGGTTCAGCAACCCACGAACGGGCCGGAGCTGACGATCCCATCGGGATTCCACGGCGACATCAATGTGAACTTCACATCCGACTGCGCTGACGAAGAGTAGCGGCATTCTTGAACACCAGACTCACCCATGGGTCTGGTGTCATTCCCATTGGAGCCTGTCGCGCATGGCCGAATCCGCGTAGCACGCGCTCGACTCCGGTGGGCTGCTTTGCTCCGAGGCCCCGGTGACCCTTAGGGGAACCCGCTGATGAGCTGACCTGCCCTGGGAGAGTGATTCCAAGCGGGGCAGATATTCCCGCATCGAGAGCGAAAGACGGCAATCATTTCTGACTGCCGTCTTTCGCTTTCGCCTGGTGCTGGGCCTTGTCGATGGCCGCTTCAAGACGAGTGACTACCCAAGTCGCTTGTCAGTGGCTACCGACTTCCCCGCACATGAAAATCTCGCAGAAGCTCCTCGTCATCGTGTGTCTCACCATGCTGGAGGTAGGCATCACGGTCTGGGCGACGTTCCAGATCGCCAAGGGCGGGACGTTTCATCAGCTGAACTCGCTGCATCTGCGCAACACGATGGAGTTCAGTGAACTCGTCTCCGAGGCCGAGGCGGGGACGGGCATCGACGAAACGGAGCTGCGGCAGGCGCTGCTTCGAGTCCGTGAGCAGCCAGATACGGCCATTGACATGGTGGGCGATCTTGATCGTCTGATCATGTCCGCCATCGGAACAAAAGCCGCTCTTGATCTCATCGCTAAGGACATCGTCGACGTTGAAGTCGCGCTCCTTGCTCTCGACGGCTTCAGCGAGGGTGCACTCGGTCCCAACGAGCTCGTTTCGGACCTGCGCAAGTCCGCGGAGACGTTCCACACCAACTCCAGCTTGTTCGAAGAGCCCATCACTCGCACGGTCTCCTTCACGCTCAAGTCGATGATCCCCATGATCATCTTCATCTCGCTCTTCAACATCTGCTTCATCACCTACCTCTCGCGGAGTATCTCGTCCTCGATTCGGTCCCTGATTCGCCTACTTCGGAGCAGCCCGCGGGATGCGTCCGGCCGGACTATTCTCGGGCCACGTGTCAGCGGTGAACTCAAGGAGCTGATGGAGGTCGCTGAGGAGCGGCTCCGGGCGGACCTCATGAACCTGGAGACGAGCGAGGAGCTTCAGGCGATCGTCGCCGAGCGCACCGAGTCACTGCGGGCCGCGACGCAGCAGGCAGAGGCTTCGCTCGAGGCTAAGGCTCGCTTTTTGGCGAACATGAGCCATGAGATCCGTACTCCGGTAAACGGTATTCTCGGCGCTTCGGACATCGTGCTTGAGGGCATGGAGGAGAGCGACCCTCGCTACGAGTTCAACTCGATCATCCGCGACTCCACGGAGTCGCTACTTCGGATCCTGAACGACGTCCTCGACATCTCGAAGATGGAATCGGGGCAGCTTTCCATCGAGTCCATTCGCTTCAACCTCAAGGAGACGGTCGAGCAACTGACGGCGCTCATGACTCTAGAGGCGAAGAAGAAGGGACTCGACTTTGAGTGCACCTTTGACCTCTGCCCATCGTGCGAGTTCGTCAAGGGCGACCCGATCCGGGTTCGCCAGATCCTGATCAACTTGCTGAGCAACGCCCTGAAGTTCACTGAAGAGGGCGCCGTCCGCATGCACGTCGCGGTGGCTCCCTGTGACGCCGGGCTTCCGGCGATGGTCGCCGTTGTCACCGACACAGGCATCGGCATGAGCGAAGATCAGCTCGGTACCCTTTGGGACCGGTTCGAGCAAGCAGACGATTCCACCACCCGCAAGTACGGAGGGACAGGGCTTGGTATGTCCTTGAGCCTAGAGCTTGCGCGTCTCATGAACGGGGATCTCTCCGCTACCAGCGAGCTAGGCAGCGGTAGCGAATTCCGCTTGACCCTTCCGTTCGACCGATGCGCGATCCCAGAGCATTCAAAGCAAACGGCGGCGCCTCGTAAGGGCTCCGGAAGAGACTACGGGGGCGCGCGTGTGCTCTTGGTAGAGGACAACCTCGTCAACCAGAAGGTGGCGACGCGGATTCTGACTCGCATGGGCCTTGACGTAACAGTGGCGGAGAACGGAGCGAAGGCGCTCGAGCTCGCGACGGACGACATCGCGCTGGTGCTGATGGACATTCAGATGCCGGTGATGGATGGCCTAGAGGCGACGACCGCATTGATCGGGCGGGGATGGACAAAGCCCATCATCGCGCTTAGCGCCAACGTCTTCCCTGAGGACCAGCAGCGCTACGCCGAGGTAGGGATGTCAGGCTTCCTTCCGAAGCCGCTTCAAGTCGCTGTACTGACGGAGCTGCTGGATGAGCACCTTCAGTGCACCCTAGAGAACGCAGCATAGGCATGAAATAGGCGCTAAGGATCTTCAGATGGCACAGCAGCACCGCGTCCGCGGCCCTTGCGCTTCGCTTCGAGAATTCACCTGATAGCCCGCTCTCGGGTACGCTCAGGGCATGCTCATTCTCGCACTCCTACAGCTCGCAATATCTCCATCCCAAGACGCCACGATTCAGGAACAGTCGGAGCTGCGCAGTTGGAGCCACATGCCGCCGGTGGGCGACGTTAACGGTGACGGTGTTCCTGACGTAGTGCATGAGCGCGAACGCGCTCTCACCTTGGTCAGCGGAGCGAACCCGACCGAGAAACTCAGCCCGTTCTTGGTCGCCGCCTTCTACCCGGAGAACGCCGGCCCGACCTGGGCCGTCGGCCCGGATATCGACGGTGATGGCATTCGCGACGTGGCCGTCTTGAACGGCTTTGCGCTGGTGTCGACGATCTTCATCGACGTGTTCTCCGGGCGCACCGGCATGCCCCTGGGTCGGACGGCGGAGGAGCTTCCAGGACACATGATGTCGATCACTTGGACGGACGATATTGACGGCGACGGTCTCGGCGACCTTGCGGTATCAAGCTATCGCACCCAGGCCTACTCCTCGAAGTCACTGAAGGCCCTTTGGAGCATCTCGACCCCGAAGTCTGGATTTGACGGGACGTCCCCCATGGGCAACGGCGTTGACGCCCGCGCGCAGGTCGCTCTGTCAGAGGACTTTGACGGCGACGGGATCCATGACCTAGCGGTTGGAATCAAGTACCACGAGCCGGCGGCCGGCGCGTTGCAGCTCGGCGCCGAACGCAACTTCTCCTACGCGATGCTCTCAGGTGCAACCGGCGTGGTGATCAAGGACGCGCCGCGCGTACCCATGGACGCCGTTCCGATTGAAACCTTCGCTTGGCTACACGGGGACTGGCTCCAGGCGCCCAGCGAGGGTGAGAGCGAGCCGATGATCGAAGAGAGCTGGGGCACGCCCGCCGCGGGCATGATGCTCGGCACATCGCGAACGTTCATGGAAGGTGCTAGCGAGGGCCAGTTCGAGTTTCTGCGCCTCAGCTGTGACGGCCGTGAGGTGTGGCTGCACCCGTCCCCGGGCGGCCAGCACGCAGATCCCTTCCGACTGAAGTCCTACGGAGCGACTGAGGTCGTCTTCGAGAACCTCAAGCATGACTTCCCCCAGGTCATCCGCTACTGGCGCGATGGTGAGGGCCTCAACGCGAGCATCGGTACCGCTGAGTCGCCGGCAGCGATCACGTTCGCGTTCAGGGGGCGTTGACGGCTATTGCCGCCGTCGCCGCAGCTCTTCCTTGATCATCCGTAGCTCGCGGCCCATCTCGCCGGTCACGGACGTGTTCTCTTGGGCGCGGCGCACCAGGTAAGGAAGCACTTCGGCGACGGGGCCATAGACCATGTACTTCGACGAGTTGTAGCCGC
>CAYQKK010000076.1:15676-28054 GCA_964417955.1 uncultured Planctomycetaceae bacterium
GGAAGCACTTCGGCGACGGGGCCATAGACCATGTACTTCGACGAGTTGTAGCCGCCAGCCGCAAGGTTGAACGTGAGGTTGTCGCTCATGCCTAAGAGCTGGGCGCAGCGCGCGTGCGGATGATCACGCGGGATTCCGCGACGATGGAGCGACTCCGTCAGCAGGCGAACGCTCGCTTCGTTGTGACTGCCCACCAGGAACGAGATTTCTTCGATGTGGTCGATGCAGTACTCGACGGCCGCGTTGTAGTCGGCGTGGGTGGCCTCGATGTTCGGCTGAATCGGCGTTGGGTAGCCCTTCTCTTCCGCACGTGCCGCTTCCTTGACCATGTAGGCGCCACGTACGAGCTTGCCGCCAAGGATGTAGCCGCCAGCCTGCGCACGCCTGTGGCTCTCCTTCAAGAACTCCAGGCGATCGTGGCGGTAGAGCTGGTAGGTGTTGAGCACCACGCCGCGCTCCTTGTTGTAGCGCCGCATCATCTCATCGGCGAGCTGGTCGATGGTTCCCTGGAACCAGCTCTCTTCGGCGTCGATGTAGATTTCGATGCCGCTTTCCGATGCGGCCTGACACACCTGATCGAGGCGCTCGATGACGCGTGTGAACACCGGGTCGTCGGGCTCATCAAAGCGGATGGTGCGGTCGTTGAATTTCTCGAGGTGCTCGTTGGGTGACAGCCCCGTGATCTTGACCACGACGGAGTCCACGGCCTCGGTGGTACCGCTGAGCTTGGCCGCCTTCAGAATCTCGTCGCGGAAGCGGTCGAAGTCCTCCTCTGACGACTTCGCCTCGGCGCCGTAGTCCATGATGCTCGTGACGCCGCGTCGATGGAGCTTCTCAATGGTTGGCAGTGCGTTCTTGAGGCTCGTTCCACCCACGAACTGACGATAGATCGTGTTGCGCACGCCCCACTCAGCGAAGGGGAGGCGCCAGCGGACGGCCCAGGATCCAAGCTTCGAGAGGAAGTTGCTGAGCCAGCTCTTACCCATCAAACTGAAGAGTCGCCCGGCGCCCTTGAGCTCGCCGTCGGACAGATGGCTGAACGTCTTTTCCGTGTCGCTGAAGTCAGGAAGTGGTTTACCGGGAGCCCCAGGGGCTCCCTTCGGTGGGGCGGGCCCCTCGGGGCTCTCGACGTGACTCGCTTCGTTCATGGGGCGTGATTCGCTCGGCGCAGGGAAGGCTGGCCCTATATTCTAGCGCACTCCCGAAGATTCCCAGCGTTTGGGCGTAGAGCCTTTCGCTGCTCGTCCCTGTTAGCTTCGTCCCAGCTCCCGCGCGCTCCAGTCGCAGCCCCCATTTCGAGCCCCTATTCGCAGCCCCATGTCGAGATCACGCTCCTACTCCGTTCTCTTGTTCCTCGCCGCAACGTCCCTCATGAGTTGCCGCGGCACTGAGTCCTCCCGCGTCATCGAGACGCAGACGGTGGCTAGCTACGGGACGAACTACCAAGGCCCCCGTGCGGCTCTTTCGATCGGCAAATTCAACAACGCATCACCGTACCTGCGGGGGATCTTCGCGGGCGGAGAGGACCGCCTGGGCGGACAGGCGCGCACGATCCTCAAGACCCACCTCAGCCAGACGGGTCGGTTCGACCTCTTGGATCGCGAGAACCTTGAGGCCATGAATCAAGAGGCTGGCTTCAACGGCGGGGCGACACAGATCGCTGGGGCAGACATCCTCATCTCGGGCCAGGTGACAGAGTTCGGCCGCAAGACCGTCGGTGACGAGCAGCTCTTTGGTGTGCTCGGCCGCGGCAAGACCCAAACCGCCTACAGCAAAGTCTCCATCAATCTCATCGACGCCAAGACCTCCCGCGTTTTGCATTCGATCCAGGGCGCGGGTGAGTTCGCGCTGTCGGATCGCGAAGTGCTCGGCTTCGGGTCGAAGGCTGGCTACGACTCAACCCTCAACGGCAAGGTTCTCAACCTCGCGATCACGGACGCCGTCAACAAGCTCGTGAGTTCGATCGAGATGGGCGAGTGGGATCCCACCAGGACCGCCCGATGAGAAGGGGCTTCGTCATCGCCGCTGCGATCTGCTCGCTGACGGCCTGCAGACAGCAGAGCACCTACTACTCGTGGGGGAGCTACGAGCAGTCCGTTCGACAGCTCACCCACGCCGAGGGAGCCGTCGACGTCAACGCGCAGATTCAGTCGTTGACCGAGCAGCTCGAGCGCACCCGCCAGGAAGGCGGGCGCATTCCCCCTGGGCTCCACGCTCACCTCGGCCTTCTCTACTCCATGCGCGGCGACCTCGACACGGCCCGAGCGGCCTTCGAGTCCGAGCGCGAACTGTTCCCCGAAAGCGCAACCTTCATCGACGGCGTCATCGAGCGCATGGGAGGCAAATGATGCACCCAATTAGAATTACACCGCTGCGCCAGCGCGCCGCCGCTCTCTTGCTCGTTCTCGCGTCGGCTTCCTGCGCGACGAGGGAAGTGCCGGTCACCGACCGCCTGCTCGAATCCCAGCCGGGATCGATCCTCGTGCTTCCGCCGCTCAACAACACGGTCGAGACCGAGGCCACCTACGGCTCCATGTCGTCCGTGACCGTTCCCTTGGCGGAAGCCGGCTACTACGTCTTCCCAGTGGCGGTAGTGGACGCGATGATGCGTGAGAACGGCCTGCCGACCCCCGCCGACATGCACTCTGTGCCGCTTGCGAAGCTCAACGAGATTTTTGCGCCGGACGCGGTTCTCTATCTCACGGTGACCGACTGGGGCACGTCCTACGAGGTCATCAGCTCGACGACCCGCGTCAGCATCGAGGGCAGGCTCGTAGATCCACGCAACGGAGACGACCTGTGGAGAGGAACGAACTCACTCGCCCGGAGTTCCAACAGCGGCCAAGGGGGCCTCGTCGGAATGCTAGCGGGCGCGGTGATCAACCAGGTCGCGACGGCCGCCTCTGACCCGAGCCCCGGCCTTGCGCGAGAGGTCAACTACGGCCTCCTCACGGGGCGCAACAACGGCTGGATCCTCGGGCCACGTCACCCAGACGTCGCCGCCGACATCGGCGAGGTCCAGAAGCTCAAGGCCGACGCGGCGAGCCGCTAGGCAGGGTCACTAGGCAGGGTCGCTAGGCAGGGCCGAAAGGAGGAGCGTCCTGCAGTATCCGAGCAACGCTCTGCTGGACAAGTCGACCTGCGTCGTGCATCAGTACTTCTTGGGGCAAACCTGTTTCGGCTAGCGCAGCGCACGCGCGGAAGAGGTCCGTTTCGCGCACGACGTCAGCGATCTTCCCGCCCACCGCGTACACAGGCCGACCAACGGCCGCGGCCATGCGCGCGACGCCTACGGGACCCTTGCCGTCTAAGGACTGCGCGTCCAACGAGCCCTCGCCGGTGATGACGAAGTCGGCTTCACGGATGCGGCGTTCGAGGTCGAGGGCTTCGGCCACAAGCTCGAAGCCAGGGCGGAGCGTGGCGCCGAGAAAGTGCATGAGTCCGAAGCCGAGGCCACCGGCGGCGCCTGCGCCTGGGCGCTGCGCCGTCTCCGCGGCGCCCGTGACCTGAACGAGGTGCGCCAAGCGTCGCTCGAGCTCCTCCTGCTCGACTGCATCGGCGCCTTTCTGTTCTGCGAAAATCGCTGTGGCTCCCCGCGGGCCAAGCAGTGGGTTCGTCACGTCGCTCGCGGCCTCGACTGGGGGCAGCGGAACACGGCTCTCCGTGCCCATGGCCGCCAGCCCATCCCAAGCGCCAGGCCACGGATCGAGCCTCTCACCGCCAGCGCCGACTGGGTGAATCCCGAGCGCGCTCGCCATGCCAACGCCGCCGTCGTTCGTCGCGCTGCCGCCGAGTCCGATGAGGATCCGCTCGACGCTCGGCTGCTTCGCTGCATGCCGGATCAGCTCACCGGTCCCAAACGTTGACGCGCGCAGCACGGATCGCTCGCCGGCCCCGATCTGTTGCAGACCGCTAGCCGCCGCCATCTCCAGCACCGCGACTCCGCCTTGGCTCACCGCGTACCGCGCGCGTAGGGGCCGATGAAGAGCGTCAGAGACCTCCGCCGTGACCCAGGTCCCACCGAGCGCGGCGTGCATCGTCTCGGTGAATCCCTCACCGCCGTCAGCGATGGGGCAGATGTCCACCTCGCAGACCTTTGGCAAACCTGCGGCAATCGCCTCTGCGGCCTCAAGGGCGGAGAGGGACCCTTTGAACTTGTCGTTGGCAATCAGGCAGCGCACGGAGGGAGAGAGCCTACCTCAATTCACCACGAATCGAGGCAGGGCTCAATGGGCTACATCACGACGCCACGGAACGTGGGCGTGTAGGTGGGGAAGATCGCGGCCAGGTCAGTGGCCCCGAGCCGCCGCTCCATGACCTCGGCGGCCACATCGCGCCAGTCGATCGTGACGGCGAGGTCGCCGTTCACCTGGTCCCCATCGCCAGCGCCCTGGGAAGACTCTGGTGCCAGCCCTGGCCAGTTGCTCAAGACCCGCCCCCCCACGACGCTCGGCCCCATCAGCATCATGCACGACCCAAACCCGTGCTCGGTCCCGTCGTTCGAGTTGGGCCGAACGCGCCGCCCAAACTCGGTCTGGGTCAACAGGGTGTAACCGAGACCCGTGCCGTCTAAGTCGATGTAGAACGCCTCCAGCGCGGCGCTCAGCTCCTCAAAGAGCTCGGCGAAGGTTCCGTCCACAACGCCCATCGCCGAGTGGTGGTCCCAGCCGCCGAGGTTCACCTGGGCCGTCTCGAGATCGATGTTCGCCTTGATGAGCGCCGCCACCTGGGCCAAGGCCTCGCCGAACTTCGTCGCGGGGTAGTTCGCCCCCGGCGCTGGTACGTAGTTCGAGTAGTCCACGGCATCGAGAAGATCGATCGCGCGCAGCGTCGCGCTCGCCGACTGGGCGAGCAGTGGGTCCGCGCCCTGGTACTGAGCGTCGAGAAGATCACGGCGTTCTGCACGCGTGAGCGCTCGACCGGGGAAGTTGAAGTTACCGATGTCCCTGATAGGAATCGTCTCAGGGGCGCCGGCCAACGTTAGAGGCAGGAGATTGTCAATGCTCAGCCCACGCAGCCCGGTCGTACCCACTGGACTAGCTACTTGGAGGTATCTTCCAAGCCAACCGCTCGGATAGGCGCTCGCGACCGTCGCGGGCGTGGCGGTTTCCATGCGCTTCTGGGCATCGAAGTGCGAGCGGTTGGGCGCACTGAGGCCACTCGCTTGCACGAACAAGAGCTGGCCGTCGCCAAGGGGTCGCATCAGCGCAGATCCGTTCGGGTTGAGGCCGAAGAATCCATCCAGGTCGATAGCCCGGTCTGGCGCCGCGCCGGGGGGACGCACGGCGAGATCGCCGCGCTCCGGAGCGTAGTCAGGGTCTGCGTAGGGAACCACCGCGGACATTCCGTCCATCGCTCCGCGGAGGTAAATCGTCACGAGCGTGTCTCGGCCCATGGTTCGGCCGCGGCTACGCAGGGGGCCTGCGACGCTCGCGCTGGCGAGGCCTGCGGCCCCGGCGGCAGCCGCCGCGGAGCCTAGGAACGTCCTTCGACTGAGTTTCGGGTCTTGTGTCATGGTGTGGGTCCTTCCCTACTAGGCGTTAAAGAAATCGGGGCTGGATGCCATCACCGTGATGGCGTCACGGAAGTCTCTCGCGTCGAAGTTCGACTGGCCGTCGATCCACGCTTGGAGCGATGCAACGTCCGCTTGCTCTGCGCGGCCTGCCGTAAGCACCTGGGACAATCGTTCGGCCAACGCTGTGGTCGGAACGCCCCCTCCGATCTCGACCAGCTGCGAGTCGGGAAAGACGATTCCAGCCACGTTCCCGCGCGCCACACCGGCAGCGAACTCCCATCGACCGTATAGGTCGCCGCTCCAGGCGGCGGAGCTGTCCGGGTACCCGTTGGGCGCAGGCCAGGCGAAGAGGTCCTGCCCCATGCCTGTCAGTCGAAACATCACGGTCTTGTACCCGTTGTCCGTGCGCAGATCGAGCGCCCGGAGAAGCCCTGCCGCGAACTGGAACGGCCGCTTGACCTTGCGGTGATCCCACGGCGAGGCCGCATTCGCGACCTCATCCGAGAAGAGGACGGCAGTGACGATGCGTAGGTCTCCACCGCCGCGGATCCACGCGCCCTTGACGAGATCGACGGCGGACTCAGGTGCGGTCTCTGACACGAAGCGGTGCACGAGCTTGCGCGAAACGAAGTCCACGGTTTGGGGATGCTGGGCCAAGAAGCTCAGCACGGTCTCGCCATCGCTTTGGCCACCACCGGCGGGAATCTGAAGACCCAAGAGCGTCTTGGGTCCGTCGTCGTGCCGGTTGTCGCGGAACCAGAAGTCCCCCGCTTGGCTGGCGTCGTCCAAGGGATAGAAGGACCAGCCGGTGAGGCAGCGCGCGAGCTCAGCGATGTCCTCTTCGGTGTACGGACCGTCCACGCCCAGCGTGTGCAGCTCCATCACCTCCCGGGCGTAGTTCTCGTTCGGGCTACCGGATACGTTCTCCCTGCCGTTCAGGTACTCGAGCATCGAGACGGACTTGGCGCTCGCTTGGAGCATCGTCTCGAAGCTACCGAAGACGTTGGCGCGGATGACCTCGCGGTCGTAGGCGTGGTGCCCGAGGCGCGTTCTCCCGGACGTTTGGATGGCCACGCTGAAGTGGTCGTGCCAGAAGTCGACCATTCGCTCGCGCAACTGCCAGTCAGAGTGCACAGCGCGCACGATGGCGGCCTGCTTGATGTCGCGTACCGCCTCGCTGGGGTCTGGCCCGTACTGGGCGTACACGTCTGAAATGCTCAGGCGCAAGGAACGAAGCTCCGCAAGGGTTCGCTGCAAGACGAGATTGTCCTGCGCGGTCGGCGCGAGCTGCTCGCGCAGCCACGCTTGCCGCCCGATCTGGTTGAGTCGATCGAGCTCGGACAGCGTGACGCCATTCGTTGCGCGACTCAGTAGATCAACGTTGCGCTCCGACTGCGTGGGCGGTGCGCCGCTTCGCCTCTTCCGCGGAAACGGAAGTATGGGGCTTGCGGGCGACGGGTCTGGCTGCAGCTTGGGCAGCAGCCTAAGCGGCGACGGTGACGATGCCATGGGGTCCTCCTGGATGCACGAAAGATGACGCCGGGCGGAGTGCCGCGGCGCGTGACAACCAGAACAAACCAAGCCGACGTGAAGAGGTTTTGGCGTTTGCGCGAGACGCGGGAATTCGTCGTGGACGAATGTTGCGCGTGAAAACTTCATGAAGCCGCGCGGTGCATGGGTCGTCGGCTCCACGCGTCAACGTTTCTTGCGCGCCAAGGGTCCGCAGCCGAGGTTCCCCTCGCGCGACGTGAACTCTGGACCGCGCAGCTATGAAAGCGAACTGACCAAACGCTCACCCGGGGACCGCCACGGCGTCGTCGCCGCTTTTCGAGACGAGTGGAGCAGTGGCCGCATCTTTGACCAGCGAGCCGCCCGTTGGAGGTGCGGAGCAGGTAGCTTTTGGGGGCTCATTCATCCCGTTTCCTTTCGCTCGCCCAAGGACCCCATGAGTCTCTATCTAATCGCCGCAGTGTCCGCAGTGCTTCCCGCCCAAGGGAACGCGCCGTTCGGGGAGCCGCTTCCGCTCTTCGCTTCGTTTGACGAGGTCTCCGACGAGGTCATTCTCGACCTCGACGGAGATGGCCGACTTGATGTCGTCTTCGGTTCAAGGTTTTCATCGGACCTAGTAGCGATCCGCAATATCGACGGCGAACGCTTCGCTGCTGCAGCCGTTCATGTTTCCCTGTCCCAAGGAACCAGCGCGCTCGCGGCCGGCGACCTGGACGGCAACGGCAGCGAAGACGTCGTTCAGCTCGATCAGGTAGGCCGCGTGGTTTGGATCCCAACGGGTACAGACGGTCATGCGTTGGACCCTACGACGGTGGGCTTCCTCAACCCTGGTCCAGTCGGCGCGAATTGGCGCGTGTTCGTGGCGGAACTCGACGGAGACGGCACGCTCGACATTGGCGCCGTTTCTTTGGGCGAATCCGTCTTCTGGCGTGGCCTCGGGGGGGGGGCGTTCGCCAGCTCCGCGCCGCTTGTGGTCACAGGCCTCGGTGCTCAGGCCGTCTTCCCGCTCGACGTTGACGGGGACGAGGATCTCGATCTAGTAGCTCTCGGCGCACTAATCGGCGGAGGTAGCACCGCGACCGGTCTTCTCTACTTGGAAAACACTGCGGGCTTTCCCCTCGACCCGGCGGATGCTGTAGCTATTGGGCAGAATGACTCTTTCCCGTTTATCAACCCTGACGACCTGTCGGGAGCGGACTTTGATTTAGACGGGGATCTAGACCTGCTGGTGAATCAAGGGGAGCTGCGCTACGTCGAAAATCTTGGCGCAGCGGGCTTCGCTGAGAACGTGGGTCTTCCGATTGACGCTCCGAGTCCCTTTGCGACCGTTGGCGACTTTGACGCCGACGGGCGTCCAGACGTTGCCCTTAGGAGGACCGCAATCGAGGGGGTTGCGTTCCTGCGCGGTGCTGGCGACGGATCGTTCAGTCTCGCCGAAACTTACAGCTACCAGCAGGGCGGTCTCCGGGGCCTTCAAACGGCTGACCTGACGGGGGATGGGATCGACGACTGGCTCCTGACATCGTCTTTCGACGTGCCGATCGTTAATCTGTACCCTGGCGGTCAAGGCGCTCCCGCGCCGGGCCCGCCGCTGCGGCTCAATCCGTCTGACGCCTGGCGCGGCCTCGGGCTCGTTCCCTCGCAGGCACATGGTGCTGGGTTCGACCTCATCACCTACGAGAAGGACGAGCGCATCATCAACCGGCGCCCCGCCAATGGCCTCGGCTTCGGCGCGCCCGAGCGCCTTCTGGCACTCGGCACGGGCGGCTCGCTCTCCGCGCCGGCTTTTGGCGACGTGAACGGGGACGGTGTCTCGGACCTCGTCTTTGGGCTCGACGGACGCCTCGAGTTCTTGCCTGCCCTCACGGGTGGATTGTTTGGCCCGCGCCAACCGCTGCTCGCGAACGGCAACCCGATCGCCGCCGAGGGCCTCGAGCTGCGCTTCGCAGACCTCGATGGCGTTCATGGCGACGACCTCGTCTATCGGGACGGGACACGGACCTACGGAGCCCTGCGAACCTCCACAGGCGGATACTCAAGCCCGGTAGCACTGGGAGCTGGACACCTGAGCGAGCCCGCCAAGGCGCTGCTCGCGGACCTGGACGGGGACGGTCTGGTGGATCTCGTCTACGATCTCCAGGAGAACATCGAGTGGGCTCGCAATCTGGGGGGCGGTCTCTTCCAGAGCCGCCAAGTGCTCGCGACTTTGCCGAGGACTGCACTGCGACCGATCGCGTTGGATGTGGATGAAGACGGCGATCTGGATCTAGTCACGGGCAGCGCGATCTTCACCAGCTCCAGCTACAAGACGGTCTGGTTGCGGAACGACGGTGCGGGTAGCTTCGCGGATCCGGCGCCGGTGGCAGGCACCTCTGTCGTCCTTGACCTGGAGGTGATGGATGTAGATCTAGATGGCCGTGACGATCTGTTGGCCCGCGGAGGAGGGAGGCTCAACTGGATCCAGCGCACAGGCCCCGCGACCTTTGCTCCGCCCGTCATCGTGATGACTGGCCTCAGCGACTCACCATTGATTACCGGCAGTCCGCCCGCGAACTATGAGATCCGTTGCGCTGACCTCGATGGCGACGGCGACACCGACGTCGTTCTCGGCGGAGGTCGGGACGGAGCGATTGTCGTCATGCCGAACAACGTCTTTGGCCCTATCGGCCTCCCGTACTGCACGGCGGCCGACACGAGCCTCGGAGCGCCCGCGACGCTCGCCGCCTATGGGTCGACGGAGGTCGACCGCAACGCGGTCGAGCTACGGGCTTCAGATCTCCCGCTGAACACGTTCGGTTTCTTCCTGAACTCCCTCGATCAAGGCTTCGTGCCCGGCGTTGGTGGAACCCAGGGCAACCTGTGCCTTGGGGGCTCGATTGGACGCTACGTCGGCACGGGTGAAATTGGCCTCTCAGGAGCCGCCGGCTCGATCTTCCTCACGCTAGACCCCGCGCAGACCCCAACACCCGCCGTGGGCTTCGTGTCAGTCCAAGCAGGGCAGACTTGGAACTTCCAGTGCTGGTTCCGCGACGTAGCCGCGGGCCAGTTGACCGCCAACCTGACGCCGGGAGTCGAGATCCAGTTCCGCTAGCGGGGTACTGTCACGGTCACTCCGCCGCCGCGAAACTCGACTTGGCAACGCTGCTACAGCCCAAAGGCGAGGCTGAACAGAGCAGACTCTGCGCCTCCGTTGATGCTGTAGAGGCCGCCGTTGGACAGGTGGTAGATTCCGACTGCGGCCTCGATGTGCTCGCTGACGCGTGCGCCTAGGTCGATGCCCGATCGGAACTCAAGTGGGCCGCCTAGGTCGACTCCGTTGCCTTGATAGATGCCGACGCCGAAGCTGGGGGCTAGGAAGAGGGAGTCCGTGAAGTACCACTCGTGACGGGCTCCGCCGTAGACGTAGGTACCGCCGTCGCCAAGTAGGCTCACGCCGACCAGCGGGTGCAGGTCGATGAGCTCTCCTACTTCGATCGCAGGGAAGCGGTACTCGAAGCCTCCTTCGAAGAGGACTTCACTGTCGGCGATGCCGAAGGTTCCCCAGTGCAGGGACAGCTCGTGGTCTTGGCTTCGGGATGAGGCGGACCGAGCTTTGGCCGGCCCCTGAACTGGCGCCGAGGCCGAGACGTCCATCGTGAGCACGGCCACGGCGCTCGGAACGGCCGGAGCAGGGTCAGAGGGGGGCGACAGGAGCACGGCGCTAAGGATGAAGGGGGCAATCATGACTCAAACGGATCGTTCGTGGCAGCTGAGTGCTGCGTGTGTGGAGGCTTGCAGCGGTGGTGTTCCAGCTGCGCGGACCTGTTACTAACCGCTCGGTTGGGAATTGTGACCGTATTTCCAAACGATTGGTTGGAAACGCGCCCGGGAGCCATCTAAGCTCTCCCTGCAATGGGCAGGAACAAGACCTACAACCGTGACGAGGTCGCCAAGCAGGCGCTCCAGGTCTTCTGGGAGAAGGGGTTTGAACGAACCTCGCTCAAGGATCTCGAAGCTGCGACCGGCGTGAATCGGTACGGGCTCTACGACAGTTTCGTGGACAAGCAGGGGCTCTTCCTGGAGTGTGTGGAGCGCTACTGCTCCACCCAGGAGAGCGCGCTCCAAGAGCTCGCTTCCGCGGGCATCGAGGGACTCCTTCACCTCCTTGGCCGCTTCGAAGAGCCAGCTGAGAACGAGACCATCTGCCAGCACGGCTGCATGACCGTCTCGGCGCTCCTCGAACGAGACGGTCTCTCACCGGAGATTCGCCAGCGCCTTGGGGAGCATGTCACCTTCACCCGTGATCAGATCCGAAACGTGCTCGTGAGTGAGCAGGAGGCTGGCACAGTGCGCGCGGATTTGGACGTGGCTGAATCCGTGGGACTGGTGCATCTGTTTCTGATCGGCTTGCCAACCATTGGCCGCATGTCGTCCGACAATTCGAACATGCGGCTCGGAGCGAAAGCGGCGGCAGGCATCGTGCGCAGCTGGAAGGCTGACGCCGGACAGTAGCGTGGAATCGGGCGTCAGCCACGAGTGCCCCTCAGCGGGGGGGGGGCCACGTGCTTGGCCACGGCGCGCACAGAGATCGCGATCTATCCGTCGTTCGCGAAGAGCTAGCGAAGGGCCATTTTCACTCGTCGTTGAAGGTAGGGGAGCACTTCCTCAGCGAACCATGGGTTCTTCCTGAGCCAGATGTTGTTGCGTGGACTGGGGTGGGGAAGGGGAACGGCCGCCGGGCGATGTTCCTTCCAGTTCTTCACCGTTGCGGTCAGGCTCTCCCTACCGGTCTCTAGGTGCCATCGCAGCGCATACTGCCCGATCACCAGGGTGAGCTTCACGTCGCCCAGCTCTGCCATGAGCGACTCCCTCCAAGCATCGGCGCACTCAGGGCGGGGCGCTAGATCGCCGGAGACGCCCGTGCCCGGATAGCAGAAACCCATGGGCAGAATCGCGATTTTCGTCGGGTCGTAGAAGACCTCCTTCGTGACTCCCATCCAGCTCCTGAGCCGGTCGCCGCTGGGGTCGTCGAAGGGAACGCCCGACTCGTGGACCCTTCGACCCGGAGCCTGCCCCGCGATGAGGATACGTGAGGTCGCGGCGAGCTGCACCACCGGACGAACACCGTGCTCTAAGGAGTCTTCACAGAGACGGCAGTTCTTGACTTCTTTCAGGAGCGCGGTGAGCGATTTCTGTGTCATCGGTGGCTTCGGAGATGAGGCGTGGGAGACTCCAGTCAAGCCGACGCAGGGGCGACTTCCGGTTCAATGTTCGGGTCGGTGACCAATACAACGGCGATCACCGCGATTCCGATGACTAGGTAGAAGGCCGTCTCGATCTTGCCGAAGTCGAAGAGGAACGGGGCTGCCGTTAGA
>CAYQKK010000077.1:0-27820 GCA_964417955.1 uncultured Planctomycetaceae bacterium
CCCACTCCGCCGCCGGCCCCCCCCCCCCCCACCCCCCCCCCCCCCCCGGCCCCGGCGGCCCCCCCCCACCCCGCCCCGCCCCGCTCAAGCTCCAGCTCCAGCTCCCGCCTCCCTCGGCTACCGAAACACCCCAACCGGCACCACCCCATGCCCCGGGAAGACCTCTCCCAATTCCTGCACCTGAAGCCGCCGCTCCAACAGCTCCGCAAACAGATCCCGGAAGTCCGTGGTGACCCTCACCGCGCCATCGTCGAGGTCCCCCGGCGCTAGTCCCGGCCATTGGCCTAGCACTTGCCCGCCGTTCACGTTGCCTCCGAAAGCGAGAGCGAGGCCGCCGCGCCCATGGTCGGTTCCGCGGCTGCCGTTCTCGTCGACTCGACGGCCGAACTCGCTGTAGACCAGCACCGTGGTCCGCGCGATTGCCTGGCCGAGGTCCTGGCGGAGCGCGGCCAACGATCGGCCGAGATCGTCTAGACGACCGGCAAGATCTCCATCCACAGGGCCCATGTCGTCGTGGTCGTCCCAGTCGCCTTCCTCCACATGGATCACGTCGAGCCCGGCCTGCGCGATCACAAGGGTCGCGGCGTCCTTGAGCCGCGTCCCGAGGAGCGTGTCGGGATAGCTAGCACCCGGCGCGGCCGCGCGGTCGAAGTTCACCTCGCCGAGAACGTCGAGGGCACCCAGGGCCGTGATCCCTGACTGGGCGATCTGGTCGGACAGAAGCGTGGACTCCAGCGCCCCGGCGGCACCCGCATTCATGACCCGCAGGGCCTCGCGGCGCCGCGCCGACGTCGACGTATCCCCGTAGTCCGAGAACGAGCCGGGCGCGTGAACCGGTAGGACCCGCGGGCCGCCAGAGAGCGAACGGGGTAGCACCGAGCCGAGCGCTAGACCGCGGGGCCCGCGCGTCGTGAGCTGGGGAACTTGTTGAAGCGCCCGACCGGCCCAGCCCCCGTGCGCGGCCTGAACGGCGTCCCCCACTGCCCCAGCGTCGATGGCGCGACGAGCCGCGAAGTGCGAGCGCGTTGGATCTGCGCTCCCGACCGCATGCAAAAGGGCCAGCTCGCCATCCCGATACATGCCCTCCAAAGGGGAGAGCGCTGGGTGCAGCGCGAAGCTCCCGTCGAGGTCCACGGCCCCGGAGCCGCTGCCCATGGGCACGAGCAACCCGGGGCGCTCCGCCTGCAGCACGCCGGCCTCGAACATGGGAACGCAGGCCGACAGACCGTCGAGCCCGCCGCGCAGGTACACCAAGATGACGGCATCTCTCCCGACGGATGCAGACCGCGGCAAGGCTGATCCAAGGCTCGCGGTGGCGGCTCCCAGCGCAGCGCCCGCGCAGAAGGCTCGGCGGGTGGGACGCTCTCGGCGATTGGCATTCGATAGGGTCATGGGCAAACGAATAGGCATGGGGTCAATAGGTTTGAAAGCTAGGACTCGAGGCCCCAAGTTCGAAGATGGCGATGAGGTCGGCGGGTCCCGGGACTCCGGGCGCACCGTCCACGAAGGCCTGCAGCGCTGCCACGTCGCCTGGCGCGAGCTCCCCGCCCGTCAATACCGACGAAACGCAGCGCCCCCACTGCCCGTGGCTCGCCGCTGCGCACAGCCCCGCCAGCTGGCCGGGAGCCAAGCTCGCCCAGCTCGTCCAACCGTTCAGCACGGCAGAAGCGAAGCGCCAACGCGGCGCGAGATTGCTCACCCAGGCAGCTGAGTCATCGGGGTAGCCGTCCGGGTCAGGCCACTCGAACGGCACCTGACCGATGCCAGCCAATCCGTAGATCGCGGTCGACGGGGCAGTGATCGTCACATCGAGCGCGCGCAGGAACGAAACAGCAAAGTGAAACGGCTGTTTGAAGCGGCGCCGACGCCAAGGCTGCACGGCGTACAGCGCGTCCTGCCCGAGGATCTCTGCCAGCATCGCTCGAATCTCCCCTCCCGTGGAGAGATAGACATCGATCACGCCCTCCACGAGCGGGCGCCCGTGAAGCTCCACTCGTCCTTCCGCCGCATCGTCCCCGAGAAACCAGCGCACGAGCTTGGTCGCCACGGTCCGCGCCGTTCGCGGGTCCTGCGCGAGTCTCTCAACGAGTCGTACGCCTTGCTCCACCCCGACGCCGAGGACGGGCCGGCCGAGCGCGAACTTGGGCCCGGTGTCGTGAACGCTGGGATCGAACCGGAACGTCCCGTAGGGTCCGTTCTCCCAGTGGCGCACGAAGGTCCATCCAGTAAACACGCGGGCCACCTCGCGCACGTCCGCCTCGGTGTAGCCGTTGCCCTCCCCAAGGGCGTGCAGCTCGAGGAGTTCGCGCGCATAGTTCTCGTTGGGCTGGCCTGCGCGGTTGGAGTCCTGGTCGAGATACGCGGCCATTGCAGGGCTTTGCGCGACCGCCAGCAAAAGATCCGGAAAACGGCCCAGCGCGTGCGCGCGAATCACCCGCTCTTCATGCACGGGCCGCAGGTAGTTGGCCTCTTGCGCCGTGAACGGAATGTTGAAGTGATCGTTCCAAAGATCGACGACGCGTTCGAAGAGCTGGCGCTTGGAGCCCTTAGCACGCAAGAGACGAGCTTCCTTGGACTCTTGTGAGAGCCTCCAGCCGCCGCCCCCGTAGGCCTGGCGCAATTCGGCCGCGTCCATCCCAGGGCTCGACGAATTCCCAAGCCACGGGTAAGCGCCGAGCTGCTGCTCGAGTGCGCTGTCGTCGACTTGCTCGTGATCGAGCTGGCTCGCCAGCCAGGCGTCAGCTCCGACGGCATCGAGCTCCTCCCGATCGCTACGTTCGTGACCGAACGTAGCGCGCGCCATCAGACTGCGGCGCAGCCCTGCTGACCCGACGCTCGCTCCCACTCTCTCCTGTAGCCCCATGGGGCACCCCCTTGGCTCGCAAACCGTTGACTGAGTCCGCGGGCCGAACACTTCGGACCGCCGGAACTC
This sequence comes from uncultured Planctomycetaceae bacterium, assembly GCA_964417955.1. Taxonomy (GTDB): domain Bacteria; phylum Planctomycetota; class UBA1135; order UBA1135; genus Saltatorellus. The sequence goes on from CAYQKK010000077.1 coordinate 2,933, forward strand.
TCGGGTTTATAGGGACCAGGGAATGGTGCGCATCTCATGGGCCTCAGCTCATGAGCCATGCGTCATCGGCAGTGCGGCTCCCGCCCCGTCAGAGGGTGGGAGCCAGTCCGACCTTCTCCGCCCTAAGCCAGAATTCACGCCAGGTGCGCCGCTTCAACGGACGCGTCACTGGCTCTGCCTCGCACACGTTGAAGAATGGACCGAGCGTGGCCAGCATGGCATCGCAATCCATGCCGAAGGGAGGGCCGCTTGCCTCAGCCGGTTTCCCCACGGGGAACACGAGGGCCGCGTACTGACCGCCCGGCTTCACAAGCTCCGCGGCCTTGGCTCCCCACTCCTCACGTTCACTCGGCTGGATGGCGCAGAAGAACGTGTGGTCCCATACAAGATCGAACGGTTCCTTCGCGTCGAGATGCAGAGCGTTCGCAATCTGGAAGCGGCCGCCGAGGCGCACCAGCTGGGGCGCGACTTGGGACTCCAAGCTGCCGACGAAATCCACCGCCGTGACGTTCCAACCGCGCCGCGCAAGCGCGATCGCATCGTGACCCCAACCGGCGCCGGGCACGAGGGCTGTGGCTCCCTCATACGGCGGGGCCAACCGCCCGTCTTGCAGACGAAGGGAGAGTTCGGGATGGGGCGAGCCAAGGTCCCAGGGGGTGTTGGCCGAAGCGTAGCGCGCGGACCAATCCTGGTCGGAGTGGCAGCCTGTAGAGTCTTCAGAGTTGGAGTGGGGACGATCTTGCACGTCCCTACGGTCCCAACTGCTGACGTTTGTAGCAAGGACGAGCAGGACCCTTCTCCAACGGCTTACGTGTGTCACATTTTGAGCGCAAGGGTCCGGCCCCCCGTTCTCTGTGCCACAGAGGCCCATGCGCGCTGCAGGGATAGCGGTGCGTCGAGCAGAACGAAGTCGAAAATCACGGGTCGAAAACGTGTCTGCTCCACGAGCAGATCGCCCATGAGGTCAACGTTCCATCGGACGCCGCCCGTCGGCGCACCGTCGGTAAGAATGATCAGTCGATCCACATCGCCGGTGCTGAGGGCCACCTGCACCGCGTCGTAGAGGTTGCCCTGGCCGCGCATCTTGGCCTTTTTGAAGAAGCGCTTCGCGCGGGTGAGCTGACGGCGGTCCGCCTTCACGCTCTCATCCTCGAAGGGATGGGGCCGGCCGGTAAACGGGATCAGAGCGAAGAGAGTGCTGGGGTCAAGCTGGTCGAGCAGCCGATCCATCTCTGGGTCGAGGAGATCCTTACGGCAGCTCCCGTCCTCGCGCTCGTTCCAAAGGGACCCCGAGAAGTCGACCAGGAAGGCCACACGGTCACTCATGGGGGCCAGACGCTCTAGGCTCGCAACGGAAGCGCTATTGACCGCTGGGCCCCCTGCGCCCGAATGGCTTGGGTGATCGTGCACTGGCGCCTCCCAGTCATCGGGTAGCCCCTTGATGGCATGCTCCCATGCCTCGGCTCGCTCCCGGTGCTTCCAGCCAGTCAAAACTTGGAGCGTCGCAACGATCCGCGCTCGCAGTGCCGGTCGAGGCTCGCTGTCGAGCCGCTCCGCCAGGCATCGAAGATCCAGGGGGACGGCCCCCATCTCGGGAAAGAGCCGGATGGCCATGGCCCGGACCGCAGATTCACCGTGGGAGAGAGCCTCGCAGACGTCGCGCCTAGCCGCCACCTCGGCCTCCGTGCTCGTCCCGGCAACGATTCCGGCCCACAGCCGCGCGCACGTCGACTCGACTCCGCCTAGCTTGATGAGCCGTGCCCGCTTGGCCGCAAGGGAACCTGGATCCAGCTGGACGAGCGCAGCGATGGCGCGGGCCCGAACCGGGTCTGCGACCCCCGACCGAAAGAGCCGATCGAGACCTTCAAGGACTCTAGCCTCGACGGGCGCAAGGCGGCCGGCGGCCGCAAGGCGCTCTAGAGACCAAAGCAGTGCGCCGGGCACCTGACCATCGCGGTGCTCCAACCGGCGGATCAGAGCCGAACCATCCACGGGCCCCTCGAGACGTCCCAGGGCCTCGGCGACCCTCAGCCGAACCATAGCATCGGAGGAACGCAGGCCGCTGCGCCCGAGAAGCTCGCGCTGGAGGCTCTCCGTGCCCAGAGAAGCTTCGAAGGCCGGAAGCTGAACCTGGGCCTCGTCGGCAGCCTCCGGTTCGTCGTTGTGGAGGGCCTGGAGGACGAGCTCGAACGCCCGCTCGCCGCCCATCGCGGCGAGCTTGGCGACAGCACGCCTGCGCTTGTCGCCGTAGGGCGCGCGAAGATCCCCCTTGAGAGCCTTCAGCAGACGGCCCGGTGACAGCGCCTTGCCCTCACGGTCTGCAGCGCAGCACAGAGCCGAACGGCGCCCAGGTTGAGACCGAAGAGCGGCCGCGGACGCATCCTGAGCCAGCCCCGCCCCCAGGACGAAAACAAACACGAGTAACCGTAAGTACCCACCCTCTTCCACTTGGCAACCTCCGTAAGTCAGCGCCGCGCCCCCTTGCCCAAAGTGAAGCAACGGAGGGACTGCGGCTACTGAACCGAACGATTGGTCCTCACCAGGGTTGCCCTAGCCGCCTCAACCTCAGTCACGACCACGGACTTCGTACCCCTGCCTCCCATGCGCGACACTGAAGAGCCCCCCATCGGCCCCATTGCACTCTCCCTTTCAGGTGGCGGCTTCCGGGCCGCGGGGTTCCACCTCGGGGTCCTGACCGCGCTGCAGCGGGTGGGGCTCCTCCCCCAGGTGCGTGTGCTGTCGACGGCCTCTGGCGGAAGCCTCGTGGGCGCCAAGTGGCTGCTCGGGCTTGCGCGGGACGAAGCCTTCGAGCAGACGCACTACGATCTCTGCCGCTTCTTGCTGGAGGCGCAGCCGCTGCGCAAGGCCGTGCGGCGCGCGGCGAAGGAGCGGCTCACGCTAACCCAGGGCTTCGCCGAAGTTCTTGAAGAGTCGCTGTTCGACGACACCCGCTTTTCTTCCGCTACGCTGCGCGAGGTCCTGGAGTCGCGGACGCACATTGAGGAGGGCAGCTTCAACGCAACGGTGGGCCAAACCGGCCAACCGTTCCGCTTCACCTTTAGTCGCAGCAACAGCGCCCGGATTGGCAACCAGAGTCGAAACCTGCCGCGCAAGGTGGCACAGCACCTGCGCATGTCGGACATCGTGGCTGCGTCAGCGGCCTTCCCCGGGGCGTTCGAACCCATGGTGATGCCCAACGACTTCACCTTCCCAGACGCGGATCTCGCGGCCTCCGCCATCGAGTCGTTCACGGGCGGCCCCCAGGGACTCGTCGACGGCGGCGTGCACGACAATCAGGGCATCAGCGCGATGCTCTTGGCCGCTAGGCGATTCGACAACAACCCCAGCACGGCGACCATCGACTTGTTCATGGTGTCCGACGCGGAGCGCAAACTGGATGCGCCGGTGGCGCGGGTCCCGAGGAAGAAGCGCCGCTGGATTCCGATGCTCCGCGTGTGGCATGTCTCCTTCCTTTCGTGGCTCGCGATCCTCGGTGCGGGAGCCTCCATCTACCTCATCTGGCAGAAGGTCCTCGCCGAGCGTGCCATCCACGACTTCCGCTGGCCCAACGACGCGATCGCGTTCGGCGTTCCCATTGCCGTCGCGGTCACGCTCATCCTCGTCATTCTCTACGGCCGGCTCGTCCTGGCTAAGGCCCTGCGCCCCGTGAAGGCACAGGTGGGCACCAAGGCTTGGCGGTCGCTCAAGCGCCTGCGCGTACGCGACGCTGTGGAAGGCCTAGTGACACGTGCCAAGTCGCTGGAGGGCGTCGCCGCCTACGCCTTCCCCCAGCGCGTTCGCTCCCTCGTGTACAAGTCGGTTTGGGGCAACAGCGTTCTCCAAGGAAGGCGCGTCGCCTGCCACGTGTACGAGCTCATGGAGAACAAGTTCGAGCACGTGGACGGACTGTACGCCCCGAAGTCGGGGCTGGCCCAGTGCGTCAAGCGCGCCTCAAGGCTGCCTACGGGACTTGAGATGAGTGCACCGGACGAGCTTGACGATCTCCAGGTGACCGGTCAGGCCACGGCGATTGCGACTCTCGTCGAATACTTGGAGGGGACCCATGGCCGCGTGCGCGCGAAGTGGCCCCTTGAGGTCCTCGAGCTGGACGGCTTCCTGCGTGAAGACTGGGAAGCCCTGAACTCGACCGCCAAGCCGCTCCGGCCCCGTGGACCGGATAAGGGCCCGCGATAGGGAATCAGCGGGAGCCTTCGGCGGGGACCGTCGCGTCGACGCCTTTTGGCTGCTTCAGCGGCTTCTCGGCGAGATAGACCGTGGACACGGCGACCGCCACGAGAACCGCGGCCACGAAGGAAAGGAGGCCCCCTTTCCCGGGCTTGCGGTAGGCCATGCCCGCCATGCCGGAAAGCACGAGCCAGCAGCCCACCTTGATGAACACCCAGGGTGCCCACTCGTACTGGAGTCGCGCCATGAGGCCGAAGCCGCCGACGAGCATGACGAGGCTCAGGATGCCCGTGAGCGCGAGCGTCCGCTTGCGTGTTTCCGGGGTTGGAGCGGCGAAAGCGGCGAAGGTCAGCGCCGTGAGGAGGAAGCCGCTGAGGACGTGCAGGATGTAGTAGATGGTCATGCCGGTGAACGTGTGCGTGGGAGGCGGAGCCGCGGAAGTGCTGCCGGGAATGGTAAGCGCAACGAGCCCAGGGACCGGGGGGCGATTTCCGAGGATTCCCCCGCCTCCTCGGTAGGGCCCCGCATCCCCGAGCTGTAAGGTCGGCGTCATGGTCGATCCCCCCAACAGCGACTCTGAAGCCCCTGCCGCACCGGTCCGGGCGGGCATGACACAGCTCCGGGTCGCGTGGTGGATTGCCGCCGGAGTCGCGTTGGCGGCGCGCCTCCTGCATGAGCCCCTGTGGACTGCGTTCGATGGCTCACGCTTCGTGCCGTCAACGTCCGTCCTCGCCCTGCTCTTCGGGATGGCCGTGGGCGGGCTGCCCGGGGTTCGCGCGCGACTCGCGTCGGCCATGAAGGTGGTGTCGAAGCAGGCGATTCCTATCGCGATCGTGGCCCTCGGCTTTGGGCTCGATCTCCAGCCGCTCATCGAGTCGGGCCAGCTCGGCATCAGCGTCGGTCTCGTGGTGTTTGGCATGGCGGTCGCGTTCGGTGCCGCGATGCTGTTCGGCAAGCTCTTCGGCCTTGACCCGCGCACGTCCATGCTGCTCGGCGCAGGCACCGCCGTTTGCGGCAACAGCGCGATCATGGCAGTGGCTCCCACCGTCGACGCCAACGACGAAGACCTCGGTCTGTCGATCGGCGTGATCAACCTGCTCGGCGTACTGATGGTCATTGCCCTGCCACCCGCAGTCAGCGGCCTCGGAATCACCGGTTCCCAGGGCGGCGCGCTCGCAGGACTCACGGTCCACGCGGTGCCCCAAGCGATCGCCACCGGCGAAGCGTTCGGCGCCGATGCCACCGTGCTCGCAACGGTGTTCAAGCTCCTCCGCGTGGTGATGCTGGCGCCAGTCGTGTTCCTGTTGGCCTTCGTGCTGCGCCGGGTGCGAGGCACCGAGGACGTTCAAAAGAAGAAGGCGGGCCTGCCCTGGTTCGTGCTGCTCTTTGTGGTCGCGGCCGTCATCCGAGCCCTCGGGTTCGTGGACGCAAAGATCACGCTGGGCGCGGAGAGCGCCGAGCTTTGGGACTGGATTCGGCAGGCTGGCAAGTTCCTGCTCGGCGTAGCCCTTGCAGCGATTGGCCTGGGTCTTGACGTCAAGACCCTCGTGCGCGTCGGCCCCCGCGTCCTCCTCGCTGGCACATGCGCGGTCACGGCGATGGTCGCTGCCCTGATCCCCCTCGTCCGCTGGCTCCTGTAGCTGTCTCTCCCTTGGTTTCCCGCCAGCTGCAGCCATCCTTCGTGCTCCGGACTTCGCTGTGGGTACTCCTGCTCGCCCCCGCGTGGGGCCAGGGTTCCTCCGGTGCCAGGGACGAAGCGATGGGAGGCGCCGGAGTCGCCTCCGCGATGCCGACCACGGCTGCGTTCGTGAACCCAGCCCTGACGCGATTCCAAGATGAGACCACCGGCGTTTCTGTCGTGGCTCCGTTCCTCGCCGTGACGACGCGCGACCCAGGCGAACTCCTCGACGCAATCGACGAGTTCCAAGCGACCCTCGACAACCTCGACGCGCTGGTGGCTGCCGGTGACCCAGCCGCCGCGACGCTGCGCCCATTCGCAGCGAGCCAGCTCGCGAGCCTCAGCGGCAAAGCCATCGACGCCACGGCGGACACCGGCATCGCGGTCCTGATCCCCACCGTGAACTACTCTGTGACCCTGACGGCGCGGACGCGCGTGGACGCGCGCGCCATCCCGGTCATCGACCCATCGGACGTGGCGACGATCAGCGACCTGATGAGCACCTCAGCCGACCTCGATAGCCTCGCATCCGACGCCGCAGTGGTCGGCGCAGCCATCACTGAGTTCGGAGCCACGTTCGCCATCGAGGGGGAAGTCAACGGGCACAGGATCTCAGCCGGTGTGACGCCGAAGGCTCAGTGGCTCGAGACCTACAACTACGCCGTAGGCGTGACCAGCTTCGAAGACGGCAGCGTTCTTGACGAGTTCCGCAGCGCTCCGTTCCGAAACAACTTCACCGACTACAACGTCGACGTCGGCGTGGCGTACGAGCTTCAGCCCGGGGCGACCGTGGGTCTCGCTGCCCTGAACGTGCTGCGAGACAGCTACACGACGGTCGATGTTGCGGGACGAGAGTTCACCTACTGGGTCGAACCCCGTCCGACCGTGGGGATTGCGCTGAACCAGATCGGATTCACCTTCACGGCAGATCTAGATCTGATCAAGACCACGCGCTTTCGGGGCGTCGGCGATTCCCAGTTCATCCGCATGGGCTTTGAGTACGACGCGGTCGGCTGGGGCCAGCTGCGCGCGGGGTTCAGTCATGATTTTGGAAACACCATCCAGGATGTATTCACGTTCGGGCTAGGCGTGTCCCCTGCGGAGACGGCCCGCCTCGATCTGGTGGGTCAGCTAGGAAACAACTCGCTTGGTGCGGGTTTTCAGCTGTCGTTGACGCTCTAAGAAATCAGTCCCGGGGCTCTCCAACGGTGTAGCTTTGCAGCGGACACGTGCCATCATCGGCGCGTTCGACCCTTCGTGGATCTCCTTCTAGGACATCTACGGGCCCCCTTTGAATTCCCAATGGCTACTCACTCCACTCGCCCATTCGCCATCCGCGCGCTGGCCATCGCAACTGGGACTCTGACCGGGACTTTGATCCTGTCCTGTGCGTCTGAGCCTGTGGCCCCCACCCCCTCGGCACCAGAGACCCAGTCCGCTCAGATGGAAGCTGCCCAAGGCCGCGAGAACCCGACCCCCGCCGGGCAGCCCCCCGTCGCTGACGTGCGGCCCAAGAAGCTTGAGGCCCACGGTGAGACCCGCGTCGACGACTACTACTGGATGCGCGAGAGGACCGATCCAGACGTGCTCCAGTACCTCGCAGACGAGAACGGCTACGCCCAGGCGAACCTCGCCCGTAGCGAAGCGCTTCAAGAAGAGCTCTTCGGCGAGTTCGTGGAACGACTGCAGGAGACCGACATGACCGTGCCGGTGCGGTCCGGCCCGTTCGAGTACTTCACTCGCACCTTCGCGGGGAAGGCCCACCCCGTTCACTACCGCAGATCAGCCGGAGGCGCGGGCGAAGAGGTCGTGCTCTTCGACGTCAATCAGCTCAGCCAAGGGAGCGGTTTCTTCAGCCTCGGCTCTCGGGTTCCTTCGGATGATCACTCGAAGATCGCCTACGCGGTCGACCGAGTGGGAAGGCGGATCTATGACATCGAGGTCAAGAACGTCAGGCGCGGCAACGTCGATCGCGGAATCAAAGGGACGACCGGTAGCGTTGAGTGGTCGAAGCGCGGCGACTACCTCTTCTACGTGAAGCGGGACCCGGAAACGCTGCGCGCCTTCCAGGTGTGGCGCCACCAGTCCGATACTCCGCCGAGCATGGACAAGCTCGTTTTCGAAGAGACCGACGAGACGTTCTCGTGCGGCATCAGGCGCTCGCGTTCGGGTGAGTACCTGATGATCGAGTCGCGCCAGACGCTAGCGACCGAGGTCCGCTTGCTACGAGCTGACGAGCCCACGGGCGAGTGGCAGGTCGTTCTTCCGCGCGAAACGGGGCACGAATACCACGTGAGCCCAGTGGGAGAGCGCCTCTACATCCGCACGAACAGGTCGGCTGAGAACTTCCGGCTCGTGATTGCCCCCAGAAGCGCACCGGATCGTTGGACCAACGTACTGCCCCATCGCGCGGACGTGCTCCTCATGGACGTCGACGTCTTTGACCATCAGCTGGTGGTACGGGAACGGCGCGCTGGCCTGGTGCGCCTGCTCGTGCACCCCACGAGCCTTCAGTCTGGATTTCAGTCCTTCGAAATTCCGTTCAAAGATCCCGCGTACTCGGTCGCGCTCACGGGCAACAAGGAATTTGACGCCCACAAGATTCGCTACGAGTACAGCTCGATGAACCAGCCCAAGTCGATCATCGAATTCGATGTGGATCGCGGCGAAGCGAGGACTTTGAAAGTCGCCAAAGTCGGCGGCGGCTTCGACCCAGCGAACTACGTCTCGAAGCGAATATTCGCCGAGGCCCCAGACGGAGCTCAGGTCCCTGTGTCCATCGTCTATCGCAAGGACCGTGGGGAGCAACCAGGCCCGCTGCTCCTGTACGGCTACGGCTCCTATGGCTTCAGCCAGGACGTCAGCTTCAACGCGCCCGTTATTTCCCTGCTCGATCGAGGCTTCGCGTATGCCATCGCCCACGTGCGCGGTGGACAAGAGCTCGGCCGAGCGTGGTACGAATACGGGAAGCTCGCACACAAGATGAACACGTTCACCGACTTCATCGCGTGCGGCGAGCACCTGGTGGACTCTGGACTGACCGAGCCCGGCCAGCTCTATGCGATGGGCGGAAGCGCAGGAGGCTTGTTGATGGGCGCAGTGGCGAACATGCGGCCGGACCTCTTCCACGGGATGATTGCTGCGGTGCCCTTCGTCGACGTCGTGACCACGATGCTCGACGAGACGATTCCCCTTACGACGTTCGAATACGACGAGTGGGGCAACCCCAACGAGGAGGAGGCCTATCGCACGATGCTGGCCTACTCCCCCTATGACCAAGTGGACGCACACGCTTACCCCAATATGCTAGTCACAACGGGATTCCACGATAGCCAAGTGCAGTATTGGGAGCCAGCTAAGTGGGTTGCCAAGCTGAGGGCCACGATGACAGGCGATTCCGTGCTCCTCTTCGACTGCGAAATGGACGCAGGGCACGGCGGCGTCTCCGGCCGCTACGACCGTCTGCGCAAGCGAGCCCAGAGCTACGCGTTCCTTCTCTGGCTGCAGGCGGAAAGTTAGCAGCGTGTTGCGAATCGATGGCGTTGCCTAGCCCCGGGGACCGTGTGCCTCAGAATGCGAGGATTGCGTGAAACTCCGTCCACGGGTGGCGTAATGGCACAGTGCGGCGGATTGACGACCGAACGGAACCCGTTAGATCTTGCCAGCGTCCAGTGACGGGTGGACACTTATATGCGAGCAGAGCCCCAGGCCCCTGCACCTGCCACTCCCCGAATCTCCTCTCATCTCTCCCGATCAGCACTCAGCCGACCAAGCTCAGGCGGTTCGCTGTCACCAACGGAATCACGCATGACGCGAGTCAGTCTCAACCTCGGAGTCGCCGCCCTCGGCGCGCTTGCTCTCCCCTCCTTCGCCGCTGCACAAGGCTGCCCCAACCCGGTCTCGGGCCCTGACGTCATCGTCGGGGACATCCCCAGCGCTAGCACGTTCGGCGCCATCGGAGCCATGAGTGCCTACTCCCTCGGGACGACCTCCTGCAACGTGGGCGATGAGGAGCTCCTCTGGATCGCCAACAACAACCAACACCCGGTGATCGGCCAGAACATCTACCGGATGGAGAACGGGCGCTTCGAGCAGATCGGCCTCGGCTGGCTGAAGCACGGCTTCACCGCGCTCCAGCAGAACCTCTGCTGCAGCTGCGACAGCTCGGGCACGGGTACTCGCCTCGGCGTCGGCTGCTCGGACCCCTACGGTTCGGGCCTCAACGGCAGCCAGAGCGGCCTCGGCCCGCGCTCGCAGGTCAACGCTTTCACCGGCGCGTTCCCTTACCCCTTCCAGGCCCAAGGTCAGACCGGCGACCGCGTCTACAAGCGGATTCAGGTTCCGACGGACGACGTGGATCCAGCCCTGCACCCCACGGCCCAGTACTTCGGTGAAGCACAGTACGTAACCCCCGACGACTCCGCCGCCGGCAACGGTTTCAACAGCGTGTCGTACGTTCCGCTCAACCGCTCGAACAGCACGACGCAAGGGGCCTACCGCCTCAACCCCGTCAACGGTGGCACCGTGCGCGAGCTGTCCGCCATCCGCGGCTGGGAGGCCGCTGACTCAGGCGTGATCGTCGAGGACATCTTCGTCCCCGGTGAAGGCATGTTCGTCGCGGGCAGCAACGCCATCGACAACGGTGACGGCACCTGGCAGTACGAGTACGCGGTCTTCAACAACAACAGCGACTTCTCCGGCCAGAGCTTCACGATCCCGTTCGGTGACGACGTCACCGCAGCCAACGTCGGCATGTCGTTCCCGATGTACCACTCGGGTGAGCCCTACACCAACCAGCCCTGGACGGCCTCGGTCACCGCGACCGGCATCACCTGGAGCACGGAAGCGTACGCCCAGAACGTGAACGCCAACGCACTTCGTTGGGGCACGACCTACAGCTTCTGGTTCACCGCTGACGCTCCGCCCACGATGGCCGGCGCTTCGCTGGGCCTCTTCAAGCCGGGCAACCCCGGTAACCAATCGGTGCTCCTTCTTGCTCCGAACGACGGCAACGGTAACAACGTGTTCGCCCAGAACTACTGCGTTGCGAACGCGAACTCCACGGGTGGAACGGGCCTGATGACGGTCACCGACGTGGACCTCATGAACCGCTCGATCGATGTGACCGCGTCCGGCCTTCCGGCCAACGCCTTCGGATTCTTCATCACGTCTCTCCAGGACGGCTTCGTGGCCAACCCGGGCGGCAGTGCTGGCAACCTCTGCATCGTTGGCAGCATCGGCCGCGGCGTCGGTGGTGGCATTCAGACCTCGGACGCCTCGGGCGCATTCACGGGAGTGGTCGACCTCGACATGATCCCGACCCCGAACTCAGGCGACATCTCGGTCATGCCGGGCGAAACCCGCTTCTTCCAGGCATGGCACCGAGACTCCCTGATCGGCATTCCGGTCTCGAACTTCACGAACGGCCTGCGGGTGACCTTCCCGTGATCCCATCGAAGTCGCGGAGCCATCTGCGCGCTCCGTGATTTCATGACTACAGGCTCCGGGCGCCCCATGCGCCCGGAGCTTTTCATTCCCACGTACCTGGCCGGCTCCGCTGGATTCAACCCTGGACCTTCGGCGCCCCACTCCTCTTGATTCTCTATTGATGCGAGTTCTCTCTTCTCTCAGCGCTGCAGCCTGCAGCGCCATCATCCTGTCGGGGCTGGCAGCTGCTCAATCGAGCGACGAATGCTCCAACGCCACGCCGGTCGCCGGCTACGGTTCGTTCAGCTTCAACAACGCGAGCGCCACGGACAGCAACAACGGCTCCCCCTGCGGCAGCATCGGCCGAGACATCTGGTTCGCTTGGACCGCGACCGTCACGGAGAACGCTGAGTTCTCAACGTGCGGCGGGGCCAGCTTTGACACGGTCTTGGCCGCGTACAGCGGCAGCTGCGGTTCGCTCAGCCTGCTCACCTGCAACGACGACACCTGCGGGCTTCGCTCCACCGTCGACTTCAGCGCCATGGCGGGCACCACGTACTTCATTCGTATCGGCTCCTTCTCGGGCGGCCAGGGCGGCGCCGGCACCTTCACCGCCGCTACTGGTGGCGTGGGCTCCGGTGGCTGCATGAACCCGGCGACGGGCGCTGACGTGATCGTCGGCGACATTCCGGCTAGCGCCACCTACGCCGCCGTCGGCGGCATGAGCGCCTACTCCCTCGCCACCACGTCGTGCAACGTCGGCGACCAAGAGCTGCTGTGGTTCTCGAACAACAACAGCCACCCTGTCATCGGGCAGAACATCTACCGCATCGAAAACGGCCGCTTTGAGCAGGTCGGTCTCGGATGGCTCAAGCACGGCTTCTTCGCGCTCCAGCAGGACCTTTGCTGCGACTGCGACGATTCGGGCACTGGCACCCTTCTGGGCGTCGGCTGCTCGGACCCCTACGGCGCCACGCTGAACGGTAGCCAGGGGGGCCTCGGCCCGCGTTCCCAGGTCAACGCTTTCACCGGCGCGTTCCCGTACCCGTTCCAGGCCCAGGGCCAGACGGGCGACTCCGTCTTCAAGCGCGTCCAAGTGCCGACGGCTGACGTCAACCCGGCGATGCACCCGAACGCCGTCTACCTCGGTGAGGCCCAGTACGTCACCCCTGACGACTCGGCAGCGGGCAACGGCGCCAACAGCGTCTCCTACTGCGAGCTCAACCGCCCCGGTAGCACGACCGGCGGTTCCTTCCGCCTGAACGTCACGGGCGGCTCAACCGTTCGTGAGCAGTGTGCGGTCCGCGGCTGGGAAGCAGCTGATCCGACCGTTGTGGTCGAGGACATTCTCGTTCCCGGTGAGGGCGTGTTCTGCGCAGGCAGCAACGCAATCGACAACGGTGACGGCACCTGGCGCTACGAGTACGCAGTGTTCAACAACAACAGCGACTTCTCCGGCCAGAGCTTCTCGGTTCCGTTCGGCGCAGGCGTCACGGTGACAAACGTTGGCATGTCTTTCCCGCTGTACCACTCGGGCGAGCCGTACACCAACCAGGCTTGGAACAGCTCGGTCGGCGCGAGCAGCGTTTCTTGGAACACCGAGACCTTCGCCCAGAACGTCAACGCCAACGCTCTCCGCTGGGGCACGACCTACAGCTTCTGGTTCACGGCCAACGCAGCGCCGACGACCGTCTCCGCATCCCTTGGCCTCTTCAAGCCGGGTAACCCGGGCAGCCAGTCGGTGGCACTCATCGGGCCCGACGGCGGCACGGGCGGGGCGATCATCTCGAACTACTGCTCGACGAACCCGAACTCCACGGGCCAGTCGACCGCCATCGTTGCTTCGAACGTTGACCTCACGGCGCGCTCCATGGACCTGCAGGCCATGAACATGCCCGTCAGCACGTTCGGCTTCTTCATCACGTCCCTCCAGGACGGCTTCGTGGCCAACCCGGGCGGAAGCGCTGGTAACCTCTGCGTCGTCGGCAGCATCGGCCGCGGCGTCGGCGGTGGCGTGCTCAACTCAGGGGCCACCGGCTCCTTTACGGGCCCCGTCGACCTCGACATGATCCCGACCCCGACGGGCACCACCTCGGTGATGGCCGGCGAGACGCGCTACTTCCAGGCTTGGCACCGCGATTCCGTGATCGGAATCCCGACGTCGAACTTCTCGGACGGCGTCCGCGTGGTCTTCCCGTGATGCCGACTGGGGCCTAGCGCCCCGAACGGTCGAACTTAGCCGCGGGAGTGTCCGCGCCGCCCTTGGGTGGCGCAGACGCTCCCGCGGCTTTTTCGCAGCTCCAGACGAGAGATCAGTACGCGGCCACTTCCGCCGTGAAGCGAGCCTTTAGGTCGCGAACGACATCCACATGGCCTGGGTCAGGATGGGAAACATCGTCCGCGAGGCGAACCACCGATTGGGCGAGCGCATCGGTCGTTTCATCGCCGCGCACAGCGCTCGCAATTTGAACAGCAGCCCCCAGCGCCCCCGTCTCCGTTTCCTCGACGAGGTGCACAGGGCAGCCAAAGACCGACGCGAGGATCGAACGCCAAAGCGGGTTCCGAGCGGCGCCGCCCACGAGCCGAACCTCGTCGATGAACATCCCGAGCGACCGCATAGAGTCGAGGCCAACGCCTAGGCTCAGGGACACGCCTTCGAGCGCCGAGCGATAGAGGACCGCGGGGCTCAAGTCCGACGAGATGCCGACGAGGCGGCCGCGCGCATGGGGCAGGTCCGGGACGCGCTCCCCCACGACGTAGGGCACAAAGAGCATGCCGTGCGAGCCCATGGGTACGTCGCGCGCTGCCTCGGTCAGGTCCCCGTGGGATCGCCCGGTCAGCTCGCAAACCTGGTTCAACACGCTCGTGCAGTTCATGATGCACAGGAGCGGCAGATGGCCTGGCTCTACACCCGCTCCCTCGCTCGACGTACGGAAGCCGGCGATCGCGCCGGTGGGATCCACGAGCGGTCGGGCGGCATAGCCAAAGACCGTCCCCGAGGTTCCTAGGCTGCAGGTCACCACACCCGGCCGGGTCGCCCCCGAACCGATGGCGCTCATCATGTTGTCGCCGCCGCCCGCAGACACGGGGATGCCCTCGGGGAGCCCAAGGGTGTTCGCCGCGTCGCGCCGCAGCGCTCCCGCCACGGAGTTCGAAGGGACGACCGTGGGGACACGTTCCGAAAGTCCCGGAGCGATAGCGTCTAGGTCAGGACGGTAGGCGCCGGGCAAGCCCAGAAGAGAGCCGCTAGCCAAGTACCCCGTCCCCGACGCGTCACCGGCCTCGGTGAAGATCTCGCCTGTGAGCCACGCGTTGACGAAGTCGTGGGGTAGGACCACGTGCTTCGTTTCGTCCCAAGTGCTGGGCTCACGATCGGCGACGTAGCGGAGCTTGGGAGCGGTGAACCCGGCGGGGATGGGCTGGCCGAGCTGTTCCGATAGCGCCTGCGCTTCCTCCGCCGTGGATGTGTCGCACCAGAGCTTCGCCGAGCGTACTGGCTGATGCGCTGCGTCGAGCAGCACCGCGCCGTGCTGCTGGCCAGAGACACCGACTCCCTTGACCCGCGAGGCCACCTGGGAGGCCTCCGCATTCGGAGACTGAGCCGCAGCGTCAGCAAGGGCTGCACGCACAGCGCCTTCGATCGCGTCGAGCCAAGCCGCTGGATGCTGCTCCATGTGGCCTGGCGGCAGTCCCTCGATGAGCCCGTAGCTCGAGACCCCGCGACCCACGACCCGCCCTTCGCCTTCCATGTCCAGCAGCAGGGCCTTCGTGCCCTGGGTGCCGACGTCCAGGCCGAGCCAAAGGGACGAAGAGCTGGGAGAGGAAACGGGGCTGCCTGGGGTCTTCACGGGCCTATTGTGCCGCAACGAGCACCCCTTAAGCATGCGAGGCCTCCCCTGCACCCCCCGGCCCAGCCTTTCCGGTGCGAGCCCCAGCTGCGAGACTGGGATCCGGACGGTTCTGGGCGCGGGAGCCACAAAGGAGGCTCCGGCTCTTCTCCCTCGGGTCGATGAGCACGGTCCCTGATCCGACTGACGTCGGGTCCGAGGCCGAGTCTCGCTTGACCGGGGCGATCCGGTCGTTCGAGGCACCAAAGCGCTCCCACGCCCGGCACATAAGGAGTGTCGCCCGACTCCGATTTCGTCTCGGGAATCTCTAGAAAAGGACGGTCCCAAAGAAAGAAAGCCCGCTCTGGCATCGCCAGAGCGGGCTTTCCTTCTTTGGGACAGCAGGGAATCTCGAAGGGGCCTCCCCAACCAGGTTCCCTAAGCCCTCCTAGAGAATGTACTTCGGGTCGTTCTTGACCTTCCCCTTGAGCTTCACCTTGTGCTTGGCGAGGGCAGCCTTGAAGGCCTTCTCGTCCAGCTTGGCGTCCTTCTTTTTCATGTGCACGATGATCTCCGTGCCCGCGAAAACGTCTTCCACATCGTCACCGAGGCTCTTCATCAAGGTCTCACGGACCTTGCCAGCGGTGTCGCTTCATGTGAGGCCGGGGGCCGCTGCCACGTAGGCAGAGGCGGCACGACCGGTCTCCCGGCTCGTGAGACCGACGAACTTCAGCTTCTTCTTCTCGAGAGCGGCCACGAGGGCCTTTTCGTCCACCTTGGCACCCTTCTTCAGCGTGAAGGTCGCTCGGGTTCCGCTCATGAAGATTCGGTCGATGTCGTCGCCGATGGTCTTGTCGATGGCCTCACGGGCCAATTTACCTGCGCTTCAGCCCTTGCCTGCGGCGTCCAGGACCCAGACCGTGATCTTCTCGGCCTTGTCCGCCTTCTTGGCGTCCTTGGTCTTCTCGCCGGTGGTCTTTTCCTGGACGACGGTCTGCGCCGTCCCGGAGGGAGACCCAGGAGCGGCATCCGTGGGCAGCATCAGAGTGGCTGCGGTGGCGCTGACTCCAGCGGCAACCACCAGGCTCAGCAGTGCGGGTGTAATTCTCATGATCGTTAGTGCGCCGGAATGACGCAGGAAGGTGGACGAACCGCGGGCGTGAACCTGCGCTGCTACATCATTCGACACAACGCTGCCCAATGGACAGCCCGATTTGGAATCGCGACGAAATGCCGCACCCCATGGGGTAAGAGTGATGAAAGGGCCCATGCAGCGCCTCCAAAGCAGCCTCGCCAAGAATTTCGGGGGCCGACCTGGGCTCTTGCCTCCCACGGGGTTGGGTGACCTCTGGAGACCCGCTGGGGCCAGATCTCGATCCCTCTTCAAGGGATGTGCCCGGGGATCCGATGGAAGTATGTCGGTTCCGCCCCAGCTCCGGCCCCTTCCCGGCTCACCAAGCCCACCTGACGACCTTCCACACGTCCTTCCGATGACCTCCCCCACCGCTCTCCCCCGCGAAGACGCCCTTCTCCTCTGGTTCAACGAGGTCGGGAAGACCGACGCCGATCTTGTGGGTGGCAAGGGGGCCTCGCTTGGGGAGCTCTACCGCGAGCTCGTCCCGCGCGGGGTTCGTGTGCCAAACGGCTTCACCACGACGGCGAAGGCCTACCGCACCTTCCTCGACGCTGAGTGCTCGCGGGAGGGTTGGATGGAGGTGCCTGATGCCGAGGGTCTTCCGGCGCTCCGACGCACCGTGCTCCAGTCCAGCTGCCTGAGCGACGCGCTCACCGCTTGCTTCAAGGACGCCAACGCCGACGACCACCTGGAAATGCACGCTCGCACGCAGCTCGCACGGGACATTGTCGTCGCGACGCCCGTTCCGGTCAGCGTGGAGACGGCGCTGCGCCAGGGCTACGCCGCCCTCTGTGAAGAGTACGGGGCGGAAGTGGATGTCGCCGTTCGATCGTCCGCGACCGTCGAAGACTCCGACGAGGCCAGCTTCGCCGGTCAGTGCGAGAGCTACCTGAACGTGCATGGCAACGAGAACGTGGTACTGCAGTGGAAGCACTGCTGCGCGAGCCTCTTCACCGAGCGCGCCGTGTCCTACCAGGTGTCGAAGGACATGAATCCCCTCGACGCATCGCTCGCAGTCGTGGTGATGAAGATGGTGCGTAGCGACCTCGCGACCTCTGGCGTGATGTTCACCCTCGACCCGGACTCAGGTCACCGCGGCGTGATTCACATTTCGTCGAGCTACGGCCTCGGCGAGCTCGTCGTCCAGGGCAGCGTTTCCCCCGATCACTTCACCGTTTGGAAGGAAGGACTGAAGAGCGGCTACGCAGCCATCGTCCATCGCCACCTCGGCGCGAAGGACCTGCAAATGGTCTACGCCGCCCAGGGCGCGACGAGCACAGAGAGCTTGGACACCACGAGCGCCCGCAGGCGGCAGTGGTCGCTCACCCGCGAGGAGATCGGCGAGCTCGCGCGCATGGCCATGACCATCGAAGAGCACTACGGCCAGCCGATGGACATCGAGTGGGCGAAGGACGGCCGCAGCCAAGACCTGTTCATTGTCCAGGCTCGCCCAGAGACGGTCCACGCGCGCTCCGAGGTCAACGAGATCGTGCGCTACCACCTGCCCCAAGGGCTCGCGGGGCAGCTTGCGGCCGACGGCCGCGTCATCGCCGACGGCCAAGCCGTGGGCACGCGCATCGGATCCGGCATCGTGCGGCTCTACAAGAGCTACGAGGAGGTCATCCTCAAGAAGCGCGCGCTGCGCGAGCGGCTTGCGGCGGGCGACCCCCTCGAGAGCATTCCAGTGGCCGAACGCGTCTTCGACAAGGGCGACGTCCTGGTCACCGAAATGACGACTCCCGACTGGGAACCCCTGATGAAGGACGCTTCGATCATCATCACGGAGAAGGGCGGCCGGACCTCCCACGCGGCCATCATCGCCCGCGAGTTCGGCATCCCCGCCATCGTCGGCTGCGAGGACGCGACCCGCAAGCTCAAGCACTTGCAGGAGGTCACGGGCTCGTGCGCTGAAGGCGACGTCGCCCTCGTGTTCGCTGGCATTCACCCGTTTGAGATCGAGCGGCAGAAGATCGACACGTCGGTCAAGCTCGACACCAAGATCAAGCTCAACGTGGGCTTCCCCGCCAAGGCCCTCGTGGACAGCCAGCTCCCCGTGGACGGCGTCGGCCTCGCTCGCCTCGAGTTCATCCTCACCTCCGAGGTGGGCTGCCATCCCCTCGCCCTGCTCTATCGTCAAGAGCTGCAGGAGTACCTGGAGACGGGGGAAATGGTCCCCGAGCTCGAGCGCTTCCGCGAGGCCATCGAGCGCGAGGGCGAGCAAGAGCTGCGCGGCCTCATCGGCGCCATCGACCGACGCACGGCTGCCTACGCCGACAAGCGCCAGTTCTTCGTGGACCGCGTCATGGAAGGCGTCGGCCTCATCTGTGCCGCGTTCCACCCGCGCCCCGTCCTCGTGCGCCTCTCGGACCTCAAGTCCAACGAATACCGCGAGCTGCTCGGAGGCCGGATCTTCGAGCCCGTCGAAGAGAACCCGATGATCGCGTGGCGCGGCGCCAGCCGCTACGTCGACCCAGACTTCCTGCCCGCCTTCGAGATGGAGTGCGACGCGCTCCGCCTCGTGAAGCGCAGGCTCGGCCTCGACAACCTCGAGCTCATGGTGCCGTTCTGCCGTTCGCCAGAGGAAGGAGAGGCCGTGAGGCAACTGCTCTCCGACCGCGGCCTTGGCTCCGAGGCGGGCGTGAAGCTGTTCCTCATGATCGAGCTTCCGAGCAACGTCATCGAAGCGGACCGTTTCATCGACGCAATGAAGCTCGACGGCGGCTCCATCGGATCGAACGACCTCGTCCAGACCGTGTACGCCGTGAGCCGCGACGACCTCGAGGGCTACCAGCATCCTGTGGATGCGCGCTCCCCATCCGTGAAGTTCATGGTCCAGCAAGCGGTCAAGACCTTCCGCGATCGCGGCTTGGAGATCGGCATCTGTGGCCAGGCCCCCAGCGACTTCCCCAACGAGGTACCGCCCTTCCTCGTGGAATGCGGCATCAGCTCTATCTCGGTCACCCCGGATACGGCCCTCCAGGTGCGCCTGGCGGTGGCTGAGGCCGAAGCCAAGCGCCGGAGCGGTGGGCTTCCGCCCTCAGCCGAACCCGAGGTCGCCTGAGACGGTAGACTCGGGCGCATGTCACGCGCCCTGGACATCCTCCTTCTGGTCCTCGTCGGCTTCTTCGCCTGGAAGCTCGTGCGAGCCGACGACCATCTCGCCGCCGCGAGCGGAGAGGGTCGTCCACTGACGGCGAAGGTCCGCGTCCTTGGGGAAGCGCCCCTCGACGGTCTAGGGCTCCTCATCATCCCGAGCGATGAGTCCCTCGGCGGAGGCTTTGGCACCGTCGGTGGCGACGGCGAGCGCGACACGACCCCCCACCAGCTCAGCCCGTTCTATCGCGATCGCACGACGCAGATCATCGTGCCAGCGGCCGGGCGCTACCTCGTGCGCTTCGGTCTCCAGGACCAGGGGCCGCCGCCCCGCCGACCGAGGGGCGTGACCATCGAACTCGCGCCCGAAGCGAAGGCTCCGCAGCAAACCATCGAGGTGACGGCAGCGTCGATGCAGGAGGAGATCCTGATCGATCTCCCCCCGGCCCACGCGGCAGGTCTACAGGCGCTTCGCAAGCGCTAGGAGTCCGCATCGTAGCACTGTCCGCGTCGTCGCACGGGCTAGCGCGTGGGCGGTCGCTCGGCAAGACGCACGGTGACGCCCTCTCTTTCGCCGCCGCGAATGACCTCCATGGGCACGCGCGTACCGGGATCGATGCGCGCGATGAGAACCATGAGCTCCTGCTGCGAGGTGACGGACTCGCCGTTTACCCGATCGAGGATGTCGCGATTGCGCAGACCCGCCTTGTCGGCCGGCCCGTCGTCGATCACCGATGCGATCCGCACGCGGCTTTCGCCCTCGTAGCCGACGCGATCCGCGTAGTCGCTCGAGAATTCGGCGAGCTGCACGCCCATGTAACCCCGTGACACGCGGCCGTTGACCGCGAGATCCCCCACAACTTCCGACACCATCCGGGTGGGAATCGCAAAGCCGATGCCCTGGCCGCCGCGGCGCGTATCGATCACGGCGGTGTTGATCCCGATCACCTTTCCGTCGAGATCGACGAGCGGACCACCGCTATTGCCAGGGTTGATCGCAGCGTCGGTTTGAATGAAGTTGTCGTAGCTCGTGATGCCTTGGTTCCGTCCGCGGCCGCTGACGATACCGGCGGTCACGCTGTGCCCGAGGCCCAGCGGGTTGCCCACCGCGATGACCCACTCGCCGACGCGCGCTGGCTGCTCTTCGCGCAGCTCAGCCGCCACCAGCTCGTCGGCGTCGATCTGAACCACGGCGATGTCGGTCTCATTGTCGAGGCCGACGATTCTGCCGTCGAAGGAACGGCCATCGACGAGGACGACCTTGAGCGCATTCGAATCCCGGACCACGTGGGCGTTCGTCGCGATCAGACCCGCCTCATCGATGATGACGCCAGAGCCTTGGCCCGAGGGAAGGAGTCCACCGCCGCCGCGCTGATAGCTCTCGATGCGAACGACCGCGGGAGCGATTTCACGGCTGGCCGCTTCGAAAGCAGACGACACCCTTCTCGCCGTAGCAACGCCGACCTGGTCACCCGGGGTCGCCACAGGTGAACCTGAGTGTGTGGGCGATGCATCCCGCATCGAAGCGGGAATCAGCGCGCTACCCACCGCGAGGCCAACACCGATCGCGGTTCCAAGCAGGCTGATGGAAGCCATGGGCGCCAACCACCCTTGGCTAACGGGCCGCTTCGACGGGCGGGGCCCACTGGCCCTGGAGAGGCGCAGGCCCGTGGGATCGAGAACTCTTTTCTTCATGGTGTGCTCCTTGGGATGGGTGCGAGAGCCTCTACGACCCTCGGGGGAACTTGTGAGGGAACAGCCAGGTCAGTTCAAGGACACAGCGGGCACGAAGGGTGAGGCGGAATGCTTGAGCAGATCCGAGCCCCATGACGATACAGGACATGGGGAAGTGTCTCAGGCCACACGCTAGCCCGTCAATTCCCCACTTGCGGCGAGAGTAGTCCCTAGGATTCGCCGTCGCCTACCGCTGCCGAGCAGCGAACCAGCGCCCGCGACAAACACAGATCGAACACAAGTCCGCCCTACTTCATGCTCCTACTTCACTCGAACCGTCGTCCATTCCTCGCATCGGCCTGCCTACTGGCAGCGCTTTCGATCTCGATGGGCTGCTCCGCTCTCCCGGGTTCATCCTTCGACGTTACCCCGCCCAAGGAAAAAGAGCTGCCGCTGATGGACCGCCTTGCCCCCGTGGACGGAACGATCATCCACGCGCTGGAGACTGGGATCACCAAGGGCTGGAGCGATCTGAGTCCTACCGGACGGGCGCGGTTCTCTGAGGATCAATGGAACGCGGCGATCGAGTCGGTGGAAAGGCACGCAGAGCTTCTGACCTACTCCAGCGACGGCCTGCGCATTGGCGCCTTGCTCGTACGGCCCGCCTCGACCGAAGGCCGTCAGCTCGGCGCGGTCATCGTCAACCGAGATGGGCTCGCGGGTCGTGGGCTCGACAAGGACCTGATCCTCGGGGACCTTGCCTTCTACGCGAACGAGGGCTTCGTGGCTGTGTCGAGCGCCTACCGTGGCAACCAGCTCAGTCAGGGCGTCGACGAGCTGGGAGGGGACGACGTCAACGACGTGCTCTCCCTCGTCACTCTCGTGCAGCGACTCGACTATGTGGACCCCGACCGGATCTTCATGGTTGGCTTCGGGCGCGGTGGAATGATGACCTACAGGGCCCTCGAGATGGACGCGCCGATCCGCGCCGCCGCTGTCATCTCTGGAGCCTCCGATATGGCTGAGGTCGAAGCGATCAACCCAGAGATCTCGCGCGGCTTCTCGGACTCAGGGGGCTGGGACGGCCTTGCGAAAATCTATGGGGACTGGGACGCCGAAGAGAAAACTCGCGAGCTAGAGCGGCGTAGCCCACGGGGCCGGGCCGGCAACGGCGAGACGCCGCTCTTGATCGTGCACGGACGGCTGGACGAGCGCGTCCCGGTGGGCCAAGCCATGGACGTGGCCAGCCGCTGGAACAAGAGCGAGATTCCCGTGGAGTCGGTGATCTACGGCTACGGCAACCACAGCCTGGTCGAGCAGCAGGCCGACTGGCGCGGCCGAGTGATGAATTGGATCAAGCGCCACGACGCACGCTCGCTCCTTAACTAGGCCTGAAATAAGCGCTAAGAATCGACAGACCACTGCGTTTCGCACAGCAGCACCGCGTCCGCGCCCCTTGCGCTTCGCTTCGAGTATTCACCTGACTAGCCAGGCATCATCCTCGAAAGGACCACGGCCACGGCACTGCTGCACGATCTGACGATCCTTAGCGCTTACTCCAGGCCCTAGTCTGCCTTTAGACGCAGCTCGACGTGATAGAGGTAGGGCCAGCGCTTGCCCGTCATGAAAAGGCGCTTGCCTTTCTCATCGTAGGCGATGCCGTTGAGGACCTCTTCCTCGGGCTGCGCGACGCGCTCCTTCCCGAGGAGTCCTGTCATGTCCACCCAGGCGTTGACCTTGCCGGTCGCAGGGTCGATGCGCGCGATCCGATTCGACTTCCAAACGTTGGCCCAGATTTCACCGTCGATCCATTCGAGCTCGTTGAGTTCAATGATGGGCCGTCCCTGGTCGCGGACCTGAATCTCGCGGATCAGCTTCATGCCCTTCGGCTCGAGGAAGCGAATCGTCGCGGTGCCATTGCTCATCACGAGGCCTTCGCTGCACGTCGTAAGACCCCAGCCTTCGCCCGGGTACGAGTAGGTGTAGGACCGAGGCCGTAGGGTCTTCGTGTCGAAAAGAAACGCCTGCCCGACCTTCCAGGTGAGCATGTAGAAGAGGCCGTTGACGGCGGCGAGGCCCTCCCCGAAAACCTGTCGCGGCAGATCACGCTTCTTGAGCACCTCGCCAGTCTTGAGCCTGACGTGCCGAAGAGTGGACTCACCACGCTGGCCGGTGCTTTCGTAGAGCTCGCCGTCCAGCCAGAGAAGGCCCTGGGTGTAGGCGCCGCGGTCGTGGGGATAGCGATCGACGATCTCGTAGGTGTAGACCGGCGTCTTCGCGGCCAGCTTGGGCTTGGGCGACGGCTTCTCGTCGGAACTCCCCCCTGGCCCCCCGTCCGGGGTCCCCGAGCTCACGGTGGACGCGGATCCAGCTTGGGGAGCCGTAGAAACGGCACGCGTACTGTCTGCGCATCCGAACGTGGCGAGCGAAGCGAGGAGCAGGGCGCAGCCCCCGAGGCCAAAGTTAGACCCAGGGAAGGGTCCAGTGGCGGGCCCAGTGGCGGGCCCAGTGGCAGGCCCAGTGGAGATTGAGTGCGAAGGCGTCCGTTTCATGACAGGGAAAGTCCGAGGGAGCACAGGGCGGACATGAACCTGACCGGATAGTACCCATTGATGCCCGCATGAAGCCGCTCAAAAGGCCGTAGGGCCCCATGGCGAGCGCATTCCGGCGGGCGGCCTGATAGGCTGTGGCCTCCAGTACCGCCTGCCCAAGTGGGCGAGTGGCCCCAAGAAACAGCCCCCCATGATCAGCCCCTCGCGGAGGGGCGCTGAATGCGAAGCGCTATGACCCAACTGCAACGGACGCGAGTCCACCAAGCACCGACCCCTCGGTCAGCCTCCCAGCAGGCGACGAGAATGGGCCGAGGACTCCTGCTCGGCCTGGCCGTATTCGCTGCGAGCTGCGCGGATGACAACGACCCGGTCTCCCGGAACCGCACCCCAACAGCGGCGCGCTACGCCCCGTCCGAGGGTGATATCCCCATTCCGAACGACCTGCTCTACGCGAACAGCACGGACGCGACGCTGAACATCCCCATCGATCCCACCCAGTCGACGGCATCGACCTTCACGGCGCTCAATA
Source organism: uncultured Planctomycetaceae bacterium (assembly GCA_964417955.1). Lineage (GTDB taxonomy): Bacteria > Planctomycetota > UBA1135 > UBA1135 > Saltatorellus. The sequence goes on from CAYQKK010000077.1 coordinate 27,033, forward strand.
CGCTTGACGGTTGGTCCCCGGTGGCCCCGGCCAACGTCGTGTTCTCGCGCCCCCTCGACCCAGCGACGGTTCTCCCCGGGGACACCGTGCGTATGTTTGAGGTCACGGTGAGCACCGCGGACGGCCCCGTTGGCGGCCCCGTCACCGCGATCGACCGCGAGCTGATCGCGGGCGTGGACTTCGTTGCCGTTGTATCCAACGACAGCAACGTGGCGATCCAGCCACTCGTGCCGCTCACTCCCAGCACCGCATCGGACCCCAGCGTCTACATGATCGTCCTGACCAACGGGATCCAGGACACAAGCGGCATCGCGGTTGCCAAGGACACTGAGTACCTGTTCGCGTCCCAGGAGACGGCGTTCCCCGACGGCGCGCTGCTGGAGCCCTTGCGACTCCTCGTCGACGCCCAGCTCACCAACTTCGCCACCCAGCCGAACGCGGTGCGTGACGACGTCGTCGTTTCCTTCACCTACACGGTGCAGTCCGTCGGTTCGACCCTCGGAACGCTCTCAACGATCGCCCAGGGGAACGAGGCCGCCGTCATCGCAGGACTTTGCGGCGCCCTCGGCACGTGCGACGGCGACACCGCCGTCGACCCGCTCTCCACTGCCGTGCTGCAGGTCAACGCGATGGGGATGAGCATCGGCACCGCCAGCGAGCTGGCCGGTGGCGGTGCTGGCATTGCGGACATGTACGTAGGCGTGCTTGAGTCCCCTTACTACCTGACTCAGGCCGACAACCCAACGACCGAGTTCAGTGGACTGACCAACGATGCGACGCCCCTGAGC
>CAYQKK010000078.1:0-21512 GCA_964417955.1 uncultured Planctomycetaceae bacterium
TTCAATCCGGCGGCGGTCTCGAACTTCTCTAGCGCGGTGGAGCTGATGTTCCGCTGAGCACGTGGCGACGAACGCGGCGCCGACTGCGCTTTAGTGGACGATCACCTGAAGGTCGGCGCCCTGGATTTCGACAGGAAAGCGCTCCGTCTCCGTGCCCTTGCTCAGGAGGACGACGTCGTAGGTGCCTTCGCACACATAGTGCACCGGGGTGGCTGGACTTTTGATGGAGAACTCGAGCACGCGCTCCGCGCCGTCGGAGGTCTCGCGCACCAGCATGACCTGCTCAACTCCGCTCGCTTCTAGGCGCATGGAAGTCGCCTCTCCAGGAGGAGCGCCACCGGCCCACTGGATGCGGAACGGTGAATTCCTTGCGAGGACGACCTCTAGGTTCGTTGGGTCGCCGAGTTCGGACAGGGAGAGGTTCTTCGCCTCGAACTGCACCCTTCCAAAGCACTGCAGGGCGGCGCCTGCGTAGACGCAGTCCTCGAACCTAAAGCGGCCATCGGCGTCTGTTGTTGTCGTCAGTCTTGGAAGGCGCTTGGCTGCCGTGTCCCCCTCTAACGGATAGGGCCGCCACGCCATGACTTGAAAGCCCGTGACGGGCACCCCTTGCCTGTCTGTGACGCGCCCAGCGATGGGCCCGCTGGGTTCACTGAGATCGAACGGCAGCTGAACCCCCGACTGGCCGGCCTCAATCGGCTTGGAGACCGTTCGGCGAAGGGTTCCGGGCTGGAGCACAAAGAGGGTGTAGGCCCGCGCGAGTAGACCGTCAATTTCGAATTCGCCAGCCTCATTCGTCATGCATGTAGCCGTCCCCGACGTCGCTGCTAGATCCTCCACCAGCTGCCCTCTCATACTGGTTGTGCTGCCTGGGTCGAAGACGAGGCCGAACAGAGTACCGTTCGCCACTCCCACCTGGATGCCTTCCAACGGACGTCCCTCGTGATCGACGACCGTGCCGCGGATAGCGAGCGCTTGCTCGCCGAACTCAAGCAAGAGGTCCTCGGGCCAAGCCTCGCCAGCCGGCTTCTCGTAGACGGCCGGCAAGAAGCCCGCAAGGGTCGCGTGAACGGCGACCTTGTCGCTGTCCGTTGGGGAGAGCGAGAGCTCGAATCGGCCGTCGTCGGACGTGACGCGGACGGATTCGCCCATGGGGGGAAGAGTGACCAGTGCACCCGTGGGCGAGGAACCGTCGATGCAAACGACGCGGCCTCGCAGCGCAGTCTCTCCCTGGCGCGTCCGTATCAATGGGATCGTGACGCTAGCGTTGCCGCGATCGGCTGCGCTCACCATGTCGTACTCGTGCCCGATGGCGTCCGCTCTTAGGTAGGTCTGCGGGCATTCTGGCGAGGCAGGGAAACGGAAGCGCCCCTCGGTATCGGTGGTGATGCTCCCAACGAGTTCCTCCTGCATGGACATGGGCAGCCCGATGCGTGCACTGAAGTCTTCGAAGCAGAACAGCCCGACCGTTGCGTTTTCGACCGGGGACCCCGTCTCGTCGGTGACTACGCCGTCGACCACGCGCACGGGACCTGCGACCAGCGCCACGTCGTAGTCGCCCTTCGTGAACTCTGGCACGATCCCGTGCACTAGGGTGCCAAGCCCGCTGGCGACAACGCTCAGCCGTGAGCGGTGCTGGGGTGACATGAGCCTGACGGCCAGGGCCCCGTCGGGCCCGGTACGCCCTAGCTCGTGCACCTGCGCTGGAGGGCTGTCCGAGCCGTGGGGGGGATCGAGTGGCCCCCCGAGTGAAGTCTGCTGGATGAGGGCGTCGGCCAATGGCTTGCCGAAGGGCGTGAAGACGGAGACTTTGATGTGAGTGAGAACGGGAGCGTCGGGGGCAGCCGGAGCCTGCTCGCGCTGGTCAGCAGAAAGCGGAGGCTCGGTGCCCGATAGAATCGACCGACTCGAGGCGTTGGCTGGGAGGCTTGGCGACTCCAGTTTGGACGGCGGTTCGAGTTGCTTGGCCGCCATCGAGATCGTCTCTTCCGAGGCCATCGCGTGACTGGGGGCCGTAGTCGCACTCCGCTGAGTCGTCGGCCAGACGAGGAACCCAACGAGGGCCACTAGGGCAACCGCGAAGAGAGTGAGGCCTTGTTTCAAAGTCATAGCGTGGCCCACGAGGGCGGAGAGGGACGTCGAGGGGCTGATGGGTTCGGTCTGTGCCAGGGGGAGCAGGGCTGCGTACCAGTGAGGCCCACGGGCGCTCTCCAAGTCGTTCCGGAGCAGCGCGAGCCCGCGTGATAGGCGCGTCTTGACGGACGAAAGGGGCTCGCCGCTGCGAGCGGCCATCTGTGTGGGCGTGAGGTCTTCGACGTAGCGCTGAAGGAGCGTGGTCCTGTACGGCTCACGCAACCTCGCCACAGCGTCGGCGACGTGGCGGTGCTCCTCCAGTCGCTCTAGGAGCTCCTGGGTGCCCGCCTGAGCGTGGGACTCGGTGACCGAGCGCTCGTGGAAGGCCCTGCGCGCGGCGCTGCGCGCCGCCATGCGCGCTTTCCTCCGGGCGATCCCTGCGAGCCAACGCCTGACGGGGATACCGTCGCGCGGGGGCTGGGCCACGCCCGCTAAGAGAACCTCCTGGGTCAGATCGTCAGCGCTTGCGGCGTCTGAGCAGAGGCGCAGGCTCAGTCGCCTCACCCACGCGAATTCGGCCAGGACCTCCTCGGCGCTTCGTCGTTCATCTTCCCTCATGTCAGCGGGCCTATTGCCCCTTGCTATGCTAGGGGACTCAACTGTCCCTCAGAAACTCCACGGACTCCCCCGTGGAGCCACTCTTCCCTGCCCCCCCTACGCCTCGCTTCGCAACCATGGCTTGCATTCTTCTTCCCATCACTTCTCTCGCGCTGGCTACGGCCGCGCTCGCCCAACGCCCGCTCGCTGACGGGGTTCTGCTTGCGGGTTCTATGGACCAGCCGAGGGCTGCCGCTTCGGCGGATCTGGACGGCGACGGTCTCGTCGACCTGATCATCACCGGCGAGGACGGATTGACCTATTGGCAGCGAGGACTCGGCTCAGGCGCGTTCGACGGTGCCGAAACTCTCATCGAGTCCGTGACGCCCGCTAGCTCGCTCGCCGCGTTCGACCTCGACGCCGACGGTGACGTCGAGGTGCTGCGCGGTGGTGAGCTTTGGACTCAGATTGCTGGAGGTGGCTACGGGCTGGTGTCGAGCGTTCCGCTCGCGCTGGGCGAGTACGAAGTCCTCGATCTGGACAGCGACGGTCTGCTCGACATTTTCGTCTCGCCCCAGTTCTGGCACCGTGGACTCGGTGGACTTTCATTCGCACCGCCCCAGCCGGTGCTTGAGGGGACGGTCAGCGTGAGACGCTCCGCCTTCGCGGACTTTGACGGGGACGGGAACGTCGACCTTGTGATGGCCCAGTCGAATTCGCCGCTGCCGCGCGTGGCCGTTTACCCTGGAACCGGATCGATGCCCTTCACGTCTTCGGGCGCGATTCCGATCGCTACGCAGGGGTTCTCAAGTTTCACAACGAACAGCATCGTGGTGCTTGACGGCGACCTGGATGGGGACCTCGATATGGCCCTTGGTTCGTTGGTGGGCACCACGGGGTTTGCCTACGTCGAGAACTTGGGGAGCCTCGCTTTCGCCGGAGACGTGCCCATTGGATTTGAGATCAACACCGAGATCGTACGTGTCGCGGACTTCGACGGGGACAGCCAAGCCGACCTCGTCGCGCGGACCTTCGACTCAGGGCAGGCCAGTTCACTGGTAGCGTTCAGGGGGCTCGGCGACGGCACTTTCAGTCCACAGAATGTCAGTGGGGATCTTGCCATGTCCTTCGATCTCCTCGCGCAGGACCTTGACGGGGACGGTGCAGACGAGATCGTTCACGTAGATGCTTCAGGGCGGGTGGAACTCTTCGATCTTGAGGTGACGGGCGGCTTCTCGCGTCAACCGCTGAACGAGACGCTAGCGGTCGCGGCGGCCGTCGACGTTGACCGAGACGGCCAGCTGGACCTTGTGGCGACGGCGGAGAACCCGAAGCGCGTGGTTTGGAAGAGGCGCGGCATGGATGGACGCTATGGGCGCGCGCTCGAGATTGTCGCGCAGCCGCCCGGAAGCTTCGGATCCGGATTCGGCGTCGGCTCGGGTGACATGGACGGCGACGGGCTTGCCGACCTCGTCACGTTCAACGTGAACTCCGCCTCCGAGACGACGGTTTCTCTTCTCCGCGCTCTCCCTGGGGGAGGCTTCGCCGACCCTGCGGTGATAGCAGACGTGACCATCCCTACGCTCTTTGGCCTGCAGCGCATACTCGTCGCTGATGCTGATGAGGATCAAGACCTAGACGTCTTCCTGACGGCTTCTTCCGGGGAGGTTGTCCTGGTTCCGAATCTCGGCGGGGCGGTTTTCGGCTCGGCCAGCCTGGGCTCTCCGGTCCAGTCCAATCTGGGGGCCCCCGAGGTTGCGGACGTCGACGGCGATGGGCTCCTCGACATCGTTCATCCCTTTGCCTCACAGGTCTTCTGGCGTCGGGGTCTTGGGGACGGCACTTTCGCGCCCCGCGAGTCGCTCATCGAGCTCGGGGTTCGGTCGATTGCGTTCGCCGATCGCAATGGAGACGGGACTCCTGATCTTGTTGGAACGGGCAGCCCAGATGCTGGGGGGTCCATCGTCGGCGCGAGCTCCATCGGTCCAGGCCAGTTCACGGGGAGCTCTACCATCGGCCTGAACGCAGCTGCACTCTCGGTTTCGCTCGTCGACTTGTCGCTCGGGGGACGCCCCGAGGTGATTGCCACCGGCGCGGCGCCGAACCTCATCACGATCTGGACGGGGGTCGCGTTCGGTGGGCCGCTGGGGGAAGAGGTGACGCCGGAGCTCCCCAGCGGATGGTCCGCGACATCGATCGCTTCCGTCATGCCGCTGGATGTCGACGAAGACGGCGACACGGACCTCGTCCTCAATCCACAGTTGGTATCAGGGCGGTCCCGCGCCGTCGCGATCCTCGAGAACGTGACGTTGGACGAGCTCGGGGTCGCATACTGCGGCCCGGGGGTGGTCAACTCGACCGGCGTTGCAGGCGAGATCACGGCGTACGGCACCGCGAACGTCCCGGCGAACCAGATGGAGCTTCGGGCAGAGTCTCTCCCCCCGGGGGCGGCGACGTTCTTCATCGCAAGCCAGGCCACAGGCTTCCAGTCGGGCCTCCCAAACTCCGTCGGCAACCTGTGCCTTAGCGGAGAGATTGGGAGGTTCGTGGGACCCGGTCAGATCGGAAGCGCTGGTCCGCTCGGTCGCTTCACCCTAGAGCTCGACCTTGGCGCGTTCCCGTCACCATCCCAGGGGCTGATCCCCGTGCAGATCGGTCAGACATGGAACTTCCAGGCGTGGCATCGGGACACCGTTCAGGGCGGGGCCGTGTCCAACTTCACGTCAGGTCTTTCGGTGACCTTCCTGTAGTGGTGCGCAGCAGAAGTTCTTTGAATATGTCCGGCACCCTTCGAACCCTGCGCTGCATTTCCTTCACGTAGCTACGGCCCCATGCGTCTCCACTTAGCTTGGCCAGCGCGCAGCTGGCTTCCGCTCGTCGTCATCTCGGTGCTGGGCGGCCTCATCGCTGCGTTCCTCTTTGCGCACTATGCGTTCGAAGATGCCTACATCACCCTTCGCTACGCGCAGAATCTGAGCGCAGGTAGGGGGTACGTGTTCAATCCGGGCGAGTACGTTTTCGGTACCTCGTCGCCGCTGTGGACGCTCATTCTCGGCGGATTGGGAGCCCTCGGAGCGAACCTTGAAGCGGCCAAGGCGGTGGCCTCCGGGGTGTCGCTCGCGGCGCTGGCGTTCTTTGGGGGCCTAGCGCTCCAGCGCGAGGGAGCGCCGCGGGCGGCCGCGCTCTTTGCGCTCGCTGTCGTTTTCGGCTTTGGAAGGTCTTTCGAGTCGTGGGGCATGGAGACTCCACTCTTCATGGCGCTCGTGTTCGCGTCGCTGGATCTAGTGCGTTCGAGCCGACTCTTGTCAGGCGGAATCTTGATGGGGCTCGCCGTTCTGACGCGCCATGAAGGTGTTCTCTTCGCTCTTCCAATGACGATCTACGTACTGATGCAGAGCACGCAGGATGGGGAGCGTTCTTGGCAAACGCGCAGGGCCACGCGCTACGTCTTGGGGCTCATCGTGTCGACCGCGCCGTGGTGGCTCTTCGCGTACAGCACGTTTGGGACGATCGTCCCACATACTTTGGAGGCGAAGTCGGCCGGCTTCGCGCCGCTCGCCTACTTGGCTAGTGTCGCAAAGCAATTCCCCGGTGAGTGGTTCTGGTCCGAACGCTTCAGCTCCGTGCTCGGAGTGCGCGTTGGGCTCTGTGTCCTCATCGGCGGCTTCGTGGTGGTGGGTGCAGCGGCGCTCTGGAAAAGGCGTTCGCCTATGCTTGCGATCGCCGTCGGAGCGGTATTGATCCTCGGCGGTCTCAGCGCCATCGGGGCGGGGACGATGTTTCGTTGGCACCGGCTGCCGGTGCACTACGCGGTTCTAGGCGTTGCGCTGCTGGGCGCCAGCCGCGCCCTCCAGAGCGCGGTGAGCCAGTCGTTTCAACTCGCCAAAGGAGGGTCGAGCTTCATACTGATCTTCGCCGCCTGCTCCCTGCTCGGTCTTCCCATGGTGCTTCTGTCCTATCGCACGGCTCTGATGACGTCGGACGCGTACCAGTCCAGAGTGGTCGCCTACGATGGCGTCATCGACATGGTCCGCAGGGCAGGCGTCGAGCACCTCACGATGCTGACTGCCGAGCCTGGCTATGTGGCCTACCACACCGACAACGTCGTGATCGACGCAGCAGGACTCGTGTCTCCAAACATCTCGTTCGGCAGCGACGACCGCAGATCCACGACGCTCCGCGAGCTCCTCGAGCTGCGTCCCGACCTGATCCTTGCCCGCGCGCCGTTTCAGCCCCACGACTACCGCGTTCTCGTGGACCTCGACCACCGCTGCCGCCTCCTTCTTCGATCTGATCTGTGGACCGAATCCATCGAGCGGCTCGCGAGTCAGTGACCGTGTCGCCTCGACGGGTACGTCCCAGAGTGGAAGGGAGCCAATAGACTGCTAGAGATGAAGCTCAAGACGATCGCCCTCCTCGCCGCCGTAGCCTTCGCGCTGGTTGGGTGGGTTTGGAAGGCTTCTGTTTCGTCGGAAGGGGCACAGCAGGGAGCGAACCGCGGAGCGTTGGGCGAGGCCGAGCTGGGCGTCGCGTTGCACTCCGAGGAGATCGCTGCGCCTAAGGCGGTGCCTTCGATGACGCCCGGGGACCGAATGAGCCTGGCGAGTTCGATCGAGGGCCGAGGGTTTGCTCCCGAAGTTGACGATGCGCCGGATGCGTTCCCCGGGTCTTCCACAGGAGCGACGCTTACGGTCCGAGTTCAGTGGCGCGACCAGCAGCCGGCCGAAGGAGTCGCGCTCCTCGTCTCTGCTTTTGATAGGCGCCGCTATCGACAGGCCGATCGCTGGGTGATCACCGACGCGGCAGGTCAGGCGCAGGTGGAGGCGCTCGCGCCCGGCAAGTACACGGTCCAGGCCGATCGCGGCGGCAGTTTGGAGGTGGAGCTGGGGAAGGAGGAGGACAAGGCGGAAACCCTCGTACTCAAGGGCGCCTTCGATGTTCAGGGGACGGTGCGCGATGGAGAGGGGCGCGCCGTGGCTGGCGCGGAGGTGGTTGTCGCCTCACGTCGCTTCGACTGGCGCGGAGCGAAGCGCGTTGCGATCTCCGATGCCGGGGGGGGGAGTTCACCGTGCGCTGCGTTGACACCACGTTGTCGCTAGGTGCTTTCGCTCCGGGCTGGGCGCCTTCGGAATTGGTTCACCTCGCTTTGGTGGAGGCGGATCCGACGCTCGGAGATCACGTGGCAGCGGTGGAGCTCGTTCTTAGGCGAAAGGGAGGGGACATCTGGGGTACGGTCGTTGATCCATCGGGTGCGCCGGTGAAGGGGGCGTACGTGGCCGTAGGCACGGCCAGCATTTTCGACATGGACTATGTTTCGGGGCACTACTTGGCGGGCCCTAAGCCCCAGGTCGCTCAGTCGGACGAAGAGGGGTGCTTTCGAATCAATGGGGTCACGGAGGGTGTTCAGCCCTTGGCCGCCTGGCATTCTGATTGGCCGATCTGGAGGGCTGGGATCGATGTCGTAGCGGGGACGCAGCACCGCGTTGATGTGGACCTTGTCCCAGGTGTCACCGTCTCTGGCGTAGTGAACCTCGCGTCGGGCGAACCGGCACCGGGGGCCGCCGTGATGGCGCTGACGGAGCGTTTCGAGGACGCGTTTCCGAGCCAAGGGCCTTACGAAGAGGGGAGCCCTTTCGCGCATCCGCGCACAGAAACGGATGAGAACGGAAAGTTCGAGCTGGGGCCGATCACCCCGGGCGAAGTGCACATGTACGCATCGCTGGGGGCGGCCGCGCTGACCGATTGGACGGGCGAAGAGCCGACCTATCAGGGCACGTATCAAGAGACACTCAGTGGCGCGTCCGGGCAAGAAATCGAGTGGAACCCAACCCTGTCCCTCGGCCTCGTCATTGCGGGCGTTGCTAAGTTCGCCGACGGGACACCCAAGGGGCGCGTATTCGTCATCGCGAACGATGGGGAGGGAGGAGACTACTCCGTCAATGCGAACATGGGCGGTGAGTTCTCGATCACCGGACTGAAGAAGAAACCATACCGCGTCACGCTGCAGATGCCGCCAAACGCTCCGCGCACGGCGAGCATCGGCGCGCTTTACGAAGTGATCCCACCGGCAGGCGATCTCGAGTTGGTGGCTGACTACACGCCTGCGGCCAGAGTCCCGCGGGGGAAGCTGCGAGTTCGGCTACGCGATACGGCGAAGCTCGGTCAGGCCCTTGGTAAGGGCCCTGTGGTCCTTGCCGTTCGCCATTTGGACACGTACACCTGGGGCTACCTCAAGGAGAACGAGGACGGGGTCATGGAGGAGTCCTACCGACCTGGTCAGTACTTTCTGACTCTGGAGGCGGGGGATCTTGTCTTCTTCCACGGCGAGGTCTTCGACATCCGTTCCGGGGAGATCCTCGACCTAGGGACCATTGAGACCCAGCCGCCTGGCTCTTTGGAGGTCACGGTTCGACGGCCCGAGGGGGTTCATGGCCCTGTCTTTGTTCGACCCAGGTACTACGTCGCGGACGGCAAAGAACTCGGTGCCGAGATGGAGACCGCGAAGTTTGAGGCGATCGCCACAGGAAAGCTCCAGCTTACGATCAGCGGCGAAGGAGTCGCCCAAGAGACGATCGAGGTCGAGGTCCTCCCTGGGATTGAGAATCGGGTGGGCATCGATCTCCGTCGTGCGGCGCGGGTTCAGATCGACTGCACCCTTGAGCAACCGAGGGGCTATCGCGGGATCGCTTTGAAAGTTACGGACGCCAGCGGAACTACGTGGTTCGAGCGCTTTCGTCGCGAGCTGAGGGTGCGCGAATGGCCCTTCTCGAATGAGGTGAGTCTGCCCCCAGGTACCTACACCGTCGAACTGGAGGCATCAGACGGCCAGTCCGCCGTGATGTCGGTGACCGTCGATCCGTTGGCTGGCGATCTGACCGTTCGGGTTCAGGGGAAGTAGCGGGTCGTAGGGCCGCAAGGGCGTCTTGACTGAGCCCATCAACGTCGTCACGGGCTGAGTGCAGGGAAGCGACCGGAAAAAGTTTCCACACCGAACACGCCCCCTTTGGTGGATCTCCTCAGTCGGCCGCGGGGAAGTGTCGATGGGCTCAAAAGGGCTCCCTCTCCCTTCCTCAATCTCATCCCCAATATTTCGTTCCCATGGGTCTCCGCTCTCTTCGACTCTCCCATCGCGTACTCCTGGTACCCGTATTGCTGATGCTCGCGATGGCTAGCATCGTTGGATTCACCCATTCCACACTCACCGATCAAGGATCGAGCAGCGTCGTGATCAACCTCGCGGGCAGGCAGCGCATGCTCAACCAGCGCTTTGCGAAGGAAACGCTGATGGAGCAAGACGGGGGGCCGGCGCGCAGCCTGGCTACGCTACAGCTGCTAGAGATTTCTGCCGAGCGACTCCGTGACGGCGGCGAAGTGCCGCTGGGCAAGGAGAAGTTCGCCAAGGTGCCGGGGATCGAAGATCCTAAGATTCGCGAGGCCTTCGATAGCCAAGTGGAGTACATCGCAAAGTACCGCGAGATGCTGGGTGGGGGATCGCCCGCGGCGAATGAGCCCGAAACGAGTTTGGATTTGAGGGAGTTCGAAGCCGTCGTCAAGGAGTTCCATGGAATCGCCAACGGCGCGGTGCTCCAGCTCCAAAAGTCCAGTTCGGCGGCGCTTTCGCGCTTGGGCTCAAGGGGGCTGGCCATTGGGGGGCTCGTCATCGTGCTCGGGCTCTTCCTGACCTGGACGCTCATTGGAGAGATCCTCGGCCCGGTGCACGAGGCGCGCCGAGTGCTCGCTGTGATGGCCAAGGGCAAGCTCGTCGATCGCGCCGATGAGTCGTTCGGTCGAGACATGGGCGCGCTGGCGACGTCCCTCAACTCCTTCCAGGATCAGTTAGCGAAGGACCTGGGCGGAGTCGCGAGCACCGCCAGCCGCATCGATAGCGACGCAGGCAAGTTGCACCTCGCAAGCCAGCAGCTCGCGGCCGCGACGACGGAGCAGTCCACGACCCTCGAATCCATCACTTCATCCCTGGAGTCCGTGGCCGGACTCTCGTCGGAGAACGCCGAGCGCGCCCAGCGCGCCACGGACGTGGCCAACGCCACGACCAGCGAAGCCGCCGAGGGCAACCGCATCACCGACGAAATGGTGGCAGCCATGACCTCGATCAAAGAGGCGAGCACGGCCGTATCGGACATCATCACGGTGATCGACGGCATTGCGTTCCAAACGAACTTGCTCGCTCTCAACGCGGCCGTTGAGGCGGCCCGCGCAGGCGAGGCCGGCAAGGGCTTCGCTGTTGTGGCCGAGGAAGTCCGCAACCTTGCTCAGCGTAGCGCCGAGGCCGCACGGAGTTCCACCGAGCTCATCGACGAGTCCACGAGGCGCGCTGCAGCCGGCGATGCCCTGGCGAACCAGGTGGCCCAAACGCTGCACTCGATCGCGGATCGCACCAAGGAAGTCAACGGGCTTCTTTGCGAGATCTCGGAGAGCTCCAACCTCCAGGACGAGCGCACGAAGGAGGTGTTCCACAACGTGGGGAGCCTCAACGAAGTCACAAAGGACAACTCGAACAACTCAGCGTCCCTTGCGACCACGGCCGAGGTCACGGCGGAGAACGCCGAGTCGCTGGGCTCGATCGTGGCGCGATTTGAGCTTCCGGAGGGACTGGTGCAGCTAGAGGAGGCCCCAGGGGCCTCGACGGCTTTCTAGTCAGGTGAATTCTCGAAGCGAAGCGCAAGGAGACACTACGACGCAGGGAGGGTCGTGCCGCGTGCCTGTATGCTGAAGCGATGCCGTTTCACATGCTCGTTCGCTCGGCCCGCTCCGTGGCCCTCGCGGGCACCTTTCTGTTCGCTACGGCTCCGCTTGAGGCACAGGGCGCCCAAGCCCCCGTCGGCGGAATCGGTGGTACTGGCAAGCCGGCGGAGCTTGTTGTCGAGCGCCTCGGCCTGCCGGACTTCTCCCACGCGGGGTGGGGCGGTGCTGCTGAAGAACCGCCGACTGTCACGGCCATTACCCATACGCCGTTCTTGGTCACGGACTACGGGGCCGTTGCGGACGATGGACTCAGCGACCGTGCTGCCGTGGAGGCGGCCATTGCGGCTGCCGAGGCCAGTACGGGTCCCGCAGCGGTCGTGATCCCTGCGGGGCGCTTCGTGCTCCGCGAACGGGATGACGTAGGGGCACCACCGATCCGCGTGCGACGTGGCGATCTCGTCATCCGCGGTGCAGGCATGTTCTCTGGAGGAACGGAGCTGCTTGTGAGCGCTGGCAGCCACAATGTCTATGCCTTTGACATTGAGCCAGAGCTTGATCCGACGGTGAGCTGGCGCGGCTTTCGAGAGCTCACCCGTCTGGCAGAGATTCCCGTCCGCGGGCAGCGCGAGGTCACCGTGTTGGATGCGAGCGACGTGCACCCCGGGGACGTCGTCCGCATCGGCCCGATCCTGTCGACGGGTGCCATGGGTGCCGCTTCGCGCGCCATGCCCGACTCGGTCTACACCCAGTTCGGCGCCACCGCTCCTGTCGTCGGTACCACGCTGAACTTCCAGTGCGTCTACCGTGACGGCGTCGGCGCTGGCGGCAACTGGACGGACGGCCTCTGCGTCACGTTCGGCGAGTAGGTCCGCGAGGATTGAATAAGAGGGGCGTCCCACCGGTGGTGGGGCGCCCCTTTTCTTTTCGGTCTGTGGTCGCGCTCAGCAGAATCCACGGCCTGGGCTACACTCGGATCATGCAAACCATGACACGCCTCGCAGTCGTCGCGCTTGCGCTCGCCCCCGCCGCCGCAGCTTCCCAGCTGGGCACCGCCTACTGCTCCGCAACGCCCAACTCCACCGGGGTCCCTTCGGAGGTTTCGGGCAGTGGAAGCACGAGCCTCCTCCTCAACGACCTCACGCTGAACGTAGCGGGCCTACCTCCTGGGACCTTCGGCTACTTCCTCGTCAGCTTCGATCAAGACTTCGTCCCCAACCCTGGCGGAAGTAGCGGCAACCTGTGCCTCGGTGGCAGTATCGGTCGTTATTCCCGCGATGTTATGGCGGCTACGTCCCAGGGGACCGTCACGCAAAACATGGACCTTGGTGCGATTCCTCAGCCTTCTGGCCTCGTTGCCGTGGACGCAGGCGAGACGGTCAACTTTCAGCTCTGGCACAGGGATCAGTCCGGTGCTGGCGCGACCTCGAACTTCTCAAGGGGGCTGAGTCTCCTCGTTGATTGTGAGGGCGGTCTGCTCTACGAAAGCGGCGTAGTCGGCAGTCGCCAGTCGAATCACGTCGCGGCCGGCGACTTCAATGGCGACGGGATCGATGATCTAGTGGTCGCGTCCGCGGTCATCGCCATTCGAGACGCATTCGTTCATTTGGGCACCGGGGGCGGCGAGTTCGCTCCGGGCGTTAGCTACTTCCTTTCAGGTGATGAAGCCGAGGCGGTGGCGGTTGGCGATGTCGACGCGGACGGCAACCTAGACTTCGTCACCCTAGGCATTTCCGGGGTGGCTCGAGTCTTCCGCGGGACCGGGGACGGCAGTTTCCTTACACCGCCGCGACTGGTGCATGGCTTTCCCCCCGCGCTGTCGATGACCCTGGTCGACGTAAATGGGGACGGCCGGGACGACATCGTGGCCGGGGCGGCGCGAACCTCCTCGTCGATCGCGTTGTCCCTCACGATGGGGTCATTCGACTTCTTGAGCCCCGTGGAGTATGCCGCTGCCAGTCCTGGCACCTGCGACGTGCACGATATGCTCTCCTTGGACGTGGATCAGGACGGAGACAGTGATCTTATCGCCCTGCGTGAGGGGCTAGCGGACTCCGTTGCACTGTTCGTCAATGACGGGACGGGGCAGCTCACGGGTCCAGAGGTCTTCGCTGGAGGTTTCGCCCGCTGGGGGGACATCGGTGATTTCAACGACGATGGGCGAGCGGACATTGTCGTTGAGAACACCCAGCAGTCCAGCGTGGCGATCCTGTTGAACGATGGAAGCGGAGGGTTTGAGCCGCGGCTTCTCTACCCGGCCATCGACCCATCGACGAACTTGACGGACGTCGCAGCGGTGGACCTCAATGGGGACGGGCTGGTGGACGTGGTTGCAGGTACTCGCCAATGCCATGTTTCGGTCATGCTGAACGTCGGTGGCCAAGGTCTTGGTGCCCCTACCTTCAGCCCGACCCAGGGCGACGCCCGGCATATCGCGGCGGGCGACTTCAACGGAGACGGCTCTATGGACTTCGCGGATGTTTCCCTCGGAAACAGCAGCGTGGTGGTGCACCTCAATCGCAGCCAAGGCTCGTTTGCGTCTACACGGATTAAGGTGGGCGGGACTTTCGAGCGCTTCATCGATGTCGACCTCGACGGCGATGGACGGCGTGAGCTGATCATTACGAGCCGTTTCGCGAACGAGCTGCAAGTGGTCGGGTATGAAGACGCAAGCACGGACATTGAGGAGCTGAACCTCGTACCCACCGGCTTTCAGCCCGTCGCACTTGCCTCCGGCGACTTCAATCGAGACCAGCTACCGGACGTCGTTGTCGCAGCGGACTTCGATGACCGCGTCCGCCTTCACCTTGGAGACGGAAGTCAGAACCTGGGTGGAAGTTCGAGCTGGATGGTAGGAGACACTCCATTGGACGTCGCAGTAGGGGACCTGAACGGCGACGGTGCTGACGATGTCGTGACTGCGAACCTCAACTCTTCGGACGTATCCATTCTCCTGTCAGACGGCGCCGCAGGATTCCTCCCCGCGGTTTCCTTGCCGACGTTCGACAGGACCTTCACGGTCGCGCTCGGCGACTTGGACCAGGATGGCGACCTCGACCTAGCCATCGGCTCATTCGATGAGTCCTTCGTGAATCTCCTGCACAACGACGGTGCAGCGCAGTTCACGCTCGCTGGGTCCATTCCGACCTTTGCAAGCGGGATTCGGGACTTAGAGATCGCTGACTTGAACGGCGATGGATTCCCGGACGTGGTGGCCTTGGGCGGTTCGCGTCGCTGCTTCGTTTCGCTCAATGACGGGCAGGGAAGCCTGCTGCCAGCGGCCAACTACCTCCTTCCGGAGGTCGTGAGCCACATGTCGATCGGCGATGCGGATGGTGACGGTGACCTCGACCTTGCCATCGCAGCAGAAGAGCGCCCGTCTTTGCTCCTCAATCGCGGTGACGGCACATTCGTCGAACCAACTAGCTACGCAGCCGGACTTCGGTCCCATGACATCAGGCTTGTCGATCTCGAAGGCGACGGTGCCGTCGAGCTGTTCTTGACCACCCGAACCTACGACGCGTCCTTCTTGCTTTGGTACCGCCCTGCGTGCCGCTGACGCTTACGTCAGCGTTGAACCCACGCTCTCCACGGCCCTGCACCCCCAGCCTGGATGGTGAACGTCGAGGCGCACATGTTTGAGACGCAGACAGGGAAGATTTTTCCGGCGAGTGGCGGACACTCCCGATTGACTCAGGGTAGCCCCTCAAGCGGCGCGATATTGCGTTCATGCACGCCGGACTCCTCAACTTCATTCAGGAACTTAGCCTTCAGGAGTCCTACCAGTCCGTACTCGACTGCTCGGCCGTATGGCTGAACCGCCTTGTCCCGAGCGACGCCGCCAGCCTAGCTTTCCCGGTGGCACTCTCCGGCAGCTGGGCGCTCGGCGCGCCGAAAGAGCTGCGGCTGACCTGCCTTGAAGAAGCCACGGCCCTCCGATCCGAGCGCCGCATTCCCACCGCGAATTCCCAGGCGGGGGAGGCCTTTCTCTCAGGGCGCATGAGCGGCTCACAGGATCATGCCGAAGAGGAAGCCGTTGACCTCGTCGCGCTGCGTGAGAAGGGCATCCTGAGTAGCCGATCGGTGCCCCTCATCGCCGGTGGTCAGATCATCGGAACCGTGAACGCGGCGCGGGCTTCGGCCTCTGGATTCAGCGCGGACGACGATCGAGCGCTCCAGGAAGCGGCCACCGTGATCGCAACCCACTGCCTCTTGCATCAACGTCTGGCCGAAGCCCACCAGGCAGCAGCTGAAGAGGTCGAAAACTCGCGCGTGGCGAGCCTGCTGCAGCGCCTGCAGCTGAAGCTATCGCATCAGCCGGACGAAGACGCGGTTTGCCGCACGACCGCCCACTACATCAAGCGCATCTTCCGACTCGATCGGGCGATCCTTGCGCTGCTCGATGACAGCGGCGACTTCGTTGTGATTCGCGCTCTCAGCGGCAAGAAGTACCTAGAGGAGCAGGATCAGCAGATTCCGGTCAAAGGTTCTCCTTACGAGCGCAGTATCGTGTCCAACCGCGCCTTTGCTTGGAACAACGCGTCTGATGGCGCCGAAGGTCTCCCATCGGGGGTCAGCGTTCCGCTCTCTTCCGGGCGGGATGTCCTTGGCGCGCTGATCCTTGGCTCTGCCGAAGCGAATGCCCTGACGGCGGCCCATATGGCACAGATCACGGAAGTCGGCCGGATCGTGGGGACCTCGCTCGCGAGTCTCCGTGCTCACTGCGCACTTAGGAATGCCCAGACGGCCGCGGAGGCCGCCAGCGCATCCAAGGGGGCTTTCCTTGCCAATGTGAGCCATGAGCTACGGACCCCTCTGAACGGCGTCCTTGGCATGGCACAGCTTCTCCAGGGCACAGAGCTTGATGCTGAGCAGTTAGAGCTGGTGGGAACGATCACGAGCAGCGGCCAGCTGTTGATGCGCGTCATCAGCGACGTCCTTGAGGTCTCGAAGATCGAGTCTGGATCCACCGTACTGGAGACGATCCCGTTCGATCTCGCTGCGGCCGTGGAGAAGGCCTGCGCCATGGTCTCACCCGCCGCCCAGGTCAAAGGGCTTGAGATCGACATTCAGTGCTCGGAGGGGCTGCCGACCACCCTGCTTGGCGATCCGACTCGACTGCAGCAGATCGTGGTGAATTTGCTCTCCAACGCCGTCAAGTTCACCGCCCAAGGCGGGATCTTCGTGACCGTATCGACCGTTGACGAAGAAGGTGATCACACAGCGATAGAGATCGAGGTTCGAGACACAGGCAAAGGCATCGCCCAGGATGCGCTCGAGCGCATCTTCGTTCCCTTCCAACAGGAAGAAGCGTCGACCACGCGCCGCTTCGGTGGAACGGGACTCGGTCTTGCTATCTGCAAGGAGTTCGCAACGCTGATGGGCGGCGACATTCAAGCCGCGAGCGTCGAGGGAGAAGGCAGCACCTTCACCGTACGTGTCGTGCTCGGCGACGCAGAGTCCGAGGAGGAAACACAGTGCCCAGAGGATGAGGTGCTAGGCGCACTCCTGAGCCCTGAGCTCAGCGAGGCCTTCGCCGAGAGCGTTCCCCTCCAGATTCTCGTCGTCGACGACAACCCGGTGAACCGTCGGGTCGCCCAGCGCCTGCTGCAAAAGCTGGGCTACGAGCCGCACCTGGCTCCGTCGGGTCAGGCCGCCATCGAAGCGACGGCCGCTGAGAACTTCGACCTTGTACTCATGGACCTGTCCATGCCCGAAGTGGACGGCTTCGAGGCCTCTGAGGCCATTCGGTCGGCGCTTGAGGCGCCTCCCACGATCGTCGCCCTCACGGCAGACGTCCAGGAGACGACACGGGCCCGATGCCTCGAGGAGGGCATGCTGGGCGTGCTCGCCAAGCCGTTCACGGTCCCGGGACTCAAGAAGCAGCTGCTCGAGGTCCACAGCTGCGGCGCCGCTTCTTGAAGTACGGCGGGCTCGGCCTCCGTTACCGGTCGCAGCTCCGTTAGCTCTTGCGCGGCTCCACGATCTGTCGGTCGCAACGCTCACGCAGCTCGAATGCCTGACGGATGTCGGGGTCGTTGACGTCCGAGGTAGGGGCCTTCATCTCCAGGAAGCGCGTGACCGATGCGCGTGCCTTCACGAAGTTGCCCGACTCGAAGAGGAGCTGAGCCTTCTGGGAGTGGGCCTGGGCGAGGTAGGGGTCCAAGGCGATGATGGCGTCCAGTTCCTCGACAGCTTCGGAGAGTCTCCCGCCCGAACGTAGGAGGGTCACCACATGCAGGCGGGCCTTCACTTCGAACTCCGTGTTGGAGACGCGGTCCTTGAAGAGTCGCCTTTCCTTGTCTGCGGTGATGTCCGTGTCGTCGAGGTCGGCGCGCACGAGTCGCTGCGACGCTTGGATCGACGTGATCAAGTCTCGGGCGTGTGCGATGCTCTCATCTGGACGACCGAGCAGCGCGCTGGTGCGCACAAGGCCGTTGATCGCTTCAGGTTCACCAGAGCGAGCAGCAAGGGAGAGCTTGAAGCGTTCGTATGCTTCCTCCCAGTGCTTCACTGCATCGGCGCGCAGCTCCGCCGCGCGGGCCTCGGGATCACGCGCTTCCGTTGTGCGCTCGCCGCTCTCGACGCCCTCGGCTGCCTCCTCGTAGAACATTCCCAGGCGCTCCACGGCTGCGCCCCAGCTCGCCTGAACGCGGAAGTCATCCTTGTCCTTGATGCGCTTGAACGTATCGACGGCGACGAGGATGTCCTGGGCGTTGCCGCGCTGGAGATTGCAGCGGCCAAAGATCAGGAGGAACCGATCGTTCCCGGGGCTGATCTCAAGCCCCTTGCGCGCTTGGGCCTGGGCGCGGTCGAAGTCGCCGAGGTCGATGTAGCGGAGCGCGTTCTCGTAGAACAGACCCTCCTTTTCCTTCTTCGTGAGGCCGAGGTCGTCGCCCGGCTTGCGCTCGCCCGAGGATGAGCACGCGGAAAAGGACAGCGCAGCACCCATGGCGAGTGCACACAGGAGGAGCGACGGGAGCGGGCGTGGGTGGCTCTGGGTCATGGCAGTGTCTTTCAGCAAGTGGGGGCCGTGGCAGGGGGGACCGTGGCAGGGGAGGGCGGTCAGCGCTAGCTGTCGCCTCGCCCGCCTCTTTCCTGGCCGGGGCCGCGCAATAGAGCGTTCAACCGGTCCGGTTGCATACGAACCTCCAAGATTCGGCCGCCGGATAGGGTAACGAGTCCTGGCTTGGCGCCCTTGGGCTTATGGAGGTGCTTGCGTTGGACCACGTGGACGGGGGCCCGATCGGTGCCTCGAACCGGGGAAAAATGGATCGCGAGGTGGGCTGCGTCCATGATTTCCTCCTGGTGGGGCTCCTGGCCCTTGTCCGTGACGAGGATCACGTGGCTCCCGGGGACGTCGGCGGTGTGGAGCCAGTAGTCCGACCCGCGGGCGAGACGGATCGACAGGGTGTCGTTGTCCCGGGCGGTTCGCCCGACGCGGATCTCGGAGCCCTTCGAGCCGACGAAGGACTTGTAGGGCTTGCGAGGGGCCGCCTTCTTTTTCTTGCGGACGTCCGCTACTTGGCGTCGATCGAGTAGCCCCTGGGCGACGGCTTCGTCGTCCACTTTTTCGGCGTCGAGGGTCGTGTCCTCTGCGCGAACGCTGAGCTCTTGCAGCTCCTTCAGCCGCGTCTCGGCGCGCTCGATCTCTTCCATCACGGTGCTCTTCGCACGCTCCAGTTTGTGGAAGCGATCGAAGTAGCGCTGGACGTTCTCGTTAGCGGAGAGCTTGGGATCGACTTCGATGTTGCGCGGCGGCGCGCCGTCCACAAACCAGTCCTGGACTTCGACGGACTTGGTTCCGCGGTCGAAGGTGCCGAGCATGCTCTTGAGAAGCTCGCCGTCTTGGCGCACGCGATCCGCGCCGTCGGCGGCTTCAGCCTTCGCGAGCAGTCCTTTGATCAGCCCCTCTGCGCGACCGATGCGGCGCTTCACCCTTTGGCGCAGCGTTCTCCGCGCGTCCTCGGCGTGCGCGACTTCCGCCTCAAGTCCAAGGCTCGACTCGACGCGCCATGAAAGCGGCGCGCGGTCCTTCGCCTTGCCCGGTGGCTCCTCGGTGGGGGCCGCGAAGGCCTCTTCGATGGAAGGCCCAGGATCTGCGGGCGGCGCGCCCATTCCGGGCGGCTTCCATTCCTCGCCGACAACGAGCCGCGGCTCGCTGCCTTTCTTGGGCGGGACCTCGGTGGCGAGGGCGATCACCTTGTCGCCGGATCCCATCAGCACGGCGTTCGCGCGGCGGCCGAACAGCTCGACGAGGAGCGCGCGCTTGCCGCTCTCCCCTTTGAACTCGACGATCACGATGCGGTCGCCCATGACTTGGGCGATGCGGCGCAGCTCGGCGCCGAGCAGCTCGTTCTCGAGCGCCTGGAAGAAGGGACCGATGGGTCCGTCGTGACGTTTGACCCGTCCCTGCTGCAGGTGCACGCGCGGTGCGTTGGGGTCGGCGGCGAGGCGCAGGCGCAGGATGGGCGGCCCGTCCGTTTTCTCCGCTGCCTCCGAGCCGCCGGGGGGCTCAAGAATGAGAAGGACGTCCCGGGGCGGTAGCCCCTGGACGTCCTTGACCGTCCAGCCGACGAGGATCGGCTGGAGTTCCTCGCAGAGTTCCGCGAGGTGTCGGCTGGAAAGCGACTTCAGAGTTTAGAGCTCTTCTTTGACGCTGTAGCGCCACTCGAGGTCGGCGGGCGTCCAGTCGGAGAGCTCGCCGGCGCCGTCGAACCAGAGGCCCAGTTCGAACTTAGCGGTGTCCTCTGCGTCGGACGCGTGGACGAGGTTGTTGGAGAAGCTCATGCCGAAGTCGCCGCGGATGGTGCCGGGGGCTGCCTCGCGGGCGTTCGTCTTGCCGACGAGGGTGCGGACCACCGTGATGGCGTCCTTGCCTTCGAGGGCCATGGCGACCACGGGGCCGGAGCTCATGAAGTCCACGAGGTTTCCGTAGAACGGGCGCTCCTTGTGCACCTCGTAGTGCTTCTCGAGCAGCGAACGCTCAAACGTGCGGGCCTTGAGGCCGACGATCTTGAGGCCCTTGGCCTCGAAGCGGGCGGTGATGGTGCCGACGAGGCCGCGCTGGACGGCATCGGGCTTGAGAAGGACGAGCGTGCGCTCCACAGGGGTCTCCGGTCGAAGAGGGGTGGGCCGCGGAATCAGTCGCGGCGTGGGTTAGGTGGCCGGGGTGAGGAGCTGCTGCCGCCTCGCCCGAATAACCGGCGGAGAATAGCTGGCCATGACGCCCGTGGGGGAGCGTAGATTGCTGCAAGCCGCTCTTTTTCGAGCGGTCTTTTGACGGGGCGGTCCTGCGATTCCCCACTCCCTGCGTTGACGCCGAGGTGACCATGCCTAAACTCGTTCGCGCAAACGCCGATTTTTGAGCCCATGTCAGCCTCCAACCACGACCCAAAAGCACCCAGTGACGCCCATGAAGGCGCCCCGCTGGACGGCGACGGCGACGGCCTGCCCGATGCCGATTGGGTCCGCAGCCAGCGCAAGCAGGCCAATGCGGCGGGCGTTGGCCTGCAGTTTGGGCTCGCGATCGTGCTTTTCGCCCTCGCCGGCCACTGGGCGGACGGCAAGTTTGACACGCGGCCTTGGCTTCTAGTCCTCGGCGTCGCCCTCGGCTTCGTTGGCGGGACCATCTCGCTCGTCAAGAAGTTCAAGTAGTCCCCGTTCTCCCTCCTGCTGCTCCTATGCAACGCATCGCCACCTTCACCGCACTGGCCGCCATCGCCTGCGGTGCCGCCGTGGCCTTCGGGGGCGTGTTCGAGCCGGGAGACGTTGTCCTGCAACAGGTTACGGACCCGAGCGATTCCGCGAGTCCGCTGTCTATGGGCCGCAACTCTGCCGGTGTGCTCCTTGGCGCCTTCATCGGTGCCGCCGTGGCGCTCCTGTCGCACACTCTCGTGGCGACGGCCCTCAAGCTCAGCACCGAGGCGGCCTTCAAGGCCCTCACGGTGGGCTTCTTCGTGAAGTGCATCGGTGCGATCCTGCCCTGGGGCGCACTGTCCTTCCTGCCGCAGGTCGGACGCATCGCCGACCCCACGGCCTACCTCGTCGCGTTCGCGATCACGGTGGTGCTCGTGCTGGGCGGAGGTCTCTTCGACCACCTCCGGGCGGTCAACGAAGGCAGCATCCTCAACGAGCCTGGC
>CAYQKK010000078.1:21612-27798 GCA_964417955.1 uncultured Planctomycetaceae bacterium
GGGACTCCAGCGGGGACTCCAGCCGGGACTCGAATAAAGCTGCTACAGAAATCGAATCCGATGTGAGCGATTCGCGTTCCGGTTCGGCATTCTCTTTGCCGCGAAAGCCAGTTGAAGACGCCGAGCGAGCAAGCTCCGCGGCATCGGCCTCTGGTTCTCCGGTTTCCCCCCCAGTCCACCCTCTTGGCTCCAGCGACTCGCTGGAGAGCGCGACGTGAGTATCCTCCGCCCGCTTGTGATGCTGGCCATTGTGGTCGGCGCCTGCTTCCTCGCTAACCGTCATACCGCTCACCATCAGGTTCCGATGGAGACGGTGGACGGCGTCGAGCGTGTGGCTGAACCGAGCTCGATCTTTACGACGCTCTACTTCCACGTGATCCCGTCGCCGGTCGTCGCTGCCCACGGGCATGACGATCATGGTGACCACGGGGAGCACGCCCATGAAAACGGGGCCCATGAAAACGGGGCCCATGGAGACGGCGATCACGGCCACGCGGCCGCCCCGCTCTTCTCGATCCCGCTGCCGGGCTTCCTGTCGGTCTTCGACGGCAACCCCAATAAGGAAGGTACGCAGCTGGTTCTGTACAACCTGCAGATCTTCCAAATCGCGGCCCTGCTGATGATCCTGGTCGCCTTCAGCGGCGTGCCGGGCTACCTCCGCACCGGCAAGGGCGGCTGGGTCACGCGCCTGATGGCGGGATTCTGCCTCTGGCTACGGGACGACCTGGTCGAGCCGGCGATGGGCAAGGAGCTCAGCGCGAAGCTGCTCCCGTTGATGATGTTCTTGTTCTTCTTCATCATGTTCATGAACGTGATGGGGCTGACGCCCATGTCGGTCACGCCGACGGCCAGCATCTTCGTGACGGCGGCCCTCGCGCTTATCACGTTCTCGATGATGATCACGGGCGGCATCCTCGCCCAAGGACCGGTCGACTTCTTCAAGAACCTCGTGCCCCACGTGCCCGGCTTCCTTTGGCCGCTGATGTTCGTCATCGAGCTTTCCGGCCTCATCATCAAGCCCGTCGCGCTGATGATTCGACTCTTCGCCACGATCACCGGCGGCCACCTCGTGGTGCTGTCGTTCATGGCGCTGATCTTCTTCTTCTGGTCTGCTTTCGGATCAACGGTCGGCACCGCGCTCAGCCCTGTGTGGGCTGGCTTCGCCGTCTTCATCATGATCATCGAGGCCTTTGTGGCCCTCGTGCAGGCCTACATCTTCACCCTCCTCTCTTCGCTGTTCATCGGCGCTTCGGTCCATCCGGAGCACTGATTGGCGCAGAGCTGATTTTCTAACCTGACCGCGTTCTCGGCAGCCTTCCGCTGCCAGGCACGCACCCATCGACCCAGCCGGTCCCCCAGGGGCCACCACGCAACTAGGAAGCCATGATCCTTCCCGTTCAAGAGACCGTAGAAGCCTCCCTCAGCATCGCCAAAGCCGGAGCCGGCATTGGTGCTGGCCTCGCCGCCATCGGCGCTGGTATGGGCATCGGCCGCCTTGGTGGCGCCGCCGCCGAGGGCATCGCCCGTCAGCCCGAGGCCGACGGCAAGATTCGCGGCATCGCGATTATCCTCGCGGCATTCATCGAGGGCGTTTCGCTCTTCGCTGTTGTCGTCACGCTGCTCATCGCTACCGCCTGAGCTGTCTTTTCGGAGCTCTCGACGCTCCGTTCGGCCCCGTGCCGGATGGGGGAGAGGGCTCTGAATGGCTAGGTCGCTGGAGGCCGCGGCCTCGGTTCTTTGCGCCCTGGATGTTCGCATCCAGCGTGCGTCGAGCCGGCGCCCGGTCCACGCCCATGCCCCCTTCGGCGTCGCCTTCCGCAGCGCCTCCCCGTACATCCTTTTCGATCGGTCTTATCGATTGAATCCCCGCTGGATCTCCGTTCCGTAGCTCTTGGCTACTGGCCGGACCACCTCCTTGGGACCCCATGCTGACGCAAGTGATTCAACTACGACTCCCACTCCTGCTCTCCGAGGGTGGCTTCGACGTCTTCGATCTGAACGGCGCAGGTAACTTCCTGTGGACGCTCATCATCTTCGTGTTGGCGCTGCCGCTGATGTGGAAGATGGTCTTTGGACCGATCACCGAGGCCTTGATCGAGCGCGACTCGAAAGCCTCCGAGGCGATTCACGCCGCCGAGGCCGCCAGCGAAGCCGCTGAGAAGAGCCGCGCCGAGGTGGAGCTTGCCCTAGGCAACGCGAACGCCGAGGCGAAGCAGACCATCCAAGCCGCGACCGCCCGTGCGGAAGCCCGCGAGAAAGACATCATCGAGACGGCCAAGAAAGAGGCCGACGCGATGGTGACCAAGGCCCGCAGCGAGATCCAGGCCGAGCGTGATAAGGCGCTCGCCGAGGTCCGCAGCGAAGTCGTCGGGCTCACGATGAAGGCCGCTACCGGCGTCCTCGGTCGTTCGGTCGGCAGCGAAGACGATCGCCGTCTCGCCCAGGACATCGTCGGAGCAGGCTGATGGGCGATCCTGTCACGAGGCGCTGGGCTGAGGCCCTCTACGAGGTCGCCAAGAAGGCGAACGCTGTAGACGACGTCCAGCGCGACACCGAGCGCCTTTCCGCAGAGGTTAAGCCTGCGAACGTCGCCGCATTTCTCTTCGGAAGCAGCGTTCCCCAAGAGGAACGGGTCGCCAAGTTCGAGCCGGTTCTGAAGGAACTGCATCCCAAGACCCAGAGCTTCGTGCGTCTGCTCTTCGATCGCCGTCGTCAGGACGTCCTGGCCGGTATCGGCCAGGCGTTCAAGGACAAGGTCTACGCCGAAACTGGCCGCGTCGAAGGCATCTGCGAAGTGGTTCGCACGATGTCCGACGAGGACATCAAGGCCCTTGAGACCTCGGTGGGGAAGCGCATCGGCAAGACCGTCGTGCTGACTCAGCGCACCGTGCCAGAACTCATCGGGGGCGTGCGAGTGATCGTGGGCGCCCGTCTCTTCGATGCGTCCGTGAAAGGACGTCTCGCGACCATGCGTGAACGACTCATGTCGTCCTCGCTCTCCAGCTAGCTGCCCGAATCAGCCCGCTGACACCCACTAGAACACCCGTTCCAACCCCGGCCATCCCCGGCCGATTTTCCTCCTTCACCGGAACTCGCCCGACTCCTTCTTTTCGGGCCCTTTGAACCATGGACCTCCGACCCGCCGAAGTGACCTCCATCCTCGAAAAGGAAATCGAGGGATTCAGCCAGGACAGCGGCATGCAAAGCGTTGGCACCGTGCTGAGCGTCGGTGACGGCGTTGCACGCGTGTATGGCCTCGACGACTGCGTGATGAACGAGCTTCTCGAATTCGAGAGCGGCGTTCGTGGCGTGGCACTCAACCTCGAGGAAGACAACGTGGGCTGCGTGCTCCTGGGCTCCGCCACGGAAGTGAAGGAAGGCCAGCAGGTGAAAGGCACCGGCCGCATCATCTCGGTGCCCACCGGCCCCCAGATCCTCGGCCGCGTGGTCAACGCGCTCGGCGACCCGGTGGACGGCAAAGGCCCCCTCGGCACGTCGGAGTCTGACCTGCGCCCGATCGAGCAGCCCGCCCCCTCGGTGGTGGAGCGCCAGCCGGTCGATACGCCGATGCAGACGGGTATCAAGGCCATCGACGCCATGATCCCGATCGGCCGCGGCCAGCGCGAGCTCATCATCGGTGACCGCCAGACCGGCAAGACCGCGCTGCTCATCGACACGATCCTCTCCCAGAAGACCACCGGCGGCGGCGACCCCGACAACAAGGATCAGGTCATCTGCATCTACGTTGCCGTTGGTCAGAAGCAGTCCACGGTCGTCGACATCGTCCGCCGCCTCGAAGAGGAAGGCGCGATGAAGTACACCATCGTCGTCAGCGCGTCGGCTATCGATGAGGCGTCGATGCAGTACCTCAGCTGCTACGCAGGCTGCGCGATGGGCGAGCGCTTCCGAGACGAAGGTCGCGACGTCGTCATCTTCTACGATGACCTCTACAAGCAGGCGCTGGCTTACCGCCAGGTGATGCTCCTCCTGCGTCGCCCGCCGGGCCGCGAGGCATTCCCCGGTGACGTGTTCAACCTCCACAGCCGCCTGCTTGAGCGTGCCGCCCGTCTCTCGGTCGATGCGCCCAAAATTAACCCCCGCTACAAGGCTGGCGGCGGTTCGCTGACGGCTCTCCCCGTTGTGGAGACCCAGGAAGGCGACGTTTCGGCGTACATCCCGACCAACGTGATCTCGATTACCGACGGCCAGATCTTCCTGGAGGGCAGCCTGTTCAACGCGGGTATTCGCCCGGCAGTGAACGCTGGTATCTCGGTGAGCCGCGTGGGTGGTGCAGCGCAGATCCCGCCGATGAAGAAGACCGCTGGTTCGCTTCGTCTCGACCTCGCCCAGTACCGCGAGCTCCAGGCTTTCGCCCAGTTCGGTTCGGACCTCGATGCTGCAACGCAGCAGAAGCTGACCCGCGGCGAGCGTCTCGTTGAGATCCTCAAGCAGGGCCAGTACAAGCCGGCCGAGGTGGCCGACCAGGTCATGATCATCTTCGCGGGTACCTCCGGTGCCCTCGATGATCTCCCAGCGAGCGACGTCGCTGAGTTCGAGACTCAGTTCATCGCATACATGCACGACACGCACCCCGAGGCAGCCGAGGCTATCCGGAGTGCGAAGAAGGACATCCCCGACGAGGTCAAGTCGCAGCTCACCGCTGCCGCAGGCGTCATCAAGAAGCAGATGGGCGCGTGATGTCTTCCGGCGAGTAGCGAAGTCACTCGAGTGAGTGCTCGCCCGCGCCGGACCATCCCACCCTCCTCAAAACTGACTCCCTAACGACATGGCTGGCATCAAGGAACTGCGCGTACGGATCAAGTCCGTAGGCAACATCAAGCAGATCACGCGTGCGATGGAGATGGTGGCTTCCACCAAGCTCCGCCGCTTCCAGGATCGTGCGATCGCGTCGCGACCGTACAGCATGGAGATTGCGGGCCTCGTGGCGCGCCTTTCATCGATGCTCGGCGACGACGTCGCAGATCAGCCGCTGTTCAACGCTGGCAAGGGAACACGGACCCTCGTGCTCCTGATCTCGTCGGATCGCGGACTA
This sequence comes from uncultured Planctomycetaceae bacterium, assembly GCA_964417955.1. GTDB lineage: Bacteria > Planctomycetota > UBA1135 > UBA1135 > Saltatorellus. Next base: position 26,666 of record CAYQKK010000078.1, read on the forward strand.
TGCGGCGCGTACAACACGTACCTCTTCCAGAAGCTTGAGCAGTGGCTGAAGGCACGTCCCAACGCCGCTGAGACGGACTTCTTCGTCTACGGTCGCAAGGGGGCTCAGTACCTCACTGCGCGCGGCTACAACGTGAAGCGCTTCATCACCGATCCTCCGATGGAGGAGATTGATCACCGCACCGCGGCTCTCACGGGCCGGATGCTGGTCGATGAGTTCGAGACCGGGGAGTACAAGGATGTGCACCTCGTGTCGACGGGCTTCGAGTCGATGATCAAGTACAACCCGCGGATCGAGCCGTTCCTCCCGCTGACGCCCGAGTCGCTTACCACGGATAGCGACGCCGCAGTCAGCGCAGACACGATCCTTGAGCCGGATGCGAGCACGATCTTCGAATCGCTCATTCCGCGCTACCTTGAGACGCGCATCTACAACGCGCTGCTGGAGTCTTTGACCAGCGAGTACGCCAGCCGCCGGTTCTCCATGAAGAACGCGACGGACGCTGCCACGGACATGCAGAAAGAGCTGAAGGGCATCTACAACCGCAAGCGCCAAGAGAAGATCACCATGGAGCTGCTCGACATCGTCGGCGGCGCCTCAGCGGTGAAGTAGCGAGGTCCTAGCCACCTCTCCTCTTCTCGAATCCCTCCCCCGAACAAAACAACGCCACTAAACCCCAGCGCCTCCCCCCGGAGGCACACGAATCCCATGAGCACGGCCACCCAGACTAAAGGCAAGGTCTCCCAGATCTTCGGACCCGTCGTTGACGTCCGCTTCCCCGCGGGTCATCTGCCGGCTATCTACAACTCGGTGACGGTCACCGACGAAGCGCGCGACATCAACCTCGTGCTCGAAGTCGCCCAGCACCTCGGCAACGACGTCGTTCGCTGCGTCGCCATGGCGTCCACCGACGGTTGCAACCGCGGCATGGAAGCCATCGACACCGGGTCGCCGATCATGGTGCCCGTGGGTGAGCGCACCAAGGGACGAATCTTCAACCTCCTCGGGCAGCCCCTCGACGTGGTCGCCCGTGGCGGTATCGACGACGGTACTCACTGGCCGATCCACCGCGACGCGCCGCGCTTTGACGAGCAGGAAGCCGTTTCCGAGCTCTTCGAGACCGGCATCAAGGT
>CAYQKK010000079.1:0-27653 GCA_964417955.1 uncultured Planctomycetaceae bacterium
GAAGAAGTAGTTGAACGTGAACGGTGGAAGGCCTGTCGCTACGAGCAAGAGGTCTCCTTCCACTGTGAAGGTGGACCCATACACCTCAAGGGTGCCCGCGGACCCGGTTGAGCTAGGAGCGGCCGTGCAGTAGCTCGTTCCGATCTGACAACCCCGGTGACTTAGGACGGAAAGATTGTCGACCTCGATACTCCCGTCGCACCCAGACACGGGATCGATCATCGGGAGGATCAGAAGCAGGCGGGCCAAAGTGCAGTGCCCCACCCCTTCGGCCCACGGGTACGTGTCAATCAGAGCCGCACCGTAGTAGATCTCCATGGACCCAAGGGTGTCGTAGGCGTAGGTGAGCGTTTGTGCGCTACCCGGAATGGAGGTCGTCACGCCTCGGCTTGTGACCGTGTTTCCAGCGCCCTCGCTGCAGCGGAATTCAAGCGTTCCAATCTGCCCCACGTTGCTCGGGTTGGGGCTACAAAAGAGCGTGACGTTGAAGTCGTTCCCCGGAACGAGGTCCATGGAAACGCTGCCGGCCAGGTGCGCTTCGATGGGAAGACGATAGGTGATGGAGTCGATGCCTACGTGGGAGCGATCGAGCACCAGAGCTCGGGAAGAGCTAGTGGGTGACGTCTCCACTGTGACGGTGTAGGCGATGCTAGCCGGGGTCGAGCTGACTCTCCAAAGGGGAAGCGTCGTGACGATCGTTCCGGTGGGAATCGACTCGAAGTCCTGGGAGGCGATGGGGCACTGCGCAGCAAGAACGCCGCAAAGGTGGAGACCCGACAAAGTGAGCAAGAGAACTCGGTGCATCATCGAAGTCACCCCCCAGTAGCAAGAACTGTAGCGAGAGCCGCAGCGAGAACCGCAGCGAGAGCCATCGGAATAAAGGCAAGTGGCTAGTGGACGCCAGCTGCACAAGCGTTATCGGCAGCGCACGGGAATCCTGGCCTACTAATGAAGGGTGACAACGATGTTCTTTCCTGAGGGATCTGCTAGTAGGGGCGCACGCGCAATTCTATGGGCTCGAAGGAGAAGTCGCTGGGAGCTTCCGCTGGCATAGGCCCTATGCTCACCCCCGTGTCACAGAACTCCCCAGCCACGTTCCCGGCCCTTGGCCTCCACGCTCCGCTCGTCGCGGCCGTCGAAGCTCTCGGATTCACCGAGCCCACTGCAGTCCAGCAGACCTGTATTCCAGCGCTGATTGCGGGACAGGACGTCATTGGCCAGTCCAAGACCGGCAGCGGCAAGACGGCCGCGTTTGGTCTCCCGCTGCTTCAGCGCGTCGACCTTGCCACTCGCGAAACCCAAGCGCTGGTCCTCTGCCCCACGCGCGAGCTTGCCTCCCAAGTGGCGCGCGAGCTGCGCAGCTTCGGCACCGGTCTGCAAGGGTTGACCATCATCGAGCTTACGGGTGGCCAGCCAGCGCGTCCCCAGCGCGACGGGCTCAAGCGCGGCGTTCACGTCGCCGTGGGAACGCCCGGCCGCGTACTCGATCACCTGCAGAACGGTTCCCTGCAGCCGCGCTCGCTGCACATCCTCGTACTGGACGAGGCCGACCGCATGCTCGACATGGGCTTTGGCCCCGACGTGCGGCGCATTGCAAACCTCCTGCCCCGGGATCGACAAACCGCGCTGTTCTCTGCCACCTTCCCAGAGTCGATCGAGAGCATGAGCCAGTCGCTGCAGGATCCCAGCGCCGTTCGCGTGACGGTCGAAGACGACGCGCCCGAAGCCGCCGCGGAAATCCAAGGCGTCACCCAGCTCCGCCTCGCCACCTCGTCCGAGCAGCGCTTCCCCACCCTATGCCGCGTTCTCGCCGAGCACCCCCACGAATCGGCGCTCGTGTTCTGCAACTTCAAAGCGAGCGTCGCCGAGCTCACCGAGAACCTTCGCTACCACGGCGTCAGCGCGGACCGCCTCGACGGAGACCTTGACCAGTTTCACCGCGACGAAGTCCTGGCGCGCTTCCGAAACGGCAGCGTCCGCATCCTCGTGGCCACCGACGTCGCAGGCCGCGGCATCGACATCGACGGCCTCGACCTCGTCGTCAACTATGAACTTCCCAGCCAGCCAGAGATCTACGTCCACCGAATCGGTCGCACGGGACGGGCGGGCAAGGCCGGCGTCGCCGTCTCCCTCGTGAAGGGCAGTCACGACCCGCGTATCGCGGACATCGAAGCGCTCACCGGCCTTCCGGTAGCAGAGATCCCGCGCGAGGAGATCGACCCTTCGGACGTCCCGGCCATTCTCATCCCCCTCGGTGGCCCCGCACCGATGGCTACGATCCGTATCTCCGGCGGCCGCAAGGACAAGGTCCGCCGCGGTGACATCCTCGGCGCGCTTACCGGCGAAGCCGGCGCGCTCCAAGGCGCCGACGTTGGCAAGATAGAAGTACAGGACCGACTCTCCTACGTGGCCGTCGTCGAGCACCTAGCCCGCGCCGCCACCGGTCGTCTCAACAAGGGCCGGATCAAGGGCAAGCGCTACCGCGCGACGCTGCTCCGATGAGGGAAGCCGAACTAGGAACGATCGACGCGAACCTGGAGCGATTGGTGGCCGACCGTGATCGGTTGCTTGACGCTATCGCACACCAGCTCGGCGCGGTCATGCTGCCCACGCTCAAGGGCCCTAAGCCAGGACAGGAAGTCGATGCGGGAATGCGACGACTCACGATCATGGCGGGGGCCATGGCGACCCATCTGCGAGGGGAGAAGGCGGTCCTCGACGCCCTGCGCGGGTCGTATGCAGCGGACGGGGAAGCGTGGGAGCCGGTTGAGTGGGTTTCCCGCTTTCGTTCGCCGCTCGGTGCACTCGGTGGCCCTGAGGGGCCAGAGATCCTCTACCACGTGACCGCAGATGCGCCGATCAAACTCGCACGCGCTGTCGCGGTTCTCACGATCTGGCTCGGAACGCTGAACGATGGCGCGGGAATTGTGATCGACATCGAGCATGGAACAAGCGGCTCGCGCCTACGGGTCCAGAACATCCCCGATGCCCCACGCCAAATCCCCACCGCCGTTCAAGCTGCGGCAGCTCATTCCGGGTGCGGGCCCTTCGGCTGGACGCAAGAGGGTTGCCTTGCTACCAGCGCTTGACCCCGACGAGAGGCGCACTCCCACATTAAGGCGATTCAAGGCGCCGCTTAGTGCGGCATAGTCCGGATCAGAGAGCCTCCCTCTTCGTTCACACGGGTAGATCCTGCGCCAGCCGGCTCGGTATTCGCCCCATCCCTGATCAAAGAGTGACTCCATGACCGATATCTTCGAACGCTTGACCCAGGACCATAGGAAGCAACGCGACCTCATCGCACGCCTCAAGGAAACGAGTGGCGATACCCCAGAGCGCCGCCAGATGACGGAAGAGCTCGCCGACGAGTTACGCGCCCACGCGAAGGCCGAGGAGCGCACCCTGTACGCAGACATGCTGGGAATTCGAAAGTCCCAGGACTACACGGCACACAGTGTGCACGAGCATGAAGAGCTGGAGAACGACCTCAAGGCCGTTGAGGACGCAGATCCGGCGACGTCGGCGTGGATGGCTCACTTCAACAAGCTTGCGGAGAGTGTCGTTCACCACCTCGATGAGGAAGAAGAAGGCACGTTTGAGATTGGACGAGAGGTGCTCGAAGAAGAACGCATCACCGAGCTTACAGCGAAGTTCGACGAAGCGAAGTCGCTCGATCTAAAGCGAGTCAGCGACTAGCCCGTCAACGAAGGCCGCACTGACGGGAATCCCTGTCGATCAATTGACTTGCGCGCCGAACCGGTAGCCGGTCCCTATCACCGTGTGGATGAGTTCGCTTTCGCTTCCCGCCGCGTTGAGCTTCTTCCGCAGATTCGACACGTAAACCTCCACGATATTGCTGTCAGGGTCATAGTCCGTCTCCCAGACAGATTGGACGATGGCTGAGCGCGGCATGACGCGTTCCTTGTTGCGGATGAAGTACTCAAGCAGCGCAAACTCCTTCGCGGTGAACTTCAGATTCTCTCCGCCGCGCTCGACGGTGCGTCGCGCCACGTCCACTTCAAGGTCTTCGAACGACAGCTTGGCAGCTTCCGTCGCTTGGCAACGACGCAAGAGCGCTCGCACGCGCGCAACGAGTTCTTCGTACTCGAACGGCTTGGTCAGATAGTCGTCTGCACCCGCGTCGAGACCCTCCACCCTGTGGTCGAGGTTGGCGAGTGCGGTAAGCATGAGGATCGGCTTGTCGATCCCCATCTGCCGCATGTTCCGGCACAGGTCAAGACCTGACCGATCCGGAAGCATCACATCGAGGACGTAGAGGTCGAAGACGTCCTCGGCTGCACGGTCTTCCGCGTCGAATCCGGTATGGGCAACCTCAACGCCGTGACCTTGCTCGACGAGGGCCTGTTGGATCGAGGCGGCAAGGCGTGGATTGTCCTCTATGACAAGAATGCGCATGGCTGGGGTTCGTGGCCGAGTCGGGCCAGTCTTCGCCCGCGCCGTCGCAGGGAATACAGTCCACGAGATGGTGCTCATGATAGCAAACCCCGCTCGTCGTTCATGTCGAGAGCCTGGTAGGCCTGGGACTCAAGCTCGATCACCTAGCTCTCCAAGGCCCCTCGGGATCTTCTTCGCTGCCGGGCTTGATCCAACATTCACCCGATCTAGTGCGGACTTGAGCTGGGCTAAAGGTCGATCGCCGACCTTCTTGGTCGCCCAGGAGCATTCAGCAAGTACGTCGCTCTCGGCCAACCAGTACCCGGCTCTTGGGGAGCTCACCTCGGTATGGACTTGGCCTACAACCCTCGACTCCTCCATGGAAACCAAACACAACCTCTCCGACAAGACTGTCAGCGAACTCAAGGAACTCATCCGCGCCAACGCCAACAGTGCGGAGATCTTCGGCAAGGCGTGCGAACTGACCGACGCGCCACTGCTCACGACCCTCTTTGGTGACCTCCGGTCGGAGCGCGAGACCCAGGCACGCGAGCTCCAGCGCCATCTCGGCGCTTCAGGCGAGCGCGTTGAGGTCGAAACGACCCTCACTGCGCCGCTGCAGAACTGGTTCATGGGCGCCCGCAACGCCTTCCAAGGCGAGCAGAACGTCGGCGTTCTGTCAGAGCTTGAGCGCAGTGAAGACCGAATCCTCGATGCGTACAAGAATGCCCTCACCGAGACCGCGGGCAGCCCGCTTAACGCAGAACTCCACCGCCAAGTCGAGGCGGTGAAGAAGGGCCACGATCGCATCAAGGCGATGCGTGACGATGCAAGGTCGCGGGCTTGATCAGAAGCCGCTGCGGCCACCACGTCGCAGTAGCGCGCACATTCCAGCGCATCGCTTGATTCAAGAAGGCGGCGTGCCCCTCGACGAATCGGAGGGGCATGCCGCTCGCTTGTTTGCGATGCCCCCAGCCGGCCCCCAAAGCGCGCCTGCGCCGGTCTCTTTGCCTCTTGCGGACGCATGACCGTGATTCAGCCTGGGCTTGAGCTTGGCCTTAGGTCGGTAGCCCATGATCCTGCTCGTTGAAGAGAAGGCAGCGCGCCAACGCAGCACTCAAGACCTATCACGCTACCCGTCATCCGCCCCTGGTTCGCTTTTTGAAAGCCCGAGGCCCCCGTCGACGGAACTCGAAACCAATCCAACGCTATGAAGAAAGCCATCACCCTCCTCGCTATCGCTCCGCTCGCCCTCGGTCTGACTGCCTGTGAAGACGACTCTGGAGAAGAGCTCGTTGAAGACGTCCAAGACGGCGTGGAGGACGCCGTCGACAAGATCGACGACATGGCCGGCGATGCGAAAGACAAGATCGAAGATGCCGCAGACGATGTCGGCGACGCCATCGACGACACCGTCGACGACACCGTCGACAAGAACTGATTCACCGCGACCCACTCGCTGCCCCCACCCCCCAAAAAGACACCACGGACACGCCATGCTTTCCAACACCATCTTCTTCCTTATCATCATGATCGTCGCGGGCGCCCTCGGGTTCGGAGGGATCGCTGGTCTTGCAGGTACGATCGCCAAGATCTGCTTTGTTCTCTTCCTCGTGCTCTTCGTCGCCTCGATCGTCCGTGGCCGCGGCGTCTCCGCCGTATAGACGCCAAGAATCGACAGACCACTGCGTTTCGCGCAGCAGCAAGGCGTCCGGACCGCAGTGGTCTGTCGATCCTTGGCGCTTGTTTGCGAATGAAGACATAACTCAATTCGATGCACGCACAGCCCGCTGGGCACCGTAGTTCCTGGCGGGCTGTGAGCTACGCAGTGAAGGGTACGGCTCGACGACCTCCAACCGGCCGCGTACGATCACGTCGCGACCCGTTTCAAGCCTCCTCTCCAAAGCAATGACTCCCACTTCTCGACGCTTTTCGAACCCTGAGGACGGGGTACAGGACCTTCGTCAGCAGCTCATTCAAGGGGATCGAACCGCACCCGCAGCGCTGGCCGCGGGTTCGATCGGTACGTGGCGATGGAACCTGGAAACCGAAGAGGTCGAGTTTGACGAACTGGAGCGAGCGATATGGGGAATAGAAGGCGACGAGCCCCTAAGCGCGGCCTCGGTCTTCGGCGCGATTCACCCTGATGACCTTGAGGGTGTACAGAATGCCCTTCAACCGACGATCGCAGGCCACGGCACTTTCGTACATCAGTTTCGGATCATTCGCAGCGACGGTACGGTGCGTTGGCTGCAAGGTCGAGGCGACCTCGTGGAAGGAAGCCCCGGTACTCCCTCGCAACTTGTGGGCGTCAACTTCGACATCACCGAGGCAAGAGAGCGGGACAAGGAGCTGATCGAGCTTCGGCGTACGCAGGACATTGCCCTTGAGTCGGTAGGTCTGGGGGTTTGGAAGTACGACCCCAAGGCAGACGTCGTTCGCGCCGATGCGCGGACGTTCACGCTGTTGGGACTCGATGCGCCGGAGGACGGCAGCATCGCGCGACTAGCGTTTGACACCCACGCAATCCCGGAAGATCGGGCAGCCCTTGAACACGCTCGCTTACAAGCGATCGACCTCGAGGGTCCCGGTGTCTATGACGTCGAATTCCGAGTGAAGACGCGGGTTGGCTTACGCTGGCTTCGATCCGTCGCGCACTGCTACTTCGTTCGTGACGCGCAGGGGATGCGCGTCGCTGCGGAGAGCATCTACGGTGTCATCCAGGACATCACGGACAGGCGAGACACCGCCGATCGCCTTTCGGTAGCGCTTGAGCGCGCCGAAGCAGCGAACGCAGCCAAGTCGGCGTTTCTGGCCCACATGAGCCATGAAATTCGAACGCCAATGACGGCGATCCTTGGGTTTGCGGATGTTCTCGCGAAGTCCGCGGACGAGCAACAGCTGGAGGTGGTCGACACGATCCGGCGCAACGGCAGTCATTTGCTCGAGATCCTCAATGACATCTTGGACCTCACCAAGATCGAGGCCGGAGAAGTCGACATCAGTGAAGGCCCCTTCGACATCGCGTCGCTCCTCAAAGACGCCGGCGCGCTCATGTCAGCTCGAGCTCAAGAAACCGGCAACGAACTCGTCGTCATGCACGGCGACGGCGTGCCTGAACAGCTGGTCGGAGACGAGACCCGGATGCGCCAGGTGGTCTTGAACCTCGTCGGAAACGCGCTGAAGTTCACTAGCGGGGGCGTTGTTCGGATCACAAGCTCCTTTGAACTGACCAGCAGCATGCTGTCGATTGCCGTGGAGGACACGGGCATGGGGATCGATCCGAAAGAGATCGAACAGCTGTTCCAGCCATTCGTGCAAGCCGAGAGAACGCCCGGTGAAGTGCGTGGCGGAACGGGGCTTGGCCTCAGCATTAGCCGTCGGCTGTGTCGCGCGATGGGGGGTGAACTGAGCGCGGAGAGCGTATTAGGGCAGGGGAGCTGCTTTACGTTACGTGTCCCCATCGAGGTCCACGACGCGCAGCAGAATGCGCCTATGGTTGCAGAGGAGGCTGCGGCAGCGGCCGAGGACGATCAGCTCGGAGGCTTGCGGCTCCTCGTGGTCGAAGATCACCCAGAGCTGCGGATGCTCATGTCGATGCTGCTCGAGGAAGCGGGGGCCATCGTCACCTCGGCTAGCCATGGCCAGGAAGCCGTCGAGATCGTCGTGGGAGACCCAACCCACTTTGACTGCATCCTGATGGATATGCGCATGCCCGTTCTCGATGGGCACGGTGCTACGCGTGCCCTGCGAGCGGCTGGAGTCAAAACGCCGGTGATCGCGGTGACCGCGCATGCGCTGCGGGAAGAGCAAGAGGCGTGCCTTGCGTCGGGCTGCACAGCCTACACGTCGAAGCCCATCGAAGAGGAGGAGCTTATGAAGCTCATCCGATCTCTCACGAACGACGGGGCGACATCGGGCTGACGGCACCTGCTTCAGCATCGTGGCGATCGCTACTGAGTGAGAACAGTCGCAGAGGGCTGCACGGTTCGCGTCCCATAGAGTCCACCTCAGCGGGACCACGTCTGGACCTTAAGTGCGACTAAAGCGGGCATGAGGGAGGTTGCAGGCCAAATCTAGAGTCGTCCAATGCGATGCAGGTCTCATGCCCTCTCTAGATCACGCGTCCTTACCCCATCTGCTCCTTTATGGCCCTACTTCAATTCGTCCTCTCACTCTTCGCTCCCCCCGTCGCAGTCTTCCTGAAGGTCGGGCTGGGAACGCAGTTCTGGGTGAATTTGCTCCTGACTGCGCTGTTTTTCGTTCCTGGCGTGATTCACGCAATCTTCTTCGTCGATGATCGCGGCGCGGTGACTGCCTAGAAGGCGATCCGCGCTCCTTGAGAGCCTTAGTCGATGATCTCCCTCAGACGGGAGATGGCTTGGTGAGTGCGCTGTTGAGCGGGAATGAGCTGGCCTACGACCATCTCGCGTACACCCATCGATAGTGCGTCAAAGTCGCTCCGGTAGTCCTTGAGACCGTGTTCCTCGCCTTCCTCCAGCGCCGCGATAGCCGCAGACTCGCCGAATAGCTTGGCGCCCCCCTCAACCGCCTTTGCGAAGGTTCCCCAGGGACCGCTGCCTGCGGCAGGCGTGCCGCCGAGCTGCGCAATCTGGCCGCTCAACAGCGTGATGCGCTTAGCATGACTTGCCTGGTTCTCGCGAAGCAGCTGGCGCGCCACACCATGATCGGTGGCCTCGATCGCTTGCTCGTACGTCTCTACGGCCGAGATCTCGCCTCGCAGGAAGGAGTTGAGTTGGTCAATGTCGCTCTGCGTCGTTTCGTTGCTCATGGTTTGGGCGTTGACTGGGTAGTTCAGGAGAGGACGGCCACCATTGGCGCACCTCGCTGTCAACGGGAGAAATGGAAACGCATTCCCATAAGCGGAACCTCCAGCGCACCTAAAGATCGCTTCAGTCGCATCCTTGACGGCGGATCACAAGAGCCCCCCATGGGATCGATGCGAAACACCGCCAACAGGCGACTCGATCCAGCGCTAGGATCGGCGGCATGTTGCCGTGTCGCCTGCTCCCCTACGCATAGTTCGCTAGAGTTCGGTCCAAGGTTCGGCAACGCAGCTGCGGCGCGAAGGGAGCCGAACAAATGATTCGCGCTTCTGAATCGCACGACTAGTCCTACGCCTCTCTATCCATGAGCCGCCTCCGCGACCTTGTACTCCAAGCGGCTTCGAGCCTCTGGTTTGTGCCCTTGCTCATCACGGCGTTCCTTGGCGCTGCGGCCCTGGCCACCATCGCCCTCGATGGTTGGCTCGACGCCCACGCAAGCGAAGCTGTCGACATTGGGAACCGGCTGCCGTGGTTCTTCGTGAGTGGCATCGACGGCGCGAGGAGTATGCTCGCCACCACGGCGGGAGCGCTCGTTACCGCTGGCGGCGTAACGCTCTCCGGCGTCCTTGTGGCCCTCTCAATCGCATCCGGGCAGTACACCTCCCGCGTACTACGCTCCTTTACGGGTAACCGTCTCCATCAGGCCGCTCTAGGCCTCATCCTCGGTTCGTTCGTCTACTCACTGACCGTGCTGCGCTCAATCGGGGCTGGACCGAATGGTCCCTTCGTCCCCGAGCTAGCCGTCTTTTGCGCTCTTCCACTGACATTTCTCTCCGTGGCGGCGCTCCTTGCTTTTGCCCACGGTGTCGCTCGCTCGATCCAGGCGAGCGAACTGCTCGCCGCGACGGCACAGAGCACTCTCCAGTCGGCGCGTCTCTACTTCGACGATGAGCACTCGCTCATTCGCCCGCAGGCGTCTGTCGCGACCGCTGCTCCACCTCCGGAGCGCAGCGGTATTGCTGCGCCGCTTTCCGGCTATCTTCGAGCCGTTGACAGGGAAACCCTAGCGAGCATCGCGGAAGAGCTCGATGGCCTCATCGTTGTGGAACAGCGCGTCGGGGAGTTCGTTGTTGCAGGGCAGTGCGTTGCCTCGTTCGATAGCGCTAGCCTCGAAACGATGCCTGACTCGACGGCAGAGCAGATCATCAGGTGTCTTCGCATCGGGACCTTCCGAACCATTGAGCAAGACCCGGCTTTCGGTGTGAGGCTACTCGTCGATATCGCACTCCGTGCGCTCTCACCGGGGATCAACGACACAACGACCGCCGAGATGGCCGTGCATCGCCTGGTAGAAGTCCTCTGCATCCCGGCTGGGATGGCAGCGCGACCGTCCCAGGTCTACCGGAATGGACAACTGCGACTCATCGCTCCCCGCCATGATTTCGAGAGTCTCCTGCACTTAGCCCATGAGCAGCTACTGCGTGCGGCCCACGCCAGCCCGCGCGTACTCGCGGCGGTCGCAGAGGGGTGGCTAGATCTACGCAGGGCAGCATCGGCGGCTCCCGAGTGTCAAGAAGCGCTGCAGGCCCTCGACGACTTCGTCGCTTCGGTCGAGACCTGGATGTCTGACGCTGCAAAGCGGGAGCCCAGACTGGTCGATGGTGCCCGTATCGACGCGGCGCTCGCGCGACTCAAGCTCTAGACGCCATTGGGGGTCCGACGCAACGCCGCGAGGGTGGATCCTAGCGGCGCCCACAGAATCGCGACCCGTGGCGCAGACTCCTAGGCCCGCTCTAACGTTGACCTCAACGTTGCCTAATATCGGTTCGAGGGTCTGCTTAGGTGCATCAGCGATGGTCATTGCATGTCCTTCACGCCGCTGCACAGTGCCTACCCGTCTAGTCCCCTCGAAAGCCCTGCCGCACGAATCACGGCCGAGTCGCCCGCGGGTTCCGGCGTGAGTCCCTCCGCTACCCTTCCTGCCGAGCCGCTGACGCTCGCCGGCACATGGGAGCGCTTGAAGGAAACACTCCTGAACATTTGGAGTGATCTCATCGCGCACATCCCAGCGATGGTCGCCGGCGTGGGAGTGCTCCTCGTCACCTGGGCAATCGCGAAGTTTGGAACGGGTGTCCTTGAGACCTACCTAGACCGCAAGAACCTCCGCCGTTCATCAAGGGACCTGATTCTGCGCTTCGCACTCATCGGGGTGTGGATCTTTGGCCTGATGGTGGCGGCCATGCTCCTCTTCCCCGGACTGACTCCCACGAAGGCCCTCGGTGCCCTCGGCCTCGGTTCCGTCGCCGTAGGGTTCGCCTTCAAAGACATCTTCGAGAACTTTCTCGCCGGCGTCATGGTCCTTTGGCGTTTCCCCTTCGAGATCGGCGACACCATTACCTGTGATGGAATCACGGGAGAAGTCGACCGAATCACAGTCCGAAATACCTTGATCTCCCTCCCGACAGGAGAGCTCGTCATTCTCCCCAACTCGACCCTGTTCAAGAGCCCCGTGCAAGTCCTCACGGAGTGGCCAGAGAGACGCGTGGAGACAACAGTGGGTGTGGCGTATGGCGAGAACGTATCCGACGCCATTGAGGTCATTGAGGAGGCATTGACTCGGTGCGAAACGGTCTCGACAGGGCACAAGTCCGCCGTGTGGGTGAAGGCGTTCGGCGCGTCGAGTATCGACATCGACATTGCCTGGTGGGCAGACTCGACGCTGCGGGGAGAACGTGCGTCAAGAAGCGAGGTCATCGCGTCCGTTAAGGGCGCTCTCGACCACGCGGACATCGAGATTCCGTTCCCGCATCGCACGTTGACGTTCAAGGAGCCACTGCCTACCGCGGATCTATCCTCGAACTCAACGGGTGGAGCTTGATGAGGCCCCACTGACCGGGGGGAATGGTCAACGCTCCTGCGAAATCACCATCGCTTGAGGTCCGCTCCCGAGCAGCGGCAGCGCCCCCGCCCATCCTGATGGATCCGGCAGTCGAACGTTGCCCATAGGATGCTCACACTAGCTCGAAAACGACGACTCAAGAAGTCACTCGCATTGATGGTCATCACAATCGTGACCCTCTTGTCCATTGGATCCTACTTCTCTGCTCCGAGGTACCGAGGACCCGAGAGCGACCACTTCGACGGGAAGGTCTTTCGGAATCAGATCCCGATCGAGAAGCGCGGCCTTGGCGATGTGGTGCGCTGGAGGTTCTCGAGGGATGCTGAGTCGTGGGATGGCTACGAGCAGGTCGTCGCGAAGAGTGAGGTGTACGAACGGATTCTCGGAGACGAGCTGCGCGTGACGTTCGTGGGGCACGCGACGACCCTCATCCAAGTGGCTGGCCTGAACATCCTGACCGACCCGATCTGGGCGAAACGGGCGAGCCCGCTCGGATGGGTAGGGCCGAAGCGCTTCACGCAGCCGGGGATTGCCTTCGATGACCTGCCGCCCATCGACGCGGTGCTCATCAGTCATAACCACTACGACCACCTCAGCCTTCCGACGCTCCGGGATCTGACGAAGCGGGGCGTACCGCTGGTCCTTGCGCCCCTCGGCAACAAGGCACTCCTCGACCGTCATGACGTGGCTGGCGCCGTGGACCTCGACTGGTGAGATAGCTACGACCTCACGAAAGAAGCAACGATCACGTGCGTTCCCGCCCAGCACTTTTCAGGCCGCGGGACCTCGGACCGAATGGCCACCCTCTGGGGAGGCTTCGTGATCGAAGCTCCGGGGGGACCCATCTACTTTGCGGGCGACACAGGGGACGGACCACACTTCAGCCAAGTTCACGAGCGGTTTGGACCCCAGCGCCTAGCCATACTCCCCATCGGCGCCTACCGGCCTGCTTGGTTCATGCAGCCTGTCCACGTGAATCCCCTTGAAGCGACCGAGGCCCATCAAACCCTCGAAGCCGCGACGAGCCTCGCCGTTCACTTCGGATGCTTCGAGCTCGCGGACGAAGGACCGGTGACCCCCGTGGTGGAGCTTGACGCTGCATGCCAGGAACTCGGCGTTGACCGAGCGAACTTCTGGACGCTCGCGGTAGGCGAAGCGCGTCGCGTGCCGCCCATCGCGGCCGTAAAGGACTCCTCGGAAGGGAGTCGACGCCCTAGGGCCTGGAATAAGCGCTAAGGATCGTCAGATCGTGCAGCAGTGCCGTGGCCGTGGTCCTTTCGAGGATGATGCCTGGCTAGTCAGGTGAATTCTCGAAGCGAAGCGCAAGGGCCGCGGACGCGGCGGCGCTGCGCGAAACGCAGTGATCTGTCGATTCTTGGCGCAGGCTTCTGCTACTACCGAGGAACCACTTTGGGCTCACCACCGGAGCGCACGTAGATGATGGTGTCCGACGTGCCTTTCGGCTCGAGATGGTGATGAGCGTCTTTGTTGGACGCGAAGTAGGAACCTGGCGTGAGCGAGACCTGCTCTTCGCGTGATGGTTTCGCGTACAGAGTCTCCCCTTGAATGACGACGGCGTGCATCTCTGACTCCTCGGTGTAGATGGACACGGGTTCTCCGGCAGGGAGCCTCACGAGGGTTCCACCCATGCCCGAACCGTCCCGATTCTCCCAAAGGAACGCAAGTTCCACTCCGTCGGGCGCATTCGACTGGCGAGGAGCGACCCAAACGAGGTTGGCGTCGTGAACGTTAATGGGTTGTTCCCCGGGTTGGAACTGCTCTTCGGGGGGCATGACGAGATAGGGCCCTTGATCGATCTCGATGTAGGCCATCACGTCCGTACCCTTCGCCGCGGTGATGTGCACTTGCCCCTTCGGCTGAGTCCAAAACGACCGAGCTGGCATCCACCTTTCAATCGCCGCCGGGTGGTCGTTGTGGACGAGGCCGCTGATGACCACGCCACGGTACGTCACGTTGTGGATATGGGGTGGTGACTTGAATCCATCGACGGGACGGAAGAGGAACCCGGTCGCGGCACGACCGTTTCGATCACCCCAAACTGTGCCGGCCAGGGGGCTCTGATCGCCACGCGCTGGGTTGAGCTGATCCCAGCGAACCTCCGACGTGGGCACGAGCCTGTAGGATCCCTCTAGGCCCGCGGTGTCGGGAGTTTCCCCGCGCTGGGGGCTGGCGCAGGCGGGCAGGAGGGCTAGCAAGGCCAACGTCATGGGTCGTTTCATGGGGGCAGCCTACTGGAAGGGTCGAGGGCGCTAGAACGAGATCCTTCCGTCAGCGCGAACCGCCGGCCGCTTCAAAGAGATCGCTTTTCTACCGTTCCCGCCTAGAGACATGGAAGTGAGAAGAGAAGACGCTCTCTCCCTGACTTTCACGTAGCAGATGTCCGCTGGTCGATGGGCTCTATGACCATGACGATGTCCGCCCACAAAGAATGCTCGCCCGTGGCGAAGATCTTCCTATCCGGTGTCATCGCAGCCGTCCTGGGAGTCCAGGGAATCGCGAGCACGGGCGCTTTCGTGAAGATGGGTTGGCTAGAGCGCACCGACACATGGCCGTTCATCGACTACGCGCTCTTTCGCGAGGCCTACCACGGCGGAGATGGCGTCAAGACCTGGAAGGTCCAGGCCCGTGGAGAGGCGTCCGCATCGATCGTCCTCGATCCACTGACGGACCCGACGATCGGTCACTTAGACGTGCGTGACCTGACTTCATCGCTCCTGCAGCACGACACTCGCGCCGCGCAAGCTTGGTGCGACGGTTACCGGATGGAGACCGGCGTGAATCTGACGCGCCTTCAGCTGATCGAGCTGGAATACCGCCTAGATCGCACGGGGTTTCATCTCGAAACCGAGGTAGTGACTGCGTCTCTCGACCTACCGGCACACGCATCTACGCAAGGCCCGCTGGCTTCGATATCTACCCCAGGCAACCCGTCATGGCCTTCCCCACAAGAGCGCTAGCGCAGGCCTGGGATCGCTACTGGTTCCGGCCTGGATCGCTGAAGGATCTTGCGCTCATGCGCGTGGTCCTTGTGGCCTTCCAGCTGGCTTGGATGGCCCTTGCGAACTTCGAAAGCCGACTCGACGCACGGGCTGCCGTGGACTCGACGACCGCGGATCCTCCGTTCATTCTGACCTGCGTTTCGTGGCCGTTGGGTGGGCCGGGCGCCATCGATTCAGCCACCGTGGGCTACGTTCTGGCCGCCGGTTGGATCAGCGGAGTCCTCAGCCTCGTTGGCGCGTTCACTCGTACATCGCTCGCGCTATTCGCTTGGACCCAAGTCGTCCTCATCGCATGGATCTACTCTGGATGCAGGCTTCAGCACCCCGAGGCGCTGATGGCGATCGCGCTCTGCTCCCTGGCGCTGGCCCCCTCTGGGGCGCGCTGGTCCCTTGACAGTCGTCTTCGAAGCGGCGCCCATCCATGTGACAGGTCCGCGCAGGCCGCCTGGCCTCTGCTTCTCGTGCGCTGGATGCTGGCCTTCGCCTACCTGTCAGCCGCTTGGTCCAAGCTCGTCACGGGCGGCTGGGACTGGGTCAATGGATATACGCTGCAGTACTTCACGTTCGTGAAGGCAAAGGCGCTGGGCCTAGGCACCGGCATTTGGATCTCGGAGCAGCATGAGGTAGCCACGCTGCTCTCGATGGCGACCATTCTCTTTGAGGGCCTCTTCTTCGTGGTCCTCGTCGCTCCGCGCCTAGCCGCCTATTTTGTGTTCGCCGGGGCTCTCTTGCACGCGGGCATCTGGATGACCATCGGGGCCCCCTTCTTCCAGTTCGTTGCACTCTACGTCGTCTTCTGGCCCGAGATCGCCAAGCGCCGAAACCGACCGCTCGCGGTGACAACACCGGAGCGGAACGCAGTGGTCTGTCGACTCTTAGCGCAGCGTCACTTTCTGGGTGCCCGCGCCGAGCGTGACGCTCTTTGATGCCACTAGGTTCATCAGGCCCGCACTGTTGGGCTTGGACCACGCTTCCACGGCGTAAATCCCCGACCTCAGCATCGTCTTGCCGACCGGGAAGTTCTCGTGTAGCCCTCGTCCGACGATCTTGTCGGAGAGAGTCGTGACTCCGCTCCCGAGACCAACGGCGCGCTCGTTGAGCTGCGCCGCCGTGAGCGCCGCTGGAACCGTGCTGGCTGCTTCGCGAACCAAGATCGATCGCGCTGCGGGGAGAGCCCTTAGGTCCACCGTAAGATCAAGGACGCCCGTTGGGTGATAGAGGTAGACGTCAGAGCCCACCGGGGCGCTTCCTTGGAACGGGTCCGCCGGCTCGTCGGGCTCGGGTAGGCGTTCACCTGCGCCCCACCTGCCGCCGTCGACGAACGCAGCAAACGGAATCGTACGTCCGAAGCTCGATGGGTCCCATCGAAGCGTATGGATGGATGACCGAGTGGGTCGCGTCCAGACCAGGAGTTCGTCCACAGCCTTGGGGAAGGCTCCGCGCTGAATGTGCCCAAGCATCGTTGGCGGCTCAAGGAACACGCTCGGGATGGCCGCCTCGAGGCGATCCCGATCACAGTAGCTTGCGGTAAGAGTCGCTCGCCCCAGTCGGTAGTGATCGAACCTCGGAAACCAACGGAACGGGCGCCGATGCCGGTGAAGAAGTGCGCGCTTCGTTGTGGCCACGAACAGCGTAGCGCCCGCAAGGCTCCCTGGCTCAGCCGGGACCTGCACCTCGAAGGTCTTCTGGTTCTTCTGGCGACGGGCGATTCCTTGGAAGGCGAGATCGGGGCCATCGATCACTACGTCCACGCGGTTCCGCAACGGACCCGTCGGATCCTGCACGGTGCATTCGAAGCGAACGGTCCACGTGGGAAGGTCCGGTCGCCCACCGGAGTCAACGGCCCGGCCGTCGAAGCCGTTCAGTCGCAGGTTCGTTCCATCCTGTGCGGCGATCGGCTCGACGAGCGCGGCGTCCTCAACCGCAGCAGCAGCGACCGCGCTCGCTGGGTCCGCTTGCTCGGGAGCCGCGACGGGGATTGCGTCACCGCCGAGCAACACGATCAGAAGCGCGCTCAGGCAGGCAGCCACGCCCAGGAGCAGTACGGTGCGTGGAGTGAGTCTCGAACGGTTGTGGATCGGCGTCACCGCAACACCGTAGCACGGCTATGTGATTTTGACGCCCGCGGCCACCATTTCAGCGAGGGCGGCGTCGATGTCTCCCGGGTTGAGTTCAACGCCGCGGCAGCCTTCGCCGAGGAGCCGCACCCCAAAGCCCTCCTTGACCGCATCGAGCGCCGTGAAGCGCACGCAGTAGTCGGTCGCGAGCCCCATGATGTCAACGTCTGTGACACCTTGGGCACGGAGCAGATCCCCAAGGCCCGTTGCGTGTTCCCCACCGTTGTCGAAGAAGCCGCTGTAGCTGTCGATGTTCGGACGCTGCCCCTTGCGTACAACGGCGTGCATGCCCCCGACGTCGAGGCTCGAATGAAACGAAGCGCCGGCCGTTCCCTGGACGCAGTGCACCGGCCACAGCCCCTGGGGTTGGCCCGCGAGCTCCGTCATGTCTCCGGGTGCCTTGCCCGGGTGGGACTCGGCGAAGCTGCCGTGTCCGCTCGGGTGCCAGTCTTGGGTCGCAACAACGAACTCGTAGCTGGGTATGAGTCGGTTCGCAACGGCCACCGTCTCATCCCCGCCCTCGACGGCTAGGGCGCCGCCGGGCATGAAGTCGTTCTGTAGGTCGACGAGGATCAGCGCGGTCTTCTTCATATCGGTCGTAGTGCTAGAGCCTGAACTGGAAGCCTTCTTTCAAGAGGCGCTTGTAGCGCTTGGCATCAAAGCGGTAGAGCTGGGCTGCGCGGCGCGCCACCCCGGTCTCGTACTCACCGGTGGGGGTCAGGAGATCGAGGGCCTGGAGCTTCTTGCGGAAATTGCGCTTGTCGAGTTCTTCGCCAAGGATCGACTCGATCAGCGTTTGAAGCTGGGTCTGCGTGAAATCTCTGGGCAGAAGATCGAAGCCCACGGGACGAGTGCGAACGGCCTCGATCATGTGTACGCGGGCCGCCTCTAAGATCTCGCGGTGGTCGAACGCGAGGTCAGGTGGGTTGTTCGCCGGGTACCAGCGTGCGTCGGCGGCGTCCGTCGCCGCTCGGACTGCGTGATCCCCGAGCTTCACGAGGGCGACAAAGGCGACCGTGACGGTGTGCCCGCGGGGATCGCGGCCCGGGGTGCCGAAGGCGCCGAGCTGCTCTAGGACGAGCGGCTTGACGCCGGTTTCCTCCTCTAGCTCGCGCTGCGCTGCGTCGCCGAGATCTTCGTCAACCCCGATGAATCCGCCAGGCAGAGCCCAGGCCCCAAGGAACGGATCTTCGCCCCGTTCGATCAGGAGAACGCGGAGTTCGCTCTCTTCGTATCCGAAGACAACGGCATCCACGGTGACTGAGGGCCGAGGGAAGTCGTAGGTGTAGCTCATGATGGTCTCGCGTTGCTGCGATGCGCCTACTGGGGCAGCGGACCAGCTCGTTCAACGAGCTGCTCGCGTAGTGCCGCAAGGGGCTCGGTGAGTTCGACGGCGGGCTGCGTCGGAGCGTCGAGGGCAAGGGCGGACTCCGGGAGCTGACTCAGCTCCACGCGCGCACGCACGCGAGCCGCCGCTAGTTCCAACGGGTAGTCGGCGACCAGCCGGCCCCCTCGGAGTGCTGGGCGTAGGAGCGGCTCGGGTGCGCCACCGAGGGCCGATCCGTCGTCCGGTGCGAGGGAAATCGAATCGCCAATCAGCTTGCCGTCCCCCATGTGCCTGGTCACATGCCCAGGGCCAGGAATGGAGCGCTTCGCCGGGTTCGACGAGAGCTTCATGACCAGGCGCCAGGCTTCACTTGGGCTCTCGCGGACGGCGCTCAGTTTGTAGATCACCCCGAGTGCGGCCTGCTCGCCGCCCGTGACGAGGCGGGTCCCGACGCCGTAGACGTCAATCTTCGCGCCCTTAGCACGCAGCTCGGTGATTTTCCGTTCGTCGAGATCGTCGGAGGCGACGATGCGAACGTCCGGGAAGCCGGCTTCGGCGAAGGCACGGCGCGCGTGGCGACTGAGCTGTACGAGGTCACCGGAGTCGAGGCGAATCCCGCTGAGCTCGTGGCCGCGGGCGCGAAGGTCTTGCGCAACCTTGATTGCGTTCTCAATCCCGCGCTCGGTGCTGTAGGTGTCGACGAGGAGAACGCAGCCGTCGGGCATCGATTCCGCGAAGGCGTCGAAGGCCGCGCGCTCGGTATCGAAAGCGCGGCCGTCCCCGGCGAAGGACTGCACCCAGGCGTGGGCGTGGGTGCCCTTCACTGGGATTCCCAGCTTTGTACTCGCGAGGACATTGGACGTCCCAGCGACACCTCCGATCCAGGCCGCGCGCGCGGCGCTGATGGATGCCCCGAACCCTTGGGCGCGGCGGGCACCAAACTCGAGCACTGCGGCTGAACCTGCGGCCCGTACGATGCGCGCCGCTTTGGTCGCGATCAGCGTCTCGAACCCGATGGCGTTGAGGAGAAGAGTCTCCACGAGCTGGGCCTGCCAAAGCGGTCCGGTGACGCGAACCATCGGAACTCCCGGCAGCACCACGGTTCCATCCGCGACCGCGTCCACCGTTAGGTCGAAGCCTTTCATTTCGCGCAGCACCGCCAGAAACTCCTCCTCGAAGAGCGGCCCTTCACCGGGGCCAGGGAGCGCGGCCAGCGCGTCGATGTCGGCGTCGGAGAAGCGCAGCCCGTCAAGGACTTGAAGCGCTGCGGCGACCCCCGACGCAAGAGCCCAGGTCCCACCGAACGGCGCGCGGCGGAAGGCCAGAAGGAACGTCCCTTCCGCAGCCATACGCCCGGCCTTCCAATGGCCCCTAGCCATGGTCAGCTGGTAGAGATCCGTAAGCAGCGCCGCGCTGAGCTCGTCTTGCTGTCCCGGCCGCGATCCGCCGTCCCGTTTTCCGTCGTTCTTCATCTGATCCTGAGGCGACAACACCGAAGGTAAGGGCGTCGACCTACGGCCCGCCCACTTAGTGTATATCGGACACCTAGAAGCGGGGCGAACGAGAACCCGCGAGAATCGGTTCGATCGTCTCACATGACGACGGCTGGACTCACTTTGTCGGCGGGGGTCCCGCTACTCCCAGGTGATGGCCAGCGCGTCCGTGAAGTTCGAGGTGGCCCCCTGGGAACTCGTGTCCCGGTGCCAGGCCTGGAAGTACCAGACTTCACCCGCCATCGGCGAAACCAACCCGCTAGGCGTCGGCAGTGCGGCCGTATCGAGCGCGAGGCTGAACCAGCCGGAAGGACCGCTGTCCTGTACGTCGCCGGGGCCCACAAAGCGGCCAACCGAACCGGCAAGGCAGAGCCTCCCTTCAGAGCCCGTCACCGGGAACGTCACGCCAGGCATTTGCGAAACGAGGAAGTAACCCGTGACTTGGGGAGGTAGCTCCCGAGCCCTGAGCGTCAAGACGCCCTCGGTAAGGACGGCCGTTCCCACCGCCTCGATCTTGCCCGCAAGGCCTGCGCTGTTCGCCACCGCTGGGCCACAGTAGGGCGTCCCGACGCGGTCCCGCGATGTGTTTTCCAGCATCAGGATCTCACCGGAAGGATCGTCTAGGAGCGCTAGGTCTAGATCGCCGTCGAGCTCCACGTCTAAGAGCGCGAAGCGCCCGGCCTGATCGATGAACTCGGCCATCGCAAAGCTGCCCGAGCCGAGGCCGCGCAGCCAAACCGTACCGGCGTCGAAACCCGACGCCACAAGGTCGACCCTACCGTCGAGGTCGATATCGGCAGCGTCGACGTGGCCTCTCGTCCCCGCCGTAACGGAAACCGCTGGGTCGAAACCGCCACCGGCGCGGCCAGCGATCAAGCTCAATCCAACTGCTCCTTCCCCCGCCACGACGACATCCACGATTCCGTCAGCGTTCACGTCTTGGACGGCGACGTCGAAGAGCTGCGTCGTGCTCTGGAAGAGCGATTCGGGCGGTCCGAACCCGGTTGAGCCACCGGTCAACAGTTGGATCCCGTGATTGGATCCATCAAAGCTGAGCGCGAGCACAAGGAGATCGTCGACCCCGTCTCCGGTGGCGTCTTCCGAGACGAGCACCGTCGCTATCCCCGCGTTGAGCGCTTGGGGAACGCCGGCAACGAACTGCATGGACCCCACGTTCTCGAATAGGACGACGGAGTCGGGGAAGAAAACGGCGGCCAAGTCGAGGTCGTCGTCGCCGTCGAAGTCGCCCAGCTCGAACCGGCCAATGCGATCCTCGGGAATCACCACTGGAGCAGCGAACCCGCCCGCGCCTAGGTTTTCGACCATGAAGGTGCTGAAGCGGAAGGACTCGGTTCCTGAACGCATCACGAGGTCTGGGTCGCCGTCTCCATCGAGGTCGCCCACCCTGACCGCATCGTTGATCGGGAACGTCGCCTCGATCTCTTGCGCCGGCCCAAACCCACCGCGCTCGGCAAATCCGAGGTTCTCCATCGAGGTCACTGCCCCAGTCGTCTGGGGGAGGAAGAGCAGCTCTTCGTCTCCGTCCCCATCGAGGTCGATCGCGGTGAGCGCCGTGGCCCCCAGTGCGGAAGACGTGAGCGAAACCGCTTCGTCAAACTCGATGCCCACGCCGCTGCTGCGATGGGAAACCACCTGGGTGGCAGACGGGCCATCGTCGAACGGATACTCGCCGACGACGAGGTCTTCACGCCCGTCGAGATCGAGATCTACAGTCAGCAGGAGGGAAGCCCGCGACCCGCGTCCCTCCGCGACGGTGACCGCTGGGGCGAAGGTGGCGCCCCCGAGCCCTCGGAGCACGAGGATCTCGTCGAGTTCGTCCTTGGTCACAACGAGGTCCACGAGTCCATCGAGATCTAGATCGGCGGCCGCTAGCGCGAGCGGAGCGGGACCAGGCCCCACGATCATCGTGCCCGGTGTGAAGTTCCCGGCGCCGTCATTGATGTAGAGGAAGATGAAGTCCGCGAAGGAGTTCGCGTGGGCGATGTCGAGATCGCCGTCCGAATCCAGGTCCACGATGACCGGATCGATGGTGCTGAAGAAGGCGTCTTCGATCACGACACGCGGAGCTAGGCCAGCGGCGCCCTCGTTTCGCCGGAAGACGAGGGTGCTGTAATCAGGGCTTTCGAGAAGGTCAAAGTCCCCGTCTCCATCAAAGTCGGCCGCTCCCCGCAGCCCAGACTGAATGCCCGCCTCTGCAGCGAGCATCGCCGCGGGATCGAACGTGCCGTCGCCGCGCCCGCGACGGAAGTGCAGCTCCTGCTGGGAGGTACCGAAGCTGAGCACCGAATAGACGAGGTCCGGCACTTGGTCGCCGTCGTAGTCCACCGACGAACCGATGAGACCTGCGTCCTGCACTCTCGCAACTTCAAGCGGGTCTGCCCACTCCGCGGGTCCCGTGGCCAAGGCGACGTAGAGAGCCTGGCTGGACACCCCCAAGCTTGTCTCGCGGGTCTGCACGAATAGGTCCATGCGCCCGTCTTGGTCAAAGTCGGCCAGTTCGAACTTGTCGATGTAGGCCTCGGATGCGGGAAGGAACTCAAGCACCATAGCCGAGGGCCCGAACGCGGCAGGTCCGGTGGAGGGGAAGACGACGATGGCCCCCTGCGACGATGACGTGGCGATCACGTCGGGCCATCCGTCGAACGTGATGTCCGCGGCGGCAATCGACTCGATGTAGGTCGTTGGGCTGTTGAGGGCCTGAGGAGCGGCGAACTGGGGCGAAGCGCTTGCGAACGCTGCTGTGGCGAACACTGCGGCGGCAAGCGAAGTGACGAAAGCGATGGCAGGTCGAATCGGCATGGTGGAGGCGCTGGAAGAAGATTGAGTTGTGCAGTTCGCCGTTGTCCGGCGCACGTCCAGGACCAGTGCTGATTTCTAGGGGTTTCCACCGATGGGGAAAAAGGACGTGGGGCAGCCGCAACGCGAGTCACTGGCATCCTCGCCCGCGCATGCGGCGGAGCCTCATCGCTCGGACTGGCATGGGACTTGCCTTCAGTCCGCTCCGTCACCGTTCGACCCATGAAGAACCTGCTGTCCAATCAACCCTCCGTCTGCGCCCTCTTTGTCATTGGCGCACATGGCCTTGCAAGTGTTTCGAGTGGGCACGGAGGCCGGTACCTTGGGCCCACGGACTCAATCGTCAGCTTGACTGGTCCGGTGAGCCCAGGCCCGGGCCCTACCAACACCGGTCCTATCACGGTGGCGACATCGACTGGTCCCGATCTCGCCATCTGGGACTTCTGGTGGGGGTCGAACCAGCACGCATTTCTGAACCGCAATGCGCCGCGCTTGACCAGGGACTGGGGAGACTACGGAGACTTCTGCTTCGGCTTCTTTGAGCCGAGAGAAGATCCGCAACGTCCGAGCGAGGCCCTTGTGCGTGGGACCGTGGTTCCTGCGCTCCTCAAGGTGCTCGAGGAAGAGACCAATAGGGACATCGTCACCGGGAGCTTGATCGCACTGGCGAAAATTGGGGACGCTGCCCCCAAGGGCGGTTCAGCCGGATTCGGCGAGGTGGCGAAGGGGTTCCTCCGCTCCGAAGATCAGATCGTCTCTGAGACCGCCGCGCTCGCGCTCGGCGTTCTCGGAAAGAGCGAGGCAGTGCCCGTCCTCACGTCGCTATGGCGCGGCGACGAGGAGGGGCAGCGCCTCGTTGGAAAGACGGTGCCGTTTCGCACCCGCGCATTTGCGGGCTACGCGCTGGGCCTCATCGGAGCCCAGACGGCCGAGAACAAAACGCGCCGCGCGATCGCACTGCGGCTCCTCGAGATCCTCGAGACGGATCGCTCCGCCCAGCCGGACCTCAAGGTGAGTGCGATCAACGCGCTAGGCATCATTCCGCTCGACTGGCCGGATGGGGAATCGGTAGGCGCCGCGCCGGAGACCTCGGCCGCGGCCAACCGCGCCACGCTGGTTCGCCACCTCTTGTCTCGCTTGAGCACCAAGCACCCAAGGGGCAGCGGCCGCGGGGAAGACCCGCGTATCCGAGCGCAGTACCCGATTGCCATCGCTCGGCTGCTCGCGCTCCATGACGGTCTTCCCAAAGAGCTAAGGGGAGTGCGCAGGGGCGCGATCAAGAGCCTGCTCGAATGGCTCGCCGAAGACCCCGCCCCGAGCCAAGGACTGGTGCAGCAGTCCGCGTGCATCGCGCTAGGCATGATCGGCAACGCCAGCGGCCACGGAACGGACGGCGAGATCAACAGGCTCGCCCTCAAGGCGCTCACACGTATCGCCAACGGCTCAGGTGATCGCCAGGCCAAGTTCTTCGCGCTCATGGCCATTGGCCAGTTGGGCAGCCGCGCGGGCCGCGGCCCCGACGTCCACCGCGAGCTCCAGGAGGAAGCTGAATTGACCATGTTGCGGTCGCTGAAGCGCGGCAAACCTCAAGAGCAAGCGTGGGCCGCCCTAGCCCTTGGCGTCTATGGAAACACGCTCAACGCAACCGGCGCCGGCGTACCACCTCGAGTCGTCCTGGCGGTCCGTCTCATGGCCGAGAGCGAAGAGAGCCCGTACATCATCGGCAGCTACGCGATCGCGCTGGGGCTGATGTCAGACACAGAGTCACAGGACGAACTCCTTGGCTACCTCAAGGAGAAGAGGTTCTCGACCGACGAGGCGCGCGGCCATATCGCCATGGGACTGGGCCTCATGGAGGCCACTACGGCCGTCGCCCCCATCAACGTCCTCATCAGGCTAGCGAAGCTACGCCCTAATTTCGTTCAGCAAGCCGCGCCCGCCCTGGGGCTGCTAGGCAATCAAGCCGCTATCCCAGGACTCATCCAAATGCTGACTGAGGCGAAGGGAACAGCAGCCCAAGCCTCCATCGCGACGGCCCTCGGATTGATCGGACATACGGAGTCAATCGCACCGCTCACTGAAGTCTTGCTCGACACAGGAGAAAGGAGGGTGACCCACACAGCGCGCGCCTACGCTGCGGTGGCCCTAGGTCTCGTCTGTGACAACGACTACCTACCGTGGAACCTGAAGTACTCCTACAACGTGAACCACGCCGCCCACGTGGAGACCCTTGCCAACGTCGCTGGTACAGGCATCCTCAGCATCCTCTAGCAGGCCGCGCCTACTGGGTGAAGTACGCCTCGATCGCGTCGGACGTGTTGAAGCCAGCGCCGCCTGCGGCGTTATCCCGGAACCAGAACTGAAGGCTGAAGAGAGAGCCGTCCTCGATCGGGTTCGGGCCCGACGCGATCGCGGGGCTCGACAGGTCAAGCGCGAGGGACGCGGTGCCAGTGGTGTCGATCAAGACCGGACTCACGAGCCGCTGGATCGTC
Organism: uncultured Planctomycetaceae bacterium; assembly: GCA_964417955.1. GTDB lineage: Bacteria > Planctomycetota > UBA1135 > UBA1135 > Saltatorellus. The sequence continues at coordinate 25,348 of CAYQKK010000079.1, forward strand.
CCCCCCACGCAGAGCGAGCCGTCTCCGAACGGCGACATGGCGCGATCGGCTCCGTAGAAGAACAGCCCAAAGGTCTGGGCGGGCGCTCCCGTCGCGATGAGGCCAAAGTCGTTGGCACTTACACTCGTGCTACCCGTTACGTCGATGCTGGCGGCCATGCCGCTGCTGTTGACCTGTGCCACGCAGTGCCGCTGGACGACTTCCTCAAACGCGATGTCGATATCGAGGGAACCCGAGGACCCATAGGTCGAGCCGCTAAAGCCCGATCCCCTCGCCGACATAAGCACCGTGTACGTGCCAGCGGGAAGGAACCCAAGATCATTGAGCACGTAGTTGGCCCCTCCGGAAGCGGACCTTGAGTACACGAGGGCTTGGGAACTGTCCAAGATATCCACGCTGGCCCTGCCGGAGTTCGTCGGATCTAAGGTGCCCGTCACGTGGAAGCGCAGGTCCTCCGCCGTCTGGATCTCCGTTCGAAAGTCAGTCCTCCCGTTGGAAAACGAATAGAACCCAGCGGTCGTCGAGCCACCCGACGTACTCCCATCAGCGTAGCCCGACACGGTGATTCGATCGCCGAGCAACATCGAGTCCTGCCGCGCGCGCGCCGTACCCGACGCGACATCTGAGGCAGCGGTCACCGTGATGAACTCGTCGAAAGGCCCAAAGTCAGGCGCGATCACGCTGTCACTCTCCGACGCGACGTTTTGAAAATCCGAGTAGTCAGCGGAGGCAGAGACGCGGACCTCGCGGAGCTGAGACAGGTAGGTCACCTGGGCGGCGGCTGTACCGAAGCTTGAAGCGACGACGGCGAGCGAGACGAGTCGAGTGAGAGATGTGTGCATGGGGGAATGGCGCAGAGAGGATGCGAGGTGGGCCGTGGGGCACCAACCGTAGCACGGTCAGAGGTTCTGTGGTGGAGCCTGCAGAAAACGGCCGCTCCCTCATCCAAAGAGCTCGTCACCGCCCCATCGCGCCCCAATAAAGCGCTCGGTAGCTTGCGATCATGCCCGCTTCGTCGAAGTGGGTGGTCGCTCGCTCGCGGTTGGCATGGCCCAGCCGTGCGCGCAGTTCTGGGTCATCCGCCAGCTTCGTGAGCGTCGCGGCGAGCGCCTTCGCATCGTCAGGTTTCGCGAGCAGCGCGCGATTGGGCTCGGCCAAAATGGCGCGGATGTCGCCCACATCAGGGGCCGCCACGGGCAGGCCGGCCGCCATCGCTTCGACGACCGAGAGCGGAAACTGCTCGCTCTTGGAGGACAGCGCAAAGACATCGAATAGCCCGACCACACGCTCCGGCTCGGTCACCGCGCCCGGAAGGTGGACGCGATGGGACACCCCCAAATCGTCAGCCGCGGTCTGAATGGACTCGCGAGCCAGCCCCTCGCCTAAGATCACTAGCTGCCAGCTCTCGGGTAGTTCCGCGAACGCACGCACCATCAGGTCCAGCTGCTTCACTGGGCGCAGGCCCGCAAGCGTGCCGACCCATCTGTCACCCTCGCGCTTGAGCACGGGGGACTTCTCGGGGCTAGGTGCGCCCCCAAACTTAGCGGTCGCAATGCCGTTGGGAATTCGTGAGACCTTCTCGCTCGGCTGACGCCAAGCGTTGAGCGCAATGGTCTCCAAGACTTGGCTCGGCACCACCAGTCGATGCGAGCGGCGCAACGCAGCTCGGCGGAACCAGTTGCGCGAGACTCGTAGCTGACTGGCTTCATCATCGTGAAAGCCATCCTCATGATGGATCAGCGAAGGCAGGTCCATTCGGTCGCGAAACGTCGTATGCGCCATCACCGCGTTGATCGCGCCCCAGTTGTAGGTCAGCACGAGGTCGAATGGCTTCATCGCTCTCGCTATGGTTGCCATACGGCCAGGTGTAGGCAGGCCTTTGATCGATGGGAAGTCATCTGGAAACGCGACTGGCACTTGCTCCGGAATCAGTTCCCTCGCCCCTAGCTTCCCAGGCCAGCCGGAGATGATGGTGTGGGATAGCTCAGCACCAAAGGCAGTCATCAAACGCACTGCACGTAGCTCCTTCCCCCCCTGGTCGAAGGAAGAGTAGAGATGGAGGACTTTGGGAGTGTGGTTGTCTTGCGTCATAGCGCAGCGGCAAGGTGATGGAGCTTACAGCGGGTAGCCACCTCCATCCCTTACACAGCCAACCCCCTAGGCCTGGAATAAGCGCCAAGGATCGTCAGATCGTGCAGCAGTGCCGTGGCCGTGGCTCTTTCGAGGATGATGCCTGGCTAGTCAGGTGAATTCTCGAAGCGAAGCGCAAGGGCCGCGGACGCGGCGGCGCTGCGCGAAACGCAGTG
>CAYQKK010000080.1:0-25572 GCA_964417955.1 uncultured Planctomycetaceae bacterium
TCGTCAGAGGTTGAAGCAGAAACAACACCATCCCTTGGAGCGGCAAAGCCGCTCCTAAGGGTCTCCTCTCAACCTCGTCAGAGGTTGAAGCAGAAACAACACCATCCCTTGGAGCGGCAAAGCCGCTCCAAGGGATGGTGCCCGGGGGGGGAGTCGAACCCCCACTCCCTTGCGGGAACATGGACCTGAACCATGCGCGTCTACCAATTCCGCCACCCGGGCTTGGGTGTGGGCGGAGAAGTTAGGGCTCCGCCTGGGAAGTGTCAATCTGATTATGAGCGGGCGGCGAGATTCACTCGCCTCGCATGCTCGCCGCGGGGGCCCTTACAGCCCATCGCCGCCCGGGGCCCGGTAGACCACGAGGGCCCGCTTGCCCATTTCCTCGGGCAGCTCGTGCTCCATGACGGTGTCGAGCTTGAAGCCGAGGCGCTCGGCCTCGCGCTCGGCGGCACGGATCTCACGACCCCAGGAGTTGCCCTTGAGCATCACCACGTCCTTCACGGAATGGCGCACCTTACGCAGGGTCCGGACGTTCTCGCGGACCGAGCTGACGGCGCGAATCAGGACCAGGTCGACTCGCTCCGTCGCGAGGTACTCCTCGGCCTTGGCGTGGACCACGCGAACGTTCTTGAGCTTGAGCTTCGCTACGGCCTCCTCGAGGAACTTGGCCTTCTTGCCAATTGCCTCGCAGAGGATCATCGAGCAATCGGGCTCGGCCATGGCCACTGGGAGCCCGGGAAATCCGCCACCGCTGCCGAGGTCTAGAACTCGTCGCGCCACCAGCGGAATCATCCGCGTGACGCGCCAGCAGTCCAGGTAGTGCTTCACAGCGATCTCAGCGGGGTCGAGGATCGCGGTCACGTTCATGAGGCGGTTGGCCTCAAGCAGGAGCAGGGCGTGGTCGGTGAAGAGATTCAGCAGCCTGTCGTCGATGTCGTCTTGGCCCGCAAAGGCCTTGTCGAGGGCCGCACGCATCTTCTTGCGGGGCGGAATCGGCGTGTTGGGGTGCTCGATTTCCTCGTCTTCATCCGAGCCCTTGCGCTTCTTCGACTTGGACTTCTTCTTGACGGGGGCGCCGTCCTCGTCGGAGGCCTCCTCGCCGTCTTCACCTTCTTCGTCGTCCTCTTCCTCCTCGTCGTCATCGTCCCCCATGACGCCGTCGAGCTCGTCCTCGAGGTCGATCGGAGCGTCCGCCCCGAGGTCGGTGTCCATGTCATCACCGAATGCTTCCGGGCCGCCGTCGCCGTCTTCCCCATCGAGGCCAGCGTCATCGATCTCGCCTCCGATCTGGTCTGGATCCGGGAGGTCATCGCCCGCCCCTGCGTCTGTGGAACCGAAAGTCATGGGGACCGGCGAGCGGCTATGGAAAGGATGCTGGCGAGAAAGTCTGAAGCGCCGGAGCGCGCCACCCACCCTTGAATTCCGCAGCGGAGCTGCTCGAAAAGCAGGTGCCGGAGGCGGAAACGGGGACAGCCAGGCACAGCCTGGAGAAGGTCGGTGGCAGGGCAGGAGGGACTCGAACCCCCAGCCTACTGATTTGGAATCAGCCGCTCTACCATTAGAGCTACTGCCCTTCTGGGCAGGAGAGTAGCGGAGCGAGGCCGGGGGAGCAACAAAGCGAATCCATCTATCCGCAACAGGCTCCTTGGTGAGGCACTCGGGCCCGACTCTTTCTATGATCCGGCGATCACCCATGAGTCGCCCCCCATCGAATTCACGCCGAAAGTCCGGCAGCGGACGCCGGCCGCGGACCCAGATTCACGATGCCCCCGAGGTTGTTCAGAGACAGCGCGGGCGACTGAAGAAGAAGCGTGCGGACGTGCCGCGGATCCCCGCTGACTCGATCGAGCCCAGCCGACTCGACCGGGACGCCAAGCGCGTCGTGAAGCGCCTCCAGCAGCACGGCCACGAGGCCTACTTCGTGGGCGGATGCGTCCGCGACCTTTTGATCGGGCGCCGCCCCAAGGATTTTGACGTCGCGACCAGCGCTCGGCCCTCCGAGGTCCGACGTATCTTTAGGAACTGCCGCATCATCGGCCGCCGCTTCAAGCTGGCGCACGTTTTCTATGGGGACCACATCATCGAGACGGCGACCTTCCGAGCAGCGCCCCAGGATGAGGACCAAGGCGAAGGCGACCTTTTGATCGTCGACGACAATGAGTACGGCACCGCGGAATCTGATGCGCGCCGGCGTGACTTCACGGTCAATGCTCTCTTCCTCGATCCCACGACCCACGAGATCCTCGATCACGTGGGGGGAATGGAGGACCTTGAGAAGCGAACCCTCAAGACGATTGGCGATCCAGCCGTCCGCCTCGCGGAGGATCCCGTGCGGATTCTGCGAGCGATCAAGTTCGCTACGCGCTTGGACCTAGAGATCAATGACCCCACCTGGGAGGCCATGTGCGACCTCTCGGAGGACCTTGAGAAGGCCGCTCCACCGCGCGTTCTCGAAGAGATCATGCGCCTAACCCGGTCGGGCACGGCGACGGCGGCGTTCCAGATGCTCCGCGACTGCGGCGCCTTGGCGGTACTAATCCCCCAGCTCGAGGAGTACCTCGGGCCCGAGGACGACATCCCTGAGCGGGCCGAGCCCTTCTGGGACCTCCTGGCCGCCCTCGATGCGCGTGTGCGAGCGCGGCCCGAGGATCCGCCAGCGTCCGGGCTGCTGATTGCGACGCTCTTCTTGCTGCCGTTTCAGCTCGTCCTCGACAAGAAGTACAAGCGCCAGGACGCCGACGAGCTTCTGGACGCACGGGTTCGATCCACGATTGCCTGGGACGTTCTTGAGCCCATGTCGGCGGCCGCGCGGCTCTCGCGGAAGGACTTCTCCAGCGCCAGGCGCATCCTGGTCGCGCACCAAAACTTCACCCACCAGCCCGAGCGCTTCTCTGAAGTGCTGTTCGCCCGTTCGGAGGAGTTCCCTGATTCGTACGAGCTCTTCGCGATGACGAGCCAGGCACGGGGCGTTGGGCTGGATCTTGTCGAGGCCTGGCGGGAACGGTGGCTTCGGGCCAAGTCCGCGGCGCCGGAAGAGCTTGAGGATGAGCGCCGGAAGACCGGCACGCGTAAGCGCCGGAAGCGCCGCCGCAGGCGCGGCGGCCGGAAGAAGTAGGGCATTTGCTGTCTACGGGACCTCCACCGGACCTCCCCCGGGCCCCCTCACAGCTCCTCGCGGCCTCTCGCCGTCTCTCATCTGGCATTCATCTTCGGGCCGAAAGCTTCCCGAGCGGCCTATGCCACATCGCCTCACACCCCCTCTCAGGGCCTCCTGAGGGGGGCTCGGTGCTCAAAATGGACTAGGTTGGGGAAACGTGTTCCCTTTTTTACCTCCTCTTTCCCCGACAGCCCCCCCATCGGGGGTAGTGTTCCCCTGTGCGGTGAGGCGCGCCCGTGCGTGTCCTGCCCCCAGCACCCCCCCTCGGCCCGTCCACCACTGTGCGGTGGTTGTGGATGAGCCAGCTGGATGGCAGATCACGAAAGGTTGCTGCGCCTCCAACGGCGACGAAAGTCGTCTTGTGATCAGAACGCCCCTCCTTGTTCTGGTCGCACCCTCCCGCGGGGCGAGTCTTCGGACTCGCCCCGTTCTTTTTTTGCCCGAAGTGGCAGACTGAGGCCATGCATCGCGTCCGCATCTTGGCTCTGTTCGCCCTCGCTCTCCCCGCCCTGCCGAGCGCTGCCTCACCGTCCGGGTCTACCTCGAGCTCGAAGACAAAGGCCGCCGCTCAGACCTCCCCCACCGACGAGCAGCTCCTCGACGCCTGGAAGGGGTTGTCCGAGTCGGACCGCTCTGACACGATCGAGTGGTTCGTCGCAGAATGCGACAATGCCACCCACTTCCGCGCGACCCTAGAGCGCTACGTGCTGGTCAACTTCGAGGGCGACAGCTACGACTGGCCCCAAGCAGAGGATCCGCCGACCTTCGATCCGGCCGTGCACGCGCCCGCCCAGGTGATTCGACGCCGGTTCGTGAGTCCCACCAAGAAGGGCTACGCCAAGTCCGTCGACAAGCTCCGTGGCGTCTGGAACCGCCGCGACATGGAGGTCGCCTTCCGCTACGACTGGGGCCTCGGCACCATCGTGGCGGTCCAGCCCTGGGACGATCACGAGCGCATCGCCCGCACGGCGATCGCGGGCTTCAGCCCCCACACGGACCTCGTCGAGGCGATGGTCGAGATGCAGCTTGATCGCGGCGACATGCGTGAGGCCGCCCTGGCCTTCAGCCACGCCTATTCGGACCGTAGCGGCAACGCCTACCGGGACGTGACCCTCTACGAGGCGTGGGCGTCGGGTCAGAACCTTGAGATGCCGGACGTGGAGTGCCTAGGCATCATCCACACCCTCGACGACAACTGGAAAACGTGGAAGGCGCCCGTTCCGGGCAGCGCCCACAAGCGTCTCTACAAGCGAATCGGCGAGCACTTCTCGCCGCTCCGTCGCTACCGTGCCCTGCGCACCTCCCTCGCTCGCCTCTTTGTCCAGGGGAGCGCGAAGCTTCCCAGCGGCTACGAGGCCTCCGCCCTGCGACTGCACGGGTTCTGGGAGCTGCATGTCTCCGAGCCGGCGAAGCTGGTTGAGTTCTTGCCGGAAGACAAGAAGTGGGATCGCTGGTGGAAGAAGAACGCGCCCAAGGTCGACAAGGACAAAGACCTGGTGGAGCGCGCGGCCGCTCGACAGCGCTCGCTGGACGAATCCCGGGCCTGGACCCGGCGCACGTTCCACGGGATCCTCAAGGAGTACGGCGCCTTCGATCAGGGCGACTAAGCCTGCCCGAGGGCGGCAGCGCAAAGCTCGGCGGTCGCGAAGGCCGCTTGGAAGCTCAGTCCTCCAATGGGGCCGTTGACGTCCAGGAGCTCGCCGATCACAAAAAGCCCGTCGTGGCCGTTCACCGCCATGGTCCTCGGGTTGAGGGCCTTGAGGTTGAGCCCGCCTCCGGTCACCTCCGCTTGATCCCAGCCGAGCGGATGGGTGACCGCGATGGGGAGACCCTTCAGCGCCTCGATCAGCCCGTGGCGCTGGGACTTCTGGAGCTCCCCCACCGTGACGCCAGGATCGATCCCGGCGCTCGTCGCCACCGCGTCGAACATGCGCCGCGCCATGGGCCCCGTGGCGAGGCTCGCCATCGTGCGCTGGAGTCGAGGATTCCCCGGGACCCCGGCCGTCTTGACCAGCTCGGCCCGGATCTCCTCCCGCGAGAGGTCGGGGAAGAAGTCGAAGCGCACCCGATAGCCCTTCGCCGAACCACTTTCATGGGCCTCCCGCGCCACGTGATGGGACACATCCATGGCGGCCGGGCCGGACAGCCCCTTGTGCGTGAAGAGCAGCGGCCTGCGGCGTCGCTGGAGAACCTTGCCGCCCGCATCCTCCAGGGTCGCTTCGCCCCCCTGCCACGCGAGCCCCGTCAGCTCGTGCACCCACGTCTCGGGGGAGGCCAGCGGCACGAGCGCTGGCACCGGATCGACGACGTCCAGGCCGAGCTCCCTGAGCCACGCGTAGCCGTCTCCGGTGGTGCCGGTCAGGGGATAGCTCTTGCCCCCGGCCGCGAGCACGAGCGCGCGCCCGCGATAGGTCGTTCCCTCGGACGTGATCACGGCCCAGACGTCGCCGTCCCGGCCGATGGCCTCGACCCCGCTGCCGAGGGCGATCTCTGCGCCAGCACGGGCCGCTGACTCCAGCGCATCGCGCACGTCACGTGCGTTGCCGGATGCGGGGAAGATCTTGTCGAGGGGCGCCTCGTCCATGGCCACACCCCAGTCCTCGAACTGCTGCCGCACCGCCTGGGGCGTGAGCTGGCGGAAGCCATGGCGCAGGAATCGCTCGCCTCGCGTCCCAAAGAGCCGCGCCGCTTCGTCGGGACCATGGGTGGTGGTGACGTTGCACCGGGTGCCGCCGGACGCGAGCACCTTGGTCCCCGTGCGCGGCGTCTTCTCGATCACGAGCACACCGCCGCCCGTTGCGCCGCTCATGCGTCGCGCTCGCCCCAAAGCCTGGGCGCACCAGAGCCCCGCGGCCCCCGCCCCTACAATCAGCACGTCCCGGACTTGGCTGGAATCAACCACCGTTGAGCGCTTTCTCCCAGGCCTCGATCTCCTCGACGCTACGCGGACTCTTCGGCGGCGTGTCGTCGTTCAAGTCGTCGAGGTAGCCCTCGGGCAGCTTGACCGTTTGGGTCTTGGATCCTTTCGCGCGCTGGGCACGCAGGGCGGTCGTAGGAAAGGCCTCGTCCGGATCGAGGGTGCTCACAGCGGACACGAGATCCTCGATGGACTTCACGCGCATGAGGTTCCCGCGCACCGCCGCTGAGCCCCGGAAGCCCTTCGTGTACCACGAGCACCACTTGCGCATCTGCCGCATGCCCACGTCCGGCCCAAAGAGCTCGATCAGGCGATGGGCGTGATCGACCATCACCTCGACGACGCCCGCGAAGTGCGGCGGCAAGTCGGGCTCTTCCCCGTTGAACGCTTGGCTGAGCTCGCGGAAGAGCCAGGGGCGACCGAGGCAACCGCGCCCGACGATGACCCCCGCACAACCCGTCGCGCGCATCATGCGCAGCGCGTCGTAGGACTCCCAGATGTCGCCGTTGCCGAGAACCGGCACGTCGAGGATGTCCACGAGATGGGCGATGGACGCCCAGTTGGCCTCTCCGGAGTAGAGCTGCGAGGCGGTGCGCGCGTGCAGGCCGACGGCGGACGCGCCCTCACCCTCGGCGGCGCGACCGGCCTCCTCGTAGGTGAGCAGATCGTCCTGGATGCCCATGCGCATCTTGACCGTCACGGGCACGTTGCCCGCGTTCTGCACCATCGCGCGCACCAGCCGCGCGAGCAGGCGCGGCTTGACCGGAATCGCACTGCCGCCACCGGAGCGCGTCACCTTCGGCACGGGGCAGCCCATGTTGATGTCGAGGTGATCGACGCCGTCGTCCACGAGGCTCTTCACCATTTCACCGAGGTCGACCGGGTCGGCTCCGTAGACCTGGACCGAGCGCGGCGACTCGTCCGGCGACGAGGACGCCAAAAGGTTCGTCAGGCGGTTGCCCATGAGGTAACCCCGCGCTGTGATCATCTCCGATACGTAGAGCCCGGCGCCGTACTCGCGGCAGAGCGAGCGGAAGGCTAGGTTCGTGACCCCAGCCATAGGAGCGAGCACCACGGGGGGCCAAACCGGAATGACGCCCTCCGAGCTCACGCGGCCCTCGCCTAGCTGGAGCGGCTGGAACTCGTCTTTCGCGGCGACCTGCACGTCGAGGTTGACGTGGGTCGCGAAGCGCTCGGCTGGCACCGCAGGGGCTTCAGCGGGAGCGGCTGGCTGGACGTTCGACGCGAGGCCGTCGCCGAGGCCTGAAGCCGCCATGCCCGAGTGATCCGAGGATTCCGCGCGGTCCATCACTTGCCCGGGTCCTCGGCCTTCTTTCCGCTGGCCTCCACGGCCTGGCCATCGGAGCCAGGCAGCTGGAACCAAGTGGCCGCGTCGCCCGTGAAGAGCCGCTCTTCCTTGAGCTCCAGCTGGTACAGAGCCTGGTCGCCCAGGGCCTTGCCGGGCTCTAGGTCCAAGCGGCCGCCGGCCTGGGCGCGGGCGGCGAAGCGCAGCTCGCCCCCAGGGCCAAAGCCGTACACGCGGGCGCCGCGGGTGTCGTTCATGGAGAGTCGGCCGTCGTCGGCGCTGACCGCCATGGTGATGCGATCCACCAGGGGCTCCATGGCGACGCCGTCGAAGGCGGCGACGAAGCTGGGACCGTCAGGGAAGTGCTTGGCGCCGATCAACCCGAGGAGCGCCGTGCTGCCATCGATCGCGGCGATCGCCTCGTCGGCGCCCTGGGAGTCGATCTGGCGGCCCGCACGGAAGCGCTCGATCGTCAGCTTCTTGGTGACCGAAAGCGACCGCCCTTTGGCCGCGAAGGCGGGGTCGCCGGCGTCCGTGAGGATGGGCTTGCCGCCGGCGTCGAGGGCCACCAGCGTCAGGTCGAACTCGGACACGAGCCCGTCCTTGATTGTCTGCACGATGAGCAGTTCGCGGCCTGCGGCCTTCCCCGTGGGAAGGACACGGACGCGGGCGCCGTAGACCATGGTGCCGTCGGCTTGGCGCACGACGCTGTAGCGCTCCACGGCGCTGCGCGAGCCGTAGGCCATGAGGTTCGCGGTGCCTTCCACGAGGGGCTCACCTTCGGGCATCGGCGGCCGCTCCAGGGCGATGGGACGGGAGCGCTGCTCTTCGATACGGCGCTGACGCTCCTTCAGGTTGGTGACAGCGTCGTCGAGGTGGAAGCGCTCCAGCACGCGACCGCGCAGAACCACGACCTCGGGCGAGCGCAGCGCATCGACGGTCCGCCGGGGGTCGCTGCCGCAGGCAATCATGTTGGCGGTGAAGCCGGGGGCGATCTTGCCAAGGGTGCTCGCGGCGCCGAGGGCTTCGGCCGCGCCCACCGTCGCCAGCTCGAGGATGGCCGGCGCGGGCAGCCCCGCCTCAGCCCACTCCTGGAGTTCGTCGACAAGACCTGTGCCGGGGGCGATGCCTCCGCTAGGCGCACCGCTGGCGGGAACCAGCTGAAGTCCGGCGTCGTAGATCGCCTTCACCATCGCCCGTTGGCGATTCAGGGACAGCTTGACCGGCTCGAGCGCGTTGCCCGCTTTGAGGAGCCGGAAGGTCTCCATGTCGGTGCGCCACGCCGTTGCGTAGAGACCACCGAGGGCCGCCAGCGCGGGCGGCTCGCCCTCGGCGAAGGCGGTGCGCAGGATGCGAGACGTGCCCATGAGGAAAGGCTCGACCTTCCAGCCGCCTTGTGTCAAGGCCGCCAGCTGGGAGCCCAGCCAGTCGCTGAACGCTTCGTCGGACTCGATGGTCTCGAATCGAGCGCCGCCCTTCAGGAGTGAGTCGAGTCCCGCGAGGTTTGTCTGGCCGGCCGTTTGAGCCTCTACCAAGGACAGCGCCTCGGGAAGCGGCCCCCAGCTCTCCACCCCGTAGACCTTACCGGCCCCAACCACGACGCCGTGCTGCGGTTTCTGAATGCCGCGCTCGAAGGTGAAGTAGTCGACGCGGGAGTTCGCCTTGCCCAGAAGCTCGACCACCTCGTTGATCTGCTGCGCCGCCTTGATGGGCTCGTCCAGGATGAACGCGTCCTGCCTCGTCGCCGTCATCGCCGAAGAAAAGACGGGGCTGGCGACCATGAGGCCGGGGCCCGGCTGGCGATCCCGCATTCCCAGGGTCGCCTCGGGCAACATGACTCCGATGGGCGAGCCCGCATCCCGAACCGTCGTCACCCCGGCGGAAAGATAGAGGGGGTCGTGCTCGGCGTCGAAGGTCACCGAGGCATCGATCAAGCCGGGGATCAGGTGCAGCCCGGTCAGGTCGACGGTCTCCGCCCCTTCCGGAATCTCGAGGCCCGTGCCGATCTCGCTGATCACGCCGTCCTCCATCAGGACCGTGGCGCCCTCAAGGGGCGGCTTGGCCGGCTCCATCGTGTGAACGGTGGCGCCCACGAGGGCGATGACTTCTAGGAGCAGTACGTGCATGGAGTCTCGTGATGAGGAACAGGAGTGGCTGGGTCCGACTGGCTGGGGCCGTCGCGCGCGGATTTGGACCAGGCCGGGCCGGGAAAGCCTTAGCATCCCCGGCATGTCAGCCTACGCACAAGTGCACCTGGCGCTAGAACGCCTTCCGCAAGGGCCCTGGATCTACGCCCGTCTTATGGACGATCCGGAGGCCGGTTACGGAGGTGGCTCCGCGCCAGACGGATCCATCGTCGAGGTCATCGACGGCGAGGGGAGATTCTGCGGACACGGCCTCTACAACTCCACCTCTGACATCCGGGTTCGGATGCTCTCCCGTGGAAAGAGGACCGAATTGGACCGCCCGAAGGAGTTCCTTCGGCGCCAGATCGCCTCGGCGCTACGCCTGCGCCGCAAGCTCCTGAGGCTAGATGACGTGACGGACTGCTACCGTATCGTCCATGCCGAGGGGGACGATCTGCCGGGCCTGATCGTCGACAAGCTGGGGGACGCCCTCGTGTGTCAGCACCATTCCCTGGGGTTCTGGAACCTGCGCCAGGAGGTGGAATCGGTGCTACGGGAGCTGCTGCCCGGCCACGCCGTCCTGCATCGCTTCGCCAAGAGTGCCCGAAACGGCGAGGGATTCCCCGAAAGAGACCCGGGGGTGGAAGGCGACTCCGTCGAGCCGCGCTACATCCGGGAGTTCGACGCCGAGTTCCTCGTGCATCCCGGCGAGAGCCACAAGACCGGCTGGTTTTGCGACCAGCGCGACAACCGGCGCAAGCTGGCCGAGTACGTCCGCGGGCGGGATCTCCTGGACCTTTGCTGCCACGCGGGCGGGTTCGCCATCCCCGCGATGCTCGGGGGCGCCCGCAGCGTGACGGCCGTCGACCTCGATGAGGAGCCCCTCGCGAGGGCCCAGGAAGCGGCGCGGCGCAGCAATCTGCCGATCGAATTCCACCACGCGGACGCGTTTGACGTGCTCCGCGACGTGAATCGCTCGAAGCGTCGCCCAGGCGCGGTCATTCTCGATCCGCACAAGCTGGCGAAGGGGAAACGCGACCTGGAGCAGGCAAAGTCCAAGTATCGGGACCTGAACGCCCTCGGCATTGGGGCGGTGGCCCCCGGGGGACTGGTCGCCACGTTCTCCTGCTCCGGCGCTCTGGACCTCCCTTCCTTTGCTGGAATCGTCTTCCAAGCGGCTCGGCGTGCGGAGCGTGACGTGCGTCTCATCGAGGTCTTGGGTGCGTCAGCGGATCACCCCCAGCGACCCGACTTTGGTCGCTCTCGCTACCTGAAGGGGCTGGTTCTGGCGGTGGACTGAGCCGGCGGAGGCTCGGAAGGTTCCCGCCCGACCTATGACCTTGCCGCGCCTTCCCTAGTTCGAAGGCGAGATGGTGGGCAGGAATCAACCTTCAGGCTGGACCCTTACGCCGCCTACCCCCATACTTCCTTAGCGCCTCCGTGATTGTTGAAAGCAGTCACGGGGGCGCATTCTGTAGCCATTTTTTCTGAGCGGCTTCCGGCGGAGCTTCGATGCGACTCTCCACGGGGCGCTGCCAACGAGGATCTAGCACACCCTCTCTCCCAACTGATCGCGTGAGCGCTGCCTTCGGCGCTCGCTGTCCCCGCCCCTCGGCTCCGGTTCTCGGACCGGCCGCGCGGCACCTTCGCCGACCTACCTAGTCGGCCACCGCAACTACGACACATGAGCCTTCCCCTTCTAGCCACCAAAGAGATGTGGCAAGAGTTCGACGATGCCTGGGCGAACCTACGTTCGTCGGACGGCCCGATCGAAGAGCTGCTGCCCGCCATCAAACTGGCCGGTGAAAAGAAGCGCGCGGGGCGCCTTGTCCCGCAGGCCAAAGAACACGCCGCCAAGCTGATGGAGGCTGGCCGCGCCCACGACGCAGCCATGATCCTCGGATCGACCCTCGCCGCAGGCGGCAACCCCGGCGAGATCACCGCCGAGCTGATGGAGGCCTCGGAAAAGGCCTGGGGCGATAAGCCGTGGTACCCCGTGTTCCAGGAAGTCACCGGATTCAAGGAAGGCGCAGCCAACCTCCGCACGCCGTGGAAGAAGTTCGTCAAGCTCGTCAAGTTCGAGAAGGGCTCGACGCTGTTCCACCCCGGAGGCTGGGGCGTGGGCGAGGTCCTCTCCATGGAGGCCGCCAAGGGTCACGTGCGCGTCAAGTTTTGGAACGGGCGCACCGACAACTTCCCGCTCAGCGCGGCGATGGACATCTTCGATCCGCTGACCGAGGGCGACCTGCGCTCCCGCAGCCTCAAGGATCCCGAGGCTCTCAAGAAAGAGGTGAAGGCCAACCCCGTCGAGGCCCTCGGCGCGATCCTGAACCGTCACAACGGCCGCGCGACGACCACGACGATCAAGACCGCCATGATGCAGATCGGCATCGAAGGCAGCGCTTGGTCGGCGTGGTGGCGCAAGGCGCGCAAGCTTGCGGAGAACTCGGACGAGATCGAGGTCAGCGGCACGCCGCAGAAGTCCCTCGTGACCCAGCTTCTCGTGAAGAAGGACCCGGGCGAGGCCCTGCGTCGGATTCTTCAGCGCGCGACGAACCTCGCCGAGGTGCACCAGCGCGTCCGCGACCTTTTCGTGGGCCAAGGCATCGAAGAGCACCTCGCGGCGATCGCCATCGAGGAACTTGAAAACGCCGCAAAACTGGAATCAGAGCCGCTCCCCGAGCGTTTGGCCGCCTGGCTGTTCCTGCGTGACAAGAGCGGCAAGTCGCCGAAGCTGATGCGTCGCGTCCTCTACGAGGTGCTGCAAGCACCGGAACCGCCCGACGTTTCCCAGCCGCCTGAGATCTGGAAGCTGTTCCAGGCCCTGCCCGGCGCGAAGGACCAAGAGCGCACCGTTTCGATCCTTCCGGAGCTGTTCGGCAGCGGCGGCGCGAAGCTGGCCCTTGAGGCCGTGGACGCCGAGCTGGCCCAGACCCAGGCAACGATCGACGAGATCGGCACCGAGGAAGGGGCAGAGGCAGACGCAGCCATCGCTGCGGCTGAGTCGGCCGACGCCGGTGAGACGGCTGAGTCCGAGCCTGCGAAGGATGCCGAGCCCGCTGCCAAAGCTGACGACGATGCCGAAGAGGTTGAAGACGACGGCACGTGGGTGGAAGAAGTGCTCCCCCACCTGCAGCACGCGGCTCCCGGACAGGTGCGCCCCCTCGTGGAGCGCCTCATGACCATGGGCCGCGAGTCGGACCTGCGGAAGCACTACTCGGGTCTTCTGGCCCGTCCGCTCCGCAACCCTACGCTCATGATCGTGCTGGCCGACAAGTTCGAGGACTGCGAGGTCCACGACGACATGCCGACGCCGGTTCAGCGGGGTCAAGCCCTCCTGGCCCTGGCCCAGTACACGTCGCGCGAGCGTCGCGGTAACCCGCAGCTGACGCGGATCTCGGGGCGCCTCACGGACTTCTTGACCAAGGGCGACGACTCGATCCTCAAGCGCCTGTTCGCCACCGCGGACATCTCGGCGCTGCGCAGTGCCAACGTCACGGCAAGCCGTGGCGTGGACAGCGAAATCGAGCTGCTCATCACGGAGATCGCCCTGTCGAAGGATCGCCAGTTCTTCGCCCAGGACGCGGGCTTCTTTTGGGAAGGTTCGACCATCTGGACCACGCGGGCTGGACTCCGTCGACGCTCGAACGAGCTCAAGGAGCTGCGCGAGGTCAAGATCCCCGAGAACACCGACGCGATCGGCCGCGCGGCATCGTTCGGCGACCTTTCGGAGAACTCCGAGTGGGAGGCGGCCATCGAGGAGCAGCGCAACCTGACCGCGCGCGCCATGGAGATGGAGGAAGAGCTGCGCTCGACCGACCTGATCGAAGAGGCCGCCATGATCGAGGACACCGTGTGCCCCGGTACTCGCGTGACCTACAGCAACGTGGAGTCGGGCGAGAAATCGACCGTTCTGATCCTGGGTCCCTGGGATGACGACGAGGTCCTCGGCACCCAGGTGATTTCCTACCGCGCCCCCCTCGCCCAGGGCCTGCTCGGCCTCAATCAGGGTGAGAAGGCCGAGGTGAAGCTGCCCGGTGGCGACATCGAGCTGACCATCCTCGAGATCGAGACGCCGGACCTGACGCCGGTCTCGGCGAGCTAGTCTCAACCCATTTTGGGGCACCTTGGGTGCTCCCATCGGAAGCCCTCCTGCGGTCACTGGCCGCAGGGGGGCTTTTTTTGACCCAAGGGTTCATCCACGGGGCTGGAATGTCGAACATCATCGTGTCATGATGGAGTGCCATAAGGGTGTTCCTTCAGCTATTGGCACCTTTGGCCCGACACATGTCCATCGCTCCCACCACCACGAATCAAAACGCCCGCAGCGCGGCCCGCAGTCTCCCTGTCGGTCACGGCGCGCCGGCGCTGTTGAAGGTCCTGGCGGATGCGACGCGGCTCCGTGCCTTGGCTCTCCTGGGCGAGGAGGAGCTGGCCGTGGGCGAGCTGAGCCGTGCCCTCGGCATGGCCCAGAGCCGCGTGAGCAATCACCTGCGGATCCTGCGGGAGCACGATCTCTTGACCGAGCGCCGCGCTGGCACGAGCACCTTTCTGCGCTCGGCGCTGGTGTCCGGCCCTGGCGACTCCCCCGCTGCGAGGCTCTGGGCGGCTGTGGCCCCAGAGCTCGGCTCGATTCCCGAGCACGAAGCGGATCGCGTGCGGCTCGCCGCCGTCTTGGCAGAACGCCACGCCGACGATCGGGCGTTCTTCGACCGCATGGCGGGCGATTGGGACAAGGTCGGGGCGCTGTTCTCCACCGGCGAAGCGCGCCAGCGGGCCGCCGCTAGTCTTCTGCCCCAGGGCTTGACCCTCGCAGACCTCGGCTGCGGAACCGGCTACGTCGCCCGTTCACTCGTCGGCCTCTGCGACCGCTTGATCTGCATTGACCGGTCGGAGGGCATGCTCCAAGAGGCCGAGGCCCGCATCCGTAAGACCGCGCCCGAGGGTGCGCGCATCGAATTCCGACAGGGCAAGCTCGACGCGCTTCCCCTTGAGGACGGCGAGCTAGACGGCGCGACCGCCGCCATGGTGCTCCACCACCTCCCCGAGCTCAGCCCCGCGCTCCACGAGATGCGCCGCGTCCTCAAGCCGGGCGGGACGCTCTCGATCGTCGAGCTGATGCCCCACCGTGAAACGTGGATGCACGCCGACCTAGGCGACCGCCACTTGGGCCTCGACCCCACATCGGTGCAGTCCGAGCTCCTCCGAGCCGGCTTCGTCGACGTGCACGTCGAGCCGCTCACGGATCGCTACTGCCCGCGCCCTTCGGGTGACCCCCAATCTTCCAGCGACGACTCCGGAGCCCCTTCCGGCACCGGAGCCGTCGAACTGCCTCTGTATCTCGTCCGCGGGCGAAGTCCCCGCCTCTAATCGTTGGGCGCACACGCCCGCGGTCTTCACTTCCGGCAACTCTTCGCTGCCAACAACCACTGACACCAAAGATGACTCCTCCTACCGCCACCGGCGCCGATCGCAAAGTCGTGACCGAATTCAAGGTCAAGGACATGAACCTCGCTGACTTCGGTCGCAAGGAACTCCGCATTGCCGAGAAAGAGATGCCCGGCCTCATGGCACTGCGCGAGCAGTACAAAGGCAAGTTCCCGCTCAAGGGCGCACGCATCGCTGGCTCGCTGCACATGACCATCCAGACGGGCGTTCTCATCGAGACGCTGGTCGAGCTTGGCGCCGACGTGCGCTGGTGCTCATGCAACATCTTCTCGACCCAGGACCACGCGGCAGCCGCCGTCGTCGTTGGGCCGAACGGAACCGTCGACGCCCCCACGGGCGTGCCGGTCTTCGCCTGGAAAGGCGAGACCCTCGAGGAGTACTGGTGGTGCACCGAGCAGATGCTCACCTGGTCCGACAACGAGATGCCGAACATGATTCTGGACGACGGTGGCGACGCCACGATGTACGTCCTGAACGGCGCTCAGTACGAGCAGGCCGGCGCTGTGCCCGCTCCTGCAGCCGACGCGAGCGCTGAGTGGAAGGTCGTTCTTCAGTCGCTTACCGCGAGCCTTGAGAAGCACAAGGACAAGTGGACCAAGGTCTCGAAGGAGATCAAGGGCGTGTCCGAGGAGACCACCACCGGCGTGCACCGTTTGATCCAGATGGTTGAGCGCGGCGAGCTTCCGTTCCCCGCCATGAACGTCAACGACTCGGTCACCAAGTCGAAGTTCGACAACCTGTACGGCTGCCGCCACAGCCTCACCGACGGCATCATGCGTGCTACGGACGTGATGCTCTCCGGTAAGGTCGCAGTCGTCTGCGGCTTCGGCGACGTCGGCAAGGGTTCCGCCCAGTCGCTTCGCGGCCAAGGCGCTCGCGTGATCGTCACCGAGATCGACCCGATCTGCGCGCTCCAGGCAGCCATGGAAGGCTTCGAGGTCGCACGCCTTGAGGACGTCGTTGAGACCGCCGACGTGTTCATCACGACGACGGGCAACAAGGACATCATCCGCCTTGAGCACCTCAAGAAGATGAAGGACATGGCGATCGTTGGCAACATCGGTCACTTCGACAACGAGATTCAGATGGCTGAGCTCGAGAGCAACCCGGGCATGAAGCACGAGAACATCAAGGAGCAGGTCGACCGCTGGGAGTTCCCGGACGGCCACAGCATCCTGATGCTCGCCGAAGGCCGCCTTCTCAACCTCGGTTGCGCCACGGGCCACCCGAGCTTTGTGATGAGCTGCTCGTTCACCAACCAGGTGATGGCACAGATCGAGCTCTTCCAGAACACCTCGCTCTACGAGAACAAGGTGTACGTCCTTCCGAAGCACCTCGACGAGCGCGTTGCGCGCCTGCACCTCGACCAGCTCGGCGTGCGCCTGACGGAGCTCACGAAGGAGCAGTCGGACTACATCGGCATCCCGATCGAGGGGCCGTACAAGCCGGACACGTACCGCTACTAAACGAGCGGCCCCGGATGCCCGCCTTGACGGGTTAGTTCCTGATGCTAGACGCCGTCCTCTCCTCGGAGCGGGCGGCGTCTGGCTTTGGGCGTGGCCACCGGCGCCGCCGCAGCAACGCATCGACATATTCGAAAGAATCGTTGCGATGGGTATTGACGGGGCGGCTCCCAGCGGCATAATCCCCTTAGACACTGCATCAAGAGTTCCGGAGCGCCCTTCCAGGGTCCGGACGGCAACCGAGCAAGGCCCTCAGCGGCTGCGCCACGGTGCCGCGACCAGCCCCGACGTGGGGATCGATGCGGGTGGGAGCCGGAGACGGCGCTCCACCAAAAACAGCGTGGCTCCGTTGCCATGTGCCCACGTCGTCTTGTCGGCCCGTTGATGCGGGAGGAAGAATGACATGACAAGCACCCAACGCACCCACCTCGAGACTCTGCTCCCCCACGCTGGCCAAGGGACCGCCGACGGCGAGCCCCTTGTGACCCCCATCACCCAGTCCACGACCTTCTGCCGGGACGGCCTCACCAGCGAGGCCCAGCACTGCTACTCACGGCAGTCCAACCCGACCGTCGCCGCCTTGGAGACGACCCTCGGGCAGCTCGAGAACGCGCCGCCGGCGGTTTGCTACAGCACGGGACTCGCGGCGGAGTCAGCCCTCTTCCTGAGCCTGCTGTCGGCCGGGGATCACATCGTCTGCTCGCGAGCGCTCTACGGCGGAACGACGCGCATCCTCCAGCAGGTCTTCCCAAACTTCGGCGTCGAGACGAGCTTCGTGGACACGACGTCCCCGGCCGCGGTGGAGCGGGCCCTGCGCCTCAACACGAAGCTTGTCTTCCTCGAGACGCCGTCGAACCCGACCCTGGCTCTGACCGACCTCGCCGCCGTCGCCGAGATCGCTCACCGTGGCGGAGCCCTCGTCGCCGTGGACAACACGTTTCTGACGCCTCTGCTGCAGCAACCCCTCGACCATGGCGCTGACTTCTCGATCTACTCGACGACGAAGTTCATCGAAGGTCACTCCGTGGCACTGGGCGGCTCGACTGTCACGCGGAGTGAAGAGCATCTAGAGCGGCTGCGCTTCGTCAGGACGTGCACCGGGGGCATTCAGACCCCCTTCAATGCTTGGTTGACCCTGCAGGGCCTCAAGACGCTCGGGGTTCGGCTGGACCGCCAGTGCAGCTCTGCGCTGAAGCTGGCCCAGTGGCTTTCCGCTCACCCCGCCGTGGGCCGCGTTCACTACCCGAAGTTCGCCTCAAGCGAGCAGCGTGAGATCGCTGAGAGGCAGCACCTAGGAGCTGACGGCGCGGTCGTCTCTTTCGAGCTGAAGAGCGGCTCGGAGGGAGCGAAGGAGCTGCTGCGAAGGACGGAGCTTTGCCGCCTCGTCGAGCACGTGGGCGGCGTGGAGACTCTGATCACCCACTCCGCGAGCATGACCCACGGAGGCGTCCCCAAGGCTGAGCGCGAGCTGGTCGGCGTCACCGAGGGACTCGTGCGCATCTCGGTCGGGCTGGAGCCCGTGTCGGCGATCATCGACGATCTGCAAAATGTCATTGGAAGTACAAACACCAAGCCAGCCCAGGAGGTGACGCCGTGCCCCAGCGCTCTCTGATCGTTTTGAAGTTCGGCGGGTCGGTCCTGCGCAACCGGGACACCCTGCGCCAGGCCGTCCATGAGATTCACCGCTGGCGGCGGGACAACTTCCGAGTCGTTGCGGTGGTGTCGGCCCTTGCGGGCGTCACGGATGAGCTTCTTGGCCAGTGCCGCGAAGGCTCGGAGCACGCCTCGGACCACGTGGTGGCGTCGATCGTCTCCGGCGGCGAGCTGCAGTGCGCATCGCTCCTCGGGCAGCTGCTCGATCAGGCAGGCGTGCCCGCGCGCGTCCTCACTCCCGCAGCGATTGGACTGATCGCCTCGGGCCCAGCCCTCGACGCCGAGCCGATCGGATTGAACACGGGGCCCATTCAGAACGCGCTCGACCATGACGACGTCGTCGTTGTGCCTGGGTTCGTGGGCATCGACTCATCGTCACGCACGGTCGTCTTCGGCCGCGGTGGATCGGATCTGACGGCGCTGTTTCTGGCTGCCAAGCTCCGTGCCACTAAGTGCAGGCTGGTGAAGGACGTAGGCGGCATCTACGAGCGGGACCCGAGCGGTCCCGGGGCGGCGCCGGATCGGTACGTCCAGCTCTCTTGGAACGATGCACTCCGTATTGACGGTTCCGTCGTGCAGCGCAAGGCGGTGCGGTTCGCGCGTCGCCAAGGGCTCATCTATGAAGTCGGTGGGTTCAACGGAACGTCGCCGACCGTGGTCGGACAGGGTCCGAGTTCATTGGCGCCGGCACCCGCCCCCCAAGCTCCGCTGCGCGTTGCGCTGCTGGGTCTGGGCACGGTCGGCGGCGGCGTACTGGAGCTCCTCCGACTGCTTCCCGAGACGTTCGACGTCACGGGAATCCTCGTCCGCGACCCTCACCGCGCTAGGTCCCATGGGATCGCCGAGGGCCTCCTCACGGACGATCCATTGGCGGCGGTCCAGGGTGCTGACGTAGTCGTCGAAGCCTTGGGCGGCACCACGCCCGCGTGTGAGTTGATCCGTAGCTCGCTCTGCAACGACGCGCACGTCGTCACCGCCAACAAGGCGGCTGTCGCTGCGGAGCGAGGACTGCTGGGCGGAACGGCCCAGTCGGTCGGTCGGCGCCTGCTCCACTCGGCAGCCGTGGGCGGATCGGTTCCCGTGTTGGAGCGCATCGCCTGCGACCCCGCGCTGGTGGAATCCGTACGCGGCGTGGTCAACGGCACCGTGAACTTCGTCCTGGACGGCTTGGCAGGCGGTGGCGCACTGGCCGACATCTTGAGCGACGCCACCTCCCGGGGGTTTGCGGAAGAGGACGCTTCACGCGACCTCTCCGGGCAGGACGCGGTGGACAAACTGCTCGTGCTCGCATCGGTTCTCGGTTGGCCGCTCGACCGGCGCGACATACACGTCGAACCCGCCGATGAGCCCGCGGGTACACGCGCGCGTGAGGCGGCCACCAAGGGCAAGCGATTGCGCCAGGTGTCGTCCCTTAGGCGCGAGGGCAGCAGCGTGACAGCGCGCGTCGCCCTGGAGGAGGTCTCCCCAGGGGATCCGCTCTTTAGCGTCCACGGTGGAGCCAACGCGTGCGTCATCGAGCGGCCTGGTGGTCTGGCCGAGGTGGTCCGAGGCGATGGCGCGGGCCGCTGGCCCACCGCCGAGTCCGTCATGGGCGACCTACTGGAGATTGCCCGGCAAAGCTCTGTTGCGCGAGATCGCGTGACGGAAGAGCTGGAGGCGGTCCATGGGTACTAACGTTCCGCTGCTCGGCATCGTCGGGGCTACGGGGGCGGTAGGACTGGAGTGCCTCTCGCTCCTCGCGGAGCGCGGGCATCCGTCGGATCGCGTCGTTGCCGCCGCGTCGGCGCGCTCCGTTGGGCTGCGACTTCCCTATGGGGAGCTGGAGACGGTGCCCGTGGTCGCCGCTGACCCTGTACAACTGGGCGACGCCGACGTAGTGATCTTGGCCTCCTCCGCCGAGGTCGCGCGTGAACTCGCGCCCGATTTGATGCGACGCGGCTGCCGCGTCGTAGACAACTCGTCGGCGTTCCGCCAGGACCCCAGCGTCCCACTCGTGATCCCAGAGGTGAATTTGCCAGACCTGGCAAGGGGCCCGGGGCTTGTGGCGAACCCCAACTGCTCGACGATTCTTCTGCTCGTGGCGCTGGAGCCGCTGCGCCAACGGCTTGGGCTTGAACAGGTCGTCGTCTCCACCTACCAGGCGGCGTCGGGGGCCGGCCTTGCCGCCATGGATGAGCTACGGGACCAGTCGCTGGCGGTTCTTCAAGGGCGCGAGCCTGAGCCCAGGGTCTTCCCCGAGCCTTGCGCGTTCAACGTCTTTCCCCATGAGTCCCCGCTTGATGGTGACACGGGGCTCAACGGAGAGGAGCTGAAGATCATCCGGGAGAGCCACCGAATTTGGGGCTCGGACAAGGTGCAGCTCGTCCCTACGTGCGCGCGCGTGCCCGCGGTTCGATCCCACTGTCAGTCCGTGATGGTGACCTTGGCCCAGGAAGCCAGTCTCGACGAGGTGCGTCAAGCCCTGGGCGCTGCGCCAGGCCTGCGCATCTTCGATGACGGGAAAGGGCAGGGCTCCCCCACCTCGCTTAACGCCACAGGAGAGGACGATGTCCTGGTGGGCCGGGTCCGAAGGGCGCCCGGCGACTCATCGGAGTCGCCAGGGCGGAATCGGGTCTACTGCCTATGGCTGGCCGGCGATCAGCTGCGCAAGGGAGCCGCCCTCAATGCGCTGCAGATCAGCGACGAGCTCCTTCGCGTACCCAAGGGGCCTCGCTAGTTCTTCTCACGCCCCGGCTTCGTGCGGCGCGTCTTCTTCAGGAAGTCGAGAGCCGCTTCGAAGACTGGGTCTTCCTTCGCGAAGTCGACGGGGCTGCGGGCGTCGATGAATTCATCCGGCTGGATGCCGACCGCGTCGATGGGCTTTCCGTCGGGGGTCATGTCGAGCCAGCGGGGAACGTTGATCATGATGCTATCCCCCACCTTGACCTGCTTGGGGTTCGCGCTCGAGCCCGCCGTTCGGTCGCCCATCGTGGTGACGTTGGGGGCCTGGGCCAGCATGAGCACGAAGGACTCGGCGGAGCTCATGGTCTTCTCCCCCTGGAGTACGACAACCGGGGCCGCGTAGCGCCACGGTCCGCGCGCGAGGCAGGCTCGCTCGAGCTCTTTGCTCAGGTTCTTGTGAAGCTTGCCATCGCGGTACTGGTTCTTGCTGTAGACGGCCTTGTTCTTGAGGAAGCGGCCCGCGATGCGCTGGGCGATCGTCTCATTGCCGCCGCCGTTGAAGCGCAGGTCGACGATCAGCCCGCTGGTGTCGCCGAGGGCCTCTAGGGCCTCGTCGAAGTCGTCCGAAAGGCGGTCTCCCTCAAGGCCCCAGATCACCATGTAGCCCTTGTTCTTTCCAACGCGCCCGTAGGCGATCTTGGGTCGCTCCTCCAGATCCTCGACGCTGTTCTTCACGGCCTGCCAGTTGCCGTTCATGACGCGGTAGCGGTTGTACGTCGGCACCCAGCGCTCGCCCTGCTTGACCCAGACGTGCAGGTCCTTGAGGTGACTGACCAGGAGGCCGATGACCCCCGCGAGCTCGTACTCGGACGTTGCGGCCGCGGCCAGCGGCTCGTACTGGTCGTA
The DNA here is from genome assembly GCA_964417955.1 of uncultured Planctomycetaceae bacterium. Classification (GTDB taxonomy): domain Bacteria; phylum Planctomycetota; class UBA1135; order UBA1135; genus Saltatorellus. The sequence goes on from CAYQKK010000080.1 coordinate 21,638, forward strand.
GAGCTTCTTCCAGTTGACGTCCTCTTTGACGCCAAACATGGCGTAGTCCTTGTCGAAGGCGGCCCAGGCGGCGCGGAACGTGTCGATGCCCTCGGCCCCAAGGGGCTGGCCGGTTCGGATCTTCGGCACCCCGCGGCGGGTGAAGGCTGGCTCGTACTTGACGGTCTTCTTCTTCGTGTCGACGAAGTAGAAGTGCCGATCGCCTTCGACGGCGTCAATGTCGAAGACCATCCAGGGCTTCTCAGGCACCACGGGCATGTTGTCCCGCTGGAGGGCGCCGTTGATCTTGGCGCCGAACTGCTGCTTGGCCCAGACGAGCCAGCGTGCTTCACCGGGGCCTTCAACGGTCTTGCTCGGGAAGAGGTCGCCGACGACGGAGGGATGGAAGCGCAGGAAAACGGCCTTGGCGCTGTCGGAGTGCCCAGGCTCTGAGGTGACTATCTCGGTGGGATCGTCGGGGAAGAGCGCCGCCCAGACCGCGCTCTTCTTGCCCTTCGCGTCTTCGTGCTTGGCGATCACGACCGTCGAAGGACCAAAGCTCAGCTCGAGCTTGCGCGGCAGCTTGTACTCGAAGCTGGAAAGGCGCCACACGTCATCGGGGGTGACGGTCCAATCGATGGCGGGGGCTCCCTCGACGCGATCGAGCTTGCCTCCGTAGTAATCTTCGAGCTTCTCGCCTGGGGCGGCGGCGCCCAAGGCGGTGAGGGAAAGGACGAGAAACGGCGCGAGCAGTCTATTCATGTTTTCCAAGGGGGTAGCGGCAGCGAGCCACGGGTTGCGAACGCGAACGGCTTCACGTTAGCAGGTGGTCTGCGATCTGGCCTCTGCTACCCTGGGCATACGATGCGTCAGCTACTTCCATTCCTGATATTCACCGCTGGGTCCATGGCGGCCTTTGCGACGCCCCAGGCCACCGCAGAAGAGCCGCGGGCCAAGGTGCTCCTTGTGGACCTTGACGACGTGGGCCACGCCACGGTGGCGGCGGCCCGGACCCCGACGCTGGACGCGATGGCGGAGCGCGGGCGCTTTTACACGACGCTCGTGACCGCGCCCACGTGCTCGCCCTCCAGGGCGATGCTGCAAACGGGCGCCCGATGCTCGCATCCGAACGTTCTCTTGGGCCGGGTCCTGCGGAACAAGTACAAGGGGACCCAGGCCTATGCGCTGCCGACGAGTCCCCTGGTCCCCTTGGCGAAGCTCGTGTCGGCCTCCGGGCGCAGTACCGCGAAGATCGGCAAGTGGCACCTTTCCCAGTCAATCGCGCCGACCCATCCGAACGAATGCGGGTGGCAGACCTACAGCGGAGTGATCGCGAACCTGCTCGTCAAGAACGACACCTACGAGTCCTACCCCAAAGTGGTGAAGGGCGAGGAGGCGCGGCTGGAGGGACGCTACATCACCACCGATGAAACCGACGACACGATTGCCGCGCTCAAGGAGGGTGTCGACCTCGTCTCCGTCAGCTACCACGCGCCGCACAAGCCCTGGCACGTGCCCCCCGCGGAGCTGCTGGAGCCCCGCGTCGACGCAGACGGGAAGGTCGTCACGCTAGATGCCGACGCGCTCAGCCCAGAGGACATGACGCTGCTGATGCTAGAGGCCCTGGACCACGAGCTGGGCCGGCTGCTCGCCGTGGCAGAGGAAGCCGGCTACACCGTGTTTGTGTTCGGCGACAACGGTGGCCAAAACTCCCGCGAAGCCAAGGGCGGCAAGGGCACGCTCTTCGAGTCAGGCGTGACGGTTCCCATGTGGGTCGTGGGCCCGGACGTAGTGCACGGGGTCGATGAGTCGCTCCTGTCGATGGTCGACTTCTACGCCACGGTGGCGGAACTCTTCGGCATCGAGCGGAAGGCCCGCAGGCAGGGCCCCCACTCGCAGTCGTTTGCGCCGACGCTGCGGGGCGAGCCAGGAAGCCGTCAACACGCCTATACGGAGATCTTCGACGTGCTCGGAGAGGATCCGCGCATGAAGGGAACGATCCAGTGGCGCCGGGCCGTTCGCGGCAAGCGCTTCAAGCTGTTCGAGAATCGCGGGGCTCGCTATCGCGCGCTCTTCGACCTTGAAGCCGACCCGGCGGAAGAAGTGAACCTCCTAGAGAACCTACCGCTGTCGGAGGATGCCCGTCGGGCGAGCCTCATGCTGGACGTGCTCCTCAAGAGTCTCTAGCACTAGCTGTAGGGTCCTAGCGGCTTCCATTCAGTAGGATGCCCGGCCTATGGCAAACAGCATTCCGAAGCGAATTGGTGTCCTCACGGGCGGCGGCGACTGTCCTGGCCTCAACGCGGTCTTGCGTTCGGTGACAAAGCACGCCCTGCAGGCGGGAATGGACGTCCGCGGCATCGAGGATGGCTTCCTTGGGCTGATCGAGAACCGTGTACGCGAGCTGCGGTACGACGACGTGTCCGGCATCTTGAAGCTGGGCGGCACCATCCTTGGCACATCAAACAAGGCCAACCCCGAGAAGTTTGCGACGGGCTTCGACGAGAAGGGCGAGGTGATCTGGGAGGACGTGACCGATCGCTGTTTCAAGACGATCGAGGAGCACGGCCTTGAGGCGCTCGTGGTGCTCGGCGGCGACGGCACGATGATCTGTGCCCAGCCCTTTGCCAAGGCAGGCATCCCGGTGATCGGGGTGCCGAAGACCATTGACAACGATGTACTCGGGACCGAGCTGACGTTCGGCTTCCAATCGGCCGTCGAAATCGCCACGGAGGCCATCGATCGCGTTCACTCGACCGCCGAGAGCCACGGCCGCGCCCTCGTGGTCGAGGTCATGGGACGTAACGCCGGCTGGATCGCGCTGCGCGCGGGGGTCGCGGGTGGCGCCGATGTGATTCTGGTGCCGGAGATCCCGTTCTCCATCGACCACGTGATCGAGAAGATCGAGTGGCGCCGCAAGCTCGGGCGCAGGGCGACCATCATCGCGATCGCCGAGGGCGCGACGATGATCGGAGGCGAGCAGGTGGTCCACGCGATGGATCCGACCTCACCGGACCCCGTGAAGCTCGGGGGCATCGGAGACGTGGTGGCCAAGCTGATCGACGAGCGCTCGCCCGTGGAGTCCCGCGCGGTGACCTTGGGCCACGTGCAGCGGGGCGGCTCACCGGTGGCGAACGACCGCGTGCTGGGCACCCAGTTTGGCGCCGCCGCGACGCAGCTCCTCCTGGATGGTCACTCCAACCGCATGGTGGCGTGGGTCGAGGGGCGCGTGACGCACATCGACATCAGCGACCCGGCGAAGGGCCAGCGCGTGATTGCGCCCGACGATCCGCTAGTTTCGGCCGCGCGCGCCTGTTACACGAGCTTTGGTGACACGTCTCCGCGGGGGCTGGCCCAGGAAATGACCGGCTTTGGGCCGCAGAGGCCGCGACCATGAACGCCGTGCGCATCGCGGTCCTCGGCAACTCATTCGCGAACGCCATCCAGCTGCCTGCGCTGAAGTGGGCGAATGAGAACGGAGCCCCTAACGAGGTCGTCCTGATCGCTGGGCGTGGCCTGGAGAAGGCCCAGGCCACCGCGGCCAAGTGGAATATCCCGGTGGCCACGGACCGGTGGGAGGACGTGTTCGACAGCCCCCTGCCGGGCGGCGCCGTGGACCTCGTTATCGTGTCGACGCCGGTGGACCTGCACGCGCCGATGGTGCAGGCGGCGATCCGCGGCGACGTGGCGATCCTGTGCGAGAAGCCGTTCGCGATGGACGGCGGGGAAGCGCGGGAGCTGCGGGATGCGGCGCGCGGACGGCTGGCGCTCATCGATCACCAGACACGCTGGAGCCCGCTGCGCCGCGAGATGAAGCGGCGGATCGCTGCCGGTGAGGCGGGCCAGCCGTGGAGCGCGCGGGTGATCATGAGCTTTGCTTCCGAGAGGCGGCTCCACATGCCGTACACCTGGTGGTACGACGAGGCGCGGGGCGGCGGGACGCTCGGGGCGTTGGG
>CAYQKK010000080.1:25672-27408 GCA_964417955.1 uncultured Planctomycetaceae bacterium
ACGTGCCGCGGCCGGTTCGCGACCGTAGCCGAGGCGCGGGAGGCGACGGGCCGGGAGCCAGCGCTCAGGCTCCTGGTGCATGCCGGCCCCGTACACTTCGAGGACGCTCTGCTCGGCCCCCAGTCCATCGACGTCGCCGCCACCGTCGGTGACTTTGTGATCGGCCGCAAGGACGGCGTGGCCGCCTACCAGCTCGCCACGCCCCTGGACGATGCCCATCAAGGCGTCACCGAGGTCCTGCGCGGCGACGACCTGCTTTCGAGCGCCGCCCGCCAGCGCCTGGTCCTCGATGCTCTCGGCCTCCCCTTCCCTCGCCAGATCCATGTCCCCTTGGTGGCCGAGGACGATGGCCAGCGTTTGGCCAAGCGAGCGGGCTCCCTGTCGCTCCAGGAGCTCCGCAATGCCGGCCTCAGCCCTTCATTCGTTGCCACCTGGGCAGCGGCCACGGCGGCCATTCCAGGGGCTCAGGAAGCGCTGGAGGCTCCCCATGGCTCATCCCAGGCCCCTGCATCCGATTGGATCACCCCCTTCGAACTCCGTTCTGTCCCAAGTTCCGGCCCTGCCCGTATGCCCAGTGGCCTCCCCAGGCAGCATCGCTGATGGCCACGCTGATAGGCTGGCCCACAGGCGAGCCCCAGCATCCGCAACCAACTATTTCAGGACCGATGAAGCAGACCATCCAAACCCGCCCCAGCCGCTTGACCCTTCTGGCCCTCGCCTTGGGCGGACTCGCTGCCTGCTCAGTCGAGCCGGCCTCCGCCACATCGGACCTGCAGGCCAGCGCTCCAGCCGCCACCAAGTCCGTTGCCGCCGAGGCCCCAGAGCTCGCCGACATCCCCGAGATGGCAAACGCCCCTGGGATGGCTGACATACCCAAGACCCCCGAGATCCAAGAGACCACCCCGCCCGCCGAGATGACCGCATCCAACGAAGCCGACCCCGCAGCCGCAACGCCTGCTCCCGCCACGACCGAAGTCGCCACCCTTGGAGCGGGCTGCTATTGGTGCATCGAGGCTGTCCTCGAGCAGATCGACGGCGTCGAATCCGTCGTTTCAGGCTTCACGGGCGGCGAGACCCTCAATCCCACCTACGCCGACATCTGCACGGGCCGCACGGGCCACGCCGAGGTCGTCCGCGTCACCTTCGACCCCACGGTCCTGCCCTACAAGGACCTCCTGGACTGGTTCTGGAAGTCCCACGACCCCACGACCCTGAACCGTCAGGGCGCGGACCGAGGCACCCAGTACCGCTCCGCGATCTTCGTCCACAACGACGAGCAACGCCGCATCGCGGAGACCTCCATCCGCGACGTCCAACCCACCTTCGCCGACCCCATCGTGACGGAGATCACGGACGCCCCGGTCTTCTACAAGGCCAAGGAGGATCACCAGGGCTACTACTTCGACAACGCCTCCCAGGGCTACTGCCGGGCGGTGATCGCCCCCAAGCTCAAGAAGCTAGGCCTCAAGTACTAGGAGCTCGACGGCTATCGACGGATCCCCCAGGCGAGCTGCCGGAATCCGTCGATACCCGTCAAGCTCCAAGCCCCACCCTGCCGATCCCCCAGGAGCGCAAGATTTCAAGGATCGGACCCAAACCCACCTTGACACGGGCCTCAGGCCCCGTATCCTCTCGCGCTCCCATTCCCCGATAGCTCAGTTGGTAGAGCAAGCGACTGTTAATCGCTTTGTCGCAGGTTCGAGTCCTGCTCGGGGAGCCACTCCCCTCCTGGGTTG
>CAYQKK010000081.1:0-26928 GCA_964417955.1 uncultured Planctomycetaceae bacterium
TCGTGGCGGCGGCGTACCTGTGACGGTACACCCTCGCCTACGCCCGAGCGATTGAAGCAACACGAGCTGCTTGGCGCGTAGGCGAGGCTCGTCGCGAAGGGAGAGCGGCGGAACCATTGCAGAGCGTTGCTCGCTGGCAACGTGTGTCAGAATCTGGCTCGAAACGGGACTAGACCCAAAATGTCCCTTGAGAACGGTATCGCCTGAGACGATACTCAGGATCGACCCTATGATCCCATCACAGACCCTTGACCGATTTGACGCCTTCCTTGGAGACGCCGGGCAGTCCTTTCGTGGCGTCGTCATCGGGGGCGCAGCGCTCGCTCTCCTAGGCGTCACCTCGCGCCAGACTCGGGACTGCGATGTGCTCGATCCCCCGCTGACCGATGAGATCACTCGGCAAGCGAGGGAATTCGCGGCGTTGATGAGAATCGAGGGTCTCGACCTTGCCGACGACTGGCTCAACAATGGACCGGCATCCCTGGCAGGGATCCTCCCGCCCGAATGGCGCGAGCGGCTGGTGCCGCTCTATCAAGGCAGGGCGATCGTCCTCCACACTTTGGGCCGGTCGGATCTGCTTAGGTCTAAGCTGTTCGCACTATGCGACCGCGGCACGGATCTCCCGGACTGTCTGGCTCTTGAGCCGACGCAGGCCGAGCTTGAGGAAATTCAGCCTTGGGTCGCCCTCCAGGATGCCCACCCCGGTTGGCCGGAACATGTCAGCGCAACTCTGTCCGATCTCGCGGGGAGGCTTGGCTATGGGGTTTGATAGATCACCGGGGCTCGATCAGGTTCCCCTTGTCGAGGAGCTGACGGCTCGCATGGCCGGCATTGGGCTTAGGTTCGCCGTAGCGCCGGTCACTGATGCTGACATCGAACTGACGTTGGTCCACGCTTCCGCCGCGGGCATGGACGATGGAGACCTCCGTGTGCTGTCAGTCCTGACGACCTGGCTCGGCAAGCACTCGGCTCGCGTCAATACCGAGCGCCTTGGACGCGCTCTCGATGAGCATCTCTCCGAACGGGTCCAGGCCTATTGGTCCGCGATCGGCACTTGGCTCAGCGATGACAAGCGCTTCGCGCGGATCGAGGGCCGGTTCGACGGGGCGCGCATTGATCTCCTCAGCACCGGAACCGAGTTTCAGGTCCAGAGGAGGGGCGAGGACGCTCGGCTGGAGTCAAGCTGCCTGCGTGTGCCGGAAGGAACCCTTCGCGACCGCGAGGCCGACGTCCTTGAGCCCGGAGAGCTCGCGAAGTGCCACCGCGGCTACCGCAATCGAGTCCAAATGGGCCCCACGTGGCGCGCGGACGTATGGACTGCGCTTGAGTCTGAGCCCAATATGGCGGTCGCTGAGTGCGCGCGACGCGTGCGTTGCTCTTTCGCGGCGGCTTGGGGCGCTGTGCAGGACTTTCACCTTCTACGTCAAGACTAGCGCTCGTTTGAGTTGGGCACGCTCACCGAGCGGTCACGGCAGCGGAGCGCCCGCAAGCTTCGTCCAAGTCCGTCACACGAATCACTGAATCCGGTGGTGCAATCGGCTCCAGATAGCGCCAGATCGTCAAGGGTGGTTGAAATTGCCTGCTTCTGGTAGCTAGAGAGCTATGGAAACGCCCCAGGCACAAGAATTAATCGCGGCCCTACGTCACCGCACTGAGCCCGCGGGCCACGCCACCGAGCCCAGGCTCGACCCCGCAGCTTCCTTGGCACGGAGTGTTGAGAAAATGCTTTTTTGAGCGCGGTGAACTCGGGCCTATCGACGCCATTGTGGCTCGCGGTAGCGCGACGCTGGATGCAGCAGAGGACTGGTCGTCCATGACTGATCAGCAGCTTCTGGAGCACTGGAGTAGCGCGATCGAGAAGCTAGCTCTCGACTTCGGTCGAAACCCGGAGTCATGGGTAGATGAAGATTCGATGGAGTTCTTTCGGCGATCCGCGGTCGTGTTCGGCGTCGAAGACGAGGCGGTCTGCATGCTCCTTAGGAACTATCACCGAAGCCCCAAGCCGGCACGCGTTGCCATCTTCCTCCCCATCCGTCGATCAACTCTCTTCAGTTACATCGACCGCGAGATCAACGAGATGGTTCATGACGTCGAGATCGACGATCCCGTGGAGTCCATGAGATCACTGATACGCTCTGTCGTCGCAACAAGATGACGCCCCGAACTCGGAAGGTGACGGATAGGAGACCTGGGATGAATCATCTTCGGAAGATGCTCGAATCCGGGGTCGATTCAAGTCGCAAACAGCGCACTGCTGACTCTCTCCGCGCACAGTTGAGTTCTTGGCTTGTCAGGCACCCGAGCGCACCTTCCTACTTCATCGACCTATCACGTGGTTCGTCCATGCAGCTCTGGCAGAAGGAGTGGCTCCCAAGAACTCACCGCTCACAGCTTTGCCTCATGCGGGCCGACGGGGCATTCTTAGCGAGTCGCGCTCTCATCGAGCTTTCGCCCTCCCCCGGGACGTACAGGCTGGCAGCGGCTGTGGCTACGATCACCGGCAGACATGAGCAAGCTCTTGAGATTGCGCACCGAGGAGCTCGAGTTCTAACGGAAGAGCCGCAGCGCGTGACGCTTGCGATCTCACGTGCGTTTAGTTCGCTCCAACTAGGAATGCATCGGGAGGCGCTCGACGCGTACAGACTGGTAGGCAAGGCTGGTGATCAAGGGGAACGCTGCAATGCGCTCTTCAGCGGGGCCCTTCTAGCGGCAGAGGTCGGCTGTTCGTCCAAAGCCGACTGGTGGCTGGACCGCTTGGCTGAAGAAGATCCAGTCGTTAGTCGCCACTGGAGCCAAGCGATCACCCTTACCAGGAGCCGAAGGGAAGGGGTCGATCGAACCAGCCGCCTTCTCCAGACCCTAGGAGAGCCGTTCGAAGCACTGTTGGGAAACGAAGTCCGGTGCTAAGCTCCGTCATTATGGAACGTTTGATACTAGTCGTGATAGCGATAGCGCTCAGCGGTACCAACTTTGCAAGCGCGTCAGCAAGCACGCAGCGAAACCCCGTCGTGCGAAGCCTCGCTCCTGCACCCTCTACGGGCGGTGTGCCGATCACAGATATCAAGCGGAGACCGCCTGTCCCACCGGCCACTCCCCCCGTTGGCACCCCTCAGCCTTGAGATCAAAGCTCGCACCACTAGCAATTCTACTCGCTATCGGAGTCGGAATCCTCGCGCTGCGGAGCAACCTGCGAGCCGGACAGCTGGAGAGTGAGAACGTGGCCATCGACGTTCGCTCCCTTGAAAGTGGACCCCTACATGATCCGGAACAACGTCCGCAACGGTCCCTGGGGGACTCCGTCCAGAGTCCCCCAGGAGCTGTTGCCGATCGCGCTCTTGCTCGCCCGCAACGAGAAGAAGCGTCTCGGCCACTAGAAGGTGAAGCTGCCGTCGCTGTTCTCCCGCCTGCAAGCCAGGTGGAGGTGCGGTTCTCTCTGGCGAGCGTAAGGGAGGTTGTATCGCAGGCCACACTGCACATTGCCGGTGGTGACCCAACGGTCACCCTAGCGGTGGCATGGGCCACTCACGAAGGTTCGATGCTCATCGAACTTAGGCCTGGGTCCTACGTGTCAGCTATCAGAACAGAAGCTGGTTACGGCGGCGTTTCGACCTTCGTCGTCGAGGGATCGCCCACGTCCGTAGAGCTGCTGCTACCCGAGCTTTTTGATCTCCACCTGGGGATCATTGATAGCGCGACTTCCGATCCGGTATCTAGCGCGATCGCAACCTGCAGTCGAGTAGACGTAGCGAGGGCTTGGCCTCAGGTAGACGGTGCGACGATCACCACTGACGAGGACGGGCAGGCCGTTCTGCTCGGGCTCTGCTCCGGCGAATGGGAGATCCGTGTGGAGAAGGATGGGTTCGAGACAGGGCGCTTCGAAACGACGTTGCCTGGCCCTTGGGAGCCACACATTGAGGCCTATGGGTTCGTCGATATGCAGCAGTTCGGAATCGCTCCGCTGCAGCCCCTCACCCTCCAGCTAACTGGAACCGACGACTGGGACGACCTGACCCGCTTCTCAGGAAACCACTCCAGTGTCATTCCTGCCTTGGGCTTTGATGCCGAGGGTCGACTCGAACTGGAGTTCGGCGCGGTGGGCACGCCGCTGTTTCTCTACGTCATCTACCCCGACGGCCAGCAGACGGCCATGAATCTACTTGGCCAGCTTCCTCCCGACGGAGATCCGGTTGAGATCCCCGTCGGAGGCGCTGCCTCGCTAGAGGTTGCTTTGCACCTCTCGCAGGCGGCGCGAGAAGCAATGAGCGACAGCGACTCCTACCTTCGCGTCTTCTTCGAAACCGAGAGGGGCGACTCTCGCCGCGTACGCCAGAAAGTACACGAGGAAGGCACCTACGAGTTTCATGGTCTTGAGGGCACGAGAGCGACCGCCTGCTTCCACGTCGAAGCGGATTCGGGACGCTCCGATTGGCTGATCCAAGAAGTCGGCCTAACGACGGGCGAAACTGCCCAGGCCACGCTCAACGTCGAAGGCCCCCCATCCACGGTGCAGTTCGTTGATGGCAGCGGCGATCCCCTTCCCGAGCTTTGGACGGAGATCTACGTTCTACCCCATCAGTCGACATGGCATCGGGGCAACCAAACGGATCCGTTGGGGATGACGACTATCCCTATCATTGAAGAAGGGCAACTCGCCTATTTTGCGTCCCAAGGAGACAACAAGATCTTCGCTGTTGATGCGTTGATCCCCGAGATTCCGCCGGGCACGGTCACCAAGGTCGAGATCGCTGGCACGGAGCCCACGTTCGTCGACGTCACACTGGACGGCGAACCCGCACCGCAGGCTTACGTCGAGGTTTTTGGCGCGCGCAGCGGACGCTCTTTTGACGCTTCCTACACCAACGCGCAAGGCCGGTCGCGCTCGAGCGGACTGACTCGTTCTTCGAAGGCCGAGTTCCGCGTGATCCTTCCGGGTGCGTGGTGGGATCGGCGCATGGACACACTGCGACCCGGCATGAACCGAGCTGAGCTGCGCAGCACTGGGCGACTGATTTCACCAAGCGAGCCCGTGTTGGAACGCGCCCGATTCGTTGAATCGGGGGCGAGCGTCAAGGAGTGGATCGAGGCTGGCTTAGTAGACGTGAGATCATCGGGCCAAGGCGGTGTTGAAGCGGACGTACCTGTGGGTTTGTACGTGCTTGATGCCGGACAGGAGTCTGAGCGGCGAGTTACGGTCCAGGTTGGAAGCACGGCTCACACAGGCTCGTAGCTTGGCGGTAAGAAGCATCCGGCCTATGGCTGATTTGAATCGACGGCGCCGTCCACGGGCCGGTGGCTGCGGGGTGTCGGTGAGGGGTCCGTCGGTGTACCTAGTTCGACATCAGCCAGCCCAGCCTAAGGCTCGCCACAGTGAGCACAGCGAAGTAGGCGAGGAAGCCGTAGCCGCGTCCATCTAGGAGCTTCCTTGCGAGGAGGATAAGAACCAGCGTCGATGCGCCTGCGATCCACAGGGTGGGGCCGTTCCCGAGGGTGGAACTGAATGGCATCGCCACGAGGAGGCCGGGGCCGAAGAACGCAGCAGGGACCGAGTGTGCGCCGCCCGAGAGGTGCCCCGCCATTCCCAATAGCCAAGGGAAGTAGGCCGCTCCCACGGCCATCATCCACCGCGGGGCCCAGGTTGAATCAGCGAGTTGGTTCATGGTGCGTCGTGTAGGCCGATGAGGGAATGGCGCTTACGCGGGCACTACGTGCAGAAGGCCGTATCCTTTGTAACAGGGGACAAATGACGAGCCTCCGGTAAGAGAGGGGGGCTACCGAGTAGGAATGCCCAACGGATCGCCCTTACCAGAGTAGGTCTCCGTCGCTGTTCGCACTCGCCCCATGACCCCTTCCCCACCATGCACCGCCTCTACGCCCTAGCCGCCCTTCTGTTCGCCGCCTTAGTACTACCCAGCTGTGTGACGGCCTCCGTTTGGGGAGGCGGGGTGAAGGAGGGTAGGAACGGCTCTTCTCGCCTGAGCTTCAAGGGCGACAACCCGCTCAGCAGCTCTCCTTGGGTCAATGCGCTCGCAACCCCATTCGCTCTGGCGATCGACATCTGCACGTCCCCCGTTCAGATCTGGCTCTACGATTGGAACGAAGAGCGTTCGTCGGAAGATGCGACTAAGAACCTGCTGCGGATACCGTTCAGAGACTCTGACGATCGCGACTAGTGGCGGCGGCGTGCCGGTGAACGTATCTCTACGCGTGTCGTCGAGCCATTTTGTCGCCGATGAGAGGTCCTGTGCGTTCGCTTCGAGCCATGACTGTGTCAGCCTGCGCGTGTGGTCACATCCTCCCGCTTGGAGTGCGCGGTCTAGGATGTCGAAGAGCGCCTTGAGCGACTCGTCGGGCATGGGGAGGGCATCGCGGGCGATCGCTCGCTGCTGTGCCTTCCAAGCGGCTAGCTTCTGCGCTTTCTGTTCCTTGTCCATCGCGTAACGGCTCCTTTGCCCATCAAGGTGGACGGCGGGACTGTGCCTGTCCAGTGATAGCAGGCTACTCGTTCAACGTAGAAAGTCCTGACCGGGCCAGCTCTCTCACGTATGGGTTGCGGTCCTGCCGCGCTTTCCCTTTGCTCTCACACGCGGGATCTTAGAGCAGTGCAAGCAACGCTGCGATCGAGGGGACCCCTAAGGTCGCCAGCCTCTCGACGAAAGTTGAGATGGATAGCGCCATGGAATCCCATAGCGTTGCACGGTGCGCGAGCGGAAGGCAGAGGGTCTCCTCCAACGCCGTAAACTCGTCATGAGGAGCTCCAAGTCTCCTCAGGCGACCTAGATCGTGGTTGGGCTTGCCAGGTCGCCGCCGGCGATGTACCACTGAAGGGGTCCTGTTGCTCCCTTCCCAACGCCAACCGTCCCATGCTCCGCACCCCATCTCACGCGGTCTCGAAATCCGCAGCTCGGCTCGCTGCCGCAGTACTGATCCTCGCTAGCTCTGCCGCAGCACAGACGTGGACCCAGATCGCCACGCCGGTGCTCCCCCGCGAGCTCATCACCGATCCCGTTGATGCCGATCATCTTCTGATCACCGACATCAATCAGAGCGAGTATCACGAGACCTTCGATGGAGGGGCCACGTGGTCTGTGCTCGCGGTGCCGACCCTGCCCACAGGAGTCTTTCGCGGCCAGTTCTCCATCGACAACGGTGGTCATGTCGTGATGTCGGTTTGCAGATACCTCAATGCATCCCCGCTCGCGGGCCCGCTGAACCTCATGCGTGTGTCGGGAACTTGGCAGCCAATCGGGCCGGATGTGGCGCCGCAGGTTTTTCCGATCTGCGGCACGCCCCCTGTGCGAGGCCGGCTCGACCCGCAGCGTCTCGCGTTCAGCGGAGCTCAATGGGACGGTTTCACTGAACACCATCAAGTGTTCCTGTCCGACGACGGCGGATCGACTTGGACGTCGACGCCGCAGGGTACGGGCCCGATCGATATCGTTGAGGGGGCGGGTGAGCCCTACCTGATTGGATCGTCCCAGTCGGCGAATCCTTACCCCTGGACGTCCATCTGGCGGTCCGTGGGATTTGCGGCGCCTACCCAGAGTCTCACTGGCGGTGAAGAGCTCGAGTTCGAAGTGGCGCCGGCTTTCCCGACCAAGTTCTGGGCTCTGACGGGCGACCTCGGAAGCCAAACGTTCCTGCGCTCCTATGACGGAGGCGCGACCTGGGACGTCATTGCGAACTTCGATGGGACCGAGCGCCTCATTCGGCTCCAAGTTCATCCGACCCGCCCCGGGTTCGCCGCGGCCTACCGCGTGACAGGTGAGATGGTGACGACCACGGACGGGGGGCTCAGCTTCACGCCAGCGGGAGTGGCCTACTTCCCTCACTCTTTCGTCGAGGACGGACAAGTGCTCTATGCCACTCGGTCCGTGTCCAACGGCTTCGAGATCCTCCGGACAGAGCTGTTCCCGACAGTGGGCTCACAGGAGTGCAGCGCACAGGTCAACGGCTCTGGTTCCGCAGCCACGATCGCAGCCCTCGGCTCTACGTCGCTTGGACTGAACGGGCTCTCCCTCCAGTCAAACGACGTCACCCAGAATGCGTTCGGCTACTTCATCTGCAGCGAGAACGCGGGCTTTGTCGCGCAACCCGGAGGGAGCTTCGGGGACCTGTGCCTGTCGGGCTCCATCGGCCGGTTCGGTGAGCTGCTCCAGAACTCCGGAGGGTACGGCCAGCTCTTTGGCGAAGTTGACCTCTCTAGCCTCCCGAGCCCCACGGGGTCGGTCGTGGGCCAAGTCGGCCAGACCTGGCGCTTCCAAGCCTGGTTCCGCGACAACCAAGGGGGCGTAACGGGGAGCAACTTCAGCGCCGCCGTTGCGGTGACGCTGACGCCTTGAGCGGAATGAGCGGGCCCAAGGCTGGTCCCGCTACGAACAGTAGTCAAGATTGACTAGAGCGAGAACGTCACGGACACTGCGTCCGAGAGGTTCGACACCGGCCCAGCCGGTGATGAGTCCCGGAACCAAGCCTGGAAGTTCCGCGTTGAGCCCGCCGTGATGGTGCCCGCTCCGATGGGAACCGTCGTCAAGTCGAACTCCTGCAGCATGTGGCCGTTGCCGTCGATGGAAGCCGCCGGCAAACGGGAGATGCCGGCGCCGCCCGCGCCCACGCAAAGGAGGCCGTTGCCGAGGGGGATCTGCTGCTGGCCGTCCCCCATCAGGAAGATGCCAAGGCTCCCGCTCGGAGCGTCGTGGACGGTCAGGAACAAGTCGTCTCGCGTGAGGCTGCTGCTGCCCGACGCCGTGATCACGGCGGGCTTGCCGGTAGAGTTCAGCCTGGACGTGCAGTAGTTCACACCGGCCGGGCCGTCGTAGCTGAAGAGCGCCGCGGTTCCACTGAACGTCACGGGGTCAAAGGCCGCCGGGTTCCCCGCGACGATCTCGGGCCGTCCATCGCCGTTTGCGTCCGGGAGGCCCGCCACCGACCATGCCCGGGTGTCGCCGGTTTCGCGCGCGAACTGAGCAAGGATCGCGCCGGTCTTGCCCGAGTAGAGGCGCGGCGGATCGGACGCTACGACGAAATCCTTGTGGCCGTCGGCGTCGGCGTCAGGGACGCTGGAAAGAAACGACAGTCCCGCTGCGAAGGACTCGATGCCGCGGACCGAAGCAAGGACACTGCCGTCGACCCCCGAGAGAATGTCGACGCTGACGTTGTTGTCGAAGACGAGGCCAACGTCAGCCGTGCCGTCCTGGTCCATATCACCGAGGCCGACGACCCAAGTCACATCTTCACGAGTCGGGGGAACGGTGAGGACAATAGCAGTGTCTGTGCCGGAGCGAATCTCCACGGTGCCGGAGTTGAGCCCGCTGTGGGTGATCGTCGCGTACTCGGGGACTCCGTCACCGCTCAGATCCCCTACGTGACCTCCGAACCAGCTGAGTGGCGGTATCACAAGGTCAAGCAGCGCCAGCCCCGTCGCGCCCGAGGTGACCTGAAACGGCATCCCCAGACCTTGGGCCCTCGCCACATAGTCGGCGTGGCCGTCTTGATCTACATCGCCCACGCCTCCGTAGAAGAAGGTCTGGGGCTGAGTCGCAATGACCGAACCGTCAAGGCCGGAGAAGATCGAGGCGACGTGAGGATAGAAGGCGAAGTTGCCTCCAAAGTCATCGTGCCCATCGTCGTCGACGTCTCCGACCTCGAACACCAAACCGAGTGAGCCGCTCGGCGGCCCAAGAATATGGTGGATCAGAGCGCCATCAAGGCCCGAGTAGACCTTGATCCTGCCCCGTCCTTCGACCGAACCGCGGTAACCGCCGACGCCAAAGTCGGCGATCCCGTCGGCGTTGACGTCGCCAAGGCTGGCGGCGGAGTACCCGAAGTAGTCGTTGGACTCATCGCCCGGCAGAGTGGCGAGCTGGGTCTGCGCGAAGGTTCCTTGGGCAGCCGCCGCAAGGAAGACAGCGGCGGCGGAGCTGCGAAGAAGCAGCTGGTGGCGAGCTTGGATTGTCATAGGGAACTCTCTCCAGAACGTTGGGATTGATGCGAGGTCATGCAATCGTACAGCCAGCGCGGCGATATCGCCAACCACGCCAAAGCGGCGCCCTCCCTGACGACTCGGATGGGCCTGTCCATCTCATCGTCCCCTCCTGCGGTCGCAGTCAACATGAACAATGTGCCCTCATCGCGGCGGTCGTCCGCTACGAGTTGTGGAAACGAACCCGGTGTGAGTCTGCCAATCTAGTTCAGCCGCACCGTCACGCCGCGGGAGAAGGTCGAGGTCGGCTGCCCGACCATCTCGTCGCGGTGCCAGACTTGAAAGTGCAGCGACGTGCCGGGCAAGGCCGCGAGCGGTCCGTCTGGCTGGGGAATTGACGCTAGATCCAGGCGTAGGGAGATGGAGCCCGTGGAGCCGCTGTCTTGAACCTCGCCCGGGCCGTCGAATCGGCCAATGGGCAGGTTTAAGCAAAGCGTGCCCTGTTGACCACCTGGGTTGACGATCAGCCCCTGCAACGTGCTCACGAGGAAGTAGCCGAATGCGTTGGGTGTCAGTGACGTCGCGGTGAGCGTTACGTCGTTGTCGAGGTAGAGCGTCGATCCGGTCGCGGTGATCACGCCGCGCTGTCCCGTCGAATTCAGAGTGGTATCGCAGTAGCTCGTCCCCACGGTGCCTGAGAGGTCGCGGGCATAGATCTGGCGGGCCCCAAGGGTGTCCCCGAAGAGCACGTCCGAGGCATCCGATGTAAAGGTGACGATGCGCGCATCCGGCGTCATGTGCGGCCACCAGCTGTCGTCGTTGAGGCCGGCGCCAGCTGGCGACAGGTTGATCCGTTCTGTCGTTTGCAATGAACGGTCGCGCAGGAAGATGTCGAACTTCCCGTTGGTATCGCCGGGAACAAGATCGCCTGCGGGCGATGAGAAGCAGACGAAGCGGCCGTCGAAAGACAAAGAGGTCGAAAGGTTCGCGCCGAGGGCTGACTGCGTGCCGTCAGGCCGCACGTTCAGGCGCTCGGTCATCGCAGAAGCGACGTCATACGCAAACGCGTCCGGCGCGCCGTTGGTGTCGCCGGGTATGAGGTCACTGGCGAAGGACGTGTAGGTCACGGTCGAGCCGTCACCGGATACGCAGGGGTCGTCCGAGATGCCGTCACCTGACGTTCCGTTCGCGGTCTCGCTGAGCCTCTGAAGCTCTCCCGTCCTCATGTCCTTGAGAAAGACATCGGCACCGAAATTCACGTCACCTGCAGCAAGGTTGTCGGCCTCAGAAAGGAACGTGACGTAGCGGCCGTCGTCGGAGACGTCCCCGTCGAAGCTCCAGAAGTTTCCCTGGAGGCCGCCGGCCGTGATGCTCACGAGGGCGAGCTCACCCGTCGTGCGGTCGAGCCGATACACGTCGTGGAACCCGTTCTGGTCCGACGGCAGCAGTCCCGACTGCGACCAGAAAACGACCCAGCGGCCGTCGGGTGAAATCCGCGGCGCGCTACTTACACCGCTGACCTGCGCGCCGGCTGACGTCACGCTCAGGCGCTCGACAAGCCCCGTCTGCATGTCACGCAAGAACACGTCGCGCCGGTTGTTCGTATCGCCCGGGACGATGTCGGCTGCGCCGCTTGCCCATACAACGTACCTTCCCGTGCCGCTGATATCGGGCGCGAGGGACTCCCCCGCCGCGGCGCCGCCCCCCGACATGGATTGACTCACCAGCCAAGTGGTCCCGAGCTGAAGGTCACGCCGAAAAACGTCGCTCAGCCCGTTGGTGTCACCGGCGACGAGATTGCTAGCCCAACTTTGGAAGACGACAAAGCGGCCGTCGGCTGACACCCTGCTCTCCCGCGACTCCGCGTCACCGAATTCGCCTCCCGTAGACACGCTGGCGATGTGGTTCACCTGTGCCGCGGACGGTGATACTGAGGCTACGGAGGCGCAGAGCAGGCCTATGGTCGTAATTCGTCCCATGTCGCCAGCCTAAGCGAGCTGGGGATCTTGCGAAACCTATGGGACCAGGAGAAGCCCTCTGACCACCTGGTCCATCAGGAGCCACGGACGGCAGAGTGGCGGAAACGTACCTGGCACCGTACTGCCAGGTGGCGGACTGGCGAGATTTGCGGGGAATGCGATCTATGGGGAAGCTGCTTTACGTGGGAGAGGAGAAGGCGCGGCCTAAGGCCGCCAATCGCTCCTCCTCACCCAGCAGCTCCTATGTCAGCCCCCTCCCACGCTTCGTCGCTCTTCGGAATTCTCGTTCTGGTCGCCATGGGCTCCACCGCGTGCTCTGCGATTGAGCAGGCGCTCGTGGCTCCGGTTTCGGGCGAGCTTCACGGCGATTTGCCTTTGCCGAGTCAGCTCAACGTTCCGGTGCCCAAGGGGCTGGGTGAGGGGGCCGTGGTGTCTCCGTTCACTCGCTCGGGAGAGCTCGCTGGCTGGGCTCAGGCGGCACTGGACGGGGCGGACCCCGCGAGCTTCCTGGGATCGGTGCGGGCCCAGAATGCCTCGTGGTGGTCGACGGGTGTCGAGGTGCTGACGGGCGAACGCGAGACCATCGAGGTGAACGCGACGACCCTAGAGGACGCCGGCGGCTGGGCGAACGTGCGCGCAACGTCCGACGTGACGTTCGATCGCGTCGAGGACCTCGCGGTCTACCTCTACGCGGTCCATGGCAAGGACGCTCGCTTCCTTCGGGCCCTGAAGGTCACGCAGGACCTGAATCCAGAACTCGCGCCCGCCTATCGTGATGCGATTCGCGACGCGGCTACGGGGACCCACCAAGCGCCCGCGCCCACGAAGAAGTACAGTCGGGACGTAAGCAGATCACGCTAGCCACCCCCACCTGCCACAAGCATGACTGAGCCGGCCCCCCTCGGCTTCCCCGAGGGCGACGCCTTCGAGGCGGCCATCATGATGAACGTCGATGAGCGCGCGAGCTACCTCGCGCAGCTCAAGGCGGGCGATCCCACTTTGTACGGCAAGGTCACGCGCCTGCTCGCGAAGTCGAGCGAGATCGAGGCAGCCCGCGCGCGCGACCTGACGGCGGGGACGCGGCTCGGTAGCTACACGCTCGTGCGGCTTCTCGGGGAGGGCGGCTTCGGGCAGGTTTGGCAGGCGACTCAGCCGGAGATGCCACCGGTCGCGCTGAAGGTGGCAAGGCTCTTCACGGGGCGCTCGGAAGAGCTGAAGAAGCGCCTCGAAGTCGAGCGCAAGGCCCTTGCTCGGCTGCGCCACCGCGGCATCGCGGGGATTCGCGGCTGGGGCCTCGAACCCGTCGCCTACTTCGCGATGGACCTGATCGACGGCGTGCCCATCACGGAGTACGCGCGACTCCATGGGTGCACAACCGCGGAACGAGTGGACCTAGTCATTGATCTCTGCGAAGCGCTCGAGCATGCACACGGCGAGTCAGTCCTCCACCGCGATCTCAAGCCGTCCAACGTCTTGGTTGAAACCGAGGGCGACCGGCCCGTGGTCAAGGTCATCGACTTCGGCATCGCTCGACTCTTGGACGCGGCCGGCGACGAGCAGCCCACCTTGACGGAGGCGGGCGAGATCCGCGGAACACCGGGGTACATGAGTCCAGAGCAAGCCGCGGGCGGCGGCAGCCTTGGGGTTTGGACCGACGTGTTCAGCACGGGGCGGATCCTCTTCGAGCTGCTGACCGGAGAGCCCGCTATTCCCCGGGACGCGACGAATCCCGAGGTGCTCCGCGCGCTGGAACAGGACGAACCGCCGAGCCCTAGGGAACGGCTCGCGGGTTCCGCGCACTCCGGGGGGAGCATCCCCACCGACCTCGACACGATCACCAAGACCGCGATGGCGAAGGAGCCGTCGAAGCGCTACGGATCCGCACTAGAGCTACGCGCTGACCTCCAGGCGTGGCGCGCAGGCGAGCCGATCAGTGCGCGCCGCCCGCGCCTCTCCGAGAGGCTACTCCGCGCCGCCCAACGCCACCGTGCGGTGCTTATTCCGAGCGCGATCCTGCTCGCCTCGCTGCTAGCGGTCCTCGCAGCCCTAGAGCGCGGTCGCCAGCGCGCGAAGGGCGAACAGGAGCGGCAAGAGCGCACGACGGCGGCGCTCGTGAGCCACCTCTCCGGCCTAGACGTCGCGAGCCTCGCCCGAAGCCTACGCAGCGAAACCGTGGGGCAACTCATGAGGAACCTGCGCGTCGAGTCCGAGGGCGAGCTGCCCTCATCGGTGCAGGCCATCGACTTTACTTCACTGGCCCGCAGCTACTTCGACGTCAGCTACCTCGAAGGCGCCGAGGCAGCCTTCCGCAGCGAGCTCGGGCGCGATCCCCTCGTGCTCGCGGAACTGCTGTCGACCCTCGCGGGCGCGCGCCTCTCCCTGCGCCTCACGGAGAGCGGAACGCGCGTCGCGAAAGAGGCGTTCGAGATCCTGACTGAAGAACTCGGCCCCCTCGATCCTAGGACGCTCAGCGTGCACGCTCAGTTTGTAAAGGGCCTCGTGCAAGCCAAGAACTCGGGGCCAGCCGTCGAGCAGGCGGAGGCCCTCGTTGATCGCTTTTCAGAGGCACGGGGCGAGTTCGCCAAGGAGACGCTGCTTGCACGCCTCAGTCTCTGCCGTGCCCTTTCGTACTCGGACCGCACTGAAGAAGTCGAGGCGCGATCGAACGCCCTTTGCCAGGACATCGAGGATCACTTCGACGTCGTCCCAGGGGACCTCGCAGCCGCCTGGACGGATCTCGCCGAGCGCCAATTCAACGCCACCCAGTTCGGCGACGCGGTCGCCACCCTGCGGCGTGCGAAGGAGATCGGCTCGCGCGGAGAGATCAACGAACTGAGAGCGGCGCAGATTGACGTCAGCCTCGGCCGCGCTCTGGCTGCGCCGGCCCAGCTCGGCGACTTGAGCGGTCTTGAGGAAGCGAAAGCTCTCATGATCCCCGCATCAAAGCTCGTTCTCGCGCAAAGGGGCGACGAGCACCGCGACGGCCTCGGCGTGCTCAACTCGCTGACGGTTCTTGCGCGCGCGACGGGGGATACGGAGCTGATGCTGGAAACGGCGCGCCGCAGCTACGAGGGCTTCGCGCGGGCCAACGGAAGCCGCGATCCCGTGACCGTGATGCTCCAGGCGAATACGGTGATGGCCATGATCGAGGCCGAGCAGTACGAGGAAGCCGACGCGCTCGCTGTCGAGACACTGGCGGCGAACGCCTTCCTCGCCGCTCCCATGCCGCACGTCGAGGCCGCGGTGGTGGGCGAGCGAGGGAGGCTGCGGGGCAGCCAGAAGGACTTCCAAGGCGGCGAGCCGTTCCTCTTGGACTGCTACGCCAAGTACGAAGCTCTTCTAGGGGCGGAACATCCGCAAGCCCAGCAGATCGCGCGCCTGCTCTCCAACTTCTACGCCCAGTGGCACGACGCCGAGCCGGCCCTCGGGAAGGACAAGGACGCCGCCAAGTGGAAGCCTTAGTGATTCGGCTCGTCGGACTCGGCCAGCTGGACGGCGAACCAGGCGTCCGCGAGCTTACGCAGCGCCTTGCGCTGGCGGTCCGATAGACCCATCAGCGCCGCGGCCTCCGACCACGTGAAGTTGCCGAAGTAGTGCAGCTCGGCCAGCTCCGCCGCCTGGGGGTGGCGCTTCGCCAGCTCTTCGCAGGCGTCGTTGATGAACAGCGTGTCGTCCACCGGCGTGGCCGGGTCCAGCCCGTGCTCGGAGAGGATCGCCTGAACCGTGCCGCCGCCGCGGCGCAGGGCGGACCGGCGACGGGCCGAGTCAACGAGAAGATTCTTCATCGTCTCCACCTGTGCCTTGATGAAGTGCTGGCGGTCCGTCCACTTGGTGCCGTGATCCTCGCTGCGCGTCGCGCAGGACTCGGCCGCCTTGATGTACGCCTCGTTCATGAGCGCCGTCGGCTGGAGCGTATCCTCCTTGGAATGCCTGCGCATCGCCGAGGAAGCCGCCGAGTGAAGCTGGCCCCGCAGCGCAACGAACGCGCGGCCCAACGCTTCCAGATCGCCGTGGCTCGCTAGGTCAAGAAAGCGCGTCACGTCGCCGTCCCGGTCGGGCAACGAGGACGAGGATGAAATGGGGCTGGTGGACATAGGGAAACGGTTCGGGCCGACTAGAGCGCCCCAAGCTCGAAGCGCGTGGGTGTATCCGTAACACGCCGCAGGGAATCTGCGCTCCCCTCAGTCGCGACAAAGACGTCGGACTGTCCCGCATCGATCGCGGTGACGATCACGGTGGAGGTGAAGAGTCCCGCCGCAGACACGGTGGTGAAGCCGGGCGGAATGATCCCGACTTCGACGCGGCTGTTTGCATCCCCCGGCGTCATTGAAACAAGCGACGTCCCCCCGGTGGGCGCGGGACTGCTAAGGAACACCGAGCTGACGAAGAGAGCGTTTCCGAAGCTCAGCGTCGGCTCGAACGACATCCCGGCCACTGCGGACCCCGCAAAGACCTGGCGTCCCGCTCCATCGGTTGCGACGTCGATGACGCCGATCTCCGGCACGCTGTACACGATCCGCTCGGATTCGATGCCCGGTGAGACAAAGGCGCCGAACTCGATGGAGCTGGCGCCGGACTCGAGGGTCTGCTCGTCCCCTCCCAAGAGATCAAAGCTCAAGAGGCTTTCCCCGGGGACATCGGTGATGCCGCAAAGCACACGCGACGGCGTGACGTTGAGGAAGGTGGGCTCGCCCATGATGTCACCGGTGACCGCGGCAGCACTGCCATCGGGCAACGCCCGGACGATCTCGAAGCTGTTCGCGCCCGTGGGCGACGCGAAGTACATCGCCTCCTCGCCGACCACGGTGAATTCGTCCAGATCGAAGGGCCCAGCCGCCGCCGGTGTGAAGGAAACATCGACGTAGGAGAGGTCCGATCGAACCACCCCGAACCCCGTCGACATGTTGAAGAATCCGTCTCTGCTGTCGGTGACGTCGATGAGGTTGGCGGACGTGGCCGCCGTCAGGTTGGTGACGGAGAGGTCGGGGGCCACGAGGGTCAGCATGCCGGACTCCAGCGCAACCCAGCCCTGGAACGAGCCGTCCGCCGGTGATCCGACGGGCGTCACCGGCGTGCCGGGGAAGGGAAGGGGGGTGGTCGTGCTGGAGCCGGTCTGGGTCAGCACTTGATACTGCCCAGCGCCCCCGACTTCGACGGCGAAGCGCAGAGTGTCACTCGATCCGCTCAGGTCGCGTCCTGCGATCACCTCCCCCACCGGAGCGCCGAAGTCAAAGATCTCATCGAGCGAGACGGCCCCCTGGTCCAACGAAAGAGACAAAGACAAGAGGCGGTTGCCGTCGATCAGGATGAGGCGATCCACCTGGAGCTCCCGGAACGTGGAGGCTGACACGTCGATGCTGCCGGTGAAGACGGGGTTGAAGTCGAAGGCGATACCCGTCGAGCCGCTGACCGCGATCGGGTTCGACGGATCCGCTGGATCCACGAGGTTGAGCGTCGCGCTTCCCGGGAGTCCGTCGAGGAACATGTGGTAGCGCTCGCCGCCGCCACCGCCGGGGCTGCCCCCAGAGCCGCCACTGCTTCCGCCTCCGCTGCTACAGGCAGGAAGCGATCCTGCGATCGAAGCGGTGAGGGCCACGGTGAGAAAGGCAGTGAAGAGGGCGCGAGCAGGCGTCTTAGGGGCAGGGTTCATCATGTCGACGGACCCAACGCCGAGCGCCGCCAGCGCAGAACGGAAACTCCCGAATTCTCCGGCTGGAAGGCCCCCACGGAGCTGATCGGAGCGCTCCCTTGACGGCTAACGGCCGCCTTGGGAGAGTCTGGCTATGAACTTCCCCATGCTCGCAGCCATCCTCGCCTCGTCCTCCCTCGTGTCGGCACCACCGTCGACCTCGTTGGATCCCACATCGTCCCCGTTCCCCGGGGATAAGAACCTCGTCAAGAACGGCAGCTTCGAATCGGGAGGTAAGTCGGTGGAGGACTGGTACCCGGTCTACCCCCGTTCGCTAGCCACCATCCCGCCTGTTCACGAGCCAAACAAGGACGACGCGAAAGAGGGCAAGCGCGCGGCTTCGATCGTGGTCGACTACGCTAAGGGTTACACCTCATGGACGCAGACCGTTGCGCTCCCCAAGGACACTCGCTCTATCCACCTTGAGGGGTGGGGTCGGCTCGACCGTCTGACGAACGACGGATACGCCAACCTCCTGGTGACGTTTCTCGATCCGTCTCGTGGGAAGGATGGTGAGGGCAAGTACGTCGTTCGCTTCACCGAGAAGCTCCAAGGCCTCGCCGATTGGACCAAGCTGAGCCTTGACGCGGCGATCCCCGAGGGCTGCGAAGAGCTGTACGTTCGCTGCGGAGTCGGGGGCCCCTGCGCTGCTTCCTTCGACGACATCGTCCTGACGGCCAGCGAGAACCCGGTGTCGATGCTCGACCTTCGGAGCGCGGTCGGCGACTACAACGCCGAGGCCAACGTCGACACGGAGGACCCGCGGGTGCGCATGTCGATCCCGTTCCCCATCGGATCGCAAACGCCCCTCGCGATCCGCGTCACGTCGGAACCGGCGGGCGCTGTCGCGTCCCTTGGGATCGTTCGCGAACAGGAGAACCGGCCGCTGGAGATCCGCCTGCATCCGATGAAGGCGGGCGAACAAGTCGCTCTGAGGGTCGAAACGCTGACCATGATCGAAGAGCGCGAACTCAGCGACGGGAGCGGCGTTCGGCTCCTTCGGAAGGAGAGGATCCCGAAGAGCATCGAGGCCTACATGCTGCCGGCCGAGGGCATCGAGGTGGAGAGCCCGGCGATTGTCGAGGCGGCCGCGACGCTGGAGGGCAAGGACCTTGGCTCCGTCATGGAGTCGCTGAGCTCGTACCTGAAGGCGAACATGACCTACGACGCGGGTGAGTCCCAAGGGGCTGAGCACTGCCTCGCCAGCGGAAAGGCCGTATGCACCGGCTACGCGAACACGGCGGCGGCGCTCCTGATCGCCCGGGGCGTCCCGGCCCGCGTCCTCGCCTGCACGTTCCCTGAGACGCGGCTGCAAGAGCACTACGTCATCGAGGCGTGGACGAAAGAGCTTGCGTGGAGCCGCATGGAGTCCACCGCGGGTCTGTTCCCCTACGCTGACTCCGCGAGCCTCATCCTGCGCGTCGTGTACCCGGACTCAGAGCGCTCTCCCTTCGACGTACCGCTCTACAAGGATGCCTCCGAAGGCATGAGCTGCCGGTTCCGCATGGATGACAAGCACTGCTGGCAGGGCGGACACGTGCACAAGCCCGTCAAGCTGATGGATTCAGCGCCGGCGGAGGCTCGCGCCGTCGCGCGGGCTGCCTTTGAAGAGCTTGCGGATGAGCCAAGCCCCGGCCCCGTGTGGATCTTCACCGGCAAAGACGCCGACGTGCCCAAGGGGACCGATGGACTGGTCTCCAGAGTCCGCGAGTGGGCCAGCGAACCCGGCGAGCTCAACTAATCCGCTAGCGGTTCCAAAGGCGCTGGGACTCCACGCCCAGCGCCCGGTTGAACCTCGCCGACGCGTTCTCCCACGCGATCAGCTCGGTGAGACCGACGATCTCCCGCGTGGTGAAGTGCGACTTGACCCGCTCGAAGAGGCCCTCCGCGACGAACTCGTCGGACGCCGGCCCCAAGGTCATCGCGTCAGCGTAGTCCAGTGCCGCGAGAACGCGCTCGTCGAAGAGCTCGCGGTCTAGGGCCTGCTCGGTCACAGCGAGGAGCTGGGCCTCTGGGACTCCTTGGTCGCCGCCCACGGCAGCGTTGATGTCCTGTCAGAAGACGCAGCCCACGAGAAAGGCCACCCGGCGATTCACGAGCGCCGAAAGGGCGCCATCGAGGCCCGTCTTGTCGAGGGCGGCCCACATGCCCCGGGCGGCCCGGAAAACGTCCTCATCGTGGGCGTACAGCAGGTGGTTGTTCAGGGGAGCGCCGAACGCTTTGCGCTGCGCGTCGAGGACGGCTCGAACGCGCGGGGGGGTGTCGTCGGGGTTGACTTCGGGGATGCGGGTCATCGTCCCAGTTTCGCATACCGAGCGGCCCCCGTTGGGAATTCGGAAATGGGCCTGCGGGCTCTGGGGCTCCGGAGCGCTGGGGCGGGTGAATGTCCCCTATCCCGTGCTTTAGCCCCATGAATCGTCTCCAATCCCCCTATCCCTCGTCCTCTCCCGCATCGATGGGCCTTTTGCTGGCCTGCTCCACGGCTCTCTCCCTCGCTGGATGCAGCGGCGGCGGAAGCGAAGGAGGAGGCGGCGGCCAGACCGCCACCGGCCTGACCAAGACCCTGCAGGAACTGGGAGTCTCCACCGAGATGACCCAGCGCCAAGGCATCGACGGCGAGGGGCTCTCCGACGACTACTCCCCGTTCGGGGACACCTGGGAGCTCAACAAGACCTCCGAGCTCCTTGTGCTCGGCGCCGAGGTGAGCAGCACCGGCGAGCGGTTCACGCTCCTCGACCTGACGGACGACGACGGCAATGCCTCGGAAGAAGTGCTCCTCTCCCGCTCGGTGACCGACGAAAGCTGGATCAGCGGGCCCAGCTTCAACTCGAGCTTCAACCTCACCGACGACCGCAGCGTTGTGGCCGCCGACGTTGACGCCGACGGCCTCGAAGAGATCGTTGTGCTGTACCTAAACGGCGGCGAAGTCAGGCTCAAGACGATCCAGGACGAGACGGAGGGCTTCGTTGAAACCGATCAGCAGCTGACCTTTCTCACCGGGATCGAGGACGTTGTCATGCAGTCCGCGCGCCTCAACGGAGATCGCCGCGACGACCTCGTGATCGCCGTCTCCAACGACCAGTCCGTCGGCCAAGTGCTCTTCGCCGCAGCCGGAGCATCCGGATTCACGGAGATCGGAACCCGCCGGACCTACGAGCCGACGCTCACCAGCCCGACCCTCACCATGGAGATCTCTGTGGGCAACGTAGACATGGACAAGATGGATGAGATCGCCATCGTGGTCAACGAGAGGTTCGGCACCACAAACAGTCCCGATGGAGTGAGCTGGTTCACGATCCTCGACGATGCAGCGAGCGGCTTTGCGATCCTGCGGGACCTTGAGGCCTCAAGCGGGGCCGAAGCCGACGGGACACCCCGAAGCGGCATCAGGGCCACCCCGCTCCTCGTCGACGTGGACGGTGACGATCGCTGCGAACTGATCGTCGCCACGCGCACGGACTTCACCAGCAGCTGCGATCCCGACGGGTACTTCCTCATGGCGTTCGACGACGAGCACATGGGGGGCGGCTCCCTCGGCACCACCTATTTCACCCATCGCTTCAGCGACTGCGACAACCCGATGAAGCCCCGTGTGCGGGCGATCTTTGCGAACGCGCTCGACGTAGACGGCGACGGCTTCGATGAATTCCACATCAACCAGTTTGTGTTCGACGACTTCGCAAACAGCGCGCCGTGGACGATGGATCCCACCTATCAGCTCCCCGAAGACGCCATCTGGGACCTGAACGACTTCGGCGTGTTCGCGCAGGGAACGGCCTCGATGGTGGCCGGTGAATTCACGGGCGACGACCGCGAGGACATCGCTATCTGCCGCCAGGATGAGGGGGAGATTCACGTCTGGGGACGCGAAGCACCTGACTCAGACATGTCGATCAAGCGAACGATCGACACGACCTTCGATAACTCGCAGAACTCGGTCTTCCCCATCCTCGTGCCGGTCAACGTGGACCGTGACAGCCCCGTGCTGTCCTACTCGGACGCAGAGTACGAGTACGTCCTTACCCAGCCGATCGTGCTCGCTGTGCTCGCGGCGGCGCCGTGCCAGCCTGGAATCGGGCAGAATCTTTCGGAGTGCTACACCGCCTTCGGAAACACCACCTCTACCTCCACCGAGAAGGAGAGAACCGTGTCCGTCCAGGCGTCCGCGACCGTCGGCGTCAGCCTCTCAAGCGGCCTGACGCAGTCGGGCTTCGAGCTGAAGGCCAGCGCCTCCGTCGAAGCCAGCCAGATCACCAACACCCTCTACCTCGAGGAGCGGACCGTCCTTTACCGAACGGGAGTCGCCGAGGACACGGTGATCTTCACCACCGTCCCTTTCGATCGCTACACCTACACGATCGAGTCGCACCCGGACGCCACGCTGATTGGAGAGAAGGTCGTGGTGAACCTGCCCAGGGATCCGATCACGCTTCAGGCGGATCGGGTCGCCTACAACAACGCGGCCGAGGAGGGCGCTCTTCTGATCACCGACGAAATCCTGACGCACACGATCGGCGATTCGTCGAGCTACCCCGACCGGCAGACCAAGAACTCGCTTCTGTCCCAGTACGGCGGTCTCCAGTTTGGTCCGCAGGCCGTCGGCATCGGATCGGGCGCCACGAGCCTGACCCTCCAGGTTGGGGACGCCTGGGGCGTGGGCGGAGCCCTTGAGGTCGGATTCTCGATCGACCTGGAGACGACGGGGGCCGGCGTCCTCGTCGGAGGTAGCGTCGGCGCTTCGCAGTCGGACTCCATCATGGTCACCAGCGGATCGGAGACCACGTACCAGGCCTCCGTCGGCGCGATCGACGCGGCCAACCACGCGTCGGCCGGCTATTCGTTCGGCCTCTTCACCTACGTCCAGAGGGACCCGGTCACGGGCCAGGACTTCGAGGTGATCCAGTACTGGGTCGAGTAGCAGCGCGGCCGTGAGCGCTCGCTACCTTGCACCGACTGCGGTAGCGAGCCATCACTCGCTCTGGTTGAGCGTCCAGTCGTAGTCGAGAAAGCGGACCTTCCAGTCCTCTGGAATGGGGTCTTCACGATAGCGGTTCGCGTAGGCGATGAGGGACGGCGCTACATCCAAGAAGTCTTCCTCGTACCAGTCCAAGATGGCGGAGAAGCGAACCGTCTTCTTGCCTGGGTCGAGCTGCACGTGGCGCGGGCTGTTGAAGAACTCGATCGCTGCCGCCTCAAGCTGGGCGTCCAGCATCTCGTGCGTGAATGGCACGTTCGGCAGTCGCGGGCAGGACCGCACCATGCAGTTCAGCGCGAAGTGAATGCGCGGTTCGCCGCGCTTGCGAATCACGTCGTTCTCGAAGTCGTATAGCGAGATCTTGCGTCCGCCCTCCTCGAACTTGCGCAGGTAGAAGAAGCGAATCTTCGCCTTCGGCCGCACGCCCGCATGGAGGACGCCGTACATCGCAAGGGCGTTGTAGGCGTTGATCAGGTACGCGATCTCTTCTTCGCCCTGAAGTGCCGGGATGCGCGCCTGGGCGGTCCAAGCCACGAAGAGCTCGAGGTCCTCCGGCGACTCGGCCATGGACTCAAAGTCGATCTGCCCGTCTTGATCCACGTAGGTAGCGAGATGGCGCTCCCACGCGGCTGAGGGATCGGCCCCCCTAAGGGCGACGTCGGGGGCGGGGATCAGGGTCGAGCAAGAAGCGAGGAGGGCGGCGAAGAGAGCGGCTAGGTAGTTCATGGTCGAGGGATGAGGGCGGGTCGGGCTTCGGCATCCGCGCTGGGGGCGAGTTGCGCCGCGTACTGCTCCTTACGCAGGCCTGCAGCGTTCATGCGACACATGGATACGAGCTCGCCCTTGTGGGGAACGCGAAAAACGCACGCGGCTTCGCGCTCCTGCCCTTCCTCGCTCTCTAGGGTGGCAAGGTCCATGAAATGGTGACTGGCGATGGTGAGAACGTTCAGCTTCGCTCGCCCCGTGAAGAGCGACGCCAACGCGCGCAGGGCAGACCCGCGCGAACTGCGGCCTAGCCACGTTCTGAGCCAGCGAGTCCCCTTCGTTAGGAAGAACCACGGCGATCCAGCGAGGACGCCTGCGCCGCGGACGAAGGCCTGAAGGGGGCGGTCGCTGCGAAAAGAAAGCCCGCCGAAGCGCTCGAAGAAATGGAACAGGCTCGCCTCGTACGCCGCGTCCGCGGGACTGCGCAGCGGCGTAAAGTGAGTCTGTCCGCCCCGGGAGCGCCAGCCCGCCCCCATCACAACGTGACTGCATCCGCCGTGCCCGAACAGAAGCGAGCTGTTGTATGTGCTCTCTTCGTCGTCGATGGACTCACCCAGGCCTTGGCAGATCTGATCCCAAAGCTCGTGGCGCGTGACGCCCTCGTCGTCGCGCGTCCGCCCGACGCTGGCCACGGGCTGGAACGAGATGATCCGAAAGACGTCACTGTTTGCCATCATCCAGCGCACGATCGCGGCCACGCCGTTCAAGTTCGACCTCGTGACGGTGATCGTGGCGGCGGCTCGGATCGCTCGACCGGTCTCACGCCTCGTGCGCCGAACGATCTCCGCGAGCTCTTCGCGAATCGGATGCAGCGCAGCCTCCTCGGTCTCGACGCCGTACCCCGTGCGGCCACGCTGGGTCGTATCCACGTGCAGGCTGATTTCTTCCAAGCCTCCCTCTTTCACGAGTCGCGCTAGGAGCTGCGGGTCCTTGCGGAACGAATCCCCGTGGGTCATGAGCATCGGGATCAGCTCGAGCTCGCGCGCGGTGCGGATGATCTCGATGACCTCGCCCTCGTCGCGCAGCGTGAGCTCTCCATCCGTGAGCTGAACGTTGCCCCAGCGGCCAACCCAGCCGCGGATGAGCTTCAGCTGGGCGCGAATCTCCGCCACGGTCAGCGCGGGCACCCTGTTTGCCTCGGAACCGAGGTAGCACGCGGTACAGCTGAAGTCACACTTCGGCATCGCCCCAACGGTGGCAGCACAGCCTTCCCATTGCCGTCCGAACATCTGCCGCGGCACCTGTTGCTCGGGCGCTAGCCCGCTCCAGTGACTACGGAGATTGGAACGATTCTCCTGGGGCACGGGGTGCCGGAACGTGTTCCAGAGGGTCTGGGTGGGCATCGTTGGGAGTGAAGGAAGGGGCGGCGCTGGAGGGGTGTATACGGCTAGTCTGTCAGACTGTGACGAGTAGAATCAGAACCAGTTCCGGGGGCAGATTCGCGCTCTCTTCCGTATCATCTGGGGCCTCATGTCACTCGCTTATCTGAAGGAGGCCGTGGAAAGCGGCGATCAAGACGCCCTGATCCGCTACGTGCGACTTCATGTCGGCGACGGCAGTCCGGAGGCCGGCAAGCTGCAGATCGACAAGGCCTGGGTAGAGGCGCTCAAGGCGCTTATCGCCATGCCGGAGACCGATCAGCCATTCATTGACGACACGCTCAAGGAACAGGATCACGGGACCCTCGCGCATCTCTTCTTCCGTCTGCACTTCTACCTCGTGAAGCACTCTGGGGAGTGGATCCATGACGGACATGTCTAGATCACACGCGCTCGAGAATCAGCTCCGCCCAGGGCTCTGGGCCACCGTCAACAAGCGCTACCCGGGCTCGATGATCCATAAGGACGACCTGGTGCCCCTCGCGAAGCTGAAGAAGCCGCTTTCTGAGTGTCGGGTGGCGTTCCTATCGACTTCGGGCGTCCAACCCAAAGGGACCTTGCCGTTCGACACCGTGCATCCGGTGGGCGACTACTCGTTCCGTCGCGTTCCGTCCGATGCGGCCGTGGAGGACCTTGAGATTCACCAACTGAAGTATCCGACTTTTGGCGCCGACCGCGACCTCAACGTCATCTTCCCTATCGAGCGCCTGCGCGAGCTGCGGGACGAGGGAGTCATCGGCGAGCTCAACGCGAACCACTACACGTTCATCGGCTACAACATGGACCCGGTAGCACTCGAGCTGACGCTCGCGGAACAGGTCGCAGAGGCCCTTGTCAATGACGAGGTGGATGTCGCGCTAGCGGCGCCCGCCTGACCTATCTGCCATCAGACGATCGCGCTCGTGCAGCGCGCCGCAGAAAGAAGAGGCATCGCCACCGTATCCCCCAGCGTCGCGCGGGACGTCACCGAGCACGCGAAGCCGCCACGCGCGGTGTTCCTCCCGTTCATGATGGGCCATCTGTTCGGAGTCCCGTTTCACACGCAGCTGCAGCGCCACGTGCTGATGGAGATGATCGATCTCCTCGAAACCGCTGAAGAATCGGGCGCGATCCGTGATCTAGACCTCTCTTGGGCGAAGGCGCGCAAGGAAGGGAAGGCGATAGAGCGAGGCCTCGGGGCGTAGCACCTCAGTCCATCAACGGCCGTCCCACCATCGATCCAACTTCGCGCGCAGGCTAGCGCTGACGGCGTCGCGGACGATCGGTTCTTGCTCGGACGGGTCTGCGATCAGGTCGTACAGCTCGTCCGGACTCTTGGGATCCTTGTGGACCAGCAGCTTGTGACTCCCTTCAATGATCCAGCGCGTCACAAGGCTCTGGGCCGGATCGTCGATGTCGATGCTACTGACGGGGAAGCTGTGCTCAGCCGGCTCGATGTTCCCTGGCCACGAGAACAAGATCGGCGTACGTACGCCGCCTTCGTAGGCGGTGCGCTTGCTCCGAGGGGCAAAGCCGTTCTTGTCCGGGCGCTGAATCCAGCCGTTGTCCGTGACGAGCACCACGATCGTATCGCGCGTGAGGTCGCGCGCTTCGACGTGGTCGAGCAGCTGCCCGCACGTTTCGTCGAACCAGGTGCACATCGCCTGGTACTTCGCAATCGGCTCGGGGACACCCTCCTTGCGATACTGCGCCAGGAGCCGTTCGGGTGGGTTATGGGGCGTGTGGGGCAGGAACGGCGCGTACCAGAGGAAGAAAGGCGTCTTGGATTCCGCGCACGAGTCGATGAAGTCAAAGGCGGGCGCCATGGTCTTCCGGCCGATCTGCAGCCCTACGTCGCCATGCCGGCCGCCGCGCTTCGGATCCCCGTGGGTCATGCCTTCGGTGAAGCCGCCGCACTGACACCCCCCCTCCCACCACTTGCCCGTCTGCAGGCTTCGATACCCAGCCCCGGCCAGTAGCTTGGGCAGCGTGTCCACCGCCGCAATGTGCTTGAGCATCTGCGCTCGATCCTCTCCCTTGGGCGGATCGTTGCCCGTGATCATGTGCTGGTGGGGATAAAGCCCCGTAATGATCGTGACGAGGCTAGCTCGGCAGAGGGCCGTCGGGACGTACCCGCGTGGGAAGACGAGGCTGTTCCCAGCGAGCGCGTCCAGCCGAGGCGTCTGGATCTCAGCGCTCCCCATGAACCCGAAGTCCGTCCAAGCTTGATCGTCCGAGATGAG
>CAYQKK010000082.1:0-23262 GCA_964417955.1 uncultured Planctomycetaceae bacterium
CTAGCCTTGAACCGGGTCTTCCAAGGGCGTACGTTCGACCCGCGGTCTCAAGCTGAGAGCGCCCCGAACCGGCTCCCCTTCTCCTCCCTATGGCACGTCGCAAGGTCACGATGCTCGAAGCGTTTCAGCGCTCAGCCGTTGAGTCGGCCGAGCGCGCCGCTGCCGAGCGGCGACGCGTGATCGCAGAGCGCGAGAAGGAAATCCGTCGCTCGGAAACGGCCAAGGCCGCCCAGGAATTCAGCTCGAGGATCAGCCAGGCAGCGGGGGACAGCGTCGGGTCCTTGATCGCAGGCCTTCGCGGTGGAGCGGCCGATGTCGCGGAGCCAGCTGAGAAGCAGTCTGCCGAGAAGCAGCCAGCCGAGGTCGCGGACACAGCAGCTGAAATCTCCGCCAAGACTGCCGTTGAGATGGCTGGGATGAAAGCGCACGCGCCGGACATCGCAAGCGTGCCCCCGGTAGACCCTGAGGCGGTAGACCCTGAGGCGGACGAGCCAGCTCCGATGCGGAGCGGCCCTGCGCTTCCATCCTTCGACCGTGCGGTTCAACCGGACCTCCCCGACGCTTCGACCAAGGCGCCCGCCGCCTCGACTCAGGTGGTCAGCGAGCCTGTTCCTGGGCCCGCCGAAGAACCAGCCGGGGACCCAGCCGAAGACCCAGCGCAGGCGGCGCTGGAAGACGAGCCAGAAGAGCCAGCCTTCGCCGACGCAAGTCAAGCCGAGGTCGAGGAGGCCATCGCGGCCCTCGAATCGGACGTCCTCGAGCTCCCCATGAGTCCGAAGGTCTTCGCCGTGCTCGGCCTCATCGCCGCGCTGGCCATCTTCATGATCGGCTACTCGATGGGGCACCGCGATCAGCCAGGCGCCGAGGCCCAGAACGACTCCGGCTTCCTCCGCGCTGGCTACGGCGACCTCGAAACACCGAGTCCCCGCGGCGCTGGCGGCCCAGATGCTCCCGGTCGCCTCTCCTACGATTCAGCCAGCGTCGGCGCATCCGGCGCAGCCGCGACTGGACGCGGCCCCCGTGCTGCCTTGGCCACGGGCGACACGCTCCAGCCCGCCCGTAGATCCACTCCGGAGCCAACCTCGGAGCCTGCCGGCCAGCAGCTCACCGTGGAGGACCAAGCCTTCCGGAGCGCGGAGATGAAGTTCTCCATCATGGCGATCACGTACACGCGGACCGAGGCCCATGCGAAGCTCGCCATGGAGACCTACGATCTCCTCTACGACGAGGGATTCCCTGTGATCCACCCGATCTCAAAGGGGAGCCGGATCTTCGTTTTCGTGGGGGCGTCGAAGACCAAGGAAGAGCTCAAAGGGCTGACTCAGGAACTGAAAGAGCTTCGTACGGACAGCAAGCGCAAGCTTCGCCCGTTCCGCAGCGCCTACCTCGTCAACATCGACTCCTACCGTTAGGGCTCCTCAGACGTCCCAGGGCCCAAGGTCATGGCCCAAGGAAGGGGCGATCCAGAGGTTTTCAGGCCCTCCCCTGTGGCGCTGGCGCTCCGGAAGGCCTATTTTCTCCGCCCCAGCTCGACCCGCTGGCCCCCAATATCATGTCGATCCATCCCAGCCTCCGCGGCATCAACACGCTCGTCGGTGAGCGTAGTGTCTTCACGCGCAAAGAACGTCTCCTCAAGCTGATGGAGGACGGGCGCGTTGGCAAAGACGACTCCGTTTACGGCCTCCCGAAGGTCCGGACGAAGTTCAAGATCAAGGCGAAGAAGAAGAAGGACTGATCCTTCGCGGCGGCCCTCCTCCTCTGCGAGAGCTGGGCCCCCTTCGGCATTGGCCCTCCGCCCTGGATTTTCTCTCCTGGCCCCGTCATGCCACGCTCATCCTCACGCATCGTTGCGCCGGTCGTCGAGGTCTTTGCGTCCTTCCAAGGCGAAGGGCTCTTCGTAGGCGAAGCGCAGGTCTTTCTCCGGCTGGCAGGCTGTCCGCTTCGCTGCCGATGGTGCGACACCCCTGGATCCTGGGGCATGCGCGTGGAGAAGCCTGCGAGGATCCAGCGGGACGGCGAAGCCGTGCAACACGAGGATCGCGTTGCGTCACCGTTCAAGGCAGCGCTCTGGATCGCCTCGGTGGAGCCGGGCGAGCCGCGGACGGTCAGCGTCACGGGCGGCGAGCCGCTCATGTGGCCTGAGTTCATCCTCGCGCTCAAGCCCATGCTCGGCGCTCGCAGGCTGCACTTGGAGACGGCCGGAGCTCACCCGGAAGCCCTTGGCCGCGTGCTTGAAGCCGTCGACCACGTCAGCATGGACCTCAAGCTCCCCTCCGACATGGAGGAGCCCGTCGAGCTAGAGCCGATCTCGACCGCCGGGGCGACAGCGGACGGCGACGACGAGGAAGAGGGCGTCCTCGCTCCCATCACCGAGGCCGCCCCTCGCACCTCGGAGGAGTGGGCCATGGCCCGGCGCCGCTCCCTCGACCTCATTCGCGACCATGATGCCTGCGTCAAGGTCGTTGTCAGCGGCGGGCAGAGCCCGCGCGCGTATGATGAACTCTTCGAAGACGTGGCGCGGCGAGCGCCGGAGTGCCCCGTCTTCATCGCGCCCGCGACGCCCATCGGCGGCGTGAGTGCCCCCCAATTCCAGGACCTAGTGACGGTCGTGGAGAACGCGCGGGATCTCGGGTTGGACGTTCGTGTCCTGCCCCAGGTCCACCGCATGCTCGGAATCGCCTGATTCCCCCAACTATGCAACATTCCTCTGATCCACTCGACCGCAGTGATGCGGGCGAGCTCGATGCTCAAGACGGCCAGCCCCTCGAACGGGACGAATTCGACGACTCCGACTTTGACGAGTCCGAGCTCGTCGATCTACACATCCCTTCGCTCGACTCGGAGGCCGACGAAGAGCCCGACGATCATGCGGAGGAGGCCGAGAAGCCTCGCCGTGTCTCCACGGTTCCGCTGCCGCGGGTCGCGCTCGTCGGCCGACCCAACGTCGGCAAGTCAACGCTGCTCAACCGCCTCTGTGGAAGCCGCGTCGCCATCGTCGAGCCCACCGCCGGCGTGACGCGTGACCGGATCGCCGTGGCCGCGCGGCTCGCTGTGAAGGAAGGCGACCGCTGGGTCGAGGTCATCGACACCGGCGGGCTCGGGATCGTGGATCGCGACGACCTTGGGCCCCACGTGGAGTCCCAAGTGGACGTCGCGCTTAAGGGCGCGGACCTCGTGCTCTTCCTCGTGGACGTGCGCGATGGTTTGACGCCACCCGACCAGATGGTCGCGAAGCTTCTGCGCGGCGCGAAGGTGCCGGTGATTCTCGTGGTCAATAAGGCCGAGGGTGGGGGCTTCGACTGGGAGGTCGAGACCTTCCACAAGCTCGGCGTTGGCGGGGACCCCACGGTGATCAGCGCCCAGAACGGCGAGGGCATGCAGGATCTTCGCCAGCGCATGATCGGGCATCTGCCCGGGGCGCCCGAGGAGAAGCCGGGCGAGACGCCGCTGATGAAGATCGCGGTGGTCGGACGACGCAATGCTGGCAAGTCGACCCTCGTGAATCAGCTCGCCGGTGAAGAGCGCATGATCGTCTCCGAGATCGAGGGGACGACCCGCGACGCCGTGGACGTGGTCTTTGAGCGCGACGGCGAGACGTTCACGGTGATTGACACCGCGGGCGTGAGGAAACGCTCCAAGGTGGAGGACGCGATCGAGTTCTTCTCCGACGCCCGGAGCCTGCGGACGATCCGGCGCGCGGACGTTGTGGTGCTGCTCTTCGACGTCACCCGGCGCATGTCGGCGATCGAGAAAAACCTCGCGCGCTATGCCATCGACCGCTTCAAGCCGACGATTCTGGCGGCGAACAAGTGGGACCTCGTGGAGGAGGGCCAGACGCCCGAGAAGTTCCGGGAGTACCTAGAGGCGCAGCTGCCGGGCATGGGCTTCGCGCCCATCGTGTTCCTGTCGGCTAAGGACGGCGTGCGGACCCACGAGCTGATCGGCGTGGCGAAGGACCTGTTCGAGCAGGCTCGCCAGCGCGTGTCCACGGCGGATCTCAACCTTGTGCTCAAGAAGGCCCTGGAGGCTCGCCAGCCCAGCTCGAAGGGCTACCGCGTGCGTGTGCGCTATGCCACCCAGGTCGAAATGGCCCCGCCTACGTTCGTTTTGTTCGTCAACGACAAGAAGCACGTGGGTAAGGACTGGCTCCGGTACCTGACGAACCGGTTCCGCGAGAAACTGCCGTTCCAGGAAGTGCCGATCCGTTTCGTGCTCAAGGACAAGAAGGCCGTCGAAGAACAGAAGTACCTCTGATGAACACCCCCTCGATCTCTACGTACGCGATCTTGCTCGTCGCCCTCATGGCTCCCGCGCTCACCGGTTGCAGGGTCATCACGAAGGAGCATCCCGTCGACCGCACCGTGGATGCTGAGAGCGAGCGCATCCTTTGGGATGCTCTGCGCTTAGCGGTCTACAAGGGGAAGTACCCCGTGGGCGGCGGTGCGGATCCGGGGACGCGGTTGATTCGGTCCGGTTGGAAGCTCGATCTCGCCCCGTTCAAGGGTCGGGGCTTTCGCACGCGCGCCATCGCGAGCTACGTCCCGAGCACCGGCGAACGCAAGGGCGTAACGTCCTCGTCCGCCGTGGTCGGTCTGGAGCCCTTCGACGTGACGATACGTATCGAGAAAGAGACCAACGAGTCGCTGAGCCCGCTGAACCTCGATCGTGCGAAGTGGACGCGGGCGGACGACGATCTCCAGGCCGCCCGCGAACTCATGCAGACGTTCCATGGGCTCCTCGGCACAGCTGAGTTCGAGCTTGAGAAGGCCGAGAACGTGTTCGGCATCGAGTAGCAACGGGGACGGTCACCGCGCTTTTTGCGCGCTTTACGTCTCAGGTAGAGAGGGAACAGCAGTTTCCTAGTGCTCAACGGGGTCTCTCTCGATCCCCCGTTGCCCTGACGCCGAATCACACAGGGTGAAGGTGTTTCTCGCGCAGCTCGCAATCGACTCCTCCCGAGGAGACCAGGCCGAAGGGTGGTGTTCACCCTGGACGGCTGCCGCGATTCGTGCCTGCACGCGCGGCCACCTTGCCCAGGTTGGGCTCTTGGCGGACACGCTGGAATCAGCGGACCTGGTTCTCTTGGACTTGGTGGACCATCTTGCCGCGTCCCAGGGGGAGGCTCTCAGGCAGCTCCGGAGTGAGGCTGGGGACGTCGGTGCGAAGTTGGTCGTCCGTCTTCACGGCGCTTGGCGCAGCGGGTCGTTCGACTACCTCGCGGCGGAAGGACCGGACATCGACTGTGTTTGGGACGCGGCGGATAGCGTTCTAGTCGCTACCCGCGGCCACCTCGTTCGCTTGGCAAGCTTCGGCGGCATCGACGCTGAGCGAACGCGACTGGCTCCGGTTGCCTTTGACGGGCCGTCCCAGGGCGCGAAGTCCCAGCCAAGGCAGGAAGATCGAGTGCACCTCTTGGTGACAGGGGAAACCCATCGCGCCGCCCTCGGGCCGGTGCTCGACATGCTGTCCGAGGTGGATCCAAAGAAGGCAACGTACGAGGTGATCGATGGGCTCGAGCCGTTCCTGAACGCGCTCCCCGGCGCGGGCGCCATCCTCGTTCCAGCGCTTGGGGCCTTTGGTGACAGGTCTCTGATCGATGCGGCGCTCCGGGCTGGCGTCCGCGTGATTGCGTCTCCCTTTGCGGGTGCGACGGACAGGCCGCTGCCACCCGGGGTCGAAGTCGTCTCGAAAATGAAGTCCAGCGGGGGATGGCGAGCTGCCCTAGAGCGAAGCCTGACCCAGAAGCTGCCCCTGGGGGCAACCCCCTTGGCCAACTCCCTGGCCGACCCTGCCGCCGAGGCCTGTGCGCGCCAGGGGGAAATCCTGAGGTCGATCTTGGGCCAGGACAGCCATTTCAGCAGCCAACCTGCCGCGTAGCTTGAAAGAGGGGTAACCTTCGGCCGCCCATCGCGCCGTCCAATCCCGTCCCTTCGAGCCCCGCCCCTCTGTGACCGACCAGCAAGCCCCGTCTGTTGCGTCCAAGATTCTTCGACTGAGACTGCGGTCCGAAGATGCGGCTCCCGCAATGGGCCCCCAAGGGGTCCAGCGGGAGGAGCAGGCTGGTGATGGCAAGCTCAGCGTCGCCGTCCTAAGCCGCGATCCTGGCGCCGAGTCGGAGAGCGGAACCTGGGGCTTCGAGATTGGAGCGCTCGGCCGCTCCCACGGCCTCATCGAACGCATCGGCGACCT
Organism: uncultured Planctomycetaceae bacterium; assembly: GCA_964417955.1. GTDB lineage: Bacteria > Planctomycetota > UBA1135 > UBA1135 > Saltatorellus. Next base: position 6,190 of record CAYQKK010000082.1, read on the forward strand.
CGTCGAGGCGGAGTCCATCACGGACGTGGCGCTTCCGGCCCTCGACCTAGGAAAGCCGGGACAGTCCGCGGGCGACGGGCTCGCGCTGATCACTGCCGCGATCTCGGCGCTGAGCGTCCACCCCGTGACCGTACACCTCGAGGGCGAGGAGCCGATGCCCTCGGCCGAAGCCTACCGCTGGCTAAGGGGCCGACTCATGGCGGAAGGACCCGGAGCCGGGGACACCCGCACCGTCACGGCCGTCATCTCCGCCTGGAACAAGTTCAAGGACGTGCGCGCGAACCTGCTTGGCATCCGTGCGCAAGCCCGCCCCTTTGACGACGTGGTCGTGGTCGACAACCACTCCAGCGACGGAACCGCCCAGATGATCCGCGCGGACTTCCCAGAGGTTCGTTTGGTCGTGATGCCCAACAGCGCGTACGGAGCCTGCGAGACGTTCAACGTGGGCTTCTCGACGGCGCTCACCGAGTACATCGCCATTCTCGACGACGACGTGGTGCTCACGCCGTGGTGGCTCGATCGTTCCCTTGCACGCATGGGGGAGGAGCCCGAGACCACCGCCGTGGTGTCGACGAAGGTCGTCGAGCCCGGCATGCCCGACAGCTACCGAGACTCGGCCGCCGTGAACAGCGAACGCTACATGAGCACGTTCCGCGGCTGCGCGAGCCTTGCCCTCAAGAAAGCCATCGACGAGGCCGGGGGCTACGACGAGCGGCTCTTTATCTACGGCAACGAACGCGATCTGACCTGTCGCCTCTTGAACAACGGCTACCGGGTCCTGCAGTTCCCCGGGGCCGAGACCTTCCATCGGACGCCATTCGGGGTGCAGATGGGCAAGCGCAGTCTCTTCTTCCACGCACGCAACGCGTTCCTTGGAATGATCAAGTACGCGCCGCTCAAGGACCTCATCAAGCTGCCGTTCTTGGTGGTCACCAAGGTGCTCTTCCGTGGACGGGATTCGGAAGAGCAGGGCGAGGTCGCAGACGCCGTCGGCACGATCGGGATCGGCAAGTCGGTGCGCGAAACGAAGGGATCCTGGTGGATCCTGACGAAGGCCGCCGCGAGCGTCGCCTATAACCTTCCCTACTGCCTCCGTCGCCGCCAGCCCGTGAAAGCGCCCGACTTCGAGCTTCCCCTCAAGTAGCGCGAGCCTCCCTCACCGCCATGACCGGACAGCTAGTATCGATCGAGAAGGAACTGCAGGCGAAGGGCCCGTCGGGACTTGGGATGATCTCTGCCGTGGTGGTGAACTACCAGGGCGAGGAGTACCTGGAGGCCTGCCTGAAGTCGATCCAAGCCCAAGAGGTCGCCGTCGATGAGATCATCGTCGTAGAGAACGCCAGCACCGATGGCAGCCTCAACCTCCTGAACACGAACTTCCGCGATGTCACGATCGTGCGCATGAAGACCAACCTGGGCGCCTGCACGGCGCGCAACGTGGGCATGCGCGCCGCGAAGCACCGCTGGGTGCTGCTCGTGGACAACGACGTCGTGATGGAGCCGGGCGTGCTCGGCCGACTCAGCCAGGCGATTTGCGATCACCCAGGGGCGGTCATGGCGCAGCCGCGCAGCGTCTTCAAGGACGACCCAACGCGCATTCACTACGACGGCGGTGACTTTCACTACGCCGGACTGATCAGCCTCCACAACTTTGGCGCACCGCGCACCGGCGCGCCCAGCGCTCCGACGGAGGAAATCGACGTCGCGATCAGCCTGTGCCTGCTCGTCGACAAGAAGGAGATCATCGAGGCGGGGGCCTTCGACGAGTCGTTCTTCATTCTCTTCGAAGACCTCGACCTTTCCCATCGCCTGCGGCTCGCGGGCAAGAAGATCCTGAAGGTCAACGATGCCGTGGTGCTCCACGACGCAGGAACCGCTGGCATCAGCTTTCGCAAGGAAACGAGCTATCCCGGCCGAAGGGTGTTCTTCCACTCGCGGAATCGCTGGCTCTACATGGTGAAGAACTTCCGCCTGTGGACCCTGGTCGTTGCCGGCCCTGGGATCCTCGTGTACGAGCTGGCCTGGGTCCTGTTCTCACTCAAGGCCGGCAACCTCGGGTCTTGGTTCAAGGGGAAGTGGGCGTTCCTAAAGATGTTCCGCGAGGCGCTTCGCAAACGCCGTACGATCCAGAAGCGCCGCGTCGTCGGTGACCGCCAGCTCTTGGTGGGGGGGCCGCTGACGCTCAGCCCCAACCTCGCATCGGGCGGCGGGACCGCAGCCCGTGCGCTCAACGCGGTCCTTCAGCTATGGTGGTCCATCTGCCGCTGGATCGTCTTCTAACTGGAATCCTTCCTCCAACACCTCACGCCATGTCCAAGGCCATCGGTCTCCTTCTCGTCACCGTCATCGTGGTGGGGTTCCTCATCCCACAGCTCTTCCTCTCGAAGTCCTATGCCATGGATCGCGGGACGGTGATCGCTGTGCCCCAGGCAGCCGTGCATGCGGTCGTCAGCGACCTCACGACGTGGAAGGACTGGACGGCTTGGAACAAGGAGGCGGATCCGACCATCGCCTACACCTACGTGGGGGACCCCGGCACGGTGGGGCACGCGATGGAGTGGAGCGGCGAGAAGCTGGGCAAGGGCAAGCTCGTGCTGACGGGCATTGCGCCCGATCGCATCGAGTACGACATGGAGTTCGACGGCCAGGACAAGTCGGCGGGCAGCATCGTGCTGGCAGCTGCCGGCGAAGGCTCGAGCTCTACCTCTGTCACCTGGGGTTTCAGCGGCGAGATGGAAGGCATGCCCTACAAGCGCTACTTCGGCCTGATGATGGACAAGATGGTCGGCCCTGACTTCGAAGCGGGCCTCACGAGCCTGAAGGAGCGTCTAGAGAGCCCTAAGTAGTCCGCCATCGAGCAGCGCCTTGCGGATCCTCTATATCACCCACCTCTACCCGCCGGACTTCACGGCGGGCGTAGAGGTCTTCGCGAAGACCACTGCGGACCTGCTCCACGGGCAGGGGCACGATGTCCGTGTCATCACGACGCGCAAGGATATCGCGCTGAAGGATCTCTCGACGCGTGAGGTCGCACCCACGGGAGAAGGCGGCGTCTCCGTCCTCGAGATGGTGAACAATCTCTTCGCCACGGATTTCGTCGAAACGTACCGGCGCCCCGAGATCGATGCTCTCGTTGGGGAAGAGCTCGACCGCTGGAAGCCCGACGTGGTGCACGTCCATCATCTGCTCTATCTCTCGTCCGGCATCCTCCTCGAGTGCAAGCGTCGTGGGATCCCGGTAGCGCTTACGCTGCACGACTTTTGGCTCGGATGTGCCCGGTTCGGGCAGCTGCTTCACGCGAACGGTTCGCGCTGCGTGACGGTGGAGCCGGAGCGCTGCGCGACGTGTCTGCCGACGCTGAATTGGCGCCAGTCGAATTCGGCGCGGCGTCTTGCGAAGGCCGTTAGCGCGGTGGCCGAAACCGCTGGCATCGACCTCAAGGCCCCGCTGATCGCGGCGCGCCGATTCCGCGACGCTCGCGGGCTGGGGTCGGCTGGCGCGACCGCGGGAAGCTCAGAGGAAGAGTGGCGCCCCCCTTCTGAGTCGGACGCTCGGGAATTCGAAGCGCACACGCGCGAGCGTCTGCGCTACCTCATTGAACTTGTGGGGGACACGGTGGATCGGATCGTTCTCCCCGCTGCGTTCATGCGCGACTGGTTTGCGGGGTTCGGACTCGACCCTTCCAGGATGGTGGTCGAGACCACCGGTGTCGACTGGGAGGGAGCGTGGGCCGAGCCGCGCGTTCCGCGTCGTTCCGGGGACTCCGTGCGCTTTCTCTTCCTAGGCTCACTCGTGCCGCACAAGGGCGCCCATATCTTGCTCGACGCATGGCAGGGTCTGCCCGAAGAGGTGGCTCGCGGAGCCGCCCTCCGCGTCTTCGGCCCTGACCAGCACCAGCCGGCGTACGTCGCGGCGTTGCGATCGCGCGCCGAGGGCCTCAGGATTGAGTTCGGGGGACAGCTCGACCGCGGCGAAGTTCGACGGGCCATGGCGGCGACCGACGTGCTCGTCGTGCCCAGTCGCTGGCTGGAGATCCGACCGCTGGTGATGCTCGAAGCGTTCGCCGCGGGCGCTCGCGTGATCGCAACGGATCTCGGTGGGATGCGGGAGGCCATCGACGATGGGCTTCCGGGGCGGGTTGTGCCCGAAGGGGACGCCGCGGCGCTCCGGGACGCCATCGTGTCTGAGATTGAGATGCATCAGGCGGACCAGGTGGATCCGGAGCCCGAACGGTCGCCCTCAGAGGTCTTTCGGGGCTGGCCGACCGTGGCCGAGAGCCTCGCCGCGCTCTACGGTGAGCTCGTACGCCCGAAAGGTCGTGCCTAACGTGTCCGCCACCCGCTAATCTCTTCGGATGGCCACGACCTGGACGATCACCCGCCGCCAAGGCGCCTGCGCTACGACCGGACAGGAGTTCGGCGACGGCGAACGCCACGTCTCGATGCTGCGCGTCGCCGACGGCGCCCTAGAGAGGGTCGACTTGTCCCTTGCCGCATGGCGGGATCTACGCGCCGAGATCGAATCCACCGAGTCCCCTAAGGAAGAGCCGCTCTTCTGGTGGATGACCCGCCACGAGGTGACGAAGAAGAAGACCGTCGCCCTCGATATGGAATCCCTCGCGAGGCTCTTCGTTCAGCTTGAGGGCCGCGAGGAAATCCAGGTGCGCGAGCTGCGCTACGTTCTCTGCCTGCTCCTGATGCGCAAGCGCCGCGTCAAGGTCGAGAAGGTCCTGCGCGAGTCCGGCGAAGAGTCGTTCATCGTCAAGCGGCCCCACGACGACACCCGCTACAAGGTCTTCGTCTACGACTTCGAGCCCGAGCGCCTCGACGAGGTCCGCGCCCAGCTGCAGGCGGTCTTTGACGGAGCGGAGGGACCCCACGGCATTCAGCTGTCGGACGAGGATGAAGATGCGGTCTCGGTCGACGATCAAGGCGACGGTGACGGTGAGCCAGACGCTGGTTCGGACGCTGGTTCTGACGCTGGTTCTGACGCTGGCGTCGAAGCGGATAGCGCCAGCGATGAGTCGCCCCCCGGCGACGACCCGAACGCGTCGAGTCCTGGCGGATTGGCGTAGCACCCGCTGAGCAGAGTCCCATCCCAGCGGTGGGCTGCGTTGCCCCAAGGTCCCATCGCGCCTTCGCGAGCCTAAAGGGCTGACTCCCTTCGGTGGACTTGGCCGAGCCTAAGTCAGCATGGGCAGCCGGGTTCGGTGTAGCTGAGCCGCTGCTGGGCCTCTGCATACCCGTGCCTTGCCCAAGCCGTTGGGATCCAAGCACCTACGGCAGTGGATCGGCTCGGCAGGACCATCGAAGGGGGCCAGCTCAGCGTCGCGGGCGCGCAACGGTGGGACGGGGAGGGGGCCTTCGGAAATTCCCCAGTCATGGGGTGCTCCGCCTGCGGCCACTACATCTGGTGTAGGTGGTCTGCCGGGCAACCTACCTGCACTCTCTGTTGTGGTTCGGGGCGTGGCGCCTAAGTGTCTGCACCCAAGTGGTTTAGGGATTTAGGGTTAGCGCTATTGCGGGCCCTTGTGTGGCACGGCAATCTAGCCACGTGGCACCAGGTGGCAAAGAGTGGCAGGGGATGGCAAGGGAGACCAGGCCATGAGTCCATTGTCGAACCGCTTCCTCGGTGCGTCTCAGCACCCCGTGGACCAGAAAGGCCGAATGTCGATCGCCAAACGATTCCAGACCGCGCTCGATCGCGATGAAGAGGGCCGCCTTGGCGGTGTCCTCTGCGTCGAGCGTCGTCAGGATGCTCGTTGTCTCTGGGTCTTCAACGGTGCTGGCTTCGACAAGCAGATGGAGAAGTTCGATGTGGGGGCGCTCGACATCGAGTCGGATCCCGATCTCGACCACTCAGACCAGCGCGACTTCTTCGAGTTCACGGTGCCGTTCACCTTGGACAACTCGGGGCGGCTCGTCATGCCCCAGGCCTTCCGCGAAATCGTTGGCATCGAGGGCAGCGCCATGGCTGTCGGTATGCACTCACGTATCGAAATTTGGGGTGCGGAGCGCTGGGAGAACCGCCGTCGCGGCTCCCGCTCCCCCGCGTCTCCTTCGACCGATCGCGCGGAGGCTGCGCAGCAGTCTGGTAGCGCGAATGACTCTGGAAGCGAGGCTACGCCCTCTTAGGGCCATGCCGCTATGAACTCTTTTTCTTCACCATCGCCAGGCCTGTCGGACCCCGAGGGACGCAGCCAGCCCGAATCCCCCCAGGATTCTGTGCTGCTCGCTGTACCCACCTCGCACCGACTCAGCGTCTTTTCACACATGACCGAACCGACTAGCGATGGTCCCGTGCACGTCCCCGTTCTGGCCGAAGAGGTCGCGCGTCTGCTGGGGGGTGGACGCAGCGAACAAGCCCTCGACGGACTACTGGTGGACTGCACTTTGGGTGCCGGGGGGCACTCAAAACTCCTGCTCGGGCGCTTCCCGCGTCTTCGCCTCCTTGGGATAGATCAGGACCCCGAGATCCTGTCTGTCGCGCGGGAGCGCCTCGAGCCCTTTCAAGATCGCGTTCGAATCGAGCACGCGAGGATGTCCGAATTGACGGATCTCGTCGCGGATCTCGGCGAAGCGCCGATCGCCGTTCTCATGGACGTGGGCGCAAGCTCGCTTCAATTGGATCGGCCCGAGCGCGGCTTCTCCTTTGCTTGGGACGGCCCGCTCGACATGCGGATGGATCCGCGCCGCGAGCGTACGGCGGCCGATATCGTCAACATGTGGGACGAGGGCGACCTCGCTGACCTCTTCTTCCATGAAGGCGGCGAGCGTGGGGCCCGGAAGGTCGCCAAGGCCATTGTCCAGGCCCGCAGGCGAACCCCGTTTAAGCGTACGCGGGCCCTCAGCGAGACCATTGCCATCAGCCTCGGCAAGCCAGTGCGCTCTCCGCGCCTCGACTCCGCGGCTCAAGGTGGAGGCCGAAAGGGGTCCAAGAAAGGCGCTATCCACCCCGCCACGCGGGTCTTTCAGGCGCTTCGGCGCGCGGTGAATGAGGAGGCCGAAGAGCTCGAGGCCGGCCTAAACGCCGCGAAAAATATCCTCGTCTCCGGCGGTCGCTTACTAGCAATTTCCTTCCACAGCGGAGAGGACGGAGTTGTGAAGAGATTCCTCCTCGACGGGGCCAATCCCGATGCTGATGGCGAGGTCTGCTGGGACATAGAAACGCGACGGCCCGTCGAGGCCACCCCCGCAGAGGTTCGAGCCAACCCCCGCTCTCGGTCCGCCAAATTGCGCGTAGCGCGGCGCTTACGCGGTTCGGACGCATGAACCCTTCCCTTCCCAAGGCCCCATCGAAAGAGCCAGCCATGATCATTCGCAACACCCTGGGACTGTCGTTCTGCATTTTCGCCTTAGCGATTGCCGTCAAGACAATCCACGTCCAGGTCGGGAACTTTGCGCTAGCCGCAGACCTCGACAGGCTTGAAGTGGAGTCCGAATGGAACGCCCGACGCAGCAGCGGGCTGATCTCTGAGCTAGAACGATTTGAATTCGACCTCGAAGCACAACAAACTCGTGGGACCAGGAAAGAGCGGCAGCGCACTGACTGGTAGTTTCGTTCGCGGATGACCAGGAACCGCACACCTGGAAATCAGAGAATGGAGCGCACCCGCGGGATCGACAGCGCGGGAGTTTGAGAAAAGGAAAGAGCGCCCACCTAGCGGTGGGCACTCTCGCCGAAAGGAGGTGGTACCGGTGCTGTGGCCGGTGCACGACGGAGGACGGCGCCCTAGGGATAGGGCGCCGTCAGTGAGACCCCTTGGAGGAGGGGCGCGCAAGAGGCTATGGGGGGTAGTAACGCACGTTCGGGAAAAGGCCCAGGCATTCCATTTGAGAGAGCCTCGGCAACATCACCCGTTGCGGCATCGGGCCTACGCCCGGTCCCCGTGTTCGTCTTCGTAGCCGCAATCTTTGCGCTCGTCGCAGCCCGGGCCGTGTACATCCAGAAGGTCGCCCACGGCCAGCAGCCCGACGCGCTGCGGATGCACGAGTCGCCGACGGCTGGCTTCTCCATTCTCGATCGTGAAGGCCGCCCCTTGGCCACCAGCGTCGAGTGCTTTGACGTGACCGTCTCGCCCCAGGCGCTTTGGCGATCCCACACGCCGCGCCGCATGTGCGCGGCGATCGCGGAGATCCTCGATGGCGCCCATGTCAGTCGAGGACCGAGCGAGACCCAGTCTTTCGAGGAGCGCGACATCCTTGAGCGCACCATGCCGCTGTCGCTGCGCGAAGGCGAGTTTCCGGGCCGCGTGGTCCCCAGCTTGCCGAAGGTCCTGCGCTTCACTGAGGGCGACCTCGAAGCCCTCCGCTCATGGATCGACACGGGCTCGGTCCCGTCTGAGATCCTCGCGGGCGGGACCGAGTCGCTCCGCAGTGCGTTCGATGCGCGCTCCAAGACGCGCGCGATCCGGGGACTCAGCATCGTGCCGGTCGCACTACCGCCGAATAGTCCGACAGACACCGCTTACTGGACGCTCGCCATCGACCCGGTCGAGTGCCTCAGCGCTCAGACCCGAATGGAGCAGCTGGGCAAGGTGAAGCGCAAGAACGGGACCGTCGGTGCGCCGCCTCCCGAGCGCTGGACTCGCCGGCTCTTGGACGACCTTGCCGCCATCATCGGGCCGAGCCGGATGATCGAGAGGTTGAGTCCACAGCGTAGCGCCGAGGTGCTGCGCCTCCAGCCCATTGAGCGTCGAATGGCGCTGCGGGACGCGCTGTGGAACGAGATGATCCCGGATCGTTTCCGCGTCCTCGCCCGTGGTATCGATCCCGTCCGTGCGCACGAGCTGCGCGAGCTCATGGAAGTGGAGGCGGTCTCTCGCTACCAGCTTCAGCTCATCCCGCGACTTGAGCGTCGCCACCCCACTCGGCCCGGCGCACGGCCCGTGGCTCCGGACCCTCGGGCGGGGCTCGAGCGCGAGGACGACGCGTTCGCTTTGCTCGGTCACTGGGGAGTGCTCGACGAGGGGCGAGCCGGGGCGCGCGCAGTGCGTGATCGCTCGGCGCGGCCCCACGTCCTCCCGTGGGATCAGGCAGAGGATCCGTTCGCTGCGTATCGCCGCGCGCTGATCGTCCACGAGCGCCCCTGGAGTGGCATCGAGCTCCTGTGCCAGACGGAGCTGGAGAACGGTCCCTGGGCAGCCGATTCAGCCAAGGCCCACGCGGTCACCGGTCGCCGCTATACGAGGCGCATGCGTCACGTGGCGCGGGACCGACGCTCGGCCTGGGACGGAGCCGTTCCGAACTACTTCGAGGCCGCAGCCGATAGCTCAAGTGAGCCCGTCATCTCGGTGACTCTCGACGCCCAGCTTCAGGAAACGCTCCACCGCGAGCTCGGCGACATGATGGTCGAGCACGGTCCGGCCCTCGCCATGGGCATAGCGGTCGACATTCAGACCGGCGATGTCCTCGCCCTCGACACCCGGTCCCAGTATCCGTACTCCGGCTTTGCTCCCGTGCGGCACGTGTTCACCCCGGGGTCAACGTTCAAAGCCATCATCATGGGGCTTGCGCTGGACTCTGGCGTGACGACGCCCAGCGATAGCTTCCCAACGTTCGCCGGCACGGGGATTCGGGTGGGCCAGCGCACGATCGGAGAAGCCGAGGGGGCGCCGACGACCGCGCAGCTCACGGCGGCGGAGGGCCTCGCGTACTCGTGCAACGCGGTGCTTGTGCAGATCGCACACCGCATGGAGGCGTCTTACCTGCGCTCCAAGCTCGTCGATTTTGGCTACGCCCAGCGTCCAGGTGCGGGCCTTGGCACCGAGCTCCCGGGGACGCTCCCCGAGCTCGTGAAAGGCACGTGGAGCAAACCCTACGCGCATGCGTCCGTCGGCTTCGGGCACGAGGTCGGCGTCACCCTTTGGCAGCACGCCGGTGCCCTCGCCACGCTCCTTCGGGGCGGGGTGTCGCGGCCGTTGCGCCTCCTGCGCTCCATGGAGCGCGATGGCGACTACCGCGAGCACGACATCGATCCGGGGGTGCGTGTCCTTTCGGAGGACGCATGCGAGTCCGTCCGCCAGATGATGGCGATCGGAGCCAACATCGGCACGGGCCGCCACATCGCTCGCGCAGACATGCACCCCGAGTTCGAGTGGATCGGGACCAAGACTGGTACGACAGAGAAGGTCGAGACCGAGATTTGCGTTCACCTAGAACTGAGCGCCCTCGCTGAGACGATTCGGACCTCGACCGCATGGACGAAGGAGAAACGCGCCCAGCTGCGCCAGCTCCCGAAGCCGCACCGCAAGTCGACCTGCTACACCTCCTCCATTTGTGCGGCAGGACGCGCCGAAGTGAACGGTGAGATGCGCGAGATCATGGTGCTCGTGGTGGCAGACGACGCGGTCGGCGAGGAGCGCTTCGGTAGTCGCGTCACCGGACCCACCGCGATCGCTGTCCTGCGCCAAGCGTTCGGATTCGAGCGAGAGGCTCCGTCGGCCTCGGCCGTGGAAGCATCGTCGGGGGCAGTCGGTGGTGACACGCTTCAGGCGGTGGGTGCTGTCATGGTGCCGGAGTTCAGTGCGGATTGGCTCTCCACCGATTTGCCCTGGGCAGACGAGCCCGAAGATCACCTGGAGGGAGGCCAATGATGCGCTCTTCCAAACGGCGCCTTGGGGACTCGGCAGCCGTGCCCGTCGAGGGCACTGGGCCGACGCTCGGCGATCTCGTCAAGGCCCACGGGGGCCTCGTTCTTGAGCACGGGGCGGCCGGACAGGCCGAGCACTCCGTGGCGGATGAGGATCGCTCTGTTCCTTTGGACGACCCACGCCTCGCTCTGCGCCCAGGGGATCTTCACGTGCACTCTGGCTCGGTGGCGCCCGGCGATCTCTTCGCCGCGCTGCCTGGCCTGAAAGTCGACGGCGTTCGCTTCGTTCCCGATGCGGTCCAGCGCGGCGCCTCCCTCGTGCTGATGCCCAGCAGTCGCTCCGCCAAGGCCGTGCGCGAGCGTATCGCGCAAACGCCGCCGTCGATCATCCGTGAGCCCATGGAGAGCTGGCAGTCACCGCTTCTTTGGGTACATCCCCACCCGAAGAGAATCCTGGGCGCATTGGCCGCCGATGTCCACGGCCGCCCCGCGGACTCTCTCGCCCTCGCCGCGGTGACGGGCACCAACGGCAAGACGTCCGTGGTGCACCTCGCCTACCAGCTCCTGAATGCTTCGGGGCGTTCCCCGGCCATGCTCGGAACGGCAGGGCACACCCTGCGCGGGCCCCACGGCCCACTCCTTTTGGAGGCATCGCACACAACGCCCGACGCTACGGGTCTCCAACGACTCTTCGCGCGTCACCTCCGTGGGGGAGGTGACTCCGCTGTGATGGAGGCGAGCTCCCACGCCTTGGTTCAAGGCCGGCTCGGAGACCTCCAGCTACGCGCCGCGGCGTTTACGAATTTGACCCGCGATCACCTCGACTACCATCGCACGATGGAGCGCTACGCCGAGGCCAAGGCCCGGCTTTGGGACTCGGTCGAGCCGGGCGGATCCGCTGTTGTCTTCGGGCAGAGCGACGTCTCGAATGACATGGCTCGCCGAGCGGAAGAACGAAACCTCAAGGTCGTTCGCGTGGCCGTGGAGAACGAGGGGGACCTCGTTGCCCGCGGTGTGCGTATGGGCGAACGAGGGGCGCACTTCGAGCTCTCCGGGCTCGGCTTCACCGGAGAGGAGGTCGCGCTTCCGCTGCGCGGCATGCACAACGTCGAGAACGCGCTGGTGGCCCTCGCCCTGGCCCATTCCCTTGGCTCATCTGTGCCCGACCTTCAGCGCGGCCTCGGGGAGCTCAGCGCCGCGCCCGGCCGCCTTGAGGCCGTGCCGCTGCCCCGTCGCATCGAGCAGTCCTCGGGGCGATTCGAGGTGCTTGTCGACTACGCGCACACGCCGGACGCCCTTGAGCGCGTGCTCGGCGCGCTGCGTTCTGATATGCAGGCACGGGCGGAGGCCTCCGGCGAGGACTGTGGCCGACTGATCTGCGTCTTTGGCTGCGGCGGCGACCGAGATCGCGGCAAGCGTGTTCCCATGGGGCGCGCGGCCGGAGCGCTGAGCGACGTCTCCATCGTCACGAGCGATAACCCCCGTAGTGAGGACCCACAGGCCATCGTCGAGGCCGTTGCGGAGGGCATCGACGAAGTCGGTGGTCGCCGCATCCTCGAAGTGGACCGCAGCGCAGCCATCGAGCGCGCGCTGCAGATCGCCCAGCCCAGTGATGTCGTGCTGATTGCTGGCAAGGGCCATGAGAACACCCAGGTAGTGAACGGTCGTAGTCACCCCTTCGACGACCGCGTTGTGGCCGCTGAGGCCTTTGAGCGAATGGCGAGTGGCCAATCTTGATCAAGCTTTCTCTTCACGAGATCTTCGCGGCCGCAGGGGTCACCTGGGCATCGGACGCAGCCAGCGCCGATGGTTCGGCGCGATTCGTCGATGCGGTCTCTACGGATACGCGTCAGTTGCGTCCCGGCAGCCTCTTCGTAGCTCTTCCAGGGCCACGCTTCAACGGCGCGGACTTCGCGAGTGCAGCGCTCGAAGCGGGGGCATCCGCCGTGCTCGTGCAGGAGTCCGGCGAAGGCGTGCTTGCAAAGCTCGCCGAATTGAACGAGCGCTATGGGGTTCCGATCGCCGCGTGCCCGGACACCCGCGAAGCGCTCGGCAAGATCGGATCCATGGTGAGGCGTCGTTCCACCGCGAAGGCCCTGGCGATCACGGGATCCTGCGGGAAGACCACCACGAAAGCGATGGTGGCCCACATGCTGCGAGCCGGGTCTTCACGTCCGGACGAAGCGATCGTCTCCAGCCCTAAGAGCTTCAACAACTACATCGGCTTGCCCCACACGTTGATGCTCACCGAGGACACGACGGAGTTCATGGTGCTGGAAGTGGGCACGAATGGCCCGGGTGAAATTGCAGAGCTCGCCGCGATCGCGGAGCCCAACGTAGCCATGATCACGACCATTGGCCGGGCGCACCTTGAGGGTCTTGGATCGGTCAAGGGAATCGCCGACGAGAAGGGGGCGCTCCTGGCCTCGCTAGACCCGAGCAGCGGGGACTCCGTCGCCATCCTGAACGCCGACTGTCCAATGATGCCGCGCCTTTTGGCCCGCGTGCCCGAGGGGGTCCCTGTCTTGACCTTCGGGTGCATGACCTCCGAGCAGCGCATCGACGCGATCCTCCCGAGCGTCTACGCGGTCGACGTCCAGGCCACTCCCCGTGGCACGGAGTTCAAGCTCACGGTGGACAGTGAGTTGACGCCTGGGTTTGAGGTCGAAGGCCGCGACATCGTGGTCCCTTTGCTCGGGGTGCACACCGCGGCCAACGTCGTCGCTTCGCTCGCTTCGGTGCTCGCCCTCGGCGGCGACCTGGAAGCCGCGCTAGGTTCGATTGAGACGCTCGAAGCAGAGCCCCACCGCTTGCAGCCGACCCTCGCTGGCGACGTCTTTGTGATCGACGATTCGTACAACGCCAACCCCCAGTCCATGGCGGCGGCGATCCGAACGCTTACCGCCGTCGATCGCGCCGCAGCGCTGAACGGAAGCCTGCGAGTCGCAGCGCCAGGCCAAGGCCAAGAGCGCAGCCCCGCTCGCGTTCCAGCGAAGTTCGCCAACTCGCCAGCGGAAGCACAGGACGGTGGGAAGACCGACGGCCTGAGGCGTCCGGAGCGTGTGCTCGTAGCGGGCGCGATGGGCGAAATGGGGGAGCGGCGCCTCGCTCTCCATCGTGAGGTTGGTGAGATCGCCGGCGCGAGCGGCATCGATCGACTCTTCCTTGCGGGTGAGTCCCACGATCAAGACGCCCTTGCCGCGATGGCCGCGGGGGCCGTCGCCGAGGGCATGGCCCCCGAAAATGTTCACCTCTGCCGAACGGTTCCGGGCGCTATCGACGCCCTGACGGCATCGGAGTCGAGGCTCAATAGCGGCGACATCTGTCTCGTGAAGGCCAGTCGCTCGGCCGGTCTCGAGCGCGTCGTCGAGGCACTCGCGCGGCACTTCAACGAGGAACACTCAACGGGTGTGGATGGGCGGGCTGGGCGCAAGCCCCGAGATCAACACAGTCCTGGGGCGCACTCTTGATCGCCGACCTCCTCCGCAGCCTGTTCGACTACGCAGCGCTCGACTCGCTTCTCTTTCGAGGAGCGATGGCGGCGTTCACCGCGCTAGCGCTCGCGCTCTTCACGGGTGCCCCTGTGATTCGATGGCTTCGCCGCCACCGCGTTGGCGAGAACACCGACAAAACGGACGCTCCGGAGCTCGCCGAGCTCGCCAAGAAGACGGGCAAAGACAAGACGACCACGATGGGGGGCAGCTTCCTCGTGGGGGCGCTCATGGTCAGCGTCATCTGCTGGTGCGATCTAAGCAACCTCCAGGTCGTGCTGGCTCTGATCTTGGTCGCGGGGCTCGGCGCCGTCGGCTTCGTAGACGACTATCTAAAGCTGACGGTCAAGGGATCGAGCGGGCTGTCTTCGAAGGCCAAGCTCGTGGGGCAGACCATCGCTGTGCTGTTCGTTGTCGGCGGATTTGCGTGGTACGCCCATGCTTCGGGGCGCTACGCGCTCCTCGACGTCTACCCGCCCTTCATGAAGGACGTGCGTATTCCCTTGGGCGAGACCTTGGTCGGCACGGCGGTGTTTGTGTTCTTCGGTTGGCTGGTGATCGCGGGCACGTCGAACGCAACGAACATCACAGACGGAATGGACGGGCTCCTCGCGGGCTGTGTGATCCTCTCTGGGTCGGCGCTCGCCGTCTTCTGCTATGTGACAGGGCGCTCAGACTGGTCGTTCTACCTCAACGTGCCCTACATCCCTGAAGCCGCGGAGATGGCGGTTGTCGGGGCGGCTCTTGTGGGATCGTGCCTGGGATTTCTCTGGTACAACGCGCATCCCGCGGAAGTGTTCATGGGGGACTCTGGGTCCCTTCCGATCGGCGGACTCCTCGCTTGGATGGCCGTCGTGGCCAAGCAGGAGCTCGTGCTGCCCATTCTGGGCTTCGTGTTCTTTGCGGAGCTCGGTTCGAGTGCGCTTCAGACGTTCTGGTACCGGCGCAGCGGGGGCAAGCGCATCTTCACCATGGCGCCGATTCACCACGGGCTTCAGGTGAAAGGGGGCATTTTCAAGCCGGGCGAAGCGCCCTGGGCGGAGACGAAGATCGTCACCCGCGCGTACATCGTGGCTGCCGTCTGCGCGATGGCGAGCCTGGCTCTACTCAAGGTTCGTTAGTCCCATGGCAAGCGCCAAACCCCCCGCGGGCCAGGCATGGCCCAGCTGGATCTACCGCGCAGGAGAACCCGTCGCGGACTGGGTCCGTGCGGCCGGAGTGCGTGCGCGCGAGCGAGACCCTGCGGGCCCCCGCACGGCGCTCCTTTGGACCGTGCTCGCGTTGATCGTGCTCGGCTTCATGATCCAGATGTCCCACGCGGCGACCACGCTACCCCGCGGGGCCTTCCTCGAAGAGATGAGCCAGCAGCTGGGCTTTCGCTTGGGCGGCGTCGCTCTCTTGTTCCTGGGGATGTGGATGGGGCCGCGACGCATCGAGCCCATGATTCCGGCCCTCACGGTGTTCTCGCTGGCGGGGCTCGTCCTCGTTTTTGTGCCTGGATTCGAGCAGGCCGTGAACGGCTCGCACCGCTGGATTCGCTTCTTTGGTCGTGGGCCCTCTATTCAGCCTTCAGAAATCGCCAGGGTCGTCTTCGTCCTTTGGGTCGCGCGCCGCTGCGTTCTCTTGGACGACCGAGTGATGAGCTTGCGGGCGGGATTTGTCCCGACATTCGCGTTCGGGCTCATGGCCACGGCTCTGATTCTGAAGGAGCCCGACCTGGGTGGAGCGCTGCTGTTCCTCCTCTGTTTTGGTACGACGCTCTTCGTCGGGGGCGCCCGGATGCAGCACCTAGCCCTCGTGATCGCCGCCTGCATCCTCCTGGTGCTGATTGCCCTGAAGTCATTTGGCCACGTGGCAGAGCGCTTCGCCGTTTGGATGGGGGACTCCACCAACGATCAGGTGACCCGTGCAGCGGAGGCTATGGCGTCGGGAGATTTCTTCGGAGTGGGCTACGCGCAGGGCGGATTTCGCAACGCGGGGCTCCAGTACATGCAGACGGACTACGCCCTCGCACTCGTTGGGGAAGAGCTTGGCCTCTATGGCATTTGGCTTGTTGTCGGTCTTTTTGCCGCGTTCATCTGGAATGCGCAGTCCATGGTTCTTGGAATCAAGGATAGGTTTGCGGCACTCTGCGCGTTCGGCCTGACGATCTCTGTTGCGTTCCAAGCAATGGTGCACCTTCAGGTTGTGACTGGCCTCGCCCCCCCGAAAGGGATGGCGCTGCCTTTTCTCTCGGACGGTGGTAGCGCCATGCTCGCCGCCTGCCTCGCGGTGGGGCTCGCGCTCGGCGCGGCCAAAGCCTCGCCAGACTCTTTTTCGACTCACTAGCCTTCAGCCTCTCCGACCCATGCAGCCCTACGAACGCATCGGCTTTATCGCCCTCATGTTCTTTGTCGTCCTCCTTGTTGTTGGGGGGCTCTGGAAGGACGGGTCGGATGACAAAACCGTCCTGGCGGCGGAGAGCGCACCGATCGAGCGAGTCGATGAAGCCGCCGCCGCACGCGAGGCCGCAGCGAAGGCCCAAGAGGATCGGGTTCGAGCCGCCCGGGCCCGCTTGGCAGAAGTCGAGCAGGGCGAAGCTCACCGCGGGGCGGCCCGTTCGCTCCGGATGGGCGGGCAGGACGAGCTGGAGAGCCGCGTGAACCGCGTCACGACGGCTTCCGCAGGCTCCGATCACCGCAGCGGTCCACTCAGCGCAGCTGAGGACCTCATTGTTCCGGCCAAAGCCCAGAGCGCCGATGAGCTTGCGGGAATCGCGCGTCCAAGCTCGGACCGGGCCCGTCGCACGGAGAGTGGCGAGACGGTCTCGATGAACCAGCGCTCGTCGCGCCGTCGCGCGGCAGATGAGGCCCATGCGGGCCGTTCAAGCCGTCGTGCGGCTCAGCCGGAAGCTGCCGCCGGTTCTGACCTTGAGGCTAGAGGCGACGTCGCACGTCTCGTTGCCCGCGACTCTGCTGCCAAGCCGGCCGCCATCGAGCAGTCCGCCCCCAAG
>CAYQKK010000082.1:23362-26386 GCA_964417955.1 uncultured Planctomycetaceae bacterium
GCCCCCAAGCCAGCCACCTACACGGTTCAGCCGGGCGACGTCCTCCAGCGGATCGCTTCGCGCGAGCTCGGAGATGCGGGCCGCTCCACTGAAATCGCATCCTTGAACGGCCTCGAGAATCCCGACATGATCACCGTCGGCATGGTACTGACCCTCCCCGCACGGATCTCTGGTCCGGAGTCGCCCCTCGCGACCTCCAGCACGGTTGCGGCGTCCGACACCGCTGGCTTGTCGTCGGATTCGGCGACGGGGCAGCGCAGCTATACGGTGAAAAGCGGCGAGTCACTCAGCCTTGCACTCACCCGTGAACTCGGGACCTACAAGCGTTCGATCAAGCTGGTGCAGGCCCTGAACCCAGGGCTCAACCCCGATCGCGTCAGGGCGGGTCAGGTGATCTTGCTGCCGCGCCTCGAGGACATTCCTGCGGACGCCAGCGGCGCGCCCGCTCGAAAGTCTTCCCCAAGCTCGGGTGCACCGGCCCTCGATACGTCGCCCCGCTCATCTGCGGTGGCCGCAGCCGAGCGCCCAGCGCCGGCGCGCACGAACTCCAGCCGCTCCGATGATGAGTTCGTCGTCAGATGACACGTAAATTCCGACTTGGCCTCTTCGTTTGTATGGCAGCGGCCGTGGGGCTTCACGCGCGTCCTTGCTGGACTTCATGCCTGATCCCCGCCTTCGGGATGGACCGGGCAGAGGCTCGCATTGCGGCGGTGGACCTGCCCCTAGCCGTCTCGGACCCTGCGTTCACCGCGCGAGCGCGTCCGAACCTCAGCAACATGCTCCGCGTAGATTTCCTACGCGCCGAAGCGTCTCCTCTCGATGGAGCCAGTCTCCCGGAGACCAAGTAGGGCTAGCTCATGGGGGGGGACGTCAAGAAAACGGAAGAGGGGGACGCCGCATCGGTGCTCGGCGCCGGTGGCCCGCTCGTCGGCGAGCGGGTGGATGATCGTACGATTAGCCTCCCGGCTCCAGCGAAGCCCGGTGTTCCGGCTCCGGAGCGAACGGGCGTTCCAGGCCGCTTCACAGACGTTGGCGAGGGGGTCGATGGGGCCACCGAGCTCAACCCGACTCACCTACGCCTAGCGATCGCTGGCGGCGGTACCGGCGGGCATGTCGTACCGGGACTGCACCTCCTGGACCATCTCCAGGCGCCCGAGGGCGGTGACGCAGACTCCAAGGCCCAGCAGCTCGACGATCTTCTCTGGTTCCACAGTGGACGAGGGGCCGAGAAGCGCTGCCTTGCCGAGCTCGATGCTCACGCGTCCGCGCCGCGCCTCGAGCGTATCGTCCTAGAGATCGAACCAGATGGCGGCGGTGCGCCCAACCTGCGCCGGCTGAGTCGACGGATGATTCCCGCGTTCCGTCAGGCGCGCCGCGCCCTTGTGCGGCATCGCTCACAAGTTCTTCTGGGCCTCGGCGGATTCACCACCGCGCCCGCGACCCTCGCGGCGCGCTCCCTCGGCATCCCCGTTGTGCTGCTAGAGATCAACGCGACGGCTGGCAAGGCCACTCGTACGCTTGGGCCCATCTGCCAGCGGGTTCTGCACGCTTGGCGCGAGACGCTTCCGCCGGGTCGTGAGGGCACGAAGCACCAGCTCGTGGGACCTCCGGTGGCGCCACGCTTTGTTGCGCCAGAATCCCGCGAGGAAGCGCAAAAGGAGGCCAAGGACGACTTCGGGTTCGATCCTGATCGGCCTCTGCTCGTCGTACTTGGCGGCAGTCAAGGGGCCCTCGGCCTCAATGCGTTCGTACGCTCCAACGTGTCTTACCTGCTCGGTTCAGGGGTGCAAGTCCTGCACCAGGTCGGACCTGGTCGCCGCACGGAGGGTGCCACTAGCCTCGAGGGATACGGGGTGGTCGAGTACCTTGAGGACGTGAGGCTTGCCCTCGTTGCTGCCGACGGCGTCCTTTGCCGCGGGGGCGCTTCCACGCTCGCCGAGATCGGCGCGATGGAGACGCCCGCTTGGGTTGTCCCGTACCCGCATCACGCCGACGGGCATCAGGAGCGCAACGCGCGTCAGCTTGCCGGCGGTGTCCGCATCATCGAAGAACAGGACCTTGATCACGGTCGCTGCGAGGAACTCGTTCGGTTCCTTGGGGCCGACGGGGCCCTCGAGCGCGATCGCATGCGCGGCCACCTGCGTGCCGCGGTGCCCCCCGATGCGGCCAGTCGCGTTTGGGACGAGCTGTGCAAGCTAGGGTTCGCGAAAGCGCGAGCGTAGAGACCTGGCGCGGCCTTGCGTTCCGTAGAGCTGAGAGCAGCGCAGCCTTATATCCATGGACCCACTCACGACGTCGATCGGCGCTGCCGCCCTCGCTCTTGGCGCAGCAGGCGGCTACTTTTCGCCAGTTCTATGGAAGCGGGTGGCGATTCGCCGGCTCCAGGCGAGGTGCGTCGAGCAAGGAGTTCTCGCTCTCACCTACGACGACGGCCCGGGGCCATCGGTCACGCAGGCATTGGTGGAGCTGCTCGCGGAGTTTGACGCGCCCGCCACGTTCTTCCTTTCAGGGGAGCGCGTTCTGCCGAACGTCGACGTGGCGCACAGCCTCGTTCGAAAGGGCCACGAGGTGGGCTGTCACGGATACCACCACTTGCACGCTTGGAAGAACCTCCCGGGTGCGCTTCGGGAAGACTTCGCCAGGGGCTGTGGCGCCGTGGTCTCCTGCGGAGCCGTCGACCCAATCGCCTTCCGGCCTCCTTTTGGCAAGCTTGTCCTTCCGACCTGGTTGGCAGCCAAGCATCGCGGCGCTCGCCTCGCGTGGTGGACCCACGACTCCGGTGATTCCTTCGCCGAGCTTCCAAGCCGTTCACCCGCCCTCGATCTGTTGGCCACAGGCGGAGGCGTCGCACTGCTCCACGACCTCGACCGGTCGGGGCCGCGCAATGAGTTCGTCCTGGCGACGACGCGCGCCCTGTTGGAAGGCGCACGCGAAAAGGGGCTTCGGGTTGTGCGCTTCAGCGACCTATTCGCCTAGGCCTGAAATAAGCGCTAAGAATCGACAGACCACTGCGTTTCGCGCAGC
>CAYQKK010000083.1:0-4514 GCA_964417955.1 uncultured Planctomycetaceae bacterium
CGAGGGCGCAGCTGAGCATGATGCGCCAGCTGCCGACCTTGCTGAAGATCAGGATGGCCGCACCGATGAGGCACATGGCCGTGGAGGTCTCGCCCATCGAACCGGGAATCCAGCCCATGAAGGCGTCGAACCAGGAGATGTCGAGGGCGCCCGCCTGGGCCATCGCCTCGGTGGCGTTGCCGTTGGAGGCGAAGTAGCCGAGGGGCGTGGCGCCCGTGGCCCCGTCGATCCACGCGCCCTCAGTGCCCGCGGCGACGCCGCTGCCCGAGACCCACACGCGGTCGCCAGAGATGTCGACCGGGTAAGCGAAGTAGAGGAAGATCCGCGCCGTCAGCGCCGGGTTGAGGATGTTCATCCCCGTGCCCCCGAAGATCTCCTTGCCGACGATCACGCCGAACGCGATGCCCACGGCGACCTGCCACAGCGGAATGTCCGGCGGCAGCGTCAGAGGGAAGAGCAAGGACGTGACGAGGAAGCCCTCGTTGATCTCGTGGTTGCGTATCAGCGAGAAGATCGCCTCGATCGTGCCCCCGACGATGATCGTCACGATGTAGACCGGCAGGAACTTGATGGCTCCATAGATCAGTGCCTCGATCATCGGCGCGTCGAGCGGCGCCGCGTTCCAGTCCACCGTCGCGCGGTAGTTCTGGAAGCCGATGTTCCACATCCCGAACAGCGTGCAGGGGATGAGCGCGATGACGACCATGATCATCATGCGCTTGAGGTCGATGCCGTCCCGAACGTGGGGGCCCGAGGCCGTCCGGTGTCCGGGGGTGTAGAGGAACGTGTCCGCCGCCTCGTAGACGGGGTACAGCTTCTCAAGCTTCCCGCCCTTCTCGAAGAGCGGCTCGACCTTGTCGAGCGTGTTACGTAGGAACTTCATGGAACTAGCCTTCCTTCTCGATGGTGGTCAGCATGTCGCGGAGCATGTCGGTGATCGGAATCTTGGAGGGGTCGACGACCTGGCAGAGCGCGAGGTCTTCTTCGGCCAGCTCCAGCGCGCCGAGCTTCTCGGCGGCTTCGAGGTCGTTCGATGCGAGGGCCTTGATGAGCTGGGTCGCCAGCACGTCGAGGGGCATCACGGACTCGTAGTGACCGATGGGAACGATCGCCCGGAGGCTGCCGTTCGTGTCGGTGTCGTACTTGAAAGTCTTGCGGAAGAACTTGTCCCAGACCGTGTTCGTCTGCGTGTAGCGGCCGCTGACCGGGAGCATCCAGCCGACGAGGTCGCGCTTGACGGCGTCCTCGAGCAGTGTGACCTGGGTGTTCCAGCGCCCGAGGTAGTGGCTGTGGTCCTCTGCGGCGGCCTTGTTGCCCCAGACAGCCGAGCCGTTGACCATGCGCGTTTCGGTGGCATTCGATGCGTCCTTGCAGAGCGCGGTGAGGTCAGCGCCCTGGCGGGTCTTCACGAGCTGGGGCGTCTTCGCCACCGGCCCGGTGATCGCGACGATGCGATCGGTCGGGCGCTTGCCCGTGCGCAAAAGCATGCCGATGTCCGCGACGTCCTGGATCCCGACGTGCCACACCGGACGGTTCGCGCCCGCGGGGCAGAGCTTGTGGATCGAGAAGCCCGCGGTGCCGGCGGGGTGGGGGCCCTTGAAGTGGTGGACCTGAATTCCGTCCTCGCAGAACTTGCCCCACTTCACGCCGTCCTTCACGCAGACACTGACCTGGCCAGTCGTGAGCTTGTTCAGCGCGGCGAGACCGGCGTCGATGTCGTCATCACGGCCTTCGACGACCTTCGTGAGGTCGGGCGCCAGGGGGCTGGAGTCGTACGCCTGGACGATGATGCCCGCGGGGACGTCCGTGCTCAGCGCGACCTTGTCGAAGGGGCGGCGACGAATCGTCGGCCAAAGTCCAGAGCCTAAGAGGGCCGTCTTGATCGCTTCGGGGGAAGCGGCGTCGACGTCCATCTTGTCGAAGGGTTCTGCGTCGGTGAAGTTCTTCGCTTCGACCTCGATCGCGAGGACCGCGCGGCGCTGTCCCCGGAAGATGTTGGACACCTTGCCGGCGGCGGTGGAGGTGTAGATGACGCTCTCGTCGCGGCGGTCCGCGAAAAGGGGCGTGCCCACACGGACTTCATCGCCCTCCTGGGCGAGAAGGCGCACTTTGGCGCCCCAGTATTCCTGGGGCAGCAGTGCGACGCGGGTCACATCGAGTCGACTTGCGACTTCCTCAGAGCTGGGGGCTCCGTGGATGGGGAGATCGAGACCTCGCTTGGCTTTGATCGTGGCCATGGACTGTGGAGTTCGTCGAGAAACGGGGCCGGCGGCCGTAGGGCGCAGGCGTACGTAGGGCGGGAGTGCAGTGGAGGGCCGTGCGGCGAAATGCCATCGGTCTCCCGTCAGCATCGCGTTCGCGCGCCAGCGGCGGAGAGATAGCTTTCCGCACCAATTTTGCGCGCGATTCTATCCGGGCACGAGCGCCTCAAGCGACGCCGAGCCAAGGGTTTCACCGGAACATCGACGGATTCTGGGGAGCCCTCAAGGCCCCTCGCCAAGATCCGGGTTGTCGAGCGCTTGGATCAGGGCGATCAGCCACGCCTGGGAAGTCGTTTCCGGGTGGCGCTTCTCACGGGGGGCTCATCCGAAGTGGATCGGCTGCCCTGCGGGCGAGCCCACCAAGGCGCCATCCTGGTAGGCGATGCGGCCGTGGAGCACCGTGACCACGGGCAAGCCCGCGAGCCTAAAGCCCGCGTAGGGCGTATGCCCCGCCTGGCTGTGGAACGGATGGTCTGCCACCGTGTCCTCGATGCTCGGGTCGACGATGGCCACGTGCCCCAAGGCGCCCGGAGCGAGCGGCCCGCGCCCATTCACGCCGTACACCCGCTGGGGGCCTGCGACGCAGAGTCGAACGATGTCCTCGTAGCGCAGCCAGCCGTCCCGAACTGCCGTCAGCAAAAGGGGTAGCGTCGTTTGCACCCCGGCTATCCCCGACGGGCAGTAGGGGAAGGGCTTTGCCTTCTCTTCCAAGGAGTGCGGCGCATGGTCCGACCCGATGCAGGCTGCGGTGCCGTCGGCAGCGGCCTCTCGCAGCACCTCTTGATGGGCACGGTCCCGAACCGGCGGATTCATCTGAGCCCAGCTTCCGTGCTCGCCCTCGTAGCAGCCAGGAGCCTCCAGGAAGAGGTGGTTGGGGGTGAGCTCCACCGTCACCAGGTCCCCAAGGTCACGCTCCTTCACCGCTCGAATTTCATCGGCGCTGGACACGTGAAGGATATGAATGGGGCGCCCCGTGGCCTCGGCGAGGTCGAGGAGCCGCGTCGTCGCCCTCATCGCGCACTCCACGTCTCTAATATGGGGGTGCTCCCGAACGTGGATATCCGTGGGGAGGCCCTCGTAGCGGACCTTGAGGCGGTCATCGTCCTCGCTGTGGAAGGTGACGCGCCGTTTGCCGGTGCGCAGGATTCGCTCCAGGGTGGGGTTGTCGGGCACCAAGAGCGAGCCCGTCGAGGAGCCCATGAAGACCTTGATCCCGGCGCAGCCTGGGGTGGATTCCCACTGGCCTAGCTGCTCGGCGTTCTCGTGGGTCCCGCCGAGGAAGAAGGCGTAGTCCGAGGCCGCGCGGCCGCTGGCGCGTTCGAATTTGTCCGCCAGGGTTTCGGGGCTGTCGGTGTTGGGCTTGGTGTTCGGCATCTCCATGAAGCCGGTGACGCCGCCAGCGAGCGCCGCAAGGGAGCCCGAGGCGAGATCTTCCTTGTGGGTCATACCCGGCTCACGGAAGTGAACCTGGGGGTCGGTCAGGCCGGGGAAGACGAGCTTCCCGGTGGCGTCGAACCGCTCGAGTCCCCCGGCTTCCTGGGCCGCTTTCACCCGGGGGCTGCCCTCGAGGCCCTTGCCCACCTCGGTGACGAACCCGTCCTCGATGAGAACATCCTCGTGGGCGACGCCGTCGAGGCCGACCACACGCCCCCCGTGAATCAAGATCGAGCCGCTCATGCCGCGTCCTCCGCAATCGCGGCCCGCAGCTTCTCAGCGTAGACAGCGGGGTCCGGGGCGTCGATGGGGGCCCAGTGGATGCCGAGGCCGCTGTCCTTGTTTGGCCGTGGAATCACATGGAAATGCACGTGGAAGACCGCCTGGTGGGCGGGCGCTCCGTTGTTCTGCAGCACGTTGTAGTCGTCGGTGCCCGAGACCTTGCACACCGCGCGCGCGATCCGCGGCAGGGCGCGTCCGATCTCAGCCGCAGCATCGTCCGACAGCTCGTGTAGCTTGGCTTTCCTCTCTTTTGGAATCACTAGCGTGTGCCCGGCGCTGATCGGCGCGATGTCCAAGAACGCCAGGACGTGGTCGTTCTCAAAGACGCGATGACAGGGCAGCTCCCCGTCGAGGATGCGGTCGAAGATCGTGCTCATGCCCAGACGATACTCAACCCCGCTGGTCGCTGCATCCGGTGCCTAGTCTGGGGCCGCCTTGCCTCATGCTGCGCTGGGCTGGCCGCCGCCTGACGGGCGGCGGCCCGCCCAACCCGGCAACAGGCAAGCCGGGACCCCGGGGGACGTAGGGCTTTTGGGG
>CAYQKK010000083.1:4524-26077 GCA_964417955.1 uncultured Planctomycetaceae bacterium
CCGGGGGGGGTGGGGGGGGCGCGGGTTGGCTGGGGGGGGGGGGGGGCGGCGGGGGGGGGGGGGGGGGCCCCCGGGCCCAAGCCGGCAAGAGGCAAGCCGGTACCGCGGCTTACGTAGGACTTAGAGGGCCACTCGCGCCGCAGCGCAAGGGCCCACCGAAGCCCCGCGAGTCGCTGCCGATCCCAGCACTACCCGCCCGACACAGCTCCCTTCACCGCACGCACGCTAGCCGCCAAGCGACTCAGCACCGTCGCGCCGCTGCCGCCGCGCCCAAGATCAAACGCCACGGACTTGAGACCCAGTTCCGTCGAGGCCATTTCCGCAAACTCTTCATCGACGGAGCCAAGCCAAACGAGCACGCCCGCGTGCCCCGGCTCTTCGGCGGCTGCCTCGAGAAGTGCCGCCGCGTGGTCGTTGCGCTTTCCGTCGGGGCCAGCCTCAAGGAGCGTCACCTGCAGTTCCGCATCCACCGCCCGGGCCACGTACTCAAGGCCGTGGGCCGTTGCGAAGAGCCTGCGGCCGGCCAGCCCCGCCTTGAGCTCTTCGAGGGCCGACTCGTAGTCCTTGAGCTGCTCTTCGAGCGCTAGGCGCCTTTGCACTGCGGCGTCGGCGGCGGCTGGGCTGTCCTCTACCGCCAGCGCCCCCGCCAGCAGCTCGCCCGCGCCGTGGATCATCGCGCGCAGGAGCGCCGGGTCGGTCCACGTCGTGGGGACCACGCCTCCGTGGTTGTGCGCCGGCCCTTCACCATGGGTGTGGGTGACCGTCGCCGTGAACAGCATGTCGTCGGCGCTCAGTCCTTCGCTTAGTTCGATCGTGCGGCTCGGCGGGAGCCCCGCGCGCTGGGCCCAGGGCTCAAACTCGTTGCCCATGAGCATCACGCGCCGCGCGGTAACAATAGCTCGAAGATCCTCGTCGGTGGGGGACCAGTCAGCCTTCCATTCGTCGCCGATGCGCTGAAGGTCCGCGGGGTTCACCGTGACCGAGGCGAGGAGCTCCGCGGGTGCGCTCGCGACGGCAACCACCTCGCGGATGCCCGCGCGCGCCTCACCTGTCGGAGACTCAGCGCCGCAACCGAATAGCGGCACCACGAACAGGAGGACGATGGCGATGGTACGAGACATCAGAACGAAGCGACGAGGTCAGGAAGAAGGCGCAGGGTGGCCGCGGTGGCCGCCACGCTAAGGAGAATAGCCACGACGAGCGTCCCCAGGATCTCGATGCCAATCAAGGTACGAGCTGCGCTCTTCGGAGCTCCGATGCGATGGAGGGTTCGCATCTCACCCGTGCGCAGACGCGAGGACAAGAGAAACACAAGGGCCACGAGGGCGGCCGTCGTGATCACCAAGAAGACGCCCACGAGGTCAAAGAACGCCTTCACCCGGAATACGACCCCGAGAAGGTCGTCGATCACCGAGCTCGGCGTTACCGCCTGCAGGGGCATCCGCGCGTTGACGCCGCTCTTCAGAAGCGTCGCGTCCTTGCGGCTGTTCGGAATGGCTAGGACGGCGGTCAGCGGCAGGAGCGAAGTGTCCCCGTGGTAGTGGAAGGTTGCCTCGTTGGCCTCGGTGACCTCGGCGTACTCGATCAACGCACCGCTGATGGAGACGGAGTCGTCGGTCTTCGAGATCACGAGTTCTTCGTCGATCTCGTCCGCTTCCTCGTGGCCGTGGGCGATGCCCTCGAGAACCCATGCCGTGCGCACATCGCAGAACACCGCGCCGTCATCCGGCGAGGCGGTGGGGGCGTACACCCCGGCGATGCGCATCTTGAGGCCCGGTGGGCGCGCGATGTCGTACAGCTCCGTCGGGTCCGA
Source organism: uncultured Planctomycetaceae bacterium (assembly GCA_964417955.1). Lineage (GTDB taxonomy): Bacteria > Planctomycetota > UBA1135 > UBA1135 > Saltatorellus. The sequence continues at coordinate 6,338 of CAYQKK010000083.1, forward strand.
GTACAGGTAGTCCCCGGGGCCGAGATTGAGCTCTTTCGCGACGTCGGCCCCGAGCGCGCAGGAGCCAATCCGAAGAGGGTCGTCACCAGCGGCGACGCGCATGTCCCGGAACTCCGCGTATTCAACGCTCGTCGCTAGGATCGGGTAGCCCCGCGCGGTGAAGCGTTGGTGCAGCGGGATGCAGACGCCGCGCCCCTCGGCCTGCAGGTTGTCGAGGTCGCGGTAGGTGATCGTGTCGATGCGCTCGGAGGGCCGGAAGTAGAGCGCCGCGAGGGTCAGGTCGTAGCGATTACCCGGCGCGCCCACCAGCAGCGGCGTGGATTCAGCGCGTGATCGCAGGTCACGGTTGTAGCGCTTCGCGAGCACGCCTGCGGTGAGCGGCACCCACAGCGCCAACGCGATGCACAGAACCAAGAGCAAGCTGCGGCCCGCGTGGGCCCGTGCGTGGCAGAGGGCCAGGTAAAAGAGCCCGCTCATGGCGTCGGTGCCTCCGGGGACCCAAGCTCGCGCACGTCGATGACCCGGTCGAAGCGCTCCAAGAGCGAGTGATCGTGGGTGACCATCAGGAGCGCCGCGTCGTGCTCGCGGGACTCCGACAGCAGTAGGTCGAGCACCGAGCCCGCGGTCTTCGGGTCGAGGTTCCCGGTGGGTTCATCGCACAGGACGAGGGCAGGTGACGCGATAAGTGCCCGTGCAATCGCGACGCGCTGGCGTTCCCCTTGACTGAGCCGCTGGGGGACGCGCCGGAGGAGCTGACCTACGCCGAGGGTGTCGGCGAGCTCTTGGGCGCGGCCGCGCGCCCCCGCCACGTCGCCGCGTCCCAATCGGATCGGCAGCAGAATGTTGTCGAGGGCGCTCAGGTAGTCGAGTAGCTCGAACTCCTGGAACACGAGGCCCACTTGACTGGCCCGCTGCACGCGCCGCTCGCGCTCGCTCATTCGGTCGAGGCGCTGTCCCGCGAGGGTGATCTCGCCTGCGTCCGGTTGGAGAATGCCCGCGAACAAATGCACGAGCGTTGTCTTCCCCGCGCCGCTCGGACCGATGCACGCCACGGTCTCGCCGGGGCTCAGCGCAAGGTCCGCAACGTGTAGCTCGAAGGGCGCGATGTCCGTCCCGCTGCCCTCTCGATTGGAGCCCACTCGACGGGATCCCTCTCGGCGGAAGCTCATGCCGCGGATGGACGCGGCGCTCGTTGTTTCAGAAATCACGATCTTCGTCCTCGGCGGCTGGACGCCAGCGGTCTTCGTTACCCATGTCGAGATCCGCAAGGGGCTTCGCGTCCACACGGCGCTGCTCGATGGGCTCGCTCGCGGCGATCCGCCAGCCCGCGTCCCCCGCGTGGACTGTGTAGCGCGCGATGTACTCGTTCGTGCGGGTGTGTGCGTGGCCCCAGTGGTACACCGCGCCGTCCACCTGCCACTCGCACTGGAGGCGAAATCCCGCGCGCTTGTCAGCCCCAACGAGTCCGATCTCTTCCACGGCGATATCGACGTGACGAACCTCGGTGACTTTGCTGACGGCACCCCCTTCCTCTTGGAGGACGAGGCTGCGGTACACGTCGTCATAGAGCCCAGCGAGGAGATCTCCGTCGACGCTCTGTTCCAGCGCGTCGTAGACGGCGCCTTCGTCTGTGTAGTCGAACGCGCGGTAGATATTTTCGTGCAGCGGCTCGAAGATCGCGAGGGCCTCGGCCTCCGTGGGAAGCTCGACGTTCTTCGTGCTTAGCTGCAGCGCAACCAGCGCGCCAAAGCCCACGGCGAGCGGACCGAACAACGTCCGTCGCAGCGAGGCCGGACCCTTGATCGCGCAGAGAAGCGCGAGCACCGCGCCGGCGGCGGCTCCCCAGGGGGCGCGTGGCTCTTGGCTCTCCGAAATGGCCGGCACTTCCGCGAATCGGCTTCGGCCCTCTTCGGCCGCGCGATGCCAAATGAACTGCGGCTCGCTCTCTTGGAAGGTGACGACGCGGTCCACGCCATCGGCTGCGATGAGGGCGAGGATCTGGATGGACGGCACGGGGAGGTCTGGCAGCGCGGCCTGCTCGTTCCGGGGCCAGACGCCCCACGTGATCGAGACGCGGCGCGGCGGAGTCTTGCAGGGATAGCGCAGGGTCAGTCGCGTCTTTGCGACCGCGCGGGCGCCATAGCGCACAAAGTGGGGGAAGAGCGTAGGGTCACCGGGGTCGAATTCGAAGTCGGTGCGCACGTCCGGCTGGACGGGCCGCACGGTGGCGCCGTCGATCTCGATGGTGTTCTTCGATGAGAAGAGCTCTAGCAACGCCTCCATCGCGTCGGCGGCCTCGGTCGGAGCCAGGGTGCCCTCCTCTTCGCGGGGGGCCTCGGTGGTCGCGTCGAGGAACGCGAGATTGGTGATGATGCTGAGTCGGACCTCATCATCTTCGACGGCCACGCGCAGGTCCACGTCAGGACCGTCCTTCGGGTCGAGCTCCGCCCCGGCTGCAAGGAGAGTCCCAGCCGCAGGGGGAGTTACAGCCGCAGGGGGAGTTACAGCCGGCGCCGCGCCTGCGCTGGGCCAAGGACCCAGGCCCAAGCAGAGGGCTGCGAGGACCCATGCCATCGCGCGGCGAGCCCTTTGGGGGAGCGCGGTACGGGTGAGGAAGTCGGGCAGCGGCATGGGGGCAGACAGGGTAGGGGTCGAACGTCGAACTTACGCCGGATCCAATCACGGGGGGGTAATGCCGGGGCGAATCGTTCTACGATACCGCCGCCGAAACGGAGACCTTCAGTGCTCCCAAGTTTCGGCCACCCCGCCTCTAGGTTCCAACCCTATGACCTTGAACTCTCCCGAAACCTCAGGCGCCTTTCCAATGCGGCGCCCGCGGCGGCTCCCCTTGGGTGCCGGCCACGCTGCACTTGTGCTCTGTCTCTCCGCAGGTATCTCCTCAGGTGTCCTGATGGACGATGCCCTCGGGCAAGGAGTCCAAGGCGAAGATCGGCCCGTGATCGCCGAGGCTTTGGCGTCCGTCTCCGAAGAGGTTCGGACGTACAACGACCACCTGACGATCCTCGCGAGTCCGTGGATGGAGGGGCGTCTCCCAGGGACGCGCGGCATGGAACGTGCGATGGAGTACATGGAGTTCCACTTCCAGAAGTTTGGACTCCGGGCACCGTTCCCCGAGGAGATAGAGAACGCCGACGGCACGATCGCCGTCCAGCCAGGGGCGAGCTATCGGCAGCCGTTTCGACTGCGCAACACGCTGATGGTGCGTCGCGCGGTTCTTGCGCTCAGCGGTGGGGACGGTCCGGGAGCAGGTTCAGAGCACGGTGCCGTGAGCTTCGAGCACGGCGCCAAGAAGGACTTCACCGCGACGACCCTCGGCTCCGGTGGGTCCGTGACGGCCCAAGCCGTGTTCGTGGGCTATGGCATCGACCGTGGGCCTGACGGCTACACGAGCTTCCCCGCGGACCTCGACCTCGACGGGAAGATCGCGGTGCTGCTGCGCTTCGAGCCCATGGGGCCCAACGGCTGGAGCAAGTGGCGCGGCGGCGCCGAGAGCTGGACGAACCACACGAAGTTCACGGGCAAGGTCCGCGCGGCGGCCGACCGCGGCGCCGCCGGGATCATCATTGTGAATCCGCCGGGAACCCCTGATCCTCGGGTGAACTCCCTACGCCCCGCGGGCGGCGTTGCGTCGAGCATGTTGGATATCCCCGTCCTCCACATGACCACCGCAGCGGGCGAGGCACTCATGGCCGCTTCTGCTGGCGGCCTGTCCCTCGACGACTGCCGCCAGCGGGCCGACCAAGGAACGTTTGCGCTCGCGCTCTCCGGCAAGGTCTCCATCGATGTGGACATGGGGCGGGATCAAACCGTGGCCGAGAACGTCGTCGGTGTCCTCCCCGGGCGGGGGCGTCTCGCGGACGAGTACGTGACGATCGGCGCGCACCTCGATCACCTCGGGATGGGCCGCTTCGGCTCGCTCGCGGCCCCTGGGGTCCCCGGTAAAAAACTCCACCCCGGCGCCGACGACAACGCGTCAGGCTGCGCAGGGATTCTTCTGATCGCGGAGAAGATGTCGAAGGCCTACGCCGGGTCGGAGGGCGACCGCCGCTCCATCGTCTTCATCGGGTTCAGCGCTGAGGAATCTGGGCTGCACGGCTCGCAGTACTACGTCAAGAACCCGGTGGCGCCCATCGCTCAGCACACGCTGATGATGAACTTCGACATGATCGGGCGCATTGAGAATAAGCGCATGAAGTTGGCCGGCGTTGAGACCGGGCATGGGCTGAACGAGTTCGTTGCGCCCATCACCGATGCATCGCCACTGACCGTCATCAAAAGGCCTCACTCCGGGGGCGGAAGCGATCAGGTCAAGTTCGAGGCCGAGAAGGTCCCCGTTCTCTTCGGCATCCTTGAGCACCTGCACGACGACCGGCATACGCCCCGTGACGTGTCTTCGCTGATCAACCGCGTGGATGCTGTGCATGCATCACGGCTCTTCTTCGACATTGCGTTGGCCGCAGCCCAGCGCCCAGAGCCATTCGGATTCAAACCCCACGCGGAGCGCCCGCCCGAAGTGGGGGGAGAGGGGCAGCGCCGCCGGCCCAAGCGGAAGGTCCGCCTCGGCGTATCCCTGCGCAACGCATCCGACCTACGCGTGACATCGGTCTCCGCGGGCTCGACGGCCGAGGAGGCTGGCGTGCGGACCGGTGACCTGCTGCTTGAGTGGAATGGATCCCCGGTGACGGACTTGACCGCGACCCTCAATGCGGCGCGGGTCGGCGACCTGGTCACGCTTACCGTCCTCCGGGATGGCGAGCGAACCGTGCTGCGTTCCGCGGAACTCCAGGCGAACTCGAACACCGAGCCCGCTCCCGCGGAAGCTGCTCCAAGCGTCGCCGCGTCGCCCCGCGCTGGATCACGGGTCATGTTCGGTATCCGGCCGGTCTACACGGACACTGGGGGCGGTGTCCTCGCCGAGAGCGTGACCCAGAACAGCCCGGCCGACGCCGCCGGACTGCAGGCCGGAGACCGCGTCCTCACCTGGAATGGTGAGGACATCCAAGGCGCCCGGGATCTTGGCGGCCTCCTGGGCTCGGCGAGCCCCGGAGACGTCATCGAAGTGACGATCGAGCGAGACGGAAAAGAAATAGCGAAGAAGGTGACGCTCCGCGCCCGCGGAGATAGATCCTGACGTCTGTGACGAAACTCCAACGCCCCGTGACGCGCAGCCTCGCGGTTCTTGCTTTTCTTTGTGCTGCCTCTCTATCTAGTGGCTGCGGCGACCCGAGCCAGGCCGCGGGCTCCGGCGCCGCAACCGGAGGGCGTGAGGACGTCCCACGTCCTGACGTCCTGATCGTGGCGGTGGACGGCTTTTCCCTGGGGGACATTCAGGTCTTCGGCGGAGACCTCGCGCCCACAGCGGGATTCGATCGACTCGCCGAGGAGGGCACCGTCTACGTGGACGGGTTCACACCTTCCCCGTGGCCGGACGAATCCCTTGCTTCGCTTCTGTCCGGACGGCGCGCGGCCCATCTTGACGGTGAGCCATGGACGCCTTCGCTGGCGGAGACGCTCCAGCACGATGGGTACCAGTCGGCCCTGATCCTCGGGCATGAGCAGCACCTGCCGCCGGTACTCACTCCCGGCGCGGACGTCGGTAAGGGATGGGCGATGGAGGCCGCTTCCGGCGCGGACTCGGGCCAGCAGGTTCCCGGCTTCGGCTCGACGCTGCTTCCGGGGAGCGCCGCCACGATCAGTGGTGCGCGTGCCGACGAAGTGACGGATGCGGCGATCGCGTGGCTCAAAGAAGTCAGCGGCCCCGCGCTCATGGTGGCCACCTTTGCTGACCCAAGGCCTCCGCATCACCTGTACGCGGGACTCGTTCCCCAGGCGGACGTTCCCTACGAGGGCCCGATCGTGGCGGGGCTCAGCCATGCAGAGCTGCTGCGGCGAAGGGATGAATTCACAGACGACGATCACGCTCGGCTTGAGGAACTCCACGCCTCCGAGATCGCGATGGTGGACGCTCAGTTCAAGCGCTTGGCAGGGGCCTTCGTCGGGCGCCGAGGCACGCCGCCTGTTCTCGTCCTCGTTGGCCTGCGTCCCGCCGCGCTTGGGCAAGGGGGACGGTACGGGCTCGTCCCGTCCTTCGATCCAGGCGCCCTTCAGGTGCCGATCATGATCCGCTTTCCGCAGCCAGTTGCCGCGACCCCGGAGGAGGCGAACCTCTTGGCGGCGAGCCTGCGCGGCGACATCGAGTTGCCCGCGACATTGACCGACGTCGGTCCGACGGTCCTCGATTCCTTGGGCTTTGAGCCGCGCTACGACATCGACGGTCGCTCGCTGTTCCCCGGCGCTCGACTCAGTGGAAGCCAAGAGGTCGTGGGCCTCACGCGCCGGGGCATTCGCGGCGGCTGCCTGATCGTCGGCGACCGCGCGGTGAGCCTTGAGTTCTCGCCGGACCAGGTGCACTACTATCGCAGGTCGGATAGCGCGGCTCCGTTTGCCGAGATGCCGGTTCCAACTTCTGAAGAGCTCGACTTGGCGGAGCGTTTCAGGGCCAGGACCGAATCCTTAGGGATTCGGTAAGAGGGAAGTCGAAGCCGTTCGGCCTCTCATCCGGTCCTTTCGAGGATGGATGAGCTATTCTTTGAAGCAGCTATGTGCGCCGACACGTCATCGTCGAAACGTCCGGAGGTCATCGTTGTGGGCGGCCCTAACGGGGCCGGTAAGACCACGACGGCGGCCCGGATACTGCCGTACGGGCTGCACGAGGGGAAGTTCCTCAACGCGGACTTCATGGCCCGTGGGGTCTCGCCCCACGATCCTGACGGGGCGGCGGTCGAGGCCGGGCGCATGATGCTGACTCGGATGCGGGAGTGCCGCGAGGCGCAGCAGAGCTTCTCCTTCGAGTCAACCCTCGCGTCCCGTGGCATCGCCCGCTTCCTGGCCCAAGCCAAGGCTGAAGGCTACGTCCTGCGCGTGGGCTATGTGACCCTAGCGCAGCCCGAGCTGTCGGTCCTGCGAGTCGCCCAGCGAGTTTCCCGCGGAGGCCACGACATCCCCAAGGACGTCATCGTGCGGCGGTACTGGCGGAGCCTCGTGAATTTCGAGACGATCTACAAGCCCCTGTGCGATGCGTGGACTCTCTATGACAATGCCACAAATCTGCTCACGACGGTCGCAAGCCAACAGAAACCCAAAGACGTAACGATCCATGACGCAGACCTCTGGAAACGGTTCCAAGCACTCCGAGCCCGTGCACTCCTTCGATGACTACGTCGAGATGACGCCCGATGAAATCGAGGCGATTGTCGAAACGGATGAGTCCCGGCGCGAGCTGGAGATTCAGATCCGCATGTACCGCGAGGGCGCCCGGGCCGTACGCGAGGAAGTCGAGTGGCTAGAGAAGCACAACTTCCCCATCTGGATCCTGCACAACGACGAGATCATCGACTACCGGACTCTTTCCAAAGAGGAGAGAGCGAGCATGCAAAGGCCCGAGCAGGACCTTTCCAAGCCTGAGATGATGCTTCGCCTGATGACCGAGGAAGAAAAGGCGGAGCGCGACAGGAAGCGCGCCGAGGAGCAGGACTGACGCCGCTACTTGGCCTGCTGCACCTGCACTCCCTTGCGGGTGCGGCGCACGTCGTCCTCCACCCGCTGTTGGCGCATCGCGGAGTTGGAGAAGTTCTGCTGGAGCACGTTGCTTAGGTAGTTCGTGTTCTTTTCCCCCTGCACCGCTGGTTCTGCCGCTGCTTCGGGCTGAACCGGGTCAGAGCTTCCAAAGAAGGCGTAGTGCTGCTCCGGCGCCGTCTCTCCCTCGGATTGGATGGTCGCGCGGGCGATGACCGTCACCTTGCCCCACATTCCGTCAGCCGTTGCGATGCCGCGGCGGTCGGTCTTCTGGGACTCGATCGACTGGCCGATGATGCGCACGGAAGCGCCCTCCGCAAAGGTGTCGGTGGAGGCGAGCATGGCCTGGGCGCGAACGGATCCGTCACCGGCTAGCACGACGTCAAGGTCGAGATCGGTGGCGAGGAGCAGAGCCGAGCGATGGACGTCGCCGCCTCGAAGCATCGCGAGGTAGGCGCCGGGCGCGGTGAGCCCCACCTCGATCTCGCCCTGAGCGGGGCGAAGGGTCGAGCGCTCCAGCGCAACGGACTCCGAGAGCGTGGGGGTGACGCCGGCGAGGTCTACGGCGGTCACCCGGCTGAGGTCGCGCTCGCGGATCGCTAGGGTCATGAGATCGACCGGATAGACGAGCACGTCGACGCCGTCGAGACCCTTGTGATCAAAGCCGATCTTCGCGACCTCGCCAGGGCGCACCCGCACGACTTCCTCGTCGAGGGTGAGCCGTTCAGAACGAAGCTCCTCAAGCGCGGCCCTGGCGTCGGCGAAGGAGTTCTTGATGCGCGCGTAGTGCTCGACAGCCTCATCCGTGTCCTTCCGCGCGTGGAATACCTGGGCGAGGATGTAGAACGCGAGGTCGCGATTCGGCGACCACTGGCTTTGTCCTTGGCCTACGTCGAGGGGCTTGGCGGTGATCTCCCGGAGGATCTCCACCGCGCGCTCCTCTTCCGCCACTGGGTTCTCGCCGCCCGTGTCCGACCAGCGCGCGACGGCTTCGGAATAGCGGAATGAGTCGCGGAAGATCGGGTCTTCGATGACTCGCCCGAGGAGCTCGGCGCGCTCGGCGGCCCGGGTCCACTGTTCCAGCCGGGCGTAGGTGGCGACGAGCGCCAGCCCAGCGTCTGCTGTCACGCTGCCGCGTTCGTCCGCCAGCGCCACCTTGCGACGCAGTCGAGCAATACCGCGCAGGGTGAGGGCGCTACGCTCCTTCGGGTTGAGCCTGTGGGCGCCACTCGCGTCCATGCCGCGCTCGATCAGCCGGCCTGCGAGGGCGAGGTCTGCGTCATCGGCTGCGGGGGAGTCTGGGTAACGGCGCCAGATCTGAGCGGCCATCTGACTTGCGCGCATCCACTCGCCCGCTTCGTCCAGCGCGGCCGCGACGCGCAGATCCTCGCCGAGGGTTTCGTCGATGATCGCCTTGTACAAGAGGTTCGCGCGCAGGGGCTCGCCGATGCTCGTGTAGGCAGCGGCGATGCGCAGCGTATCGTCGAAGGACACGAAGAGGCTCGGCTCGCGCTCCTTCAAGATCTCGAACCAGTCGACGATGGAACGCTCATCGGTGGTTCCCCGGCCCGCGGCTTCTTCCTTCAGCGTCGCGAACAGGAGCAGCCTCGCCGTCTCGGCAAGGGCCCTTGGGCGCAGCGACCGCTTCCACTGCTCGAAGAGTGGCCCCAGCGCATCGATGGTCGCCGCCATGTCATGGTCTTCAAAGGCCAAGCGGCCGCGCGACAGACGCTCGTCAGGAGTCGGCCTCAAGGAGGGCTCCGGCGCTGCATCGGGGGCGTACACCGTCAACTGGCGGCTTTTTCCGTACACCGTCAACGCAGGGTTGAGCGCGCTTCGCAGCATCGGCGCGCGCACGATCCACGTTCCCGGCTTTGTTCCCACGACGTCAAGCACGACGCGCGCACTTCCCGCGGTTCTGGGAAGGCTCGCGAGGAGCGCTCCGTCGACGATCTCTGCGGATGAGAAACCGTGCCCGCCGGCCTTTGCCACCGTTGCGGTCACGCCAGCCGGGAGCGGTAGCTCGAGGAAGAAGTCGTGGCGCATCTCAGAGGACTTCATGGACGGCACGTGGAAGTCGAGGGCGATCCGGCCTTCCCCGCCGAACGCGAGGCCATCGAGCTGGTTCTCCCAGCGCTCCGACGGGGCCATCTCTACGGCGCTGAAGCCCTCGCCCAGCGGGCGTCCGCGCCAGCGTGGCAAGGGGCCGCCGAGCTCCGGAGCCCCAAGGCGATAGGGGAAGCCCTCTTTGGGTTCGGGCGGCGTCGTGGCGTAGCCCTCCGCGAGGATCGCGTAGTCGAGGAAGGGGCCGCTGATGAGCCGCAGGGTGATCGCGGCGGACGTCGCGCCGTCGGTGGGGAGGCGCAGGGAAAGCTCGCGCGTTCCGCCGAACGCCTCCTTCGGCCGGAGCTGGACCGTCTCAGGGGAGCCGCCCTCCACGGTCACCTCCAACGTGACGGGCGCATCGCTGGTGCTTTGCAGCGCGCCCGCCGCGGCGGACGCGGCAACCGCAAGGCCGCAGCCAACGGGTTCCCACCACGGCCGTTGCAGCCGTAGCTCGTCCCGCGCGGCGGTTGCATCCGTGCCGGCTTCTGCGCGGGCGAGGACCGTGAGGGCCATGGATGCAAGCCGTGACACGGTGGTCGGGAGAGTGCGACGTTCATTGCCGAGGAGAGCGACGACCTCGGCGGCCATGGGTCGTCGGCCCGCGGCCGCGAGCGCGAGGGCCAGCGGCGCAAGGTCGTTCGCGTCGAGCCGTTCCCGCTCGCGGTGGAGCCGGTTGAGCACGAGGTCGTTGCCGCGTCCAGCGGACTCGAGGGCCCAGCAGAGCTGCGCCCGTTCACGATCGCCGTCGGCTTCCTCAAGCATGGACTCAGCCAGCCGCAGCGCGTCGTCCAGCAGCCCATGGGGCACGACGCCACCAACGCTCTTCGCTGACTCAAGCGCAACGATGACGAGGCCCGTCGTCTCCACATCGCTCGGCTGGCGGTGACGGCTACGCCAGCACCCCGCGCCGCGGTTCCAGCCACCATCTTCGCCCACGCGACTGATGAGCGCGGCGATCAGGCTCCCACGGCGTTCACTGAGCGCGCGGGCCACTTCCGTCTGGAGTCCGCCCGATGCAGCGCCGTGCTCCTGAAGCTTCGCGATCCCAAGGAGCTGGCTGGCCAAGGACAGTGCGCCCTGACGAATTCCGCGATCCAGGGGAGTCGCAGCACGGCGGCTGTGGGACCCGGGTCGTCGGGGCATGTCGTAGCTAGCACCGTCGAGGGCTGCGTCCACCAGCCACTGGGCCTCGGTCGCACCGACCATCAGCGTGAGGTCAACGATCTCCACTCCACCCAGCGAGAGCTCGATCCGCTCTTCTGACTGAGTTCGACCCGCTGCGGCATCGGAGACGGGGTAGCCCTCCGGTCGCACGGCGCTACCGAGGGAGTACGTGGCAGTCTCAGGCTTCGGCCCTTGGAGGCTCGCCTTGAACTCGAACTCTAGGCCTCCGCCGGCGGCGATGGGGGGCAGCTTCTTGAAGGTGTAGGCAAGGCGCGTAGAGCCTGCCGTAAGAACGGCGCTGCCGCGTTGAAGCGACTCGGTGGGCTCTGCGTTCCGCTGCCCGGAGTCGCTTGTCGTGCTGAGCCCGCCAACGCGCAGCTCAAACTCCACCGGCACGTCGGAAGTTCGAGGGCGCTGAAGGATGATCTCCCCGCGGAGCTGCGGCTCGTCGCCTTCATTCAGGTAGGCAGGGGCATGGAGCACCGCCACCACATCAGACGCGGTCACCATCTTCGACGAGGTCGAGCCAAAGCGGTGATCCAGGGTGACCCCGGCGACGTCAAGCTGCCACGTCGCCTCAAGCAGTGGCATGGGAATGGAGAGCCTCGCGACTCCCCGTGCGTCGGTCATCAGGCGGGCATTCCAGTACGCAGTCGGGTCGTCGAAGCCTACCTCTGGGGCGCTCGGAGCCGCGGGGCCGCGCATCTTCTTCCTGCTGCCCATACGTCCTGCGCCGCTCGGCGCTTGCGCAGCGCGCGGCGCGGCTGCCATGGCCTTGGGCGATGGCGCAGCCTCTCGGGCCATCTCGACCTCCTCGGGCGCATCATCAAACATCGCTGAACCGAGCGCGCCCGTTACGCCGTCGCGCATGAAGTCCAGATCGCTCTGGGCGGCTGCGCGCTCTCCCTCCGCAAGGATCGCAGCATCAATGTCCTCCGTCTCGGCGTCGTAGCGGAACGTCGAGCTCGCGCCGGCTACGAAGGCCGGCGTGCGGCTGCCTTGGATGGCAAAGTGGTCCGCGAGCCGACCCGTGGAAGAGGGGAATGCGCGCAGGAGCGCCTGGTCCACGAGGGCCACGCTGATCTCCGCCTGCACGGGCTGACCGAGCCCATCGGTGGCACGAATGACAATCTCTGCCGTGTCGCCAGGCTGTGATTCTTCAGGTGCTTCGATCGCAAGCTCTAGGGGACGGGTGACCCGGAACGTCGCGGCTCTTTCGTGGAATTGCCGCCCTCGAATCGCCGAGATAGAGACGAGCACGTCGGGGACGTGTCGCCCAGCTGCGACGAAGCTGAGCTCGGTCACCCCCGGCTCCAAGTGGAGAACCCGGTGCTCCAGGACCGTCGAGCCCTCGATGGTCATCAGCGCGAGCCCACCTTCTGAAGACCGATCCACCACGCGCACCTCGGCCGTCTGGCCGGCGACGATGCTGCCGCTCTCGCTGAGCACCCGGAGGGCTTCCGCGTCGCCCTCGTCGGAAACGGTGGCCGAACACTGGGCCGTCACCTCGCGGTCGAATCGATCGTTGGCGCTGGCTCGAATCGTAAGGGAGCCACCGGAAGCTGAAGAGATGGGCACCGAAGCGGTTCCCGCCGTGTCGGTGGTGATGACTTCATCGAAGACACGCTCTTCCGCGAACCGCCCCGGACGCGGCGAGAAAGTGCGCGTGGCGATCACCCGAACCTCGGTGGGCAAGGTCTTTCCGTCCGGCGCCGTGGCGCTGACTGCCGCCAGGAAGGTCTCTCCAGCCAGTACCACGTCCCGCTCCAAGCGCACGTTCAGCGCCAGCGCGGACGCGGCCACCTGTACGGCGGCGCTCGCGGCGATGCCGCCGTCTTCGGGGAGCTGGGCGCGAAAGTGGAGGGGTGCTCCCAGGGCGGCTTGGTCGGTTTCGTAGACGAACACTGCGTGACCGTCGTCGTCGGTGGTGCTGGCGATCTGGGTGCCCCGTGGATCGGTCCAAACAATGGGGGCGCCCGGAAGAGGCGCTCCCCACGCGGTCGCGGCCTCGGCACTCACCGTGACCGTCTCGCCGCGCATGATGACGGACTCTTCAACGCTGAGGTCCAGCGCGACGCGCGGCACCTCGATCTCACCTACGGTCAGCACCGTCTGGGCTCGAACTCCAGATGGCCCTCCAACGACCAGAGTCCATTGTCCGCTCGCGGCGGCCGGGTCAAGCTCAAGGCTGCCGTCCAGCGTGCCGTACTCGCTAATCTCTCCGTACTCGATACGCGAAAGTACGGCGCCGCCGGGGCCCATGAGCTCTACGTGAGCGCGCTGGCCAGCCTTCAGCTCGCGCTCGCCCAGGCTTGGGATCTTCCACTCACCGTCCCGAACGTCGCGCAGAACCGCACGAAAGCTGACTTCTTCGCCGGGCCGATACGCCGAACGATCCAGCTGCACGTGGCCGCGTGGGGTCAGCGCGACCGCGCGGCCGCGGCTGCTGCCCTCTAGGTGCGTCGCGGCCACGTGGCCGTTCTTCGTGGCAAAGACGTGGGTACTGTCGCCGAATCGCGTTCCCTCAGGCGCCATGATCGAGGCGATGCCGTCCGCGCCGGTGCGCAGCTCTGCCGTCTCTCGCTTTCCGTTCACCATGTACGAGACGGTGATGTCGACGCCCTCTGCGACCCTGGGCGCGTCGCCCTCCGTCTCCGTCACGAGCACGAAAACCTGGGAGTCGGCGCGCTTGACGATCATGTCGAGATTGGAGCGCACGCAGAGCGTCGTCGCGCGCTTGCCCTCGGCGATCACCGTGACTGCGAAGACTCCGGGTTCTCCGTTGTTCTCCCCTGCGGGTACGTTGACGCTCCGCTGGAGGCTCGCAAAGGGCTGGTAGTCCTCAACCGCGAGCTTCGCCTCGAAGTCGGGCGCGATGAGGTCAAGGTCCAAGCGGTCGATGCCCACCGTCGTTCCGTGCCGTAGGAAGTACTGGCCGAGATCGAGGCGAACGGCCTGCACCAAGATCGATTCGATGTTGCGCGTGTCGACCTGGACGGCCATCGGCTCGCCGGGGCGCGTCAGTCCTGGCGTCTCGACGCGAAGGACCGTGTCCTGCATCTCGCGCAGCCGGATGGTGGCGCTCGCACTTTCGCTTCCCGTGACACGTCGGTAGAGGCCGATGGCGCCCTGGGGATCCTCGAGGTGGTTCTGGGTGATCTCCGCCGCTTGGAAGAGCGCGCGGCTGCAAAGCTCGGGGTCCCCGGCCTCGCTGCTGCGCGCGATCTCTTCAAGCCGCTCCACCGAGCTTCGATAGAATTTGGCGCGGACGTCGGTAGCGCTCTTCTCCGTGAACGTCTCGCCGTAGAAGGCCGGAAGTGTCGCCCAGCGATAAAGGGCTTCGCTGGACCGACGATCGAGGGGGTACTCGGTCGCGAAGCCTTGGAGCGCGGCCTCTGCCGCTGCCAAGTCCTCGATGGACGCGTTCTCCGAGAGCTCTAGCCAGGTGATTGCACGCCCGAAGGCCGCGTTGACGATCCCCTGCTGCGCGCCATTCCAGTCTTCGGCGCCGGGATGATCGGCCACGTAGCTCATGTGGGAATCGATCGCGTCGCCATAGCGTCCCATGGCCTCTTGTAGGAGAGCGCGTTCGAACAGCGCACGCCGCCTGAGCACGCCGAGCTCCATGCGCGGCTCGGCGTCCGTGCGGTCGATATGGGCCATCAGGCCCACCATGAAAGCGAGTGCATCCGACACGGAAGCCGAGCTCGGGAGCGTGCGCGCTCGCTCCCACGCCTCAAGGGCCTCGGCGTTGCGCCCGAGATTCGTGTAGGCCCGCGCGATCCTTGCGGCTACGCGACCGCTTTCCGGGTGCGCAGGTTGTTCGTCCAGCAGCTTGCCCCAGGCATCGATGGCGTACAGCGCTTGACCTTCGATGGACCAGGCGTCGCCAAGGAAGGCGAGACTGAATCCGCGAAGCTCCTTCAGGATGGATGCTTCACCCCGGTTCTCCTCGAGCGCGGCGGTGAGTTCTCTTTCTACGTCGAGGTGCAGCTGGGAGCCGCCGTTCCCGAGGCTCATGCGCGCGGCGACGAGGCGGGCCTCAAGCCCCAGCGTCGACCCTCCAACCTCCAATTCTGCGGCTCCTTCAGCGACCGCCTTCGCCCATCGGGCCGCTTCGCCTCGGTCGGACTGTCCGATGAAGAGGTGCGTGAGGCGCTGCGCTACGTCGCGGCGAAAGCCCTTCGAGGCCCCGAGTTTGTAGGCCTCTCCGAGCAGCAGGCGTGCGTTCGTGCGCAGCGTGTCTCGCGCCTGATCGGTAGGGGCCTTCATCGCCTTGCCCTCGAGCGCCTCGGCCGCAGCAACGAGTTCTTGACCAAGCTCGATCCGCCGCTCATCGCTGCGCAGCGCAGCAGCCTCTGCCCGCAGGACCCCCTCGGCGTCACCGTGCTCGCCCAGAGCGCGACTCAGCTCCGCGAGCTGGAAGCGTACTTTTGCTCTCCACGGGCTATCAGGAAAGCGAGCTTCGAAGTCCTTCAGGGAGTCCCGCGCGCCCTCGAGGTTCCCGCTGCGCTCCAAGGCTTCGGCTCCGTACACAGCCCACGCGTCCCGGTGCTCCGGCGCGGTGGTCTCCAGCTCAGCCAGCGCGGAGAGCGCGCCTTTTGTGTCTCCGAGCAGAAGCGCATCGATGACCTCGTTCGACGGTGCCACCAGGGCGCGGGCGGTTGCACCCTGGAGGGCGTTCGATGGGGTCTGTTGGGGCATGGTGGCGGTGTGGGAGAGTGGCTTGGGTGCGGCGAGGCAGAGGCCGGCCAACGTCAACCAAAGTGAGGCGTGGATGTGAAGCATGCTCCCGGATACGGGGCGAATCGAGCTAGGGCGAGCCCAACCTAGCGAACGTGTGTCACAGGCTTGTCACGTATCTTATCGATGCTCAGGATCGGGCGAGATTCAGTACGCTCCACGTCATGGAAACCGTCGCCATGTTTCGTCGAATCGTGCCGCTGCTGCTGGGCTTCGCTGTCATCGCGGCGGCCGAGGCCGAGACTTTGGATGACGTCAAGGCGCGCGCGGAGAAGCTGGCTCGCGTGGCGGCGACGATCGCAGGAGTGGAGCCGCGGGATCAGTTCCTCGTCGTGCGCACTGTCCCGGAGGCGATGCCACGCCCCAAGGGAATCGACTCCGATCAACTCGGGTGGTACATGGCGGACGGACATGAGCTCGCCATCCGGCCTGACATTCCAGCCAGCATTGACGACGCGCTGATGGGGCTCGTCCAGACCGAGCTGCGTCGCGGCCTCGGAGAGCCGGCGGCTCCGTGGTTCTCGCGCGGTGTGGCCTACGCTCTGCTCGGCAGCGCACGCGGTCTGGACCTCACGCAAGTCGAGTCTCGGACAGAAGCGGTGACGCCCGCCGAAGTGGTGGATGGTCTTGGCCGGCCGCGCACGACGCTTGCGCCCGCCGAGGCGCGGCTCGCCCGCTGTATCATCGTGGAGCTCGGTGGTTCGCTGCCTGAAGCGTGGGGCAGGGCGCCCGTGAAGATGGGGGCGTTGGAGGATCGTTTCATTGCCGCGTGGGATCAGAGCCTGCAGGCATCGGGGGTTTCGCCGCAGCTGGCCTATCCGCGCTCTGTCCGCAGGGGGAAGTACGTCGCGCTGGACGCATCGCTCAGTGGCTCGGGTACCAAGCCATTCGAGAATGGACTCAAGAAAGAGCTCAGGCGCGTGGCCGAGCTCGGGGTCAGTGGCGTGGAGATCCCCGTTGAGGTTCGGCTTCCCACGGAGAGCGGGGGCCCCTTGGGCCGCGAAGGTGCCTCCGTTGTCGGGGGTAGCGCCCCGCTCATCAGGACGGCGCTCTTCGCCCGCGAGCTCGGGCTCTCCGTCGTCCTGGCACCGCGATTTAAGCCGGCCCTCGAGGCGGCCGAGCGGGTCGACCCGAGCGCGCTTGAGGCCTACGGACTGCGTCGCGCCAGCGCGGTAGAGACGCTGAGCTGGGTGGCCGAATTCGCCCTGGTGGACGGCCTTGTGCTCTTCGATAAGGACGAACTATGCGTTTCGATGGGTGAGGGGCTTGAACCCGATCTGCGCGCGGCTCGCCGAGCCATGCGGCGACGCTCGCTCGTGGGGTCAAGGCCCTTTGCCGGCGACCGCTTGGCGTTCGCCGCTGACGAAGCTGACTTGATCGCCGCTCAGACCGAGGACTTCAGTTCTGTCTTCAGGGGCCCACTAGCGGTGATCAACCTCAAGGTGGGCGTCCGGAATGAAATCCCAGGGCTAGGATTCCAACGGGTCGGATCGAGCGACCTTCCCGACGTTACGGAGTCGGGAAAGCGGTAGGGCTCAGCGCGTAAAGACGTGAACGTCCACGCCAAACCCGAATGCCGTGATGCTCCTTTGGGGGAACGCCTGGGTGAGATGGCGCAGGAGGTGCTGATCGTCGGGCAGGGAGCGCCGCACGACGATCACGCGATCGGCGGACGTTAGACGATCCATTTTGGCGACCGTGAATTCCCCTACCAGCATGGGCTCGCGCTCGGGCGCAGGGCCCGTGGCTAGACGCGGGGCGTAGTAGTCGTAGGGCTGTCCCTGGGGGAACAGTGCGGGCTGCCACTCCACGGAGACAATGCGCGAGACCTCTTCGGACGGCGTGTGCCCGTGGGTCTTGAGCGCAAACTCGACGGCACCGCGGAAGTCCTCGGTCGCTGGCCGCGCCAGATGCATACACGTCAGCGTCGCCGCGAGGAGCAGCGCGATGCCAGCGACGGCGGAGGCCAGCCTACCTCGGGCGCCGAGCGCGAAGAGGATCGCGGCGGGGGCGGCGGACGGGAGGACGTAGTGCCAGGTGAAGCCCGCGCGGGGCTGAAGGGCGGCAAGTGCCCAGCTGAGCACGGGCACGGCGAAGGCGGACGCGGCGAGCAGCAGGATGGGCGTGCGAACCTGACGCTCCCGGACTCCCAAGTAGACGCCGCGTAGTGCGATCCATAGGACGAGGCCGGCGCCCGCGATGAAGGCGAGGCGGAGAGGGCCGCCGAAGCGCACGTTGTGAAAGAACAGCTGTACGAAGCCCTCGGCGAGGGCCTTGATCGACACGTCGTCGCCGCCGGGGGGGAGCGCGTGGGTCAGCTGGTGGCGGAACCCCGTGAGCGCCCATGGGCCGCTCAGGAGGACTGCGGCTCCGGCGGAGGCCGCGAAGGCGCGAAGCGCGCGGCGGCGCCCCGTGAGTAGCGCCAGCAGCAGGAACGCCGCGGAGAGCGTGCCGATGTACTGCACGGCGAAGTAGTGCGAATGGAACGCGGCGGTCGCGGCGAGGGCGAATGCGGTCGCCGGTCCCTTCATCGAAGTCTCGGGCCTGTCGTCGCGCTCAAGCAGGATCAGCAGCGCGTAGGTGCTGATCGTGACAAAGAGCGCCAGGAAGGCATACATGCGCACCTGGGTTCCATAGTCGAAGTGCAGGCTCGACGCGCTCAAGATAGCAGCCGCCCAGACGGGCGCTGCCGAGCCTGCGCGGCTCCCGAGGCGGCGGTTCAATCCTCCAGCGATCGATGCGACCAACGCGATTTCGACGAGGCCCATCAAGAAGGCGGGCGACCTGAGCGCCCACTCCGCGGTCCCTAAGGCCGCGCCCGCCGCGCCGATGACGAGAAAGGTGAGCGGCGGGTGATTGTCCCGGAGAAGCCCCGCCATGAGCCCTTCCCAGCCCTGGGCCGTTGCGTGGAAGTAGCTATGGAACTCATCGAGCACGAGGCTCTTCGAGAGCATGTACGTCACCCGCGTGGCGGCCGCGAAGACGAGTACGGCCAAGAGCCCCAGGAGGATTCGCCTCGGTGCGGCCCCCGCGGGCTCTACTCTCTGAAGAGCAGGGCTGACGCCCTCTTGGGTCGAATCGGTCATCAAAATGGGGCGAATTAGGCGTGGAGTCGAGCTGGTCTGGGCCCAAGGGTCAGATTGCCCCCCAAGAATGGGCGGTGAAAGGGGGGGGCGGGTAGCCTTTTCGCCCCCGAGTCACGTTCGACCTGCGGACAACACGAGGCACGTGACCCCAATGGCCGCCACCGTTCTGGCGAGCCCGATCAAATGGTTGAGGCCCAAGAGGCCTGCTAAAAGAAGAAAGCAAGATGACTGACGTTGTTGAAGAAGCGCCGCTGGCGCAGTTTAAATCCGCCCTGCTATTGAGTCTCAAGGAAGAGGATGGCCTGGAGATGTACAGCGACCTCGTGAAAGAGGTCGTCGCTGAAACCGATCGCGATCCGTCCGAGATCGCCGCCGCGTTGGCCCGCTTGGCTCGACGTAGTCAAGAGCCCGGCGTGCTCGAGCGCATCGCTGGCTACGAGCTGGAGAAAGCAAAGCCGGGTGCCCGCGCTAGCCGCGCTGGATCCTCTCAGGCGGGTGCTGGCCGCGCTGAAGCCAGCTACGACACGAACACTTCGGACGCGCCCTCGCGTCCGAAGTTCTCTGATTCCCACGGCCGCAGCGGCCTCGATGCGGCTCCGGCCGGCGGCCGCTCCTACAAGCCGGTGGAAGAGGGCATGACCCGTCTCTTCATCAGTGCAGGCCGCATGGACGGCATCCGTCCCGGCGACCTGGTCGGTGCGATCGCAGGAGAAACCGGAATCGAAGGTTCCGCCATCGGATCGATCGACATCTTCTCGCGCTACAGCTTCGTCGAAGTCCCGGATCGCCACGGTGACCGCATCGTTGAGTCGATGTCCGGTGCCCAGGTTCGCGGACGCGAAGTGACGGCACGACTGGCAACGGGACCCGACGCCCAGAACGCGGCCGCTGAAGGCGACGGCGGATACCGCGGCGGCGGTGGCGGCGGCTATCGCGGTGGCGGCGGCGGCTATCGCCGCGGCGGCGGGGGAGGCTACCGCGGCGGTGGCGGCGGCTATCGCGGCGGCGGAGGCGGCGGCTACCGTGGCGGTGGCGGTGGCTACCG
>CAYQKK010000084.1:0-16088 GCA_964417955.1 uncultured Planctomycetaceae bacterium
CGGGCGAGCCGAGCGCGGGCCCTCGCGCCAAGGCGCGAGCACCCGTGTGGCTCAGACCTCATGGACTCAGAGGAGGCCGCCTGACGGGCGGCGGCCAGCCCAGGCCGCAAGACGCAAGACGGCAAGACCCAAGACGGTACCGCAGCCTACGCTAGACCCAGCAGGCCACTCGCGCGGGCGCGCGAGGGCCCGCTCGGCTTCGCCGAGCGCTCAGTTGGGCAATCGTTCCAGCAGTCCAGCTGTCCGCAAATGAGACGCCCCATCCAACCGAATTGCCAGGTAAGGGCTATTCAGCGACTCCGGTTGGTCGAGGAGTCAATGGGCGGCCGCTCGCTCTGGCCCGCAGGCAGAGAAAAGGCACGTTGCCCAGCGCCCATAGACGTATTCTTGAAACAGTCATGACCGCACCGCACTTCCACCGAGCCGAGACGCCCCAATGGGGCCTTGTGCTCCCGACGACACTCCTTGCCCTCGGCGCCATCACAGCCTGCGGCGGCGGGAAGGATGCTGAAGTGCCTACCGAAATGGATGCCGAGGCCGCTCCAGACGCGGCTCCCGCAGCCACCCGCGTCACGCTTCCCGAGATCAACCGCGCCCTGCGCGGGCCCGTCGACAACGAGGCGCTCAATGAGTCCCTCGACGGCTGGTTCGGGACGTTTGGCAACAAGGTTCGGATCCGGGACTTCGACGGCGTTCGAAGCGCCTTCGTTCCCTCCTTCGAGGGCGAGCGTCTCTTCCCTGCAGAGTCCGAAGTCGGCAGCACCACCGAGCTTCCTCTAGGGGTCCAGCGAACCGTCGCCTCCGAGCCCACCGAGGTCCTCAGGCGCGACGACTTCATGGCGGCCCTCGAGGGCAGCCTGAGCCCCTGGGCCCGCGTCTCCCAGTCCAGCTGGCGACTTGTGGACGCCACCTTCGAGGACCCCGGTCGCAACCAGACGGTCGAGAGCGGGCTCGCTGACATTCGCATTCACGTGGTGGGCCAGCCGGAAGAAGGCGGCACGCTCGTGCTGGACGCCCTTGCCACGGCAGCGGTTCAAAACCTCGAGGGCGAGTGGCGCATGAGCCGCTTTCAAGTCACCGAGCGCAAGCTGCTCCTCCACGCGGACCCCATGTTTTCCGAGGTCAGCCGCGCAGTGGGCATCGCCTTCGACGGGCTTCGCTTCGGTGAGCCGGGCAACGACCGCGACGGGTGGAACGGCCTCGCCGCGGCCGACGTGGACGGCGACGACCTGATCGACGTCTTCGTTCCCGGATCCCGGCAGAGCTTTCTCTACGTGGCCGACGGCAACGGGTCCTTCGTGGACGAAGCGAAGGGCCGCGGGCTCGATGGCGCTGACGGCGGCACGGGTGCGGTTTTCTTCGACTACGACCGCGACGGCGACCAAGACCTGGCCGTCGCCTTCGTCGGGTGGCGCAAGCTCGACGACTCGCCCGCTGGACGCTCGATCTCGATGTTCCAGAACGACGGCAAGGGGCACTTCACGGAGGTCACCCGTGAGCTCGGCCTTTCCAGGCACCGAATTCCGGCCTACTCCCTCACCGCCTTCGACGCGGACGGAGACGGCTGGACGGACCTCTTCGCCTGCGGCTACGGACGGATGGAGGCCGCCAAGAACGATTCTTGGATCGAAGCCTCGAACGGCTCCCGCGACCTTCTCCTGCGCAATCTGGATGGGGCAAAGTTCCAGGACGTGACGCTCGCCTCAGGGCTTGAGGATCGCCGCTGGAGCTATGCCAGCGCGGCCGCAGACTACGACGAGGACGGCGATCTCGACCTCTTCGTCGGCAACAACTTCGGCACGAGCCGACTGTGGCGCAATCGCGGCGACGGCACGTTTGAGGACGTTGCGGAGGAGCTGGGCGTCAACGTGCGCGGGAACGTGATGGGGGCCCTGTGGACCGACGTCGACGGCGACGGGCGCCTTGACCTGTACCTCTCAAGCCCCACGTCGACCTCGGGTCAGCGTCTCCTCGGGGACGTCGAGGCAGAGCTCGGGGAGGACGCCTCCCAGGGCATGATGCAGATGGCGAACGGCAACAAGCTGTTCCTTGGTCGCAAGGGCGAGGTCGCGGGCTTCGAACAGGCCGACATGGGCGGCATCCGCGCGGGGTGGTCTTGGTCGGCGGCGTCTCCAGACATCGACCTCGACGGGAACCGAGACATCGTCTGCGTGAATGGCTTCGTCACCGGTGACATCACCGGCGACACATGAAGCGCATTCTGGCGCCGCGTGGTGGCGTCGACTCTTCTCGAAGGTGCGGAGAATGCTCCGACCGTCGAGGATCACCCTGGTCACGACAACTCTCCCGATGCGGAGCTGCACCCGTGGGCCCGCGAGATGTATCGCCGCGGATTTACGTTCAATGGGGGAGAGCGCACCAAGGTATTCCTAGGTTCGGGTTCTGGCCTCGTCGACGTCTCGGACGTGTCGAACGCGGATTCGCCCCTCGATGGTCGCGCGCTCATCGCCACGGACTTTGACGACGACGGCGACGCTGACCTCTTCGTCCACAACATCCAGCGGGAGCGACATCACCTCTTCCGCAACGAGATCAACCCCAAGGGCACGGGCTTCCTGAGCCTGAGCCTTTTCGGGAAGGTGGCCGAGCCCATCGGTGCCACCGTCTACGTCACCCCCGCGGGTGCCGACGGGCCGACGGCCCAGGTGCTCTCCCGGGGCGCCGGCTACGCCTCGTCCATGCCCAACGCGCTCCTGTTCGGCCTTGGGGACGCAAAGGACGCTCAAATCAGCGTTCGCTGGCCCTACGGCGCCATGGAGGACTTTGGCACCGTCAAGAGCGGCGCACGCGTGAAGCTCCACCAAGGGCTCGGCAAAGCGGTCCCCCGCGAGCGGCGCAAGACCGCCATCCTCGCGGACCCCCTGCCGCCGGGCCTCAAGCTCGCCCTTGGGGCGAAGGTCCCATCCCTGCTCTTCGAAGGCACGGACGGCGGCCGCCACCGCTTGGACCCGGAGTTCATCACCGAGGATGGGCCGGTGACGGTGGAGCTCTGGGCTTCCTACTGCAGGCCGTGCATCGACAAGCTCCCGAAGCTGATGGAGCGCCACGCGGCCGGGGAGCGCATCATCGCCCTCAGCGTCGACGTGCCCTCCGAGCGGGCTCGGGCCGAGAAGATCCTCATGGACGCCGAGGTCGAATTTCCCAACTACTTCCTCGTCCTCGACGACGAGGTCAACGAAACCGGGTTCGACACGATGATCGACCTCATGCGGCTGCCCATCCCCACGGAGCTGATTCTGTATCCAGGGGGCATCCTGGGCGGAGTTCGCACGGGCCGGAGCGACGCGCTTCAGAGCCTCCAGGGCACCCACTCGGAAGACGCCGGCGGGCACTGAGGCCACTCGAGGGCTTGCTCGAGAGCCAGCAGAGCTTATCCAAAGGGCCTATCTACGGGGTTGGCCTACGTGGCTGGCCCAACTTGCGCTCTGGGAGAGGGACGCTACATCTCCGACTTCGTAGCGTCCCGCGATGTAGAGCTTCTGTCTCATGCTGAAAGCCGGTTGTGTCGAAGGGGGCCATGGTGCGTGCTTCGCACCCCTTCGCCCCGAACCACCCCAGCGCTCTGCCGCTTGGACCCATGATCCGCAGCTTCCTAAACGTCACCGCCCTCGCCCTCTTGGCCGTCAGTTGCTCCACCGCACAGGGCCCGAGGATCGACAAGATTGCCCCTGTGATCAACGCGACTCTCCGCCAAGGTGAGAACGTCATTGAGCCCGGCGACCTGGTCTCTGTGCGACTGATCTCCGAGGACTCCCCCGGCGTCGGCGCCGTCTCCACGGACCCTGCGTTCCAGCTCAACCAGGACATCACCGTTCAGGCAGACGGTCGGGCTTCATTCATCGGCCTCGACGACATGCCGGTGGCGGGCCTCCTCCCCGCTGTGCTCGACGAGCTTCTGACCCAGCGCTATACGGGCCTTCTCGACGAGGAGCCAATCCTCAGCGTCGTGATCACCCAGCAGGTACCGCGCACGGTCACCGTCTTTGGCGAGGTGCGGCTGCCCGGCCTCGTGATCGTCCCGCCCGATGGGCGTCTGAGCCTCGTGGACGCCCTCGGCCGCGCCGGCGGCCCCACGAACAACACGGCTTGGCTTTCGAACACGCTTTTGGTCCGTTGGGATCCGGAGACGGAAGAGCGCATGGCGTGGAAGATCGACGCGCGGCGCAAGCACTGGGATTCTGACCAGGCGGTCATCCTTCAGCCCCGCGACGTGGTTTTCGTCCCGAACACGAACATCGACCACATCGATATCGCAATCGACAACTTCGTTCGTCGTATCATTCCGCTGCCGAACATTTTCCCGCCAGTCAACTAATCGGCTTCGGCAGACGGAAACCCAGTACCCGTACTTCGCTGTACTTAGACACCACCCGTGGACGACTTCGCACACTCACAGCTCGATCTCGAAGAGGCAAAGAATCCGTTCGACCTGAAGGTCTTGGTGCTCTACGCCGTGGCTCGGTTCCGCGGATTGATCATCTCCCTCGGGATCCTCGGAGCGCTCCTTGGACTCTTCGCAGGCGCGGCCCAGCACAACGTGTACTCGTCCATGACGAGGCTGCACTTCGAGCCTAGCGTGCGCCAGGCAATCCGCGCCGAGCAGGCGTACGGCGTCGACACCGGCGAGGTGCGCGTCAGCGGCAAGACCGCGCTGCTCGAGGAGCTTGAGCTTCTGAAAGATCCTGCGATCTACGAGGCCGTTGTCGAGAAGATCGGCGCGCGCGAGATCCTCCGCGTGGCAGATCCCCGCAGTGGCGACAACAGCGGAACGTCCTTGCCGACGCGGGTGATGCACAACCTGCAGGCGGGGCTCATCGGCATCAAAGGCCTCGACGACCCGTTTCCGAAGGGGCCAGAGTCAGAGGCGAAGACGGCCGCCTACGACCGGTTGAAGGACAACGTCAAGATCGGGAACCAGCGCAACACGCAGATCATCGACGTCAAGTACTCGGACTCTTCCCCTGCGAAGGCCAAGCTGATCCTGGACGAGATCATCATCCAGATGAAGGCGCGCCACTCGGATCGCTTTTCGGCCCACGGCAAGTTGGAGGACCTGCGGATCAACCTAGACCTCGCCTTCCAAGAGATGGACGAGGCCAAGAAGGAGCTCAGACGGTTCAAGGAACAGTGCGGGTTCCACGATCTCAAGAACGACCTTGCGGCCTGCAACCTTGAGATCCTGACGCGGGAACAAGCCCTCTCGGACATGCACGCTGATCGCGGCGCACTGCTGGGCAAGTCAAAGAGCCTTGCCAGCGACCTCGGTATCGGCGGCGCAGACGACTACAACTTCTCAGATGACGCTGATGAGGAGAGTGAAAGCGGCGGCAAGCCCATCAACCCGAACTACAAGCGCCTCGCCATTCAGCTCAAAGAGACGGAGGACGAACTTCGCGACTCGGAGTTTCGCAATCCTAAGCCCAAGCGGCTCAGCCTTCCGTGGCGGACCCAGAAGAGGCTTCGCGACCTCATCGCGGGCATCAACGCCAAGCTTGCGGTCACCGATCCCTACGGAACTGAGGGCGTCAACGAGGTCCTCGGCGGCGATCTTGGGGAGGGCTTTGCGGAGTCGCTCTCGCTCTACTTCGAGACGCGCGGCGAGCTTCGAGGAATCATCGAGAAGATCGAGTCCAACGAAGCCCGGATCGCAGAGCTTGAAGAGCGCCGCCTCGCTATGGAGGAGTGCTCCGTTGAGTACGGCCAGCGCAAGACGCGCTTCGAGATGCGCGAACTGAAGGTCGACGCGCTCAACCAGCAGGAGCGTCAGCTCTCTGGCCTCGCCTACATGGACGACGACAGCCGCTCCGAGCTCCGCGTGTTCCAGGACGCGCGTCTCGCTAAGGACAAAGAAGGTCCCCAGCGCAGCAAGCCGCTCATGATGGGGCTCATCGGAGGCATGGCGCTTGGCATGGGCCTGTCGGTGCTCCGTCAGCTCCTCGACCGCAAGGTGCGCTACCAAGAGACGATCGAGAACGCCCTCGGCCTCCGCGTCCTCTGCGTGGTTCCTGACCTCTCCACGAACCAGGGCTTCCGTCCCGTGAAGGACAAGGGCGCCGCCTAGGCGGCTAGAGCAACACCATGGCAAAGAAGAAGAACACCACCATGACCGCGGTTCCGGCCGCGGCCCCAAGCTCGGCCCCGAGCTCGTCTAATGGGGCCACGATGTTCGGCGGCCACGCGATGGCTGACCAGCTCGAGGTGATGGCTCCGCTCGTGGACTCGGTCTGGACCCAGATCGCATCGCTCTCCGAAGGGAACGCCAACGTCCGCGTCGTCTTCACGAGCCCGGACCACCAGTCAGGGACGACTCTCATGGCGGCGGCAACGGCGGCCTCGCTGGCGCGCAACATGCGCGCCGATGTGCTCCTTGTCGAGGCGCACATGCGCCAGCCCGCTGCTGCGAGCTACCTCGGCGCCGAGACGACGCCTGGGTTCTCCGACCTACTGCTTGGGCATACCGAGCTCAAGACGGCGATCAAGAACGTCCCGGGGATCCCCGGGCTCAACGTGCTCCCCGGTGGCACGGCTCGTCCTGCGATCGCGGGCGAACTGGCCGCGGCAGGGGCACAGGAGATCCTGGACACGGTGACGAGCAGCGCACGCTTCGTGATCTTCGACGCGCCGCCCTTGGTTGAGTCCCAGGAAGCCCGAGGCCTACTCTCATTTGTGGACTCTTCCGTGATCGTTCTGCGCTCGAGACTGTCTAGCAAAGATGGGACGACGGCCCTCGCTGAGCTGATCGAGGGCGCCCGCGTTCCAATCCTTGGAACGATCCTTAATCGCCACGAATCTGATTTCGGCTTCCTCGAAGGCAAGCTCGGTATCAGCGGGTAGGGTTCTCGAACGGGGTCCCCTGAGGTTGCTTCTAACGAGCGCTCACCCGTCGCCGAGTCTCTCCCCCTAGTTCGATGACGACCGATCCCCGCGAGCAGCACCGCGAGCCATCCAGTGACGACGTACGCGAGGAGCGCGCGTCGGACGCGGGCAAGGTTCAGTTCGGCCTGAAGTGGACGGCGCTGTCGATGGTGCTCTTCCGCTTCGCGCGGCTGGGCACCACGATCATCCTCGCGCGGATTCTGACGAAGCCCGAATTCGGGGTCGTCACGATGGCGATGGCGTTCATCCTGTCGTTCCAAGCACTCCGGGACATCGGCTTCGGGCCGGCCTTCGTACAGCGCAAGGATCTCAACGAAGAAGAAGAGCGCACGTTCACGAGCACCATGTTCTGGGTGGTCGCGGCCATCAACGTTCTGATGTTCGTGGTCGGGTTTGCCATGGCTCCCTACGCGGCATCGTTCTTCGACAAGCTCGACGGGCTCGAGCCTATTCTGCAGGCCGTCTTCGGTCTGCTGCTGATCGAAGCCCTCTCGACGGTCCCCACCGCGATTCTTCAAAAGCGCCTCGAGTTCGGCATGATCGCGACGGGGGAGATGGTGGGCATCGTGCTGCACGCCGTGCTTTCCGTCGTCCTCGCCTTCCTAGGGTTCGGCGCGTGGTCCATCGTCCTAGGCACCCTCGGCTCACGCCTCGCGCAGACCCTGCTCGTCGTGAAGATGAGCGAGTGGCGCCCAACCATGACCTTCAGCCGCCAGGCGGCCGCCGAGCTGTTCGGCTTCGGCCGCTTCCTGTGGGGCAATTCCCTCCTGGGTGCCTCCACCAAGGTGGTGGATAAAATGGTCGTTGGCAAGATCCTCGGCGACTCCGCCCTGGGCTACTACGGCAACGCCTACAACCTCTGCACAACGGCATCGAAGCCAATCTTCTCGATCATCCTGCGGGTGACCTTCCCCGCGCTGTCGAAGATCCAGGACGACGCGCCCGCGATTCGCAAAGCGATCGTGTCAGCGATCACCAACGTGAGCCTCGTTACGATCCCGCTCTCGTTCGGTCTCTCGGCCACCGCCACGGATTTCGTCACGGTGGTCTACGGGCCCAGCTGGGTGCCCATGGCGCCCATCGTCCAGATCCTGGCGGCCTACGGCATCGTGGCCTCCATCGCATCGATCACCGCGCCTATCTTGATGGCGACGGGCCGGGTGCGGAACCTCTTCTACTACTCGCTGTTCGGCCAAGTGCTGATGGTCGGCCTCTTCCTGTGGTTCGGTAAGTACGACGCCGTGGGCATTGGCTGCGCGCTCCTAGGGGCGACGCTCACGGCCGAGCTCTTCGCGTTCTGCTTTGCCATGCGCAGCATCGAGCTTCCGATCCGCCAGGGCGCCGCGCCGATCGTGCGCGCGCTGGCATCGGGGGCCGTGATGTACGCGGCGGTGCTCTACACCGAGTACGCGCTGGAAGACCTCGCCCCTTGGCTGCGCCTGTTGATCTCCGTCGCGGTCGGCGTCGCGACCTACGTGGCCGCCACGATGGCCTTCAACCGCCGCAGCTTCCAGACGTCCCTTGAGGGCTTCAAGGGCGTTCTCTTCTCGAAGGGCCGCTTGGCCTAAGCCCGCGCCTTCGAAGCTTCCAGAATGGAGTGGAGCTGGGCGTCGAGGGTCGACTCGATCCCCGGGAGCGCGGCCGCCAGCGCGGCCCGCCCCGCCACGCGGTTCTCGAAGGACTTCGTCAGAATATCGAGGGCCTCGTCTTCTGAGAGCGTCGTGGGGTCCGCGACGCCGCTGGACTGATCCGCAATCTCGAAGACCCCGAGGAACTTCGGGCTGTAGGCGATGGCCGAGGCCGGAACGCCCGTGGAGAGCGCGGCGATGGTCGCGTGCATGCGCGTGCCGTTGAACCAGTCGAGGCGTCCGATCTCGTGCTTGATCTCCGCGGGCTCATAGGGCGGCGCGAGGACCGTGACGCGCTCCTTCTGTGCGCTGTCCAGCGTCTCGTAGAGCTCCTTCGACGCGCCTGGGTCCGACTCGTAGTGCCCTTCGGGCTCGATGACGTGGGGGACGAGGGCGACGCGCACGTCGGTGCTCTTGAGCAGCCAGTCGAGGAGTCGGGTCACGAGGGAGCGGTAGTCGAGGATGAATCCGTAGCCTTTGGCCCTTTCTGGGCTGCCCCATACGAGGCCGCTGACGTTGATGCCCACGACGGGAGGTCCGGTTCCGCTGTCACGCTCGTCGATCCAGCGATCGAGCTCTGAGCTGATGCCGCCGCTTCTTCGGCGAGGACGCATGCCGAATGCGACGTCGACCCCCAGGCGGTGACGCGCGGGATCGAAGGCCGAGCCCAGAAGCTCTTTCAAAACGCCAAAGCTGCGCGCGTCGCGGGCCCAGGCGGACGAAGCACCCTGGCAGAGCTGGGCGGCCTCCGCGCGCATTCCTTCGTCGGTGAAGGGGCCGTAGGTTTGAGGCAGCAGCACGAGCGGGACGCCGAGGTCGAGGCTGAGCCGCTTGGGCAGCGAAACCGTCTCAAAGCGGTGCCTGCCGTACAGATCCGTGAAGGAGTCGCCGCCAGAGAGGTCGAGCACTGCGCTGGCCCGCTTCATGGCTCCAACCCCGGTGTTGGGCAGCCCGAGGCGGCCCGCGATCTGCATGACCTTGAGCGTGTCGCCCCGCCACATTCGCTTCGAATGGTTCGCCCCTTGAAGGTCGTAGCTAACGGTCTGTTCAGACCCATCGGCCTTGGCCATCTCGAAGGATCCGGCGCGTTTCCCTCGTCGGTAGTCGAAGACCGTGAACGTAGCGCCTTTGGAGCGCGATACGAGGCCTCCAAGGACTCCTTGGGAGAGCGCGTCCACGCCCAAGTTGTTGGTTCCGGGCGCCGCGCCGAAGAGGCAGAAATGGGGGCTAGTGAGGTCATTCACGGTGGAGGAGACTATCCTCTCCGCCGCCCGGAAAAGTCTTCTAGTCCGCTGAATCAGCCGAGACTCGAAACCGACCATTCGGTTCGTGAGCCAGGACGAGATTCTGCCGATGATCCTGAGGCGTCCCCATTGGGACCGACCCCGCCATGAGTTCCGCCATTCAGAGCATTCAAGATGTTGCCGAGCGCCAGCTTTGCAGCGGCTGCGGAGCATGCGCCTACATGCAGCCCAAGGCGGTCAGCATGGTGGACGATCTGGCCCAGGGTCGGCGGCCGGTTGTGGTCCAGGGCGCCGACACCCAAGAGGCCCTCGCGGCCTGCCCTGGGGTCGAGCTGGTCCACACCTACGACAAGTCGGCGGTCAACGCCGAGCTCCATCGGGGCTGGGGCCCCATCTTGGAAATATGGGAGGGCTGGGCGTCGGAGCCTGAGGTTCGCTTCGAGTCGAGCTCGGGCGGCGCCGCGACGGCCCTCGGTCTTTTCGGTATCGAGCAGGACGGAGCCGGGGGCGTGCTCCACATCACCGCCCGAGAGGACGTACCCACCCTCAACGTCACACAGCTCTCGACCTCCCGCGAGGAGGTCGTCGGTGCCATCGGTTCCCGCTACGCTCCCGCGAGCCCGTGCGACTCCCTTGAGCTCGCTGAGTCCGCGAACGCCCCGGTGGTCTTCATCGGCAAGCCCTGCGACGCGGCAGCCGTCTCTAAGGCCCGCGCCCTGCGACCCGCCCTCGACGAGAAGATCTCCGTGACCATCGCGATCTTCTGCGCGGGGGCCCCGTCCACCCAGGGAACCCATGAGATGCTGAAGGTCATGGGTTTCGACGACCCCATGGCCGTGGACTCCGTTCGCTACCGCGGCAAGGGCTGGCCCGGCCGCGCGCGCGGCGTGCAGGCCGAGCGGGAAGAGAGCCTTACCTACCACGAGTCATGGGGGAAGGTGCTCCAGCGGTTCGTGCCGTGGCGCTGCCGCATCTGCCCGGATCACACGGGCGAGTTCGCCGACATCTCCGTTGGGGATCCGTGGTATCACGGTTCGACTCCCGATGAAGAGGCGGGGCGCAGCCTCGTGATCGCTCGCACCCAGAAGGGCGCTGAGTTCCTGCGTCGCGCGCGGGAGGCCGGTGTCCTTGAGCTCGAGCCCCGCACCGCGGAAGCCCTGACGCTGTCCCAGCCCAATCTTCTCCACGTTCGCGGCGCCGTCTTCGGGCGCGTCCTGACGAGCCGCCTCTTCGGCGCGGCGACTCCCCGCTACAAGGGCTTCTACGTCTTCGACGCCTGGTTGAAGCACCTGTCCCTGAAGCAGCGGGCCCAGGCGTTCTACGGGACCGTCAAGCGCGTCTTCAAGAAGGGCCTGCGCAAGCGCCTCGTGGTGGAGCCGTTTGAGCCCACCCCCCGGGACGCCCATTCGAGGTTCGAGCCCAGCACCGAACACAGCACCGAACACAGCACCGAACACAGCACCGAACACGGGGCGGAGTCCCGGGGGAGTAGCGTCGGATGATGCTCGACGTCCTCGCCATCGCCGATGCCTACGTCCGTGACGGATTCGGCACGCGGGAGTTCTTCAACCAGACGACGGTCCACCCGATCGGTCTGGCCGTTCTCGGGATCCTGAGCCTCCTGACGTGCATCGTCAACCGGAAGCACATGCTCCTGCCGCTCCTCGCTCTCGCCTGCGTCGTGCCCCAGGGCCAGCGCATTGTGATCGCGAGCCTCGACTTCAACTTCGTCCGGATCTTGCTGCTCGTCGGCATCGCCCGGGTCATCGCGCTGGGGGAGTGGACCCATCTCAAGCCGAAGGCCCTCGACCGCATCGTCGTGGCGTGGGCCATGATCGGCGCCATTGGGTACATCCTTCAGGTGGGCCACGTCAGCGCCGTGGTCTACCGGCTCGGACTGGGCTTCGACATCCTCGGCATTTACTTCATGTGCCGCGTGTCCTTCCGCGACTGGCGTGACGTCGACATGGCCACGAGCGGCTTTGCCATCATGGCCTGCTTCTCGTTCTTCTTCTTCTTCATCGAGAAGAAGACCGGGCGCAACCCCTTCGCCATTATGGGCGGTGTGCCTCAGTTCACCGGCATGCGTGAGGGCAAGCTGCGGACCCAGGGGCCCTTCGTGCACGCCATTCTGGCGGGCTGCTTCTGGGCGCTCTTGCTTCCGTTGGTGGCGGCCAAGATCAAGCGCAAGGACAAGTATCAGAGGCTTCTGGGGATCCTCGGCTCGTCGGCGATCGTTTCGATCGTCCTGTTCTGCGCGTCCAGTACCCCGCTGATCGTGCTCGGCTGCAACATCGTCGGCTGGACGGTGTACTACTTCAGGCGGCACATGCGCCTGATCCGCTGGGTGACCATCACGGGGCTCGTCTCGCTGCACTTCTACATGAAGCAGCCGATCTGGCACCTCATCGCGCGAATCGACGTGGTGGGGGGGTCGACCGGCTGGCACCGCTACAAGCTGATCCAAAGCTCCATCGACAACTTCGACGAGTGGTGGCTCTGCGGAATCCCCTCCACCGCC
The DNA here is from genome assembly GCA_964417955.1 of uncultured Planctomycetaceae bacterium. Lineage (GTDB taxonomy): Bacteria > Planctomycetota > UBA1135 > UBA1135 > Saltatorellus. The sequence continues at coordinate 12,291 of CAYQKK010000084.1, forward strand.
CACTGGGGCTACTTCATGTTTGATGTGACGAACCAGTACATCCTTGAGGGCGTCCGTGCGGGCATCCTGGCGGTCATCGCGTTCTTCTGGGTCCTGATCTACTGCTTCAAGAACGTCGGGGAGACTTGGCCCACCGTCAACCGGAACAAGTACCTCCGCCTGCTCTCCTGGTCCTTGGGGATCTCGATCTACAGCCACCTGAACGTGTTCTTGGCGGTCTCGATCTCTCACTCAGCCCAGAGCCTGTTGGCCATGCTGTTTGTGATTGCGGCGATCGCTTCGATGGCACCCGATCCTGTGGCTCAACCCCTCGGCGAGTGGCTGCAGCCACGTCGAATGAAGATCCTTCGCTCCCGCGCGGCTAGGGTTCGCGCGCGCCTGACGGAGCGTGACCGACGCGGCCCGCTCCGGGCGGCCTAGACCATGGAGTCCTCACCCGCGAAACCTGACTCCGGGGTCGACGTCACGGTGGTGGTGGTCAGCTATCGGACCCGCGACATCACGCTGGAATGCCTTCGGTCGTTCATCGCTGAGATGGGCTCGCTCAGTGCCGACCTCATCGTTGTCGACAACGATTCCCCCGATGGGTCGGCCGAGGCCATCGGGGAACTCTTTGCGTCCACCCACCAGCCGGGGCTGACGACGAAGCTCCACGCGCTGAAGGAGAACCTCGGGTTCGGAGCCGCCTGCAACCTCGGCGCGCTTGAGGCGCGCGGCCGCTACGTGCTGATGCTGAATCCTGACACGGTGACCCTGGGCCGCGGGGTCGAGCGCTTGGTGCAGTTCGCGGACCAACATCCCGAGGCTCGCATGTGGGGCGGACGAACGCTTCACCTCGACGGGACGCTGAACCCGGCGTCCGCGTGGGCCCAGCCGACGCCGTGGAGCTCGCTCTCCTGCGCGCTCGGTTTCGCGTCGAAGTTCCCGAACAGCGCTGTTTTTAACCCCGAGGGCTACGGGGGCTGGGACCGTTCTAGCGTGCGAGAAGTAGAGATCGTGTCCGGCTGCTTCATGCTCTTGGAGACGGACCTTTGGAACGACCTTGAGGGGTTCCATCCCGACTTCTGGATGTACGGCGAGGACGCGGATATTTCGCTGCGCGCCCGTGCTTCCCATGGCGCCCGGCCGCTCATCGACCCTGCGTCGGAGATCGTTCACATCGGCGGCGCGTCCGAATCCGTGCGCGAGGATCAAATGGTCCGGCTCTTCAGCGGTAAGGCCCAGCTGTACGCCAAGTTCAGCGGTCCGATCGCGGGGCGCTTCGAGCTCTATTGCCTCCACCTTTGGGCCGCGGTTCGCGCGGGTCTCCTGACGCCGCTCGCACTGCTCCTGCCCGGCAAGAAGGGGTCCGCCAAGGCATGGCGCGGCATCTTCTCTAGGCGTTCCGAGTGGAGCCAGGCCTTCCACGGCACCGAGCGCTACGCCTCTGAGGTGCGCGGCGCATCACGCCAGAGCGCAGCGTCCGGGGTGAGTCCCGTGGGGGAGTCGCCATCGTGAGCGGTGATGTCCATCCCCGCGGCCGCAAGCGGCTGCTCGCGATCGCGTCGGCAGGTGGCCACTGGGCCGAGCTCGTGCGACTCCGTCCGCTCTTCGACGAGTACCGGGTGACGTACGTGACGACGAACCGCGGCTATCGAGCAGACATCGGCGATAAGCCCTTTCGGACCGTGACGGAAGCGAGCCGCTGGGATCGACTGCGGCTCCTGCGCTCGGCGCTCCAAGTGCTGTGGCTTCTGATTCGGCTGCGCCCTGGCGTGGTCGTGACCACCGGTGCCGCACCCGGCTGGTTCGCGCTGTTCCTTGGCAAGAAGCTGGGCGCGAAGACCATCTGGATCGACAGCCTTGCCAACGGAGAGGAGCTCTCCATGAGCGGTCAACGCGCCGCGAAGCACGCGGATCTCTGGCTCACCCAGTGGCCAGAGCTCGCCCGCGAGGGCGGACCGGAGTACGCGGGGAGTGTCCTATGATCTTTGTGACGGTTGGCAGCCAGCTGCCCTTCGATCGGCTCGTGGACGCGGTCGATGCCTGGGCCGAGGCCCAAGGGCGCTCGGATGAGGTCATGGCTCAAGTGAGCGCGACCGACGCTCCCCCAAAGTACATCGAATGGCGGAGCGAGATGCAGCCCTCTGAATTCAACGCGGCCGTCGAGAACGCGGACCTCATCGTGGGCCATGCCGGCACGGGAACCATCATGGCGGCCCTGTGCGCGGGCAAGCCCGTGGTGGTGCTGGCTCGGAGAGAGGGTCTCCAGGAGACCCGCAACGACCACCAGGTCGCGACGATCGAGCGCTTCCGTCACCTCACTGGTTTCAGCGGCACGACGGAGGCGGATGACATTCCTGATCTGATAGAGGCTGCGCTTGGGAAGCTGGCCGAGGCCGGCGGCAGCGGCAGCTCGAATCCCCGTGCGGAGGGTGGTCTCAGCCCCTACGCTACGGGGCCCATCCTGGATCGACTACGCGGATTCTTGGACGGGGCCCTGTCATGAGCGCCCAAGAAGAGAGTCAGTCAGCAAAGCAAGACCGTGAGTTCGACGGCGTCATATGCTTTGGCGGCGAGGACTGGTGGTACCACAACCGCGCCCACTACGACATGCAGATGATGCGCGAGCTGTCGTATCGCATGCCCGTGCTCTACGTGAACTCCATCGGCATGCGCGTGCCGACGATGACCGAGGGAGGGATGTTCTTCAAGCGCGTCCAGCGCAAGCTCAAGAGCTTCTCTCGCGGCCTCGTTCGCGTAAGGGACGGCTTCTCTGTCCAAAGCCCCGTTGTTGTACCCGGCCGCCGTGGGATGAAGCTCTCCGGTTGGCTACTGCCGCGTCAGGTGGCACGCGCTGCCCGCAAGCTCGGCATGCGCCGTCCGCTCATCTGGGTCGCCTGCCCTCCGGGGATCCAGGCGGCCATGCAAATGCAGCATGCCGGGCTCGTTTACCAGCGCACCGATCGCTTTGAGTGCTACGAAGGCGTGGACCAAGACCTCATCAAGAGCTTCGACGTAGCGTTGAAAGCTGAGTCGGACCTTGTGCTCTACTGTTCGCGGCATCTCTTCGAATCGGAAGCCCCCGAGGGCCATCCATCGGCGTTCATCGATCACGGCGTTGACTTCAGCGACTTCGTGGCGGCAGGCGATCACCAGGACGCCCTCAGCGCGGCCGCACCCCAGCTGATCCAAGAGTCCCTAGAGGGCGTCACCGGTCCGAGGGTTGGCTTCGTGGGGGATATCGACTCAGCCGTTTTCGACCACGAGCTCCTGCTCCAAACAGCGGCCCTGCTCCCCGACGTGCAGTTCGTTCTAGTGGGCGCCTGTTCGCTCCCCGACGGCTGGGCGGACGGCGCATCGAACGTGCACCTCACGGGCCGCGTTCCCTACGAGGATGTTCCCGCAACGATGGCGGCCATGAACGTCCTGATGATGCCTTGGCACCGATCAGAGTGGATCGAAGCCTGCAACCCCATCAAGCTCAAGGAGTACCTCGCCACGGGCCGCCCCGTCGTGTCGACGGACTTCCCGGAGCTGCGTCACTACCAAGGACTGGTGGCCATTGCCAACGAGCCAGAGCTCTTCGCTGCTGCGATTAAAAAGTGCATTGAGGACGCGGACCCCACGCTCGTTCAGCGTGGTCGCGAACGCATCGCCGATGCCACGTGGACGTCACGCGCCGATGCCGCGTTGGAGGAGCTGCAGCGTCGCTGCGGGCTCCGAATGCGGGCGTAGTCTCAGGGCCTAGTTTCTGGGCCTACTTTCTGGGCCTACTTTCTGGGCCTACTTTCTGGGCCCAATCGCAGGGCGACGCAA
>CAYQKK010000084.1:16188-26045 GCA_964417955.1 uncultured Planctomycetaceae bacterium
TTTCTGGGCCTACTTTCTGGGCCTACTTTCTGGGCCCAATCGCAGGGCGACGCAAGCTACAAAAAGAGCCGCGCGGCCCCAGCTGGTCGTCCAGCATGGGGCCGCGCGGCTCATTGTCGATGGAGGCTAGTAAGCGCCCTTACCGGAGAAGACCGCGCCGAACGTCTTCCAGATCAGCTTGAGGTCGAGCCCCAGCGTGCGCTGCTTCCGGTAGCGAACGTCCATTCGCATCCACTCGCGGAAGGTGACCTCGCTGCGGCCGCTGACCTGCCAGATGCAGGTGATGCCACCGGTGATGTCGAGGCGCTGGCGCTGCCACGTTTCGTACTCCTTGACTTCGTCAAGGACAGGCGGGCGCGGACCGACCAAGGTCATGTCACCCTTCAAGACGTTGAAGAGCTGGGGGAGCTCGTCGATGCTGAACTTGCGGATGATCTTGCCGACCGGCGTGATGCGCGGGTCGTTCTTGATCTTGAAGATCGGACCATCCTTCTCGTTCACAAGGCGCAAGGCATTCTTGCGGTCCTCGGCGTCCTGGTACATGGACCGGAGCTTGTAGAACTGGAACGGGCGGCCGCCGCGGCCCGCGCGGGGCTGAGCGAAGATGATCGGACCGGGAGAGGTCACTTTGACCATCACAGCACCGGCCAACAACACCGGGGAGAGGAGGGTCAAAGCCGTACCGGCCACGAGGACGTCAACGGCACGGCGATAGAACGGAAGCCGCTCCTCGAAGTATGGGGCAAGGTCTCGGACCTCGCGGGTATCCGTAGGCTGCTCGGGTGAGGGAGCGACCGGGCGACGCCATTGCACTGGCGCAGCGGACTTCTTCGCCGCGGATGAACCGGCTTCGGGCCGTGGCGCGCGGATGGTCGCGAGAGCGGAAGATCCCGCGGAGAGGCCGACCGTTCCAGGGGAGATTCCCGAGGGAATTCCCGAGCGATCGCCCGACTCGGCCGTCTGACTCCTGACGGCTCGGAGGGTCGTACGCTGCAGAACGGCTGTGCCGCTGAGCGCTGACTGAAGTGATCCTGTTTCAGACATCCGCCAGCCTTCCCCACGGCGTAGGGCCCGACGCAGCGGTTTTACCGACACGGAGTCGTGGCTGAGCTTGCGATCAGATATGTGTTCGCCCCGTTCCGCCGAGGCTGACGGCTGCTCGCCTTCGTCCTGGCTTGGCACAGGTGGGTGTTCCACGCGGCCGTAATCGCCACCGAACTTGCCGTAAGCATCCTCGCTCTCGGAATCGTTGGAACGTGGCTCCTCGCGGTTGTCGGGGTGGGGGTAGGTGTACACCTCGCAGGCTGCATGCAGCCCGTTCGAGTTGAGGTCTTCAAGCGCACCGTCGACGAAAATCCAGGTCGCGGCACCGGTCGTTTCGGGCAGGAGGACAGCAAGACTGCGATCGTCGACCAAGCCGACGTCGTCGTAGGTGCGGATCCTCTTGAGGAGGACCTCGGCGGTCCTAGCCACAACCTCTCGGACGGTTCCTACCGTCTTGCCCTCAGGCACGCGGAACACGGCGAGGGAAAAGCACTGTTCATTCCGCTCAACCCGAGCACGCTCGCGCTGGAAAGCACGCTCAAGCTGGTCAGCCGCGAGCACCCCACTTGCGGCGAGAGACCCGGCGGGCGTGAGTTCGGACCCAGTGTTAGAGCGATTTCGGCGACTACGTCGCAGGAACCACTTCGGTCGAGACTTCATTCTGGAAGCGTGCAGTGAAAATACGGGAGAGGCGAGTGATAAGGACAGCCAGCAGAGGGGGACGGCCGAACCCTTCGACACAAAAAGATATCCGGCTCTGGGTCAGAATGGGGATCGTTCCCAGAGGTCCTATACGAATCTTCATTCCAACGTGTGCCGCTGCCATGCCAGGCCGTGGCTTGGTTCGAGACGAGTCCCAGCCTGGTGATCAAAGGACCCAAGCCGGGCGGGGGCCTGCCGTATTCCCGTAGCAGAGGCCCGTAGGCATGGTCCCGAGGCCATTGCATGCGCCCTTGCGTGGGCTCAGTCGGCCTCCAAGCCCAGTCGTCTCCATGGGCCCACCCTTGGCTGTACGTGGCGTGCTTTCTCTCAGGGATGGAGGTTCGTCCCGCATTTCTTACAGAACATCGCGTCCACCTGGTGCCCCTCGAAGAGACACCCAGAGCAAACCTGTCCGCTCACGCGCTCTTGGGGCGTCGCCCGAGCCAGTTCTGCTCCAACGATTCCGGTGGGGACGGCGATGACGCCGTAGCCCAGGATCATCAGCAGCGAGGATACTAACTGTCCGAGCGGCGTCTCAGGGGCTATATCTCCGTAGCCGACGGTCGTGAGGGTCACGATGGCCCAGTACACGCTCTTGGGGATGTTGTCGTAGCCATGCTCGGGACCCTCGATGAGGTACATCACCGATCCTGAGATCGTGGTCAGGATCACCACTGAGATCATGAAGACGATGATCTTCGGCAGGCTCGCCCGCAGCGCGACGGTGAGCTCGTCCGCTTGCCGGACGAAGTGAGCCAGCTTGAGCACCCGGAACACGCGAATGAGACGCAGCATTCGCACGATTGCGAACGTCTGCGCACCAGGGAAGAAGGCCGCGATGTACGTCGGAGCGATGGATAGAACGTCCACGAGGCCGAAGAAGCTCCGCGCGTAGACGGCTGGCCTTGGGTGGCAGTAGAGACGAGTGACGTACTCCAGCGTAAAGATGCCCGTCAAAATCCACTCAGCGAGCCTGAGTGTGCCCCCGTGGTGCGTTTGGAGGCGGCCCACGCTCTCGAGCATCACCACAACGATGCTCAGCACGATCACGATGAGGAGCAAGATGTCGAACAGCGCACCTGCGCGCGTGTCGTGCTCGAAGATCGTCTCGTAGAGCCAGCGTCGGCTCGGAGAGACGCTGCGCTCTGGCTCAGGGGCGGGGGGCTCGGGGGTCGTCGCCATAGCCTTCGATCATGGGAAATCGCGGTGCCGGCTCACAAGGGTCCCCCTCGCGAATCATGCTGGCTACACGGTAGCCTCAGCTCGTGAGGCGCAGCTGCCAGGCTTCGATGGCCTCGCGACGCTCTTCGACGTAGCGCAGGAACTCCGCGCGGCGCTTCTTCATCGGCGAGTCGGCGAGCAGATCAAACTCCACTCCGAGGATCACGTCCGCCCCGCTTCGGTAGCCATGCTTCACGATGCCAGGCCCTTCGAACGTCGTCTTGCAGCCGGGAACGTCAACGTAGACCGTCACCCGTTCGCCGCTCCGAAAGACGGCTGCCTGAACAAGGGGCAGCGAAACTCCGAGTCCCGTGCGCGAGATGTCCTGGGCTTCTCCTCGCAGACGGTGGGGTCCAAACGCCAGCTTCACGCGAACGACGGAGTCGATCTCCGGCTTGACGCGCATCGCTGAGCGACGATTGAAGTAGCGACCGAGCGCGTCGTCCAGCTGGGCGTAGAGGTCGCCAAGCTGGGAGAACTGGATCTCCACGAGGACCATCGCGTCGTTCCACTGGTCCATCTTGCGGATACGGCCGATCGCCCGCACGCTCCACCCGTCGCGGGGGTGGTGCACCAAGAGCTCGACGACGTCGCCTTCTCCGCCGAGCGGTGCGAGGTGGAACGGGAGGACAATCTCTGCCCCCTGGATGTTCATGTCGTAGAGGTCAACCAGGAACGGCTGATGCCCCTCCAGCGTCAGCTGGACCTGCAGTTCTTCCGCCTCCGGCAGCGCTGCATGCTGCGGCCGTGAGGTTTCCTGGGCCTCTGGGGCCGAATCAGGACGCTTGGCGCGCTTGAAGAGACTGAACTTCATGGGGTGGAAGGACTGGATACGGGAAGGACCGCACTCTGCTGTCATCGTCCTCGAAAGGGCTCTCAATCAAGTCGACCCGCAAATCCATCGGGTTCGCGGCCCGCGAACCGTCCCAGGCCGGGATCTTGCCCCGTTTCATCGCCCCGTGTGTCACCGATTGAAACGCTCGGAAAGATATTCCGTCCCATGGCAGAAGCCACACCTTCCCATCCAGCGCAACTGGGTTAGCGTTGCGGCACTCCCATGAATCTGCCTTCCAGGAAACCAGTCGACTGGTCTAAGACGTCCATCGAAGCGGCCGGCGACGCCTCCGCTCAACCCGCTCTCCAGGAGGCCGGTGCCGATGTGGCAGCGGACTTCTCTTACCGCGTAGCTGCCGCTGAGAACGTCAACCTGAAGGAACGCATTGGCCGCCTCGAGGCGTCGATCGCATTTTGGGCCGCGGACGTCGACGAAGCGAATGAAGAGGCCCAGCGATTGCGCACCGAGGTGGAGTCGCTACGCGTTCAGGCTCGCACTGCGGAGGACGCTAAGCTCGCTGCGGAGGCAGAGCGAGCACGTCTCTACGAAGCCGTTAATCTGCGCGACGCCCACATCGGCGAGCTTGAGGCGCGCATCGTGACCCATGACATGGACGACGTGGCGACCCGTCGAACCCGTTCACGGCTTGTGGCGATCCGCAAGCGCGTCAGGGCGCGGATGGCCGCTCAGTCCGAAGAGCTCGCTAGTCTGCGCCGCATGCTAGCCCTGGGACATGCCGCAAGACGGCAGACCGAAGATGAGCTCGCGGGGATGCGAATGGATGGCGAGCGCAACGCGCGCTACCTCGACAAGCTCGAGCGCCGGCTCGAAGAGGCCGAGGCGCGGCTCGCGGAGCAACCGAAGCAGTCGTAGGAGCCACGCTCGAGAGGAGCTAGAATTTCTCTATGGCAGTTCCCGTCACGCTGATCGCAGGCTTCCTCGGCTCGGGAAAAACCACTCTCGTTCGTCGTATCCTGAGCGAAGCCCACGGCGTTCGCTGCGCGGTGATCGTGAACGAGTTCGGCGAAGTGGGGATCGATGGGGACCTCATCGAGCGCTCGGCCGTGAAGCGCGGGGACACGGATCCAGGGGGATCGGTGGTCGAGCTCGCGAACGGCTGCATCTGCTGTGAGATTCAGGACGACCTCCGCACAACGCTCTTAGGGCTCGTCGAACAAGGAGGTTCCGGGGACGCGCGATACGATCGCATCCTCGTGGAGGCTTCCGGTGCTGCGTCCCCTGGCCCGGCCGTGCAGACGTTCTTGATCGATGGCGTCCTGCAGTCGCGCGTTCGATTGGATGGTGTCGTGACCCTCGCCCATGCCGGCCTGATCGAGCACCAGCTCGGTGAAACGGCGGAAGCGGAGGCCCAGGTGGCTTACGCGGACCGCATCTTGCTCAATCACGTGGACCGGGTCGACGAGGGAGAGGCCGAGCGGCTAGCGTCCGTTCTCCAGCGCCTGAATCCTTTGAGCGAAGTGCGCTTAGCGGAGCGAGCAGAGGTCCCCCTCGAATGGATCTTTGGCGCGGTGGGGGATGAAGCCACGCCCCAGAACGACGACTCGGGCTCCGCGGCAGACGTCTCCGGCCACACCCCCGGGCTGCGGTCGGTGTCGCTCGTCGCCGAGGGACCCGTCGACGCTGACGCACTCGTGATCTGGCTGGAATTCCTCGCGAAGAGGCGCTCCCACGAGCTCATGCGGGCCAAGGGAGTGATCGCGAGCACTGGTCCCGGCGGGTCAGTCCGCGGTCTCGTCATCCAGGGCGTCTACCGCTGGCTGGAGGTGACCGAAGCCGAGGGCGCGCCACCGCCACAGTCTCGGCTCGTGCTCATCGGGCGCGATCTCGATGAATCGGAGGTCCGGCGCGGCTGGGCCGCCGTTTCCGGGAAGGGCTGAGGTGCAGTCGGGCCGGAGCGCTGCTAATGTCCAGGCATGAAGCATCCCGCATCGACCCCCACTAGGCGTCAGTTCGTTTCCGGAGCCGCTGGTTTCCTTGCCGCTGGAACTCTCGGTGGAGGTGCCCTTGCGGGAGCAGCGTGGCGTTCCGACGACCCTTGGTTCAAGATCTCCCTCGCCGAGTGGTCGCTGCACCGCACCTTGCGCAAGCCCACCGAAGAGGGCGGGATTCGCAACCTCGACTTCCCGAGCGTCGCCAAGCAGCAGTTCGGCTGCGACGGAGTTGAGTACGTCAACGCATTCTTCCGCTCGCCTGGACGGGATGGCAAGGACGTCCCCCGCGGAACCGACTACGGCTACCTCTCGGATCTCAAGGGCGCCGCTGCCGACGCGGGGGTAGAGAGCCTTCTGATCATGGTGGACGGGGAAGGCAGCCTCGCCGATGCGGACGACGGACGGCGTCGAGATGCGATCGAGAACCACTTCAAGTGGGTGAGCGCAGCGGCCTACCTTGGCTGTCACTCCATTCGCGTCAACGCTGCCGGCGACGGGGGGCGTGAAGAGCAAGCGGCACGGGCCGCCGATTCCCTGCGGCGCATCGCCCGCGTGAGCGCGGACTATGACATCGACGTCATCGTTGAGAACCATGGCGGGCTTTCTTCGGACGGGGCATGGCTCGCGGACGTGATGAAGCGCGCGGATCATCCGCGGGTGGGGACGCTGCCGGACTTCGGCAACTTCTACGAGTACGACCGCTACCAAGGGGTGACCGACCTGATGCCCTTCGCGAAGGCCGTCAGCGCGAAATCCCACGACTTTGACGAGTCCGGAAACGAGACGAAGAGCGACTACACCCGCATGCTTCAAATCGTGAAGGACGCGGGCTACAAGGGCTGGGTTGGCATCGAGTACGAAGGCGGAGGTCTCGATGAGGCCGCCGGCATTCTCGCGACTAAGGCTCTTTTGGAGCGCGTTCGGACCGCACTCGCCTAAGGCACGTAAGCTTTTGAAGCGGGGTCTATCGGGCCTGGGTCTTCCGAGTAGGGCTCCTCTCCGCCAGCTTCTCACCGCACATGTTCATGACGCTTTCTTCGTTCGTTTCCGGGGTCTTCCTCGTCGCCGCTTCGGCCGCTAACGGCGCCGTGCCCCTGCCGGTTGTTCAAGAGACCGTCGCGGAATCAGCGGATACGCTCCAGTGGCACGCCGACATTGACGAGGCCCGGCGGAAGGCCGCGGCGGAGGGTAAGCACGTGCTCGTGAGCTTCACCGGAACCGGCTGGTGCTCGTGGTGCAAGAAGCTGGAGAAGGAGGTCCTATCCGAGGCAGTCTTCGCGGACTCCATGAGGGAGCGCTACGTCGTTGTCGTCGTCGACTTTGATCGCGGCGGTAGCGCCCGCAAAGACCTGCCCTTCGCGGACAAGAACAACGCTCTCAAGGAAGCCTTGGGGGTGGACGCGTTTCCTACCGTGGCGCTGATGACCGCTACGGGGGTGGGGTACGGCCAACGCGGGTACGAGCGGGGTGGAGCGAGTGCCTACGTCGACAAGCTCGAGGCGGACCATGCCGAGGCCATCCACCTTGAGAAAGAGGTCCCACGGATCGCTGCCTCGATCACGTCATCCAAGACCAAGGAAGAAGCGGCCGCGGCGGCGGAGACCGCGGTCCAGCTCCTCACCGACGCGGGACCCCATGCCCTTGCCGTGCCCTTGGTTCCGCTGGTCCGAGCGACCCTTTCGACCGCAGAGGCCGGTTCAGAGCGTGAAGCGCAGGCGCTCTTGGCTCTGTCCGGGGCCAACGTGGTCGATTCGGATCTCATCGATCGCGCCTTTCGTGTCGATCCCAAGAACAGCCGTGGGTTACCCGAGGCTGCGCTGGCAGCCGCCATGCGCACGCTCTCCGGTCCGCAAGCCGTCGGTCCGCTGATTCAACGCATCGAGGCGATGCTGGGGACCGTGCTCGTGCACGACACCGAAGTCGCGGCGCAGCTCTACGGAGACTGTGCTTACTGGATCAAAGCATGGCAGCGCGACGTCGATCGCTCGCGTTCGATGGCTACTTTTGCCCTGCGCCTCAATCCGAAGGACCCGGACCTGCGCTACATGCTGCAGGACCTCGCCGGGCAGTAGCTAGAGGGTGAAGCCCTAGCGAGCGAACGGAGCGAACCACTCGTTCACGCCGTCGCACCACGTGTCCCACGCGGCCGCGGCGGCCTTGTTCTTGTCTGTCTTCGCGGCGTCGATGCGCAGCAAGCGTTCTAGCTCGTTCGACGCGATATGGCGCGCTACGTCGCTAGCTCGCAGATCGGCGAGGGCGAGGGCTGCGCTGACGATGGCGCTGCACGTCTGGCGTAGCTCCTTGCCGTCGATCATCTCCATGCGATCGAGGCTCGTGTGGTAGGTGAAGTCCGTGAAGTGCCACATCAGGGCCGCGGGGATCCCTTGGTCGTTGAAGACGTCGTGGTCGCTACCGCCCTCCCAGGGATTCTCTGATGTCTGCCAGCCCCCCACGTGGTGGGCTACGTCGATCAGCGCCTCGCGGCAGATGACGTTGACGCCGTTGGGGAGGAGATCCTCTGCCTTCACGCGCCCGGCGCCCCACGGGGTGTGCTCGTCGGGGAGAATCGTATAGAGCGCCCCCGGGTCGGGCGTGCGCTCCATGAGGGCTACGGCGCCTGTGCGCTCGGGAGACTGGCCGAGCATGTCCGCCGAGAGGGCTGCGAACGTCCTGCGTTCGCTTGCGTCGAGCCAAATTCGCGACTGCACCATTTCGTGTCCGAACACGAAGGCGAGGGTTCGCTCAGGGGAGGCGATCAGGCCTTCGTCGATGAGTTTGGCGATCGCCACTGCGGCAGTGCACAGGCCAGCGGCTCCAGCTGCGTTGTCGCCGGCGCCGGGCTCTTGAAGGTGAGATGCGATGGCGACGGCTTCGCCGGGCGTGCCGGATCCGAGCACCTCGGCCACCAAAGTTCTCAGCGGACGCTCGGCGGTCTTGGTCTTGGCGATGAAGCGCAGGGTTGCGTTCTCATCGCTTGAGGCCGCGGCCTGGATCTGACTCAGGATGCGAGGAGAGATCTTGCCCACGGCGATCTTCGCGCCGCGCGGTGCCTTCTCGAATCGAATGGCGTCGAGGTGGCGCTCCTCGCCGGTGGGATCGATCGAGAAGGGGAAGAGGGCGCTCGAGAGAACGCACACCGCGCCGCGTGAAGCGGCCTTGCCCACGAGCTGTCCGCTCAGCGGTGCGCGCGTCGCCAAGATCGACCCCTCCGTGACGCCCTTGAGGGAAAGGGCGATGGTGCCCGTGACATCCGCCTCGGGAGCGCCCTCGGGAAGCATGGTCCGGTGGGCGTCGCCTGGGGAACCAAACGCCAGCAAGAGCTCAGATCCGGCGTCGGTATCGAGGGTGAGCGAGCCGCCAAGTGGCCACCACGCAGGACGCCCGAGCTCGGTTTCGATCACCTTCAGGGTCAGGCGATCTGAGTCTCCGAACCCTGCGGCAGCCAGTCGGGCGTAGAGGCGATCGATGACCGCGTCGTAGAGCGGGCTTCCAGGTGTCCGATAGAATCCATCGATGAAGACGGTGTCCTCCAGCGCTGTCGTCACGTCGAAGGCGTCATGGACCTTGCCCACATACCGGGCTGGGCCCTCTAATCCGGTTTCCGGGGGGGCCACTTTTGGCCCGTTGTGGCCTTCGGGGACGCCAGGAAGGGCGATGGGGGCCCAAAGAAGGGCCATGAGGACGAAATTTGGGGTCGGATAGCTCATCTGGGGGATGCTCGATTGCCAGCGGGGGCTCCTCACCGTATCTTCTTCGGCTCGATCGACGGCGGACGGGTTCACCGGAACGTTCGTCTGCCCCTCAAAAGACCGCGACCCCACGCCGGGTCGTCCGAAGCACCAGATTCATGGCTAAGACCTCAGCCGTCCAAAAGAACGACCGCCGCCGCGCGCTCGCCGAAAAGTACGCCGACCGCCGCGCCGAGTACAAGGCCATCATCCGCTCGACGAAGTCGACGGAAGACGCCAAGGACGAGGCACGCGCTGCGCTCGCCAAGATCCCGCGCAACGCCAACCCGAACCGCCAGCGTCTTCGCTGCTCGTTCACCGGCCGCCCGCGCGCCGTGTACCGCCGCTTTGGCGTCTGCCGGATCGTGCTCCGCG
>CAYQKK010000085.1:0-25429 GCA_964417955.1 uncultured Planctomycetaceae bacterium
CCCGCGCGCGCCGGCGCGCGGGGGCCCGCGCGGCTTCGCCGAGCGCTCAGTGGGGCGTTGGGGGGCGGGCGGCGTGCCGGGGCATGCCGGCCGGGGGCTGCCGGCTGAGCTTGGCCGCTCAAGCGGCCCCGTCAGCGCCTGTGGCTTCTCCTTGGCCCCCGCCGAGTATCGCTTAGGGACACAGGCCCCGCTTGGCCCCTGGCGGGCTACACTCCATGTGCCTTGAAGGTCGTTCTTATCAACCCACCCAGTCCGCCGGAGTTCCGGGTCAGCCGGGGCCTCATGGGGGGCTTTGGGATGGCTGTGAACCCCGAGCTCCTCTATCCGCCCATCGAGCTGGCCCACGTGGCCGGGCTCTTGGAGTCCAAGGGGCATGAGGTCTCGATCCTCGATGGGGACGCGCTTGGCGTTGACGCAGCTGGGGTTCTTGAGCGCGCCTTGGAGCTGGCACCTGACGTCTGCGTGCTCGACTCCTCAAGTACGTCCCTCGACCAGGACTTGGAGCTAGCCGGGCGCGTGCGCGAGACCACGGGCGCGCTCACAGGCATGCTCGGGAGTCAGGTGACCTACACGCCCGACGAGATCTTCGCGGGCGGACGGATCGACTTTGTGGTTCGCGGCGAGCCAGAATTCACGGTGCTTGACGTCGTAGACCGACGCGCCGAAGGCACAGGACTGGACGGTACCGCTGGCGTCACGTGGAAGAACGCGGCCGGCGAGGTCGTGCATGAGCCCGAGCGTGACAAGATCGCCGACCTAGATTCCCTGCCGCTTCCTGCTCGGCACCTCCTCGACAACTCGGCCTACCGGTTCCCGGGGGTCGACGGCCCGATCACCACGGTCAAATCCTCCCGTGGTTGTCCGCTCAACTGTAGCTTCTGCGGGTACACGCTCGCCCAAGGCCTGCGGTTCCGCTTCCGCAGCCCCGAGCACGTTCTCGCGGAGCTGAAGGACCTGTATTTCGTGCATGGGCTCCGGCACGTCGTCTTCCGCGATCCGATCTTCACGACGCGCAAGGACCGGGTAGCGGATATCTGCGACGGGATCCTCAGCATGGGCATGTCGGATCTTGAGTGGCAGTGCGAGACCGCGGTCAAGACGCTGGACGCCGAGCTGCTGAAGAAGATGGCGGCGGCAGGCTGCACCCACGTGTCCCTTGGGGTCGAATCCGGCAACTCCGAGATCCAGAAGAAGCACTGCGGCAACAAGCTCTCCGACCTTGACAAGGCCGCAGAGGTCTTCCGCGCGGCCCGCGCGGTTGGCATCGAGACGCGCGCCTTTTGCATGATCGGCTTTCCTGAAGAGACGCCGGAGATGGCGGATGAGACCATCGCGCTCGTCGACCGACTGGATCCACATCAGGTGCAGTTCTGCGCGGTGACCGCCTACCCCGGCACGCCGCTGCACACGATGCTCCGTGACAGTCGCGACTTCGACTACGCGGCGATGACCGGATTCCAAGCGCTGGAAGGCAACGAGCACATGACCGCGGAAGAGATCCAGGACAAGATCCGCGAGGGCTACCGCAAGTTCTACCGGCGCCCAAAGCGCATGTTCCGCGAGCTCAAGGACCCACGCCGATTTGCCGCTCGCGTCGCGCGCTATGCGACGCTCTTCAAGCGTCGCGCCGCGGTCTGAGAGCCAAACAAAGTACGGACAGGAACAAAGTAGAGCCCCGGACAGGTCAGACCTGCCCGGGGCTCATGTTTGGACCAGCTTCGCCTTGCTGGGCCGATGTGATTCCTGGTTGCACCCTCGGGCCTACTTCGCCGATTACGACAGCACCAAAGGAGGGGGGAGGTGCGGGTCATTCGGTCGAAGGGCTTGGATAGAGGAGCTGTGTGGTCGTTCGATGCACAACGCGCGTCTTGGAGGGGGGGGCGGCTCAGGCCGTTCGATTCGCCACTAAGGGGGGGAGGCCAATCGTTGGGTGGTTGAGCCAGTGCGCGTCGGATCAGATCAGACCGAGTTCCTCCGAGCCGAAAGGGGTGATTCCGTGGGGGCAACCATCGTGAAGCTCACTTGACCGACTAACTCCGGCGCCTTCCTGGAGAGAAGGCGCGACGGACTGCACATAGGCGGTCAAGGGGGGGGAGCTTCGTTTCACAGCGCCTAGTCCGAGGGGGCTGGGTTCCACGGGGCACCCAATTGCAAGTTTCTCTAGCTGGCTCCCTTCAGTGGGCTTGTCCCCTCGGAAGTCCCTTGCGAGGGGTCCCTTGCGTCGAAACCCGCAGGGGGAGGGTCTGCTGCGGCGGAAAGTGCCCCAACCTCTTTGAGGAGAGGAGGTTCGGATTCCGCAGGACCAGCGAAGGGAGTCAGCTTTAGGTGCCCACGGCGGGGAGGGGCAGTCGGACCCATGGGCAAAAAAGTGGCCCCAACCGAGAGGGGATTCGGTTGAGGCCGTAGGTTCACGAAGAACCATGAGGGCAAGATTGTTATCGACAGATGCCCAGGATACTGAAGCGCTCGATCCGGAATTTCGGCGCTCTGTCCATGACTAATATGTAAGGCGTGGGTTAATGAACTTCGCTGGGCCCCAACAGGTCATTCCCAGCTGGCCCTGGAAGGCCGAGGCAGCCTGCTCCAGCTTTCCAATTTCCTTGTCGTTGACATAGAAGAGCGTCTCCGACTGCCGGACTTCGATCGACATCGTCAGCACGCCCTTCTTGCTGCTTGGTCCACGCTTGAAGGCGTCGCTATTGAGGGTCGGCTGGCGAGTTTGCGGGTCGGATTCCAGGAAACCGAACTGACCGCTGTCCCCAAGGCGCACGAACTTCCTCTGGGATGAGGGGCTACCCGCGAACGTGAGGCCAGGCAGGACCAGTTCCTTCGTCCCGCTCACGTCAATGTCGACATCGAACCGGAAGGTGGATTTCGGGAGCCGCTGGAAGGTCACGAGGCACTGGGTGTCCTCCGTGTTCTCGATGACTCGGTCGGTGCCATCATCAGAGGCGTCCCATGCGCCACCGGAGACGCTCCAGCCCGCGAGCTCCTCCACCGGAAGGCGGTAGGTTCGAACGATGTTCGAGTCCGGAGCTTCCTCCATGATGGCGGTCGCACGATCGGCGAGTCGGCCGTCGCCGCCGAGCAGCTCGCTGCCCATGGCGATGGCCTGCAGAGCTACCCTGGGGTAGCCAGCTTCAACCCACGCATCGGCCTCTTTGATCGTGTCGTCCACGAAGCCGTCCGTACCCTCTGAGATCCTGGCTCCGATCGAGCTGTCAACGTCTTCCAGCCCCTTGAGGGCCAAGGCCAAGGCTTCGCTGGCCGTGCCGTCGAATCCATCCAGGGACTCATCCATCTCAGGTGCACGGCGAGCCACTGCGGCGAGCGTGCGGTACGTGAATAGCGCCGCGTCCAAGTTCTCGACGGCCACGTACGACTCAGCGAGAAGCTGCAGCGCCTCGGGGTCGTCAGCGCGCTTGCGCAAGGCCCAGCGCAGGCTCTCAACCGCATAGTCTGCGTGATCGTTCTTGATCTGATTCTTCGCCTGGGCAATGAGCTTGTCGGCTTGCTCTGGTCCTCCGTACTCGCGCCGTGCGAGCTCGGTGATCCAATCAGCCCACATGTCGTTGAAGTCGGAGAACGACTCGACGCCATCGACGCCTGCTTCTTCGATAAAGAAGATGATGAAGCGCTTGAGGGGGTTCTCGCCGCCGGTCTTGGTGTACGAGCGCATGAACTCCCTGTAGATCGGAGCGTAGATGCGCTCGGCCTTGGAGTTCTCGTAGTTCAAGCAGAAGTACACGAGTCCCCAGCCAAATGGGTAGTACTCGCCCGGGTACGATCCAGGGGCCATGTAGCTGACAACGGCCTTGAGACCCGGCGAGGAGTCGGCTTCATCGTAGCTCTCCACCCTTGAGCCTCCCTTCTTCGAAGGCCGCAGCGCAGAGGACCTGCCGAGGTAGTAGATGAGACTGCGCAGGCGGCTCGACGGGATCCGGTTCGTCTCGACGACGCCACCCGTGAGGAGCGCAGCACCCTCGAAGTAGCTAGCGGTGCCCTCGTTGAGCCACGTGGGGATCGCGTTGACCCACACCGCACGGGTGAACTGGTGCGAAGCCTCGTGGTAAAGCGTGCTCCACAGGTCGTCGAAGGTCCATGTGGAATTCTCGACCGTCCTCGGGTCGAACGTGGTCACGCTGTTCTCGCCGGGACGGAAGAAGCCGTACACGTTCGGGTCAACGCCCGAGTTGTATTCGTCGAACTCTTCCCGCGTCTTGAAGATCTGCACTTCACAGCGGCGCATCTTGCCGCCGCGCGCCTTGTGCTCGAAGACCTGGCGGTAGAAGACGTTCATTTGCTCCATGGCGCCCAGGAACGTCTCTGCCAGCTCGACGCCCATGTCCGTCACAACGGTGTAGTTCGGGCCCTTGGCTTTGTACGCGTTCTCCCAGTCACTGTGCTTTTCGTTCAGCTGCTTGAGCTTCGCTGCGCTGCGGCGCTTCTTGACGTCGACCTTGATGGGCACCCCTGCGTCGAGCATCGCTTCGATGGCGTCGCCCTTCTTGAACAGCTTGGTGAGGCTCTTGACGGCGTCGCGCTCGTAGGGCGTACCCACTAGGGCCCCCAGCATATCGGCAGCGTTGGCGTAGTACTTCTTCGACGAGCAGAGCTTCGCCTGGTTGAAGATCGCCTTGGAGTACGCGTCGATCGCCTGCCCAAGCATAGGCACGTCGATGCCGATCTCCTCTCGAACGAGACGGACGCGCTTCTCAACGTCGCGCTCAGCCGGTGTTCCCTTCGCGGCGATGCGCGCGAGCTCGGCGTACCACAGCGCGCGGTCGTCCTCTGCTTCGGCGAACGACGCTTCAGAGGCTTTAAGGAGAACCTCTGGGTCGTTCGGGTGCAGCTCGACCAGCTTGAGGGTCTCTTCGAACTCGTCATCCTGGACGCCAACGGAGGCGGTCATCGATGATCCGGGGCTTGGAACCACTGGAAGGGAGCGAGCGCTTACCCAGCCTGTGAGCGTTGTCGCCGCGAGCGCCGAGGCGCAAATTGCGGAAAGCGCCGCACGGGAAGCACCCGTAGAGGAATGCCGCGGGCGACGAATGGGAGTATTGAGTTTCATAGACTGACTGCGAAAGGGACGCAGATTAGAAAGACACAGCGGGAATGACACGGCGAGAGAAACGAGCGGGGAAGGACGCGCTACGAAGTTCGAGCCTGCGCCTGGATAAAAGAATAGAAGAAGACCGCGTCCGGGTTGCGTCCAACTTCCTTGAGTTCTGCCTGCATACCCTCGACCGTCTCTGCGTCGACCTTGCCGGCGTCACTGAGCTCATCGCAGCCGGAGAGCAAGAGGTCCGACCAGAACTGCAGGAACTCTGCGCGCTCGCCGGGGTGCCGGTTGTCGAGGTGAACGGTGCGGACGTCGGTTTCTATATGGGAGAACCCTACGCGCTGGAGCAGGTTGCCCAGCTTCGCGCCGACGAAGGGGTCGCCGCCGAGCTCGAACTGGTGGTCGTTGAATGCGCTCCAGTACTTCAGCGTGAACGGACTGTAGGGCGAGAGGAAGAACGACGCGTTCTGGACCTCGTTGACCACCACCGGCGAGCCGTGCTTGAGGCAGCGGCGCAGCTCGGAGAGGACGCGCGCCGGATCCTGGACATGCTCGAGGATCCAGCACAGAAAGGCACCGTCGAACGTGCCGGCCTCAAAGTCGAGAGCGTTGGCGTCCCCGTGGGTCGCCGTATAGCGATCCGCCAGCCAGGGCTGTTTCGAAAGGTAGCGCTTGGCGGCCTCGAGGTTCGAATTCGACGCCTCCACGCTGGTCACGTGCAGGTCCGGGAAGGTCCGCAGGAGGATTTCGGTCTGGGCTCCGACCCCGGAGCCCACCTCGATGAGCTGGCGGCAGCGCCGGAAAGGCAGCGAGCGGTGAATCCGGTGCTCGACAATCCTTGCCTGGCGTCTAAGGCGCTGCTCTTCCCCTTCGCTGAATCCGTGGAGGTATCCGGGGGAAGCTGGACTGGACGTCATGGGCGGTGGGCGGTGGGCAGTGGGGAGGGGCTGGCGAGGGGAGAGACAGAGGATAACCGCGCGGAGTTGGACGATGCGTATGGCGGTTCTTTTAGGATAGTCGGCCAGCACCATATTCCGCTCCCCCAGGCCCCGCCGTCATCCCGCATGTCCGAGTCGATCGAGTCCGTCCTCGCCGAAGACCGTTCCTTCCCACCCTCGCCCTCCTTCACAGAGGCTGCTCGGGTGGGGTCCAGGGAGCAATACCTGCGAATGTGGAAGGAGTCGGTCGAAGAGCCCGAGACCTTCTGGGGGCGCGCTGGTTCAGAGATCCCCTGGCTCAAACCCTTCGATGAGGTGCTCGACTGGAGCGACGCGCCGTTTGCGCGCTGGTTCGGGGGAGGCCAGCTCAACGCCTCCCACGTCTGCCTCGATCAACACCTTGGGACCCAGCGCGAGAACAAGGTCGCCCTTATTTTCGAGGGTGAGCCGACCCCCGGCGGCCAGCCGGAGATTCGCAAGTACACCTACGCTGAGCTACACCGCGAGGTCTGCCGATTCGCGAACGTGCTGAAGAGCCGCGGGATTGAGAAGGGGACCCGCGTTGCGATCTACATGCCGATGATTCCCGAGGCAGCGATGGCGATGCTCGCCTGCGCTCGCATCGGTGCGATCCATTCGGTGGTGTTCGGCGGGTTCAGCGCGAGCTCACTTGAGGATCGGATCCTCGACGGTGGCTGCGAGGCGGTGATCACCGCCGACGGGGGCTGGCGCCGCGGCTCGGTGCTCCCCCTAAAGCCCGCGGTGGATGAGGCGCTAGAGAAGTGTGCCGCCCAGGGCAACTGCCCGGTCAAGACCGTGGTGTGCGTGAAGCGCTGCGGCAACGACATCGCTTGGGAGCCGAGCCGCGACGTGTGGCTCCATGAGGCGCTGGAGACCGTCGACGACGACTGCGCGCCCGAGCCGATGGACTCGGAGGACGTATTGTTCCTGCTCTACACTTCGGGGTCCACGGGCAAGCCCAAGGGCATCGTCCATTCCACCGGCGGATACATCGTCGGCGCCTACCTGTCGACGCGGTTCGTCTTTGACCTCAAGGACGACGACGTCTACTGGTGCACGGCGGACGTCGGCTGGATTACCGGGCACACCTACATCGTCTACGGCCCGCTTGCGAACGGCGCGACGATGGTCATGTACGAAGGCGCGCCGAACGCGCCCCACGAGGGCCGGTTCTGGGAAATCTGCGAGCGCCACAAGGTCAGCGTTTTCTACACGGCGCCCACGGCTATCCGAGCCTTCATGAAGTGGGGCGACAGCCACGTCGAAAAAGCCGACCTCTCGCGTCTGCGCCTTCTCGGCACGGTGGGGGAGCCGATCAATCCCGCCGCCTGGATGTGGTATCGCGACAAGGTGGGCGGCGGACGCTGTCCGATCGTCGACACCTGGTGGCAGACCGAAACGGGCGGGATCGCAATCACGCCTCTGCCTGGTATCTCGGCGACGAAGCCAGGCTCCGCGACCCAGCCCTTCTTCGGGATCGATGCGGCCATCGTCGACGAGCGCGGCAAGGAACTCCCCGACGGCCGCGGCGGTCTCCTGGCCATCCGCAAGCCCTGGCCGAGCATGCTACGGGGTATCTGGGGGGACGAAGAGCGCTTCCGCGCGACCTACTGGTCCAAATGGGCGGCTGCCGGCAAGCCCGACTACTACTTTCCAGGGGACGGAGCCCGGAAGGATCCCGAGGGCAACTTCTGGATCATGGGGCGAGTCGATGACGTGTTGAACGTCTCGGGACATCGCCTCTCGACCATGGAAATCGAAAGCGCCCTGGTGAGTCACGCCTCGGTGGTCGAGGCCGCCGTTGTGCCCCGGCCTGACGAGCTGACGGGGGAGGCTATCGTGGCCTTTGTGATCCCATCGGGCAGCGTCGAGGACGCCCAAGCCACCGTGGCGGAGCTTTACGAACACGTGGCAGTGGAGATCGGAAAACTCGCGCGCCCGGCGGAGATTCGAATCACTCCGCGGCTGCCAAAGACGCGCAGCGGCAAGATCATGCGGCGACTCTTGCGTGCCATCGCGAGCGGGGATGAAGTGACGCAAGACACAACGACGCTCGAAGACCCCACGATCCTCGACGAGCTCCGCGCAGGAGGCAAGGCATGAGAAGTCTTCGATTGCCCCGTCTTCTCCCGGCCACCGTGGCCTCCGCGTTCTTCTCCTTGGCCCTCACGCCGGCATGGTCGGCGGCGCAAGACGGTGACACGGAACCAGCGGGTGCTCCCGCTGGATCTCTCCTTGGCGAAGCGCCTGAAGAGGTCCCTGAAGAGGCCGCAGCCGCGCGCGAGCGAAACGACCTTCTGCCCCGCGCCGAGGAGCTTCTCGCAGCCCACGACTGCCTAGGGTGCCACGCCCCAGAGTCCTCGCTGCGAACCAAGCTCGACTCGGTGATCGCGCCCGTTCTCGACGGAGTGACGCAGCGCACCAGCTCTGATTGGCTCGTTTCCTTCCTACAGGATCCCCGCGCGACTCGCCCCGCGACGACCCATCCGCATCAGCTCATTTCCATTCCGGACAATCTGCGGGACTCCGTGGCAGAGGACCTCGCGCACTTCTTCCATTCAAGGGATGGCGAGGACGGCGCGTCGATCCCGATGCAGAAGGGCACCATCGCGTCCCTAGAGGCCGGACGTCGACTCTTCCACGAGGTGGGCTGCGCCGTTTGTCACGGACCCCAAGAGTCCGCGGACGATCTGACTTACTCGATCGTCGACTTGACGCAGCTGGAGCCGGTCGAAGTGGAAACTCCGCGGGACGGCAACTTGCCGCCCGGCGTCCTCAAGTCCCACTACACCGAGCTCCCCGCAGATCTCACGCGGAAGGGCAGTATTCGGCAGCTGGCTGATTTTCTGCTCGACCCGTTGGCTCAGCGTCCGGGCGGCTTCTGTCCCTCCATGTCGCTAGAGGACGGAGAGGCCAAGGCCATCGCGAGCTACCTGCTGCGCGGCTCGGCGCAGCGCGTCGACGGATCGTACGAACGACGACCGGGGCTGTCCGTGGAAGTCTTCTACGAGGCCTTCAACGGAAAGCGGGGCGGCAGCTTCGGGCTCATGGATTCGGCTGAGCCGGTGTCCCGTCAAGTCGTTCGCGAATTCGGGCTGGGTGTCGAGCTACAGGACGGCGAGGAGGGTGAGCGTGAGGACTCGTTCGGACTGCGCTTCAGCGGCTTGATCGCCATACCGGAGCAGGGGGAGTACACGTTCTACCTCAGCTCGGACGATGGCTCGCGTCTGTTCGTGAGCGGTGCGCAGCTGCTCGACAACGGCGGCATCCACGCAAACCACGAGGTCTCCGGCTCGATTACCCTCGAGGCGGGCCTGCACTCGATTGTCCTCGAGTACTTCGAGAGCTCGGGGGATCAGGCCCTGTCCCTAGGCTGGTCGCTGCCAGGCGAGAAGGACCAGGGCCGACAGGCAATCCCGCCCCAGGTCCTCTCCCATTGGCCCCTTGAGTACTCCGTTCGCGGCGCAGATGGACTCCCGGTTGAGGACACCTCGTTCGTGATGGATCCGGTGCGGGCGGAGCGCGGTGAGCGGGCTTTCAGTCGACTTGGTTGCGCGAGCTGCCACGCGGGCGTCGTTGACCCTGCCGAGGTGAAGGCCAGTACCGCGCCATCGCTTGAACAGCTGAACGGAGTCCGTCCCGGGGTCTTGATCTGCCTCCGAGCGGGTCGTCGCTATCAGTTCGACCAGGACACGGTGGGGCTCTTGCTGTCCGCCTTCGTCGACTCAGAAAGCGTTGCTTCTGACGCAGCGGACCCCTCCCGCGCGGTGGAGCGCTTCTTCGTGAGGCGCAACTGCTACGGGTGTCACCGGCGCGACGGGGTGGGGGGCGTTCATCCTTCGTTGATGTCGCTCTTCACGGGCGACGAGGACGCGGAGCTCGGAGACCAGGGCCGCTTCCCCCCGACTCTCTCCGGAGTTGGGCGTAAGTTCCGGCCCTCGGTGCTGCTCGCGGCGCTGCAAGGGAATGAGCGGGTGCGTCCCTATCTCCACACGCGCATGCCCAAGATGGGGGAGTCCAACGTAGAACGCCTTGCTGAACGACTGAAGGCAGCGGACCTCCCGCTGTCTTCCCTCGGCCACGGCGATGAGGAGACCGACGGTGACTACCTTTGCGAAGCCAAAGACATCGATCATGGTCGTCGGCTCGCTGGCGATCGGGGCGGCCTTGGCTGCGTCCAGTGTCATGGATTCCTTGGAACCCAGAGTCTCGGGGTGCGCGCGGTGGACATGGGCGAGATGCATCGCCGCCTGCGCTACGAGTGGTTCGCTGATCTCCTGAAGGACCCAGCGAGCGTGGACATGGCGTCTCGCATGGCGTCGTTTTGGGTAGACGGTGAAAGCCCCGTCCAAGACATTGCGGACGGCAACATCGATCAGCAGATCCAGGCCCTTTGGTGCTGGCTCAGTGACCGAGAGGTCATGGCTCCACCGCCTGGCCTCGACACGGGGCCTTGGGCTTTCGAGGTCGATCCCAGCGCCGAGCAGCGGCTCGTGTCGGTGTTCATGAAGGACGTTTCGCCGAGCGTCCTCTGCATTGGATCACCCACGGGGCTGCACATGGCCTTCGACGTCAAGAACAGTCGCTTGGCCAAGGTCTGGCGCGGCCGCTTCCTCAACGCGATGGGCACGTGGCAAGGCCGCGCGGGAGCCCTTGAGTCCCCAGGGTCGAAGGACGTGGTGGACCTGCTCGATGGGTTCGCCGTCGCGCCTGTCAAACGACTCAACTCCATGTGGCCTGAGGCTCAGAGTCCCACGAATCCTGGCGGCCTGACCACCCGATCCCTGGGCAGAACGGTGCACGACGACGGTGCTGTCACCATGCGCTACACCGTGGGGGCGCTTGAGATTGCAGAGACGTTGCGCCCAACGCGGCTCGGTGTGCGCGTCTCTAAGGCTGAGGAACCGGACACACGACTCGGTGTCGAGCGATCCTTCGAGGTCCGCATGCCGCGCAGCGGAGTCGGTGAATCCGTTGTTGCCCGGGTCGCGGCGGCGCGGCTGTTTGATCGGGCGGGCACGGGTAAGTGGCGCGTCAACGGAAGACCATGGCCCGTGTACACGGTGGATGAAGACAGCGTCCGCACGGTCAAGCTGGTGGAGCCCAAAGCCGATGCCCAAGGGAGCTTTGGCGACTCAGGCGGGGGGCGCCCAAGCGTCGACGGCCGACTCCGGCGCAGCAGCCGCGAGTTTCTTCGTACCGGAGAGTCCCCGCTTCGACTCACGGAGCTTCGTATTCCTGTCCTGATGGTCCCCGCCAATGATGGCACTGAGGATCTCGTCGGCACCTTCTCTTGGAGCTACGCGTGGTAGCCATCCCCATGGACGAACTCAATGACCAGCGCCCCTTGAGCGGGCAGATCACCCTGCGCGCCCACCTCGGTTCGCGTCTTGGCGCAGCGGCGCTCATGGGCGCTCTAGGGACCATGGGGACGGCACCGCTCACGGCTGCTGCGCCCCTCGGGGTCTCGCTCCAGGAGGGCGGGCAGCAGAAGCGTGTCCGGGAAGAGCTCAGCTACCCGGTGACCCTGCTCGAGGTTCCCGAGGACATAGCTCTGGAAGTGGGGGGCCTCGCCGTCGTGGCGGGACCCGATGGCGCACGCATCCTCGCCGCGACCCGTCGCGGCGAGGTGTGGGGGATCGATGGTTTCGCGGGTAAACGACCGGAAAAGTCACCCAGGTTCATCAAGGTCGCTGAGGGACTCCATGAGCCGCTCGGACTCCTGCCGGAGCCCGACGGTTCCGTGGCTGCCGCCTGCCGTGGCCAGCTCGTCCGACTCGTCGACGCGAACAAGGATTTTCTCTACGAGACCGTAGACACCATCAGCGACTGGTGGGACGTCAGCGGGAACTACCACGAGTACAACTTCGGCCCCACGCGCGGGATCGACGGTAGCTACTGGATCACCACGAACAAGCCGTTCGGCGCACAGCCGTTCGGCAAGGTGACGTGGCGCGGCTTCGCTCTGAAAGTGCTGCCCGATGGTCGCGTCCGGCCCATGTGCGCGGGACTTCGCTCGCCTGCGGGGGTAGAGACCTCGCCCTGGGGCGAGGCGTTCTACACGGACAACCAAGGGGAGTGGTGCGGCATGGGCAAGCTCAGCCTCCTTCGCCCCGGAAGCTATCACGGCCATCCCCACGGGATCGAGTCGACCAAGCTTGAGGAGTGGCAGTTCAAGGAGCCCATCGCGCTACCGGAAGGCGAGCTCTACCCAGCCATCGCTGCTGCTGGCACCCATCCCAAGCTCCAGCTACCCGCCGTTTGGTTCCCCTACGACAAAATGGGCCGCAGTCCGGCCGGGTTCATCTGGGATCAAACGGGCGGTAAGTTCGGCCCCTTCGAGGGGCAGATTTTCGTGGCCGACCAGTACGAGTCCGCGGTGTTCCGCGTCGACCTCGAGCGAGTGCGCGGCCATTGGCAAGGGGCCTGCTTCCGCTTCCGTGACGGCTTGGCCGCGGGGGCGCTGCGCTTAGCGTTCACGCCGGGCGGAGCGATGATCGTCGGAGAGACCGACCGTGGATGGGGCTCGAAAGGGCCCTTGACCGAGGGGATTCAGCGCATTGATTTCTCTGGGACCGTACCGTTCGAAACCCTGTCCATGCGTCTCTTGGAAGATGGGACCGGTTTCCAACTGCGCTTCACCCAGGCGGTTGACCGTGACAGCGTCAGGGACCTCACGAGCTACGAACTGAGTAGCTACACCTACGAGGCTTCGGAGCGCTACGGGAGCGCAGAGCTAGACCAGCGGGACCTCGTTCTCAAGAGTGCAGACGCCCACGACGACGGCAAGGGGGTCGACCTTCGGGTCGAGGGCCTGCGCGAGGGCTACGTCCACGAGCTGCACATGAACGGCATCAAGAGCGCCCGCGAGGGGTTTGGTCTGCTCCATCCCGACGCGTACTACACGCTCATTCGCCGGGCGAAGTAGCGTCAGCCGGCGCGGCGTTCGGACTCGCCTTCGAGTTCGTCGCGGTGTCGCGCGGTCTCCAGAAGCAGTCGCGTGACGTTGTAGCGAACGCGCGCCTTGGGCTCTCCTTCCAGTCCCTCGCGGAACGTGAAGCGGCATCCGCCAAGGTCGAAGAGTCGGTAGAAGATGTTCTGGATCTGATACTGGAGCGCCTCGGCGAGGGCTTCCTCGGGGACGACCTCTCCGCGGCGAAGTGCATCACCGAGTCGTTCGGCTGCGCTCTTGCCAGCCAAGAGTCGCTCGAGCTTAGCCTGCGTCAAGTGGCCCAGCTTCACGAGAACTTCGCCGAGTCGTTGCCCGTCGGGAGAGCTCGTGCTGCCCGCGTGAATGAGCTCGCCGCGGAGGTACTCGAGGCTGAACTGCTCGTGTCGCGCATCGACGGTGAGTACACCCGTCTTGCCCTGCAGCTGGAAGAAGCCGATGAGCTCGGGCACGGACAGCGCGTCGGTGTTGCCGATGAACTCAGGTGCAGCGAGGGGCTTAGGCGCGGGCTCTTCCTCGCTGAGGAACTCGTCGTCCCCGAAGGCAGCGGTCAGGGCGCGCTGAATCTCGTCGACGCGGTGCTGGACCCAGACGCTAGAGTTGTCGGTCTGCTCCGTCGCAGCGGCCGAGCCCTCCGGTAGCGTTTCGGCGAGCGCAGAGTCAATGGAAGCTGCCTGCTCGGCGTTGATTTCGTTGGGAGCCGGCGTTGTCTCGGGCTCGATCTCCTTGGCCGGCTCTTTGGGAGCCTTGGGCTTGGAGGACTTCTTCCCCTTCTTGCCGCGCTTTGATGCCGAAGCCCAAGGCTGCGCCACTCGGTCTGCCTTGCGGCGACCCGAAGGGCTCCGCCGCTGGTTGGAATCGTTCTTTGAGGACTCTTCGCTGGCGTCTGCTTCCGCTGCGACGGACTCCGAGGTGTTCCCACGCTTGCGGGAGCGAATGTCCTTCAGCGCCTTGTAGATATCAGGCGTGTGGAAGCCCGTGATCTTCAGAGAGCTGGCCGAGGTTGAGGCGAAGCCCCAGGCGGGAGCCCCGAGGGTCTCCAAAGCCATCTCGAGGTGCTTCCTAGTGCGAGCAATGGCTGCTGCGCTGGGACCTCCCCCTTGCGGATCGGCGGCATCAGACGACACGCGGCGGGCAGTTTCAATCTGCCGCAACCGGGTCTTGATCTCGGCTACTTGGCTCAGTAGCTCGATGATGTCCTGTTCCGCTATATCGTGCATGGGGATCGCTGAAAGCGCGATACCCAACGAATCGGACTTGTCTGGCAACGTTCTGGAGTGAACGTAAGGATTCGTAGGGCAGAAGATTTTTCGCCCCACCCGAGCGTTTTCATCCCAGGCGCCCGCAATACCTAACGGTCACGACAGCCTGAGTACCAGGAAACCAACTTCCTCGGCTATCGGGTCCTACGAGATGCAGGTTGAGGGAGCGGCGCTCCTGCCCAAAGGCCACCGAATTTAGATGCCCAAATTCTCCGTATGTCCCGTTGCGGCGCGGTCGTCGCGCCACCAGTCGTCCCGGGTGATGTCCTTCACCCCTTGCGAGTAATGCCGCGGCTCCCACTCGAGCTCCTCACGGGCCGCGGTGATGTCATGGTCATGGTGGAGTGAGAAGTAGCCGGCGCCGCGCCGCTCCTTGGTGACGTCTTTGAAGAGTCCCTTGATGAGGATGGCGCGCTCCACCCAGCGCCTCGGGATATTTCTACGTCGTACGCCACCGCCGGTGGCCTCAATCGAGAGGTCAACGAAGTCGTTGAAAGAAATTCCCTCTGGCCCCGCGATCTCGAAGATCCTGAAATCCTCTCGGCCGCGGTCGTAGGTGAACGATCGCACCACCGCTTCCACCACGTCGTCGACGTGAACGGGGTTCAGCTTGGAGAGGCCCTCGTGGTAGACCCAGAAGTTGCCTTTCTCGGCCCCGCACTTACGCAGGAGCGGCGCGGTGTGTCGATAGTCGCCGCGCCCGTAAACGAGCGTCGGCCTGAAGGAGGCCCAGCGCAGACTAGAGCCGCGAACAATTTTCTCCTGGACCCGCTTTGAATCGCGGTAGTAGCTGTACACCGGCACGCCGATCACGGCCGAGGAGACGTTGATGAACTGGAAGTTCTCAGCGGCATGCTCTTCAGCGTCAGCCACGAGGAACTCGGTGCCAGCCACGTTGACGGCCTGCATGACTTCGTCGCCCAGGTGATCGTGGGCACTCGCGAGGTGCACTAGAAAGTCAACGTCCTTCAGAAAGCCGGAGATGCTCTCTTTCTTCACAAGGTCACCCTCGTGGAACTGTAAGCGCTCCTTTGCACCAGGGAAGTTCTGGCCCGTCAGGACGTCGCTGCGTCCCGCGCGGACGAACGCGCGCACCTCGTGTCCGTCGGCTAGAAGCCGCTTGACGATGTATTGACCGATGAATCCAGTGGATCCTGTGACAGCGATGAGCATGGGGTAGAAGGCGTTAGGGGGCGGCGGACGCGCCAAAAGACTACCCTTTCCTGGGGGAGAGTCTGCCGCTGTTCGTGGAGGCATCTGCCAGCATCCCATGGAGCCAATCGACGCAGCGTCCAAAGACGACCCTTTCCGTCCCGGTTCGAGTCCGATCGGCGGCTTGGAACTGTCTCACGTCGGGGTGCTAGCGGCCTTGCCGGGCGAGCTGGGTCCGTTCTTGACTCAAGCGGAAGGCCGGCCCGCCGCCGAGCCGGTCAGATCGGTTCAGGGCGTTGAGGTCCGCGCTCTGCGCCTGCCCAAGGGTGGACTCCGGGTGACCTCGGCCGTTTCGGGCATTGGGAAGGTCGCAGCTGCCCACGGGGCCTCAGCGCTGCTTTCCTGCGGCGTGGAGGCGCTCTTTATGGTTGGTACCTGCGGAGGTCTGTCGCCAGAGCACGCCGTGGGCGACTTGGTGCACCTCGCGGGGGCCATTCAGTGGGATCTCAGTTCGCGAAATGGCCGGGAGGTCTCAGCCCACGGGGGGCTCACTGAGGCGTGGCGTCTGCAAACCAGCGGGGGCCTTGGATGGGCGCTTACGGCGGATCGCCCCGCCCTGCGATGGATTTCTCGCTGGCGTCGCGCCCGCGCCGCGCGGGACTGGCTCGACGAGCGAGGGACCCCGGTCGCGGACATGGAGACCGCTGCCGTGGGGGCCGTAGCCCAGCGTTCGGACACCCCGTGGGCCGCACTCCGCGTTGTTTCCGATGCCCAGCGAAGCCTCGCCACGCGAATTCTGGGCCGGAATCGAGGCGCGTCCTCCTTTGAAGCCAACTACCGGGCCCAGGCAGCGCGGCCGGCGACAAGCCTATGGGATTGGCTTTCCCAGTAACCCAGGTGGGAGGCCGCGATCGAGACGGATGAACGAACCTTCGAAATCAGCGGGTTTTCCCAGTGGTCCAGAGGGCCGTTCACGCGGTGATAGGCGTGGGGAGCTTTGACTTCATGAATGCGGCTCTATCTCCCCCTGCGGCTCAGCCGAGATAGACTGAAAGAAGAGTCCCCCCAC
Organism: uncultured Planctomycetaceae bacterium; assembly: GCA_964417955.1. GTDB lineage: Bacteria > Planctomycetota > UBA1135 > UBA1135 > Saltatorellus. Next base: position 16,454 of record CAYQKK010000085.1, read on the forward strand.
TCCGTCGCGTTCCTACCCTCACTTCGTCACGATTTGAGACCCTTGGGCCACGCAGCGAAGACCCAACATATGCCCGTCACCCCTCGACAGCTCCGTTCCCAATGCCTCCGAGCGATCACCGCGCTCGGGTCGAGGAGGAGCGCGACGTGACTCTTGCGGGCACCGTTCTCCGTCGGAACTTTGAGCCTCTCGTGCTCTCGGTTCAGGTGGTCATCGACCTGATCGTCGTTGTGTGCGCCTGCCTTCTGGCATGGTGGCTGCGGGAGACCCTGATCGCTAGCGAGGTCATGGGGCCCGTGGCTGACATGGCGAGGACGGCATCGGAGGCCATCGCGGCCGCTCCACAGCTCACGGGCGGACCGGCGGACCCAGATCTGGCGGCGGAACTCAGCGGCGCGCCCACGTACTCCACCCCGCTTTCGGACTACCGCGAGGTCTTCTCGATCACGGCGGCGGTTTGCCTCGTTTGCTTCCATAGCTTTGGGCTCTACAGCCCGAGCAAGAGCCTTCTCAACGTCGAGGAGTACAAGGCCGTCGCGAAGAGCAGCGTCTTTGCATTCTTCGTGGTGCTCGTGCTGCTCTTTTTCCTGCGTGACGCGGCGCTTCCGGCCGAAGACGTCCGTGGCATCTACGAGCCTCTGCTCTGGCTCCACAGCGCGGTCGACCTCGACGTCGAGCCCGACGAGCTCAGCCGCCTGACGCTGCTCCTGTCGTTCCTCTTCATCCTCGGCTTCATGATCGTGAGTCGATTCATGTCGTTCCGTGTGATCCAGCGCTTGCACCAGCGCGGCATCGGCAATCGAAACGTGCTCGTCATCGGCGCAGGCTGGACGGGTCGCAAGCTGCAGGAGAAGTTCCTGCACGTGCCAACGCTGGGGCTCAACTTCGTGGGCTTCCTCGACGAAGACCCCGAGCTGACCGGCACGTGGATCGGCCGAGGTCAGGTGCTGGGCACGACCGAGAACATCAAGCACACGCTCGGTCTGCACAAGGTCGGCGAGGTCTTCATCTCTTTGCCTGAGTCCAAGGAGAGCAAGATCATCGAGCTCTGCGCCCAGCTCGACGCCCTCGGGACGCCCTACTACGTGGTGCCGCGCTTCTACCACCTGATGTCCTACAACGTGCGGATCGAGAACCTGGACTCGATCCCCTTGATCACCCGGACCGAGCGACGTGAGTCGCTGCTCTCGCTGGCGGTCAAGCGCGTCTTCGACATCGTCGTCAGCCTCACGGTGCTCATCCTTGCGGCTCCGCTCTTGCTGGGCATCGCCTTTGTGATTCGCCGCGAGTCCGACGGCCCCGTCTTCTTCCGTCAAACGCGCATCGGCCAGGCCGGCCGGCCCTTTGACATGATGAAGTTCCGGACCATGCACGTGGCGAACTGCGAAGACGCCGTGGCGCCGAAAAGCGAGAACGACCCCCGCGTCACCAAGGTGGGCAAGATCCTGCGCCGCTACTCGCTGGATGAACTCCCGAACTTCCTCAACGTTCTCAAGGGCGAGATGAGCGTCGTGGGGCCCCGCCCGGAGATGCCTTTCATCGTTGAGACCTACAACGCTGTGGACCGCGAGCGCTTGCGGGCTAAGCCAGGCATTACCGGGCTCTGGCAGATCTCCTATGCGCGCCAGGACTCGATCCACAACAACCTCGACTACGACCTCTACTACATCGAGAACCGTTCGTTCCTCCTCGACCTAGTGATCGTCGCTCTGACGGGATTCGCCGTCGCAAAGGGCACCGGCGCTTTCTAGCATCTGGCCATGCACGTACTCCACGTCATGGAGTCGACGATTGGCGGCACGCGGCGCCACTTGGTCGACGTGGCTCGCGGCCAAGCCCGCGCAGGGCTTCAGGTGTCGGTGATCGCGTCCACGCTTCGCGACCCCGGTTTTCCAGCCGAGCTTGACCAGCTAGAGAGCGAGGGAATCCACGTCACGCGCATTCCCATGGTGCGTGAAATCCGGCCGCTCACAGACTTCAAGCACATGCGCCAAATCGCGCGCGTGCTGCGAGAGCGACAGCCAGACGTCGTGCACACCCACAGCTCGAAGGCGGGCGTGATCGGCCGGCGGGCCTCTATGTCGACCCGCGTGGGCGTTCGAGTGCATACGCCCCATACCTTCGCGTTCCTGTTCGGTGCCCTCTTCGGGCGCGGCAAGCGCGCGCTCATTCGCTCGATTGAGCGCGGTCTTTCCAAGAGCACCCATCGCATCGTTGCGGTCTCCCACAGCGAGGCCGAGACGATGGAGCGCTCTGGCGTGGTGCCGGAGGGCGTGGTGAGGGTGGTGCCCAACGGACTGGATCCCGCTCGCATCGAGGGCGCCGCGCCCGTCGACCTCACGCAGTTCGGCCTCGATCCAACGAGGCCCATCGCCGCAGTCATCGGGCTCGTGTACAGCGCCAAGGGCCAAGACCTCGCCATCGAGGCCCTCGCCCGAGAGGACTTGTCGGGGCTGCAGCTTCTGTTCGTGGGTCCCGGGGAGACCCAGGAACTCAAGGCGCGCGCAGAGACCCTCGGGCTCGCGCGTCAGGTCGCCTTCACCGGAGCCCGGGATGATGTCCCGGGGATCCTAGCGAGCGTCGACTGGCTCCTGCTCCCTTCTCGCTGGGAAGGCATGCCGTACGTCGTGCTCGAGGCGATGGCCGCGGGCCTCACGGTGGTGGCGACGCCGGTGGACGGTGCCGCGGATCTCGTCGTTGACGACGTCACCGGCTACCTCGCCGAGTCGATCTCGGCGGAGTCCATTGGCGATGCGCTCTATCGTGCGCTGATGGCAGGCAAGTCCCGGCGCGACGTGCTCGGCGAGGCGGGGCGCACCCGGCTGGAAGGTGCATACACGATCGACTCCATGGTCGAAGGGCTGAGCGCGGTCTATGCGGAAGCCCTCGCCCCCGTTGGAGGGCGAGTCCAAGCGTGAAGATTGTCCACGTGCTCACTACCCTTGACGTGGGCGGAGCCGAGATGCATGTGCTCAAGCAGGTGCGAGGTCAGGTCGATCGCGGTCACGAGGTTCGCGTCGCCTATCTCAAGGGACAGGGAACCCTCGAGGCTGACTTTCGATCCGCCGGCGCCTCTGACGTTCGTCACGTGCCTGGCGGTCCGCTCTTTCCGCTGCGCCTGCGGGGTTGGTTGCGCTGGTGTGACATCGTTCATTCTCATCTCTTGAAGGCGGACGCTCTGACCTCTGTCGCGGCGCTCGTGGCCGGCAAGCGCCGTCACTACCTGAGCGGCAAGCACAATGACGAGCAGGCGCTGCACCGGCCGCTGGTGAGCTTCGTCCACGGCTGGATCGGCAAGGTCCCCGTGCGCACGATCGTGCTCTCCGACCACGTTGGCCGCTTCATCGAAGAGAAGGGGCGCGTGCCGCGTTCCAAGCAGTCGCGCGTCTACTACGGCCTCGATCCTGCGCCGTTCGAAGCGGCCGCCGGGTCCGTGGATCGCGAGGCCGTGCTGGCGGAGTTTGGCTTCGCTCCAACGGACGTAGTCTTTATCTGTGTCGCGCGCTTTGCGAGGCAGAAGGCCCACGAGGTTCTGCTCGCTGCGACCGCCGAGGCACGCGCGTCGAACCCTTCCATCAAGCTGCTGCTGGTGGGCGACGATCCCTTCGGGGACGAGCGCGAGAAAGCGCTTGCCGTCGGGATCGAGCTCGGCCTCACGGATGCGAACGGCCGCGGCGATGTGGTGTTCGCTGGTATCCGGCGCGACGTGCCGACGCTGATGGCCGCTTCGGACGTGTTCATCATGGCGTCGCGCTGGGAAGGGCTCGGGCTCGTCTTCTTGGAAGCCATGGCCGCTTCCCGGCCTGTGCTTTCGACGACCGTATCCGCGATTCCAGAGGTGGTGGAGGACGGTGCGACGGGCTGTCTCGTTCCTCCGGACGATCCAGCGGCCATGGCGGCCTCGATGGTCAGCCTGGCGGGCTCGCCGGACCAGAGGGAGCGCATGGGCGCAGCCGGGCACGCACGTGTCGTGGAGCATTTTGGGCTCGACGTGATGGTGGATGAGACCCTGCGTGTTTACGAGGACGTGTTGCGCCAGGTTTAGCTAACCTGTGGGGGATGGTCGTCCTCCCCAGTGCCGCATTATTCGTCTTCCTTGGGCCTCTTCAAGGGACGGTCAGCGAAGTGCCGGACTTCGCCACGCAGGTTCGCCCGCTCCTCGCGCAGCGCTGTTTCGCCTGCCACGGCAACGACGAGGAAACCCGCGAAGCGGGGCTGCGTATCGATAGCTTCGAGGCGGCGACAGAGCACCGCGACGGATTCCCCGCGATCGTGCCGGGCAACGCCGAGGACTCGGAGCTGATGCTACGCGTCACGGACGAGTTCGACCCGATGCCGCCGGAGGATGTCGGCGAGCCGCTGACGGCGGAGGAGATCGACATCCTGCGGCGCTGGATTGAGAGCGGCGCGGAGTACGCGCCGCACTGGGCGTTTGTGCCGCCTGTGAGCCCGGCTATCGAAGCGGTTGCCGGCGTTCAGCCCCTCGACGCCCTGGTCGCGCAGCAGCACGCCGCGCGCGGGCTCACCTGGTCGGACGTAGCGGACGACTACACGCTCCTTCGCCGCGTCAGCCTCGACCTGACGGGGCTGCCGCCTAGCCCTGAGGACTCCCGGGCCTACGCAGCATCCACGGATCCGACCAAGTTCGAAAAGGCGGTCGACAGGCTGCTGGCCTCACCCACCTACGCCGAGCGCTGGACGGCCGTTTGGCTGGACCTCGCGCGCTACGCTGACTCGTCCGGTCACGGCTCTGATCCCCTGCGCACCATCTGGCGCTATCGGGACTGGGTGATCGAGGCGTTTGACAGGAACATGCCCTTCGATGAGTTCACCGTGCAGCAGCTGGCGGGGGATCTCCTGCCCGACGCAACCGACAGCACGCGGCTCGCCACGGCATTCCACCGCAACACGATGACGAACACGGAGGGGGGCACCGACGACGAGGAGTTCCGCGTGCTCGCCGTGAAGGATCGCGTCAATACAACCATGTCCGTCTGGACGGGGCTGACCGCGGGCTGCGCCGAGTGCCACAGCCATAAGTTCGATCCGATCAGCCACGAGGAGTACTACCAGCTCTTCGACATCTTCAATCAGACGGCGGACACCGACAGGAACGACGATCGGCCGCGGCTTGCGACGCCGACCGTGCTCGAGGCCGCGGTGCTCGCAGAGCGCACGGCCGCGCTGACGGAAGCGGAGGCCCAGCTCGAGTTGCACGCGTCGAACTCGGACTCCGCGGCATCCACCCAGTGGACTCCGGGTCCGTTGTTGGTCCGTGGCGTGGACGAGGAAGAAGAGGCCGTGACCTGGGAGCTACCCGCGGAACCGTTTCCGTCGGTGCTACGACTGGAGCTCCAAGGGGAAGGCCCCGTGGAGGCGGCGAAGAGTCCCACGCCCTCCGACCTGAGCCTGCGAAGGGCGCGGCTTGGGGCGGCGCCACTGGAGGCGACGTTCGTTCGAGTGGACCTACCCGGAGAGGAGCGCATTCTCTCGCTCGCGGAAGTGGAGCTCATCGACTCAGACGGAGCTGTGATGGCCGGCGCCTTCGCCGCGGCGTCCCAGTCCAGCACCGCGTACGAGGGAGCTGCCGAGCGAGCGATCGACGGCCTGACGGCGGGAGAGTACAGCAGTACCTCGGTTACTCACACCGCCACCGAGACGGACCCATGGTGGGAGGGCCAGTTCGCATCGCCGCGTGCGGTGGCCGGGGTTCGGATCTGGCCGCGGACCGATGGCTCGCTGGAAGTACGCACCCGTGGGTTCCGCGTAGCGCTGCTCGACGCTGACCGCCACGAGCTGTGGTGCTCCGCTCCCGCGCCTGCCCCTTTCGGCAGCGGCGACCACGACGGGGACCCCAAGACCGGTGGATCCCGGCCGGCGTGGCTCGACGTGGGGCCTGTCGTGGGGGAGCCGCTTCGCCTCGACGCCGGCCAAGTGGCCCCAAGCTTTGCGCTGCCCGCGGTGGACGCTACCTTGCTGGCAGAGGGAGGGGCCTGGCGGTTGGACGCGGCGATTCGGCCGAGAATCGGCGGCGGCGACTCGCCCGAGCGCTGGCAGATCTCTACGGCCTACCGGAGCGAAGATGCCAAACTCAAGGCTCTGACCGATGAGCGTGACGCCGCGGCCGAGCTGGTCCAGGCCGTCAAGCCCACAACGACGCCGGTGATGGTCGAGCTACCCGCCGATCAGCGCCGTGTCACGAACGTGCTCACCCGGGGCAACTTCCTTCAGAAGGCGCAAGAGGTGAACGCGGCCGTGCCCGCTGCGTTTCCGCCCCTGCCAGACGGGGTCGAACCTGACCGTCTCGCGCTCGCCAGGTGGCTCGTTTCGGACAGCCATCCCCTGACGGCTCGGGTGACGGTGAACCGGGTGTGGGCGCGACTCTTTGGTCGCGGTCTTGTGCGGACAGAGGGAGACTTCGGATCCCAGGGAGAGCTCCCCACTCACCCGCGATTGCTCGACTGGCTGAGCGTCGAGTTCCAAAGGAGCGGCTGGGACCACAAGGCGCTCCTGCGGACGATTGTGTCGTCGCGAACCTATCAGCAGTCGTCCAACGTGGAAGGCCAGAGTGCGAAGGCTGATCCGGAGGCGGTGTGGCTTTCGCGCTTTCCGCGCCAGCGCCTAGAGGCCGAGATGGTGCGGGACACGGCCCTAGAGGTCGCCGGCCTCTTGTCGCGGAAGCGCTTTGGCCCTTCGGTTTATCCGCCCCAGCCGGAGGGGCTTTGGAAGGCCGCCTTCAACGGTCAGCGTGACTGGACCGAGAGCACCGGAGAGGACCGCTATCGGCGCGGAATCTACGTCTTCCTGCGCCGCACCATTCCCTACCCCATGCTCGCGACCTTCGACGCGCCGAGCCGGGAAACCTGCACGGTGCGCCGGATCCCGACGAACACGCCGCTTCAGGCGTTTGTGACCCTGAACGATCCCGTGTTCGTCGAAGCGAGCCAGGGTCTGGCCCGGCGCGCGCTGGAGCGATCGGGCGCTGCAGACGAATCGAGCGCTGCCCCCGAGGCGGTGGTTCAAGAGATGCTCTGGTGCGCCGTCAGCCGTGCGCCGGAGTCGAATCAGATAGAGGTGCTGCTTTCCCTCTACGGCGACGCGCGCGAAGCGTTCGCGCAGGATCCCAACGCGGCTGCCGCCTTCGGTTCGTCCGGTGCAGAGGCCGCGGCTATCCCCGCGGCCGAGCTGGCCGCTTGGACGCTCGTGGCGAGCACCGTGCTCAACCTAGATTCCGTTCTCACGAAGGAGTGATGCACTGATGGCCTTCGACTCTCACCGCCACTCGCTTCTTCAGTCGACGAGGCGAACGTTCTTGACCCACGGGTTGGGGCTCGGTGCGCTCGCGATGGGGACTAGCGCGATAGGGGCAAGCGCCATGGGCCGCAGCCCACAGGACAGCCAGCCTGCGTCGCCGCTCGACCCCAAGGCGCCGCCGCTCCCCGCGAAGGCGAAGCGCGTCCTCTACATCTCTCTCTCAGGGGCGCCGCCCCAGCACGACACCTTCGATCCCAAGCCCAAACTCGACGAGCTAAACGGGACGCTCTGTCCTGAGTCCCTCTTTGAGGGCAAGCGACTCGCCTTCATCAAGGGGCACCCGAAGCTGCTCGGGTCGCCGCACAAGTCCTCGGTGGTGGATCCTCTCGGGGTTAGCGCGACGGATCTTCTGCCGAGGTTCCGTGAGTACGCATCGGACGTGACGCTCATCCGGTCCATGCATACGGATCAGTTCAACCATGCGCCCGCGGAGATGCTGCTCTACACGGGCAATCAAAACGTTGGCAAGCCTTCCATGGGGGCGTGGGCGACGTGGGGGCTCGGCTCGCTCAACGCCAACCTGCCGGGGTTTGTGGTGATGGTGTCCGGTGGCAGCGACCCGACCGGCGGTAAGAGTCTTTGGTCCAGCGGCTTCTTGCCGTCGGAGTACCAAGGGGTGCGGCTGCGATCTGGCGGGGATCCCGTGCTGTACGTGTCGGACCCGAAGGGGCTTTCGCGACCCATGCGCCGGCGCATGCTGGACGCGCTGCGGGACCTGAACAAGGGCGACGCCGAGCGCCACGGCGATCCTGAAACGCTTGCGCGTATCGCTCAGTACGAGCTGGCCTATCGCATGCAGGTCTCTGTGCCGGAGGTCACGGATCTCACCCGTGAGTCACAGGAAACGTTGGAGGCCTACGGCGCCGAGCCCGGTAGGGGGTCCTTCGCGAACAACTGCCTTTTGGCGCGCAACCTGCTTCGGGAGGGCGTGCGCTTTGTTCAGCTGTACGACTGGGGCTGGGACATTCACGGCACGAGCCCCACGGATGATCTCGTGACGCACTTCCCCAAGAAGTGCCAGGAGATCGATCGACCGGTCGCGGCGCTCATGGCCGACCTCAAGCGCACGGGCCTTCTCGAGGACACGCTCGTCATCTTCGGCGGTGAGTTCGGCCGCACGCCCATGCTTGAAGCCCGCGGCGGATCCAAGCTGCTCGGCCGCGACCATCAGCCGGAGTGCTTCTCGATGTGGCTCGCTGGCGCTGGCGTGAAAGCTGGCTACGTGCACGGTTCCACGGATGACTTGGGCGCGGCCGTTCACGAAGACCCCGTGTCGGTCCGCGATCTGCAGGCGACGGTGCTGCACCTGTTGGGGTTTGACCCCGAGAAGTTCCGCTTCGCGTACCAGGGCTTGCAGCAGCGGTTGATTGGTCCTGCGCAGGGGCCTCGGGTGGTATCGGAGATCTTGGCGTAGGTACCGGCTGCTACGCGTCGAGCTGGGTGGTTGGGGCCTGTCGGCTGGGGCCTGTCGGCTGGGGACTGTCGGCTGGGTCTGGGTGGCAGACGGTATGGCTCAGTGGCTTAGGGCACACTGGCCCAGCACGGCCGCCACGCGTCGAGCGCTTCGCGCCGACGGCAGGTGACCGGTACCGGGAGCACGGCGGGGGGCGGCGCGGTACCGGGAACGACTGCGACCAATGCATCTGGGCCGAACCGAGCTAC
>CAYQKK010000086.1:0-25125 GCA_964417955.1 uncultured Planctomycetaceae bacterium
TGACACAAAGGAGGCCGCCTGACAGGCGACGGCCAGCCCAAGCCGGCGTGACTCAAACCGTCACGACTCAAGCCGTCACCAGCCAAACCGATACCCCAGCCTCCGCTTACCCCAGCAAGCCACTCGCGCCAAAGCGCGAGGGCCCGCTCGGCTTCGCCGAGCTCTCGGGCCCAGTGTGCCGCTACCTTGCCGGCTCGATCGCCGCCTGGACCTTTGGCACGGCAGCACCGAGGAGCCGCGCAAAGTCCGCCGCGATAGCACGACCCGCCTCGACCACTTCGCCGTGATCAAGCGGCGCCGCTTCGATACCGGCCCCCGGGTTAGTAATGCAGCTGATGGCGCCGACGGCAAGTCCCGTCGCGGCTGCCGCCGACGCCTCTAGCACGGTGCTCATGCCGACTGCCTGGGCTCCGAGCCCTTGCAGCATCCGAATCTCAGCCGCGGTCTCATAGCTGGGACCGAGGAGCCCCACGTAAACACCGCTCCGCAGCTCGACGCCGCTCTCCGACGCTGCCGCCTGGAGCGCATCACCGATGGCCGCATCGTAGGGCACGCCCACGGCGGCTTGGTCTGGGTCCAAGGGCGTCATGCCCTGACGGTTGAGATGGTCGGTAATGCGCATGAGGTGCGGCACGGGCAGCCCTGGCGTGAGGCCACCGGCTGCGTTGGTCAAAATAAGCGCGCGGGCGCCCACGTGCTGAAAGCTCCGGACGGCGCGGGTCACCACTTCGGCGCTCCATCCCTCGTAGAGGTGCACGCGGCCCTGCTGACAGATCACCGGGACGCCGCCAACGCGGCCGAGCACAAACTGCCCAGCGTGGCCCGGCACGGTGCTGCCCGGCATGGACGGCAGCTCGTCGAAGGAGATCGGCACGGCGCCCTGGATGGTCTCGGCAAAGGCGCCGAGTCCCGAACCTAGCACCAGCGCCACTTCAGGCTGCACGGCGCCTTTGGTTTCCATGGCCGCGCGTAGCTCCGCGGCGAGGGTCAGATCGCTCTGCTGTTCGGTCCCTACGCTCATAGGAAAGCTCCGGCGATCGTCGCGGTCATCCAAGAAGCGAACGCGCCGCCGAGCATCGCCTTGAGCGCCAGCTTCGACAGGTCCGCCCGGCGCCCAGGGGCGAGGGAGCTGATGCCGCCGATTTGAATGCCGACGGACGCAAAGTTCGCAAATCCGCAAAGCGCGTAGGCGGCCATCGTGAAGCTCCGCTCTGAGATCTGCTCGCGCATCCTCCCCATCTCGTCGAAGGCGACGAACTCGTTGACAGCGACCTTCGTGCCCAGCAAAGAGCCGAAGTTCATGCAGTCCGCCCACTCCACGCCCATCATGTACGCGACGGGCGCGAACACGTAGCCAAAGATCCCCTGGAGCGAGAGCGGCTCGCCGCCGATCGTGATCAGCCCCAGCCCCGCATTGACCAAGGCGACCAGCGCAACGAACGCAATGAGCATCGCCACCACGTTCAGGTAGAGATGCAGTCCATCGCTCGTGCCGGTCGCGGCGGCGTCGAGCAGGTTGGTGGGCTTGCTGTCTTCATCCTCCACGAGCTCGGCCCCCCCAGCGGTCACGGGCGTCTCGGTCTCCGGCACCATGATCTTCGCGAGCACAAACGCCGCGGGGGCCGACATGAAGCTGGCCGCCAAGAGGTGTCCCGCGTACTCCTCCCCAAGGATACCGATATAGACGGCGAGCACGGAGCCAGCGATGGTCGCGAAGCCGCCGGTCATCAGCGCCATCAGCTCCGACTTCGTCATGGAGGTGATGTAGGGTCGCACGACCAGAGGCGCCTCCGTTTGCCCGACAAAAACGTTCGCCGCCATGGCGAGGGACTCAGCGCCCGAAACCCGCAGGGTCCAGCGCATCGCCGTCGCGAGGATCTTGATGAGGAACTGGACGATGCCGAGGTGATAGAGGATCGCCATCAGCGCGGAGAAGTAGATGATCGTCGTCAGCGCTCCGAATGCGAACGAGATCGGGGCAGAGAACGCGTCGAGTCCGTCAGGTACTCCGCCAGGACGCGTGGCAAACACGCTGATGGGCTCACCAGCGCTGTCCCCCACGGGCACGATGTTCCAGCCCGTCAGGAGGTGCCCGAACACCATGCGCGCTCCGGCCTCGCCGAAGCCGAGGATCGTCGTCGCAAGGTTGGACAGCTTGTCGAGGATCCAGCGCCCCGAGTCTGTCTTGAGGATGATCAGCGCCAGGCCGAACTGCAGCGCGATTCCGCCGAGGATGACTCGCACGTTGATGCGCTTCTTTTCAGACGAGAGAAGCCAGGCCACGCCGCAGAAAAAGGCGAGGCCAAGGAGGGCACGGAGGATCGGCATGGGCTGGGGGGCGGTCGACTAGTCGGTCCGGGGGGGGCGCAGCAGTCTACCCAGTCTCACGTTTCGGGGCGGTGGCGATTCCGAGGGGCGCTGCCGGTATCCTTGCGCCCGCCATGACCGAACCGCACCAGCCCAAAGAGCGCACCCAGCCGGTCTACACCCCGCCCGGCGGCCCAGGCCAAGCCGAGCGTCCCTCCCCTGAAATATTCGCGGCCCTCGGCGAAGACGGTGTCTTCCAACTGCTAGAGGACTTCTACGTCGAACTTGGGAAGTCCGATGCGCGGCACCTCTTCCCGCCCACCCCCGAGGGCCTCCGCAAGGCGTCCGAGCGCTCCGCGGCATTCTTCGTGCAGCTCCTAGGCGGCCCGCCGCTCTTCATCGAGCGCTACGGCCCGCCGCGCATGCGCATGCGGCACTTCCCCTTCGAGATCGACGAGGCGGCGCGCCAAGAATGGCTGCTGTGCTTCCGCCGCGTTCTGGAGAACGCGGAGGAACGCTACGGCTTTCCCGCCGAGCACCTTGCCGGTTTCCAAGCCTTCCTCGACGGGTTCTCGGCGTGGATGGTCAACGTCGAGCCGAACTAGCTCCGCGACGACCACTCGATGAACCAGAAGATGCGGTTCGTCTTCTTCTTGGGCGTTCGCGTGAACTCGAACATCCCAAGGGGCAGGATCGAGACCTTCTTCCTCCGGTTCACCTGGCGCGTGTCGCTCGCGTAGTAGTTCACGTCCTTGCTGTAGCCGAAGAGGAAGATGAACTCCAGAATGCTGAGATTGGTCCGGTCCGAGTTCGACTCGTAGTCCACGAGAATGGGGATCTGAAAGTCCGACTCCCCGAGCACGTCGTCGCGAACTTCAAAGGATGCGCTGTGGGGTCCGAGGGGTCCGTCCACCTGAAGGCCCAGTTGACCTCCGCTACGGTCGACAAGTCGGCGCAGGTCTTCCACGGTCTCCACGGCCTCGCCGTTCGCCTTGAGCACTCGATCCCCCGCGCGCACTCCGGCGAAGTAGGCAGGTGAGCCCGTGACCACGGCCGACACGAGAGGCGTCGATTGGCGGATGCCGTAGATCTCATCGGCCAGATCGGAAGGCACCGTCACGAGGCCTAGGCCGGTCCGGCTCACAAGCGCATGGTCAAGCGGCAGATCCACACGGTCGGACTCCGTCTCCTCGATCCCTCGACTGCCCACGATCAATGGGACCACGAGGTCCTCCCTCGCGAACTCAGCCACAGCACGGTTCACCCCCAGCACCGCTTCATCCCCCGGCAGAAGCGCGCGCGAGACGAGATCAGCGAACTGCTCCTCGCTGGCGATGGGCTCTCCGTTGAGCGAGACGATGAGGTCCCCGCGCTCTAGCTCGGCCGTGGCGGCAGCCGAGTCCCCGTCCACCTTCGTGACGAGCACCCCAACCCACGGTTCGATACCCAGTTCCTCCGCGTCCGAGGTATCTACCGACGCGACGTCCAACCCAAGATAAGGAACGCTCAGCGCCGCCTTCGTCGCGACCAAGATCCCCGCCTGCATCGGCTTCTTTCCCTTCGGGAAGTACTTCGGACGTCCGCGCAGCGAGTAGGTCGTGGTCCGACCGTCGTTGGTCTCCACTTCGCTCAGTCTGACAAGCCCACTCTCGTGCTTGTAGTTGTGGACTTCGAGCTCGTCGGGGAATTCGAAGTGGAACGAGCACGAGGACGCCCCTAGGAGCGACAGGGCCGCCGCCAGCGCGGGAAACCAGCGGAGAACGGAGCGAATGGGTGCTTGTGGCTTGAGCTGCATGGAGGCGGATACGGCGGGGGCGGCAGGAGAGTTCCCGGGAATTCCGAGTCGGGTCAAATCGAAGCGGCGAGGCGGCGCGTGCCCTCCAGGGCCTGCTGGCGCTCCCACCACTCACGCCATAGTTCAGCGTCGTCCATCTCGGTGGCGCGTACTTCGGTGCGTCCACTGCTCAAGACAGCCCGCAGCCCGCTACGGCGCGCGCGGACCGGCTTCGACGGACGAAGCTCGACCGCCCTCGCCCCAAAGCCCGCCCGCACCGTCTCTAGACGGTCCGCCGCCGCGGCAACAACGGCTCCGTCCTCGCTATCCAGAGCATCGATGAGCACGGGAATCACATCCGCCATGGAACCCCGTGTTCGGAGCGTCACGCGCCCGTCGACACGGCGCACCTCTAGGTGCGTTCGCTTGGGACCCGTGCTCCGTGCAACGCGCCGAGGTGCCTTCGCCTGGGCTTCGGGCGGCGACGGAGGTTGACTCGCCACGACCGGATCCCGGTAGACGATGCGCTCGACGATCTTCTCGACGGGAACCTCAACCAATCGCTCTACTGGAACCTCGACGAGGATCTCGACGGGGACCTCGACAGGCACTTCAACCGGAACCTCGACGGCGACCTCGCGAATCTCCAGCTCAGTCTTCGCCTCTTGGCATCCGCGCCCAAGGGCCATCAGTGAGACTCCGAAGAGCATGGCGGCCGCGTGGCTCCACCATCCGCCCCAGCTTGGACCAGAGCTAGACGTGGGGACGGGCATGGCCGCGTCCACGATGCGATCGACCTCGCCTTCCCCCAACGGAGGCACGTTCAGTGAACCGAGGAGCTCGTTCTTTTCGTTGTCGTTCATAGCGTCACCTGCGTGGACGGATCCACATTCGTCGTGCCTCTCACTTCGCACTCTCCCACCAAGCGTTCGTACGCTTCGCGGAACGCCTTACGTCCCCGTGACAGGCGAGACTTCACCGTGCCCTCCGCGCAGTCCAGGCTCTTGGCTGCATCCGCGTAGTCGAATCCGAGGACATCTACGAGGCGGAGCGCGGATTGGAAGGGCTCCTCCACTTCGGCCAGCGCCAGCGCAATCGCCTCCTGTTCGTCCACCGCATAGAGTTCTTCGCTCGCGTGTCCCAGCTCGCCCGCGAAGGCCGCCATCGGCGCCGCCCCTGCCTCGGCCCGAAGCCCCCACTTCCGATGCTGGTCGCGAAGAACGTTGAACGCGGTCGCGAAGAGCCACGGCCGGAACCTCTGACCTACGTGGAATCCCCCGAGGCCCCTGGCGACCCGCACCCAGGCCTCTTGGGCCACGTCGCGCGCTCCATCGAGGTCGGTCATCTTCCCCTCCAAGGCGAACACCAGCTGGGCGCCGTAGCGTTCCACCAGCGACCCAAAAGCCGCCCGATCGCCACCTTGGGCCCGGCGCACGAGCGCGGCTTCGTCCGCGACCGCAGGCCGGGAGGTAGCGTTCAGGGGCGAATTCTTGGGAAAACGAGCTGCCTGGGGGGACATCGCGGGGGATACGCAGCGGGGGCCCGAGCCGTTCCCAGAATCCCCGACTTCCGCACGGCGGCTACGCTGAGGTCGGGAGAACGCGCTCGATCAGGAGCGGCCCGGCGTTCACATCGGCGTCGACAACCGCCGCCCGCCCGAGGCGGCCAAGGGCAGCATCGAGGCCACGTCCTCCGCGGTGATGGACCAGCGCGAGTCGCTCGCCAGCGACCACTTCGTCGCCGGCTTCGCGCTCCCAAACGACCCCCACCGCAGGGTCGATGACATCCGCCGGCGCCACCCTTCCGCCGCCGAGGTCCCGGACGGCATAGCCAATCTCCCGCACGTCGCCGAATCCGAGCACGCCCGACGAGGCGGCCTTGAACTCCGTCGTGTCCGGCGCCCGCTCCAGCGGCTTCGTCCCGAGTTCCTGCGTGGCGCCTTGGGCCCGCAGCATCTTGTTGAAGTGATGCAGAGCCGTTCCATCGCCCAGCACCCGCGCGATCTCACCGGCGCCCTCGGCTTGGCTCGACGTCTTACCCGCGGCGACGAGAAGGTCCGCGCCGAACGCGGTCACGATTTCGATCAGGTCCGCGGGGCCGCCACCTTGCAGGGTCGCCACCGTCTCCTCGATCTCAAGGGCGTGCCCCACCGCCCGTCCGAGGGGACGGGACATGGACGTGATGCGCGCCGAGGCCTTAACGCCGGCAGCGGCGGCGAGATCGACCATGGTCTGGGCGAGAACCCGTCCGCGCTCGATGTCCGTCAGGAATGCGCCGCTGCCCGTCTTGACGTCGAGCACCAGCGCGTCGATATCTTCCGCGACCTTTTTGGAGACGATGGAGCTCGCGATGAGCGGCAGCGACTCGACGAGCTCGACGCGATCGCGGAGGGCATAGAGCACACGGTCCGCCGGGGCGATGGAACGCGTCTGTGCACAGATCACGCAGCCAGCCTCCCGCAGCACTCGCTGAATCGCGTCTTCCTCCAGCCCTGTCGCGACGCCCGGCACCGCTTCCAGCTTGTCGAGCGTACCGCCGGTGTGGCCGAGACCGCGGCCCGAGATCATCGGCACCACGCAGCCGAGCGCCGCCAGCGCGGGCGCCAGCGGCAGGCTGACCTTGTCGCCAATGCCGCCCGTTGAGTGCTTGTCGACCTTCGGTGCATCGAAGCTCGAAAGGTCCAGCTTGCCGCCGGAGTTCACCATCCCCTGGGTCCAACCGCTAAGCTCTTCCGGCTCCATGCCGCGGAACCAGATCGAGGCGAGCAGCGCGACCTGCTCGGGCTCCCCCACCTCCCCGGAAGCCACGCCGCGCAGGAACGCGAGGGACTGCTCGGGACGAAGCGTCCCACCGTCCCGCTTCGCCTGCAGGATCTCCTTGAGCTGCCCTCCGGTCAGCGGCTCGGTGCTCACTTGACGATCTCTTTCAGGAACGACGTACCAGCACCCGCAAAGGGAACGTTGAGCGCGTGGGCCACCGTCGCGCCGATGTCCGCGAACGTCGTGCGGGTTCCCAGGTCGTAGCCGCCCTTCACGTGGGTGCCAAACGCAAGGATCGGCACGTACTCGCGGGTGTGATCGGTGTGCTGTTCGTTCGTTGGGTCGTTGCCGTGATCCGCCGTGATCAGGAACAGGTCGTCGTCTCGACGGTCGATTTCGAGCTCACCGAGGGCCCTGTCGAACGCCTCGATGCAGCCCTTGTAGCCCGCGGGATCTCGCCGATGACCGAAGAGCATGTCGAAGTCCACGAGGTTGACAAAAACGAAGCCGGTCGCCTGCTCGCGCACGCATTCGTGGGTCCGCACCATGCCATTCGCATTGCCGTTCGTATGAACCGACCGCGTCAGCCCTTGCTGTGCGAAGATATCGCCAATCTTGCCAACCCCGACGACGGGGACGCCGTGCTTCTTGAGTGCATCGAGGACCGTCGGGCGCGGCGGTTTGAGCGAGAAATCGCGGCGGTTGTAGGTGCGCTTGAACTTCGTGGGCGCGTCTGCCTTGGCGTCGATGAAGGGGCGCGAAATGATGCGCGCGATCCCAAGCTCCATCGTGTGCCGCCGGGCGATGCGGCAGAGCTTACGCAGACGCTTGCGGCCGAAGTGCTTCTCGTGCGCGGCGATCTGCATCACCGAGTCGGCGCTCGTATAGACGATGGGCTTGCCGGTGTCGATGCTCTCTTGACCGAGGCGCTCGATGATCTCGGTGCCGGACGCGGGCTCGTTGCCGAGCCACCCTTCGATCTCGGCTTCCTCGGCGATAGCGCCTAGCAGCTCGTCCGTGAACCCGTCGGGGAAAACGGGGAAGGCCCGGTCCAGGGGAACGCCCGCCATCTCCCAGTGCCCAGTGGTCGTGTCCTTGCCTGCGCTGACCTCGGCCATGCGACCGTAGGCGCCCTCCGGGATCACCGCGGCGGGAAAGGACTCGACCCCGGTGATGTTGCCGAAGCCAAGGGAGAGGAGCCGCGGCGCATTCGGCGCACCGACCGACTGGCAAATGTGATCGAGCGTGTGGGAACCAGCGTCACCGCCGGTGGCAAGGTCTCCGAACTCGTGGGCATCGGGCATCGCGCCCACGCCGAGCGAATCGAGCACGATGAGGAACACGCGCCGGAACTCCCGGACGTCGCCAGCCTCGGCGTGCATCTTCGCCTGGGCGGCGACTTCAGCTTCCGCGGACTGCCGAAGGGACGGCTGGCCGGATGAACCAGAGCGGCGGCGGGGCTTCACTCTTCCTCGTCGTCCTGGTTGCCCTCGACGCCCTTTTCGATCAGACGCTCGATCTCTTCTTCCATCTCGTCGACCCACTCCTCACCGAAGTCGCGCTCCAAGAGATCGCGCTCGCTGAATTCCCAGCGCCCGGTGCGCGGGTCGAAGTCGAACTGGTAGTCGTGCTCGCTGCCGTCGTCCTCGGTGACAACGACCTGAACAATGTTGCTCGCGGAATCGAGCTCGGCGGTATAGGAAGCCATGGGTCTTGGGTGGAGATCCGAGCGCTAGGCCCGGCATTTTCGCGTGGAGAGAGGGGGACGAGGGCGCCGTTGGGCGCTTGGAGAGGATAGGCCGGAAGGCGGGGACCGCAAGCACTGGTCCCTAGGAGCGTGTCGCGCATAGATGGATTCGCGTAGTGCGGCCCAGGTTTTCGAGGGCAAGGCGCGTCCGGACCCCTCGTAGCAGTAGTTACCGGGGTCCTGGGGCAACGCAGCCATCGCCGAGAGTGAATTCTGGCTGGGGCGTGCTAAGCGGATTCAGCTGTGCGCGACACGCTCCTAGGAGATAGGGCCGGGGGGTGCCCAAGGTCAGGTCAATCGTCCTTGGATTCACTCAGCAGGGGATTGTCGAGGGGCATCTTGGCGTCGACGCGCTTCTTCCAGCGCTCGAACTCAGCCGCGAGTTCCGCCGCGATCTCTGGGTGGGCCTCGGAGCACTCATTCGCCTCACCGATGTCTCGGTCGAGGTGATAGAGCTGGGTCTCCATGAGCTCGGGGCCAGGCAGGTAGCGCGCGATCCACTTCCAGGGGCCGCGACGCACCGCCCCGCCTGGGAAGCCGCCTTGGTTGCCGTAGTGCGGGTAGTGCCAGAAGAGAGGCCGTTCCTCCAGTAGAGCGAGTTCCTCCGCTCTTGTTTCACGCAGCAAGGGAAGGAGGTTCTGGCCGTCGAGCTCTACCTCCGCGGGCGGGTCGACGCCTGCGGCCGCAAGGAGCGTCGGGAAGAAGTCCACGGACTGCACGGGAGTATCGATCACCCCACCCGCTGAGATCTCGCCCGGCCAACGCACGACGCACGGTTCGCGGACCCCGCCCTCGAAGAGCCAGCCCTTGCCGCCGCGGAGCGGCAGGTTCGAGGTGGGGTGCCCTTCGCTGGTGGACAGCCCGCCGTTGTCCGAAAAGAACACGACGATCGTGTTGTCCGCTTGGCCAGATTCCTCCAGGACGCGGAGCACTTCGCCGGCCGCCTCGTCCATGGCTTCCACCATGGCGGCGTAGACGGCGTGCTCCTGCACCTCCCGCACCTTGCGGCCGCCCTCCTTGCCCCACTTGGCTTCGAGGCCCAGCTCCTCGCGCTTCTTCTCGTACTTCGCCACGAGATCCGGGCGTCCCATGAGCGGCGTGTGCACGGAGTAGAAGCTGAGATAGCAAAGCCAGGGACCGTCGCGCTCGGCCGTGATGAACTCTGTCGCTTCCTCGGCGAGGCGCGCGGGCAGGTGGTCGCCCTCCTCGGATTCTAAATTCGGCATCCCGAACGGATGGAAGTAGCGGCCTGGGCCGTAGGGGCCGCCGCGGTGATGACCCGCCACGTTCACGTCGAAGCCCTGGGTTTCGGGCTCGAACCCGTCGCCCCCGAGGTGCCACTTGCCCGCGAAGAACGTGTCATAGCCCGCTCCCCCTAGGGCTTCCGCCAGGGTGATCTCCGAGTGGGGCAGGTGGTTGACGTAAGGCGCGGGCAGGATCGCCTTCGCTTGGAACCACTTCAGCCGCTTGGCACCTTCACGGCCCGCCTTGAGGATCGCTTCCTGCTGCGGCGCGCCGAAGTAGTCCGTGGTGTCGAGGCGAGCCGGATGGCGCCCGGTAAGAAGGCTGGCCCGCGTCGGGCTGCAAACGGGACACGCCGCGTACGCCGAGGTCAGCCTGACGCCCCCCTCGCAGAGACGATCCAGGTTCGGCGTCTCGTAGAAAGTGTCGGGGTTCTGAAAACCCACGTCCATCCAGCCGAGGTCGTCCGCGAGGAGAAAGAGAACGTTCGGGGGCGACGCAGAGTCAGGTCCCTGAACCTCTGGAATCGACGATGCCTGGGCGAAGGCACAGAAAAAGAGCGAAGTGAACATAGGCTTCCAGGCTAACGTACCCGGATGGTCGACATCACCAAGATCGTGACGCACCCCGGTGGAGCGCACAAAGACGAGCTTCTTGCCACCTGCGTGCTGATCGCAAAGCACAGCTGCCCGATCGCGCGGCGCAACCCAACCGACGCGGACCTCGCTGATCCTGGGACGGCGGTCCTCGACATCGGCGGCGTCCACGACCCGGCCTTGAGCAACTTCGACCACCACCACTTCCCCCGGGAGCACCCCCCCACCTGCACGCTGAGCCTGGTGCTCGCGGACCTCGGCCTCTACGACGACGCCAAGCAGTTTTGCGACTGGCTTGAGCCCGCGGAATGGTTTGACTCCCGCGGCCCGAACACCACCGCCGAGTGGCTCGGGGTCCCCCGCCGCGCGATCTCCCAGCTCAACTCGCCCATCGATATCACCCTGCTGCGCCGTTTCGCCGCCGAGTCGGAGCTCACGCCGGGCAGTACGCTCTACGAGTACATGCGCTTCGTTGGTCAAGACCTCCTCGACTTCCTGCGCATGGTGCGCGACGGCATCGAGCTCGTCGGGACCAAGAGCCAGCGCTGGTCCGTCGCCGCGGGCGCCGAAACGATCGAGACCATCTTCCTGCCGCGCGACGACACGATGATCGACGAGCCCTCAGGCAGCATCGCGCGCTTCATCCGTGCGAAGGGGCTCGAGAAGGAGATCGGCGCCACCGCCTACCCCGACCGCCGCGGCAAGGGCTACGGCCTCAGCCGGTACGAAGACGATCCAAGGCTCGACTTCTCAAGGCTCGACGGCGAGCCCGACGTGCACTTCGCGCACAAGAGCGGCTTTATGTGCAAGACGAGCGCCACGGAACCGGAGCGCCTGCAAGAGCTGATTCGCGGCGCAGTCAAGTAGACGACTCGTCCAGCCTCCACGGCTCGAGCCGCTCCGACGATCCCAAGCTCTGACGCTCGTGGCGGGGCTATGCTTGCGACAGTTTTGTCTAGTCCGCCGCCCGGCGTAGCGTCAGCACAAGGACATCACGCCATGCTGGCTCGCTTGGATCCCGCGGCTCCACTGCGGTCACGCCGTGCCACACTCGGTGGTCATCGAGCAGAGCAAGATCCAGCGGATCGGTGAGCGTGAACGCGCCCAGTCGTCGCTGCTCTTCGTCGTGGATCGTCGTGGTGCCGCTCTCGATGTTCTGGCGACGAATCAAAGCCACAAGGACGTAGTCCACCCCATCGCGGTGGATGCCCTCTGGCGTCGGCTGCCCAAGCTCACCTGCACGCGCCTCGATCCTGAACTGATGGGCCTCAACGAGCCAACGCGTCACGTCTGGCGCGAGCTCAGAAAACAGGCCCCGGGCGTACGCGGCCAAAGTTTGAAAGCTCTCCGACTCCGCCATGGACTCCGAGATCGTGCTGAAGCGGCGATCGACGCCTCCGTTCAAGCGGTTGTGCTCTAAGTCCTGGTAGTGCGGCGCGTCGGGCAGGCGCTTGGGCGCCCCCTCGCGGCCCATCACAAAAACTCCGTGGCGCCGCCGCCGGTACCTGCCGCGATCCGCCATGTGTTGGTCCACGTGAAGATCGTCCCAGCTATCCACAAACGCTGCCCAGTCCGCCGGCTCTGCCCCGAGTCGGCGGAGAGCCTCGGACCGCGGCAGGAAGATGAAGCCAGACGAGCGCAAGGCGGCAAGCGGCGATGACGTCTCACTCGCTTCGTTCGAGGATTCAGGCGGAATCGGGGACATGGCGGCCACACGGTACTGACACCTGCACATCGCCGCCATGAAACTCAATGGCTGTAGAGCCACTCACGATCTGCCATAAGGCGAGGCGCTCTACTGCAGCACCACCGAGACCCCGTTCGTGAAGTTCGAGGTCACGCCTGGGTTGGCGTCCCGGTGCCATGCCTGGAAGCGCCATGTTTGCGCGGCCATGGCTTGGACGTTGCTGGTGGGCTGGGGCAGCGCTGTGAGATCCAACTGCAGCCATGCCCCGCCCTGCTGTGTGGCCCGGCGGATCTGCCCAGGCCCCGCGAAGCGGCCGATGGATCCGCCAAGGCATAGGGTGCCCTGACCTCCACCGGCGCCGGGGACGTTCGCTGCGGTCTCTGAGTCCAAGAACAAGGTAAAGGCTCCCCCTGGGAGATCATTCGCCACGAGGGAGAGATTGTTGTGCATGGCCCCGTCGAGGCCAACGATCCGGAGCGTGCCTGGGAGTCCAGTGGAGTTCGGCACTCCGGGTCCGCAGAATTCCGCGCTGACCTCGCCCCCTCGCATCGTCTTGCCCATTCGCAGCGAGAGGTCTTGGTTCGGCTCGACCCCAGAGACCACCCCCTGGATCAAGGAGAACACGTTCCCGCGCGTGTCGAAGTCCAGGGCCGTCGACGTCGAGTTCGTCAGCGTAGGGACGGGTCGCGACCCTCGAATCCGTCGGACCCAGCGAGGGTTGCCTTGGACATCGAAGCTAGCGAGAACCCCCTCGTCAGCGGCGCCCTCGGACCAGCCTAGCACCACAAGGTTGCCCTCGGCATCGAGCACGATTTGGTCCGCAGAACCCTCATCCTCGGGGGAAGCGTTCGGCAAGAAGGAGACGGCGACCTCCTGCCCGTCGGAGTCGAAGATCATGAGCGCGAACGCACGCTCATTGCCTGGGAGCGTTCGTTCGACCGACCCAGCCACCGCGAAGCCGCCGCCCGGGAGTAGGGCCATGGCCTGGGCGTCCACCTGGATCCCGAGGCCCGGCGTGTAGCTCCGCTCGAACACCTGGTTGCCCGCCGAGTCTACGCGAACCAAGAGCAGCCGAGTCGCAGTGTCCGCGTTGGTCTCGGACGCGACGATCGTGGTCATTCCATCCGGCGTCGACGCGACGTCGCTCACCTCCGTGGCCCGCGGAAACGCAACGGTGCCAACGGTTCGACTCCAAAGCCGTACGCCGCTTGGGTCGTAGGTTTCGACGGTCGAGAGGGTCGCGTCATCTCCGACCGTGTCCCCGAGTCCGAAGAGAAAGATCTCACCCGAGGGGCCGCGCCTGACCTTCCTCAGCAGGAGCTGCGGGCTGACCGGTGCGACCAAGGACGGAACGCTGAACCCCAGCGCTCCTTGATCGGTGTACGTCTGAAGCTGGACATAGGGGAAGAAGAGTCCCTCCATGTGCGTGCCCGCGACCACGACCTCGCCGGGGGAACTGGCGTCCACGTGCGTGACGAGGACTTGGAACGACGCCGCTGTCCCGAAGCCCACCGTCCGCTGCCACGCGATGGTCCCGTCGGGAAGATACCGAATCAGTCGGGACACAAATTGGCGCGGCTCTACCACGTAGACGTTGCCGTCAGGGGCGACGTCCACCCCCACTAGGTCGTCCACGAAGTCGCCGTGGTAGCTGGTGGGCAGCGGCCGCGTCGTCACCCATGTTCGGTCGCCGTTCTCCGTGAACTTCGCGATGACGACCTCGGACGGCGAGCTGATGGAATTGAGCGGGAGGTCCCGCGCGATCCCCGCCATGACGAAGCCGCCGTCCGGCGTTCCCTTCATCGTTAGCGGATGGAAGCCAGGGCGCGGGAGATAGTCGTATCCGATGTCCCATGCCGCCTCTTGGGCAAAGGCGACAGCAAATGGACTCGTGAGCGCGAACGAACATGCGAGAAGGGCGAGGCGGGTCTTCATGGCTCTCCGGGGAAGTCGGGTGGTTGAGAAATGGGAGCGGGAAGCTCCCTGGGGACCTATGGATGGTAGCAACGGTTGGCAATTGCGCCTGTCCGTCCCGCCATGGGCTGACGGGGTGGGCTAAGCTCACGCCTCGCCGCTGAAGCAGCCCTATGCCGTACCTGCCACGAAGAAGAAGCTGGGACCTTGGCGTCCTCATGGATCCGGTTCGCGCAAGCGAGGTCCGCTGCACTCGGGCCCAGGCGGCTGAATTCGAACCGCGCCTTTGGATGGACCTAGTGGCCGAGTACGACGCGCGCCTCTTGGAGGCCGAGCTCGCGCGTCGCGCTCCGAAGCTCGAGCAGCCGTTCTCCGAGGACTTCGGCCTCTTCCTTGGGGCATGGGCCCTCGATGAAGAGAAGCACGCGAGCGGCCTCGCCAGCCTGTACCGCCTTGTCATGGGCGTCAGCCAGGCAGACCTCGACGAGCGCCTGAGCTCGCGCTCCGGGAACTTTCGCGGCTTCGACGAGCTCTTGGACGACGAGTTTCAGCTGTCGGTGCTCTTCGCCTATGACGAGGCCATGAGCACCCGCGGCTACAGCGAGGACATTCCGTTCTACGCCTCCCTCGGGCCGCCAGCCTTCGAGACGCTCCTGCGTCACCTCAAGAACGACGAGGCCGTGCACTACGCCAACGCGGTCGACCTCTTGGTCACACGCTTCGCCGATCGTGTCGATGAAGTCCCAACCGTCATGGCGAAGATCGTGGAGCTGGACCTCCATCAAGAGTCCTATGAAGGGACCTTCGTGCTCGATCACGTCAGCTCGGACTTTACGGCCCATCAGATGCGCCAGGTGGGAGCGAGCGTCAGCGCGGCGATCGTCCGGCGAATGAGCGCGGCGTAGGAGCCTGCGCCACGGGGTCGACACGGTACGGAGGTTCACCGCGCGGGATGCCCCTGGCGCTTCCTGGGGTGGGATGTCGCATACCAAGGGCCACCCAACACGGGGGAATACCTGTAGCCGCGGCTCATTCCTGCCGATCTCTAGGGGAATTCTCGCTCCCCTATCCGTCGCCGCTCGCCCCCATGAACTCTGCACGAACGATCGCCCGCATCCGGCAGCGTGGTCTCCCCTTCTGGGCGAAACTCGCCGTCCCAACGGTCGTCTCGGTCTTCTCGCTCGTGGTCGTCGTCGTGACGGTTCGCGCCGGGATTCTGGACCAGCAGGACGCCGCCTTGGGCGTGAACGTCGCGGGCCGCCAGAGGATGCTCAACCAGAGAGCGCACAAGGAAACTCTGGCGTTGCTGCAGGGCCTCCCCAGGGATGTGGACGCCACGTTCGCCCTGATCGAGAAGAGCGCCAGCGCACTGCGAGATGGAGGCGACGTAACCCTGGGAAAAGACAAGGTCGCTCACCTGCGTAAGAACGTGCACCCCGCCGAGGTGGAGCTTCTCGACCAGCAAATCGCCCTCATTGAGGAGATCCACGGTCTCGCTATTGAACTCCGGGAAGGAGGTCCCAGCGAGGTCGACACCGCAAGTCTAGAGCACTTTGAGGCCGTCACGTCGTCCTGCCACCAAGTGGCGAACAGGCTCGTGCTCGCCATGCAGCGCCGTGCGGAACAAGACCTCGTAAGCCTGGTCAATCGCTCCGTGTTCGCAGCGCTGCTCGCTATCGCGCTGAGTATCGCCCTGCTGACACGCACGGCTAGGTCCATGGGCCTCGCGTTCCGTGACGTCCGGTACGCCGTCAAGCGCCTTGCCCAAGGGAACCTGAAGATCGATCTAAGCGGAAAGTCAAACGACGTCATCGGTCGTATGGCTACCGACCTCGGAGACGCTATCCAGGGAATCCGCACGAGCCTTGGGAAGAATGAGGTCATCTGGGAGGAGTTCGCCGCGGAGCGCGAAGCGGACAAAATCGTCCAGTCCGCCATGCTCCAACAGGCTCCCGGAGGCATCGTTCAAGCCTCCACGGACGGCGTCATTCAGTTCGCGAATACGGCAGCCGTTGAGCTTCTACGGAGGTCGGGACTTCTCTCCTCTCCTCGGATTCAAGAGGGGGAGACGCTGCGAGGGCTCTTCCATGGGACGGGTATCTCAGTCTCCGGACTCGGCGCAGATGGAGCCGATGGAGGCCCCCTCCCTATCGCCTCCGCTGGGGTTCACTTCGACCTCCAGTCCCTCCGCATCGTTGACGAGCGAGGTGTGTCCCTCGGGACTCTCATCACCCTTGAGGAGACGACGGAGCGCGCGCAGCGCGAAGCCCTAGCGCATGAGTCAGCGGAGAGAGAGCATGCCGAGCGGGCGGAGTTAGTGGCGAGCGTCGAGCAGATCCTCGAAGTGGTCGACACGGCTAGCACAGGGGACCTTCGGGCGCGCACCCAACGATCGGGCGACGCCCCCATCGATCAGGTCGGCATGAAAATCGACAGCCTCCTAGAGTCATTCGAGACCAACATGGCCTCGCTGTTCCGACAGCTCGAAGCCATGCGGTTCGCCGCAAGGACGATGGGTGAAAGCAGTGCGACCCTTGAGCGCAGCGCCGATGAGACCACGGACCAAGCGAAGGCCGCGTTCGAGGCCTCCGAATCGACGGCCCATAGCGCGCAGGTCACATCCGCGGGGATCGAACAGGTCACCTCCAGCATCGACGATATCGCGAGAAGCGCGTCCACGGCCGCCACCATTGCGGCCGAGGCCGTTATCGCAGCTTCCGAGTCGAGTCAGCTCGTGCTTTCCCTCGATGAGCGCAGCCAAGAGATCGACAGCGTCGTCAAGACGATCGCTCAGATCGCGAGCCAAACGAACCTCCTTGCGCTCAACGCGACCATCGAAGCGGCCCGCGCTGGTGATCTAGGCAAGGGCTTTGCGGTCGTCGCCGGGGAAGTCAAGGGACTGGCCACCGACACCGCCAAGGCGACGCACGAGATTGGCGAACGCATTTCTAGCATCAAGGGCGACATATCCCTGGCAATCGGCTCCATCTCGAGAATCGAAAGCGTCATCAAGCGGATCGATGAAACGCAGACCTCCATCGCCGCAACGGTCGAAGAGCAGAGCGTGACCGCACGTGAAATGTCCCGCGAAGTCCGCGGCGTTGCCGAGGGCACCGACGTGGTTCGCCAGGCACTAGGCGCCATGACGGCTCAGGCTCAGTTGACCGGCGAAGGCTCCCAGCAGTCAAAGGCGACCGCGCGGGAACTGGCCGAGATGTCCGACAAGATCGAGAGCATCGTGTCGCGCTATACCGTCGGCACTCGTTCCTGATCCGCTCCGCTGATTCACCCCTTTAGGGCGTGAACAGAACCGACTGCGCCGAGCTCAGGTTGAAGCCGCTTCCGCACGGGCCGTTAACGTCTCGGTACCACCCCTGGAAGTACCAGGTCGAGCCGGCCGCGATCGTGCAGGCTGGGCCGCCCGCCGCGGAGGTGGCCACGAGCTGCGTCCAGCTGGCTTGGCCCGCTGAGTCCGCCGTTCGAACAGGGAAGCGGCACAGACTCGCAGGGCCCGCGGCCACGCAGCGCACGCCATCGCCAAGGAGCACGGAGCTACCTGCTCCCCCCATGAAAATGAGCGCCGACGTGCTGGGCGGCATGCCTTCTACGCGCAGCTCGAGGTTATCGAGTGAGACGCTTGCGCTTCCGTCGCTGCGTAGCGCGGCTCCCGTCCCCACCGAGTTCGCACAGCCGCTACGGGATCCACTGTTGGCGCACGGGCAAGACTCGGCCCCACAGAACTCAACGCCGGGCTCGACCACGCTCTCGAACGTGGTCCCAATGCGAATGTCGTCCATGACGCCTTCCGTTCCGGCCTCGAAGGAAAGGAAGAGCTCGCGGTTGTTGGGCGGAGGCGTCTCCTCCTTGAACGCCACCGGATTGAATCCGGGCAGCGAGGGATCCGTGATCGGTGATGACGATTCGTCCACCCAGAGAGTCGTCGTTCCCGCGTCCCAGTCAAGAAGCGCGATGAGGCGATGGGTCTCGCCGAGGCCAAAGGTCATCGAACCCGGCGTCGTCGTATTGTTGATGGCCCAAGTCCGCGTATTCCACGGGTGCCCCACCGCTCCATCAAAGGAAGCGGCGCCGCTGGCCCAGAAGTGGCCGGCGGTTTGCGTCTCTCGGTAGAGAAGACTGAACCAGAGTCTTCCGATACCCCACCGACCGATGTCGTGGGCGATCCGCAGGTCGGCTCGCTCGCCGTTCGAGTCCAGTGCGACTCCGGTCTGACCTGAGAGGCCGGGCGCCAAGTTGAACTGCCCGGAACCGACCGTTTGCCTCCAGCGACTTGAGGTGAGGCCCAGGCCACGGCCGAACTGGCCGTCGATGTTGCCCGGTTGATAAGCGTCGAACTCTTCGCGTACCAAGAGCGGTCCGCTCGACGGGCCGAGGTCGATCATCACCTCGATCCAGCGGACGCCGTTGTCCTCCCCCGTTTGGAGTGGCTCGATGGTGACGTCAGATCCTGGGAAGGTGAACGCGTTCCCAATCTGTAGGGCTCCGTCCCGGCAGTCGATGTAGTCCTCTTCGTTGGTTCCCACGCCCCCTATCGACTGCGGGGTGAAGTCGATGCTGCGGGTGGTGCTTCCGATGAGCTGATGCGCGATGATGCCCCGTCCGAAACCATCCGAACCGAAGTTGGCCCAGCGCTCCACCATCTTGGGCGCGAAGCTCAGCCACCAGTCCCCGGGCGAGGTTCCATCTACAACCACCCGTACGGCCGTCAGCTTGTCCTGGGGGTTGGTCGCAAGCTCGAATTCGTGAAGTCGGACCACCCCCGACTCCAGCGCGCGCCCGACATTGCCCGTCCCCGTGTGTCCCATGAGAAAGCGCATCGGCATGTTGATCGTCGATCGCCCTCCGATGATGCCTCCCCCCTCGCTCCCCATCATGAAGAGCCCGTCGCGGCCCTCCCGCGGCACGCCCGGGAGAACGTCGGCGCCGCCCTCCCAGTGGTTCGCGTGCCCGACGGCAAACGCATGGCCCATTTCGTGGATGAAGCCCGGGCCCCACGGGTTGGAGCCCGGCATCCAAACGGTGCCGGGTGTTCCGAGCGCACCAAAAGAGAACGTGTGGGCAACGGAGGGGTAGCTCAGAACGACGTGGTCGTAGTCCCCGAGCACGAACCCAGCGGCCTGGGCCAGCGCTCTCATCTCGGCGCGAACCGTTCCGGGGTCGGCCGGATCGTCAGGCGTCGGAGCAGGGCCCGCCATCAGGAGCCGACCGGTCACAGCGCTCGTGAATCCAGTGATCGCGCTCGAACTATGGAACTGCCAGTAGTCGTCGGCTTCGGCATGAATCCCCCCGAGCCGGCTCTGCCACTCAGCGTCCGTCAGCGCCATCAGCCCATCGCTCCACTCGGCACGGATGTAGAGCAGCTCGATCTGTCCGGTCTTCCCAAGCTGCTGCGCCCCCGCGGACGAGGCGAAGGGCAGGAGAAGTAGTGCCCACAGGCCAAGGCGTCCAAAGGATGCGCTTCGGCGCACGGTCACGTAGATCTGCATTGGGGTCGTCATAGGCACTCGCTGCGCGCGAGCTCCCCATCGAGTCGGGGCCAGGCCGCTACGCTGGGAAGAGTGTAGTGCACGTTGAAGGTCGTTACTGGAACGCGATCTCGATCGAAGGACTGCGGTGTGCTCCGCGAAAACAGCATCCAGCCAGACGCTCCCCCAAACGAAGCGTAGACCGGGGTCTGTCCGGAGTAGAACGTCAGGTCGTAGGTGCCAAAGCCGAGGGCTCCGCAGTCGCGAAGGATCACGGGTCCCGCCCCTGGGGTCGAGCCGACGAAAGTCACGCCTTCGGCCGCGTACTCGTTGGAAGCGGCGACCGCGGTCGCGATCTCACAGGGCGCGCCAAGCTCGACGTCGAGCCAGGTAGAAGAGCCTGGTCCAGTCTGCGCGAGGGCTTGAGAAGCCGTCAGGCTAAGCAGAGCAGCGAGGTCCTGAGAAGAGTGGAGCGAGACATGATCATGACCGGTGCTAGAACGTGACCGTGACTGCCTCCCCAGGAGCTAGGCGCACCGAGCGACGATCTGCCCTGTGGGTCTCTGTCCCCACGGTCCCGAAGGAGATTTGACGCGCAGGAACGACGAACGTCAGCGACTCACCCGCAGGGAACTTGACGTTGTGGATGGGCACGCCGTCGACGTCGATGGACACTCGATCATGGTGATCCCCTGCGACGACCGTCAAATGCGCGCCCTCTTGGAACCCTCCGACGGTGACCTCTTCCTCGATGTCAGCTGCAGTCAGCACGCTCCAGCCGATCCGTCCATCCGGAGTCCAAGCGCAGAGCGTCCGCGGAAAATCACCGCGGCTCCCCAGTTCGAACGGCTGCACGTCTACGGAAGAGCTTGAGGATCCTTGGCTCCCAACCAACGCGACCTTGGCCGCCAAGGGCTCCCCAGCAGCGTCGAGGACGCGTCCTTTCACCATGTAGTCGACGCCCCTCCAAAAGCTGTCGGGTCCGCGCTCTTTTGCGGAAGCCTCGGAGACTCGCGCCTCTACCCGTGGGGTGTGCCCCGCTGGCAACTCGGCTGGCGACTCGGCTGGCAACTCGGCTGGCAACTCAACCAAAGAGTCAGCCGCACCGGCGGCCGGGGTCGACGAGCAAGAGGTCGATCCGAGGCAGAGTAGGAACGAGGCCAAAGCAGTCTGAGTCCAGCGAGCGTTGTTCATGATGTCAAGCCTAGCCTTGAGAGTGAATCCGGTTACGCCGAGTCCACCATTTCCCCCTACGAGGCCGCCCCCGGTGTCTCACCCCAACCGCAACGCAGGGGCGACTGCTCGCTCCAAGGGGGTAGCGGGCACGACGGGCCTTCTGCTCCCATAGGATCCCGCAATTCACCTCTACACGAATGACACCATGACGCCCATCGCATTGACCGCCCTCGCCCTAACAGGACTCAGTCCATGGCTGCTGGAACCGAGTGCTACGACCGAGCAGAAGAAGGACAAGAAGTCCGAAGTAGAAGTCGTCGCCGTGGATCCAGATGAGGCCAAGACCGTCTGGGAGTACCTCTCCGGTCGATACGACACGAACGGCGACGGAGTGATCGACAAGAAGGAGTACACCCGCGGATCGGAACAGTTCGCTCGTCTCGACAAGGACAAGAACGGTTTCATTGACGAGGACGACACCGCCCAAGCGCAGGGCCGCGGCGAACGCGGCGGCCGACGCGGCGGCGGAGGCGGCCGGGGCGGCTCGCGGCAAACCGCCCCCACCGAAGGTTCCAAAGCACCGGGCTTCGAATTGGAGACTCTGTACCCCGTTGAGGCCCCTGCCGATGGGGAGGTCGAGGCGAAGAAGGCCAAGAAGAAGCCCGAGTACAAGAGCGTGAGCCTCAAGTCCTTCAAGGGCGAGAAGCCCGTCGCGCTCATCTTCGGCAGCTACACATGACCCCCCTTCCGCCGGTCGGTCGACCGGTTGAAGGAGCTTCACGCCACCTACGGCGAGAAAGTTGAGTTCCTGGTGGTGTACATCACGGAGGCCCATGCCCTCGATGGTGCGAGTCCAAAGGGCGGCGCCGACGGCAGCCCGATCGTCGAGGAACCAACGACCCTCGAAGAGCGACGCGCCATTGCGCACCGCTGCGACATCGCGCTGGGACTCGCGCCCATGACCGTCCTGCTCGACAACATGAAGAACACGGCTGGCACTGCGTACGTGGGTCATCCCGACCGCCTCTACCTCGTCGACAAGGAAGGCCGCATCAGCTTCGTCGGCGAGAAAGGCCCCCGCGGCTTTGATCCAGACGCGCTTGAGGATGCCATTCGCGTCGACCTTGAAATGCCTGCGATCGAGCGCAAGAAGGGCTCGAGCGACCGCCGGCGTCGCCGGTAGTCCGTAGTCACCGTGAGCATGGGCGGTCGCCCCAATGGCGACCGTCCAGCGCCGCTATCGATCGATGGCGACTCCGGCCCGCTCGAGGAAGTTCACGACCACAATAGAGGGGCGCGCAAAGGCGATGTTCTCCGCACCGCCGCCGTTCAACTTCTCGGTCACGATACCGACGATGTGCCCTTGGGTTCCGAGGAGCGGCCCACCGGAGTTGCCCGGTGAGATCGGCGTGTCCGTTTGCACCATGGGTCGCTCGTCCATCACGGGAAGCCCAGAGACGATTCCCCGGGAGATGGTCCACCCCAGCCCAAGCGGGTGCCCGACCGCGTAGACCTCGGACCCGACGCGCGGCGGCTCAAGCCGAAATTCCGCAGGGGTGATCGAGTCAGGGATACTCGAGATGCGAATCAACGCGAGATCTTCAACGGCATCCGACATGACCACGAGGGCCGGTGATCGAGTGCCGTCGTCACGAACGACCTGAACGGTCTTGGAATCCCCCACCACGTGGGCGTTCGTGACCGCGAGGCCTCCCCGTGCCACCAGCACGGCCGTACCTAGGCTGCCGTTCGCTAGGACGACGAACGTGGACTCCCGCGCTTGGTCGTAGATGCCGCAGAGGGGGCACGACTCTGGCGTATGGTGCGCGAGGTGAACGCTATTGGGGAGCGTGGAAACCTGGGGGAGAGCAAGCCCCTGGGAGTCGTGATGGTGATCGCCGACCTCGGCCATGCTGATTCCCTTCGCCGATCGATCGGAAGGTCCTTGACCGAGGGGGACGGTCTTGGGCGGGGTGGCGCAGGCTGCCGCGAACAGGGCCAGCGCTGTGATGAGCATGAGGCGGGGATATTGCATGGCTCGGTGTTCGAGTCGCTCGTCCCTTTGTGACGAAGCAGCGAACGTGCCCGGTTCGAACGGCTTCCACGGCCTAGGAGGCTCAATCAATCTGGACAGTGACCCTAGTTGGGGCAAAGCCTGGCCTATGGGCCGCTAGCTCAATCGTCTCGCCAAGATACTCACGGCGTACACCGTCCCCCTTGGGCAGAGAGAGGGCCTGCCCCGGCATGACCGGGATCCAGGGTGCATCGTCTTCGGACCGGTAAGCCATGGACGCCCCCGGCGTCGAGCAAGTGACCATCCAACCGCCGTCTTCGCGCCGTTCCAGCAGCGGCAGCGCGGTGCTCGGCTGCTGGCCGTTCGGCGGCCAAAGGCGACTGCGCAACATCTCTTCCTCTGACTCGATCAGTCCAAGGTCACCGGTGTCGCTCATCCAGTCTTCCAGTGCCCCTTCGAGGGCCTGAAACGCTTCGCTCTTCTCCGCGTCGAGGCTTGGCTCCCCCACCAGGTTGCGCACCTCCCAAGGATCGCCGACGCGATCGTACCACTCGCTCGCCGGCCGCCGCGTCGAGCCGACCTGCCACTGCGCTGGGGTACGCCTGAACGCGCGCTCGCCGCCGTCCCTGAGCGCGTAGAGATCCCACGTCATGGGAATTCGCTCACGGTAGGCGTTGGGAATGAGATGGGGCACGTCCTGCAGTAAGTTGCGGATGACCAGCCGCCTTCCGTCGGTCGCCGCCCGACAGCGATCCCACGCCGAGTCGAACCGATCCGCATGGAAGAAGGCGTATCGCCGGGGCTCGGCCGCGTGAGCCCCTAAGAAAGCACGCCCGTCGAGGCGCTCGTCCGGGGCGACTCCCGCGAGGCTCAGCACCGTCGGGCCGAAGTCAATGAAGCTCACGATGCGCTCCGTCGCGCTACCGGGCGGAAGGTCCTTCGGCCCTCGCCCAATGGGAAAGCGAACGAGGAGCGGAACCCGCGTACCCGTGCCGTAGAGCGAGCGCTTGCCGCGCGGGAGCCCTACGCCGTGATCGGAGAAGAAGAACACCACGGTGGATTCCCCGAGGCCTGCTTCTTCGAGCCTGTCTAGCTGCTTCCCTACCCAGGCGTCCATGGCCGCGATGTTGTCGTAAGTACGCTTCAGCGCATCACGAACCGCGGGCGTGTCGGGGTAGATCGGCGGGACGGGAACATCTTCCGCATCGATGGCCGAGGGCCGACGCCGCGCATTCGGAAAGGCCTGACTCTCGTGGGTTCCGCCGTGGTTGTAGACGCTGAAGAACGGCATCCCCTCGGGCCGGTCCCCGTAGTCGGCCTTCCCGCTAGAGTCGCTCCAGGTCCACGCAGGCGCATTGAACTGATAGTCCTCCTTCGCTCGGTTCGTGACGTAGTAGCCTGCGTGCCTAAGTGCCTCTGGAAAGCAGCGCGCGTAGGGCGGCGGCACGGCCTCGTAGAGCGGCGTCGTGCTGTCCTTGGGCGAGCGCGAGCGGACGCGCATATGCATCGCCCCCATGCGCGTGGGGTAGACCCCGGTGATCAGTGCCGTCCGCGCAGGAGCGCAGACCGGCGAATCCGCGAACGCGTTGTCGTAGCGAATGGACTCCGCCGCGAGCCGATCGAGACGAGGCGTCGGTACGGTGCGATCCCCATAGGGCCCGATCCAAGGGCTCATGTCCTCGACGCTCAGCCAGAGAACGTTGAGAGGCTCCTGCGCCGATGAAACGGACGCGCCACCCAGCGCGAGGCCGAGCAGGAACAGTCGAAGGGCCCAGTCTCGAAGAGCCGGCGAGAGCAGGCCATAGTTGCGTTCTTTGACGTTGGGGAAACTCACGCTTCAAGTCTACACACGGGGAGCGCAAGCGCGTCCGAGGGTTCCAAGGCACGCGCCAGGGGGTTACCGTGGGCAAGCATGAACACCGATGACCTCATTCAACGTCTTGAAGTCGAGGGCGCGCGCCTCGTGAAGTGGCTTCGGGAAGCAGCATCCCACGAGCTGCGCTGGAAGCCCGACGCCGCGCGCTGGTCGATGCTCGAGGTCATCGGGCATCTCTGCGACGAGGAGCGGGACGACTTCCGAGCGCGCGTGGAGATGATCCTCGCGGGGACGACCCCGTGGCCTCCCATCGATCCCGAGGGAGCCGTCGTGGCCGGCGAATGGCAGCAGCGAGATCCGGCCGCCGCCATCGATGAGTTCGAGGCTGAGCGCCGCAAGTCGGTTCGATGGCTGCGAGAGCTGCAGGGAGCCAATTGGGCCAAGACCTACGAGCATCCTGAAGTAGGAACGATCGCTGCCACGGACCTAATGGCCTCGTGGGTCGCCCACGATCTCCTGCACGCGCGGCAGCTCGCAAGGCTCCAGGTCGAGGCCTTCAAGCAGGTCGTCCTCCCCCTCTCCACAGCCTACGCCGATCCTGAGACGTCCT
>CAYQKK010000087.1:0-24793 GCA_964417955.1 uncultured Planctomycetaceae bacterium
AGTTCACGCGCGAGTGTTTCACCGACAAGCTCGTCAGCGTGCTCGGCTGCGACCCCGCCGTCGTCGAAGGCTTCTACGACGAGCTGCGCCGGATGAACTACTACGACAACGACACGCGCACCACGCGCGAGCTGTTCGAGTCGTACTTCCCCGGCCGCAACGACGTGCACCGGCTCCTGATGGAGCCCATCACCTACGCGAACGGCTCGAGCCTCGACGACCCCGCCATCAGCTACGGCATCGTCTTCTCGAACTTCATGTCCAAGGGCGTGTTCACCTTCACCGAGGGCACGGACGGTCTCATCAAGGGCATGCGCGAGATCTTGAAGGCCAACGGCGTGGACATGTACAACCGCGCCAGGGTGGACGAGGTCACCGTCGAGAACGGCCGCGTACGCGGCGTCCGTCTTGGCGACCGCGAGATTCGCGCGGAGATCGTCCTCTCCAACGCGAGCGTCAAAGCCACCGCCGAAAACCTCGTCGGCGAAGAGCACTTCGACGCCGAGTGGATGGAGGGCTTGCGCAAGGTCCGTCTCAACACGTCCAGCTGCCAGGTCTACATGGGCCTCAAGGAGGGCGCGACCCTCCCCTGGGTCTCCGACCTCTTCTTCACCTCATCGCGCCCCACCTTCGACAGCGCCGCCCTCTGCGACCTCCACGGCGAAAGCCGCACCTTCAGCTTTTACTATCCGAAGGGCCGCCCCTCGGACCAAGAAGCGGGCCGCCCCGACCGCTACGTCATCGTCTCCAGCACGAACGCCCTGTTCGGCGACTGGGCCGCCATGGACGAAGCCTCCTACGAGTCCAACAAGCAGCGCATGATCGACGAGACCGTCGCCGACATCGAGCGCCGCGTCCCCGGAACCGCCGCTAAGCTCGAACACGTGGAAGCCGCCACTCCGCGCTCGTTCGAGTTCTACACCGAGGCCCCCACCGGCACTTCCTTCGGCACCAAGTTCGAGGGCCTCCCCTACTCGATGGAGCTCTCCAGCCAAGTCGAAGGCCTCTACCACGCAGGCTCCGTAGGCATCATCATGAGCGGCTGGCTAGGCGCCGCGAACTACGGCGCCATCACGGCGAACAAGATCGACGCGAGACTCGCGGCGTTAGCGACGCCCAACTGATCGGCAGGGCTGGCGCATTCAGCACAGGGGCTCGATTGGCGGGATTTTCTCCCGCGCTGTACGGTACGGCGATCATGCGCTACCTCTCTAGTGTTGCCCTAAGCGTCTCGGTGAGCGCACTCGTTGCCGTTGCGATCGTGCGCGGCGCAGCGAAGCCGCAACGAGACCTTGACCGATCACTCTCGCCGATCGAACCAGAGGCCGCCGAGGGACTCGCGTCTCGCTTAGGCCGGTTGGAGAGGCAGCTTGAGGCCCAAGCGGCGGGTATGTCTGTTGAGCCAATCGACACTCCTCGCACCGATCTGTCGGGACAAATGGAACTGGAGAAGCGACTCGCCCGGCTAGAGGCCGCGATGGCCGAGCTCCTGCAACAGGCAACCACCGGGGAAACTAGCGGGGAGGCGCTGAGAACCGCGGCGGAGGAGCCCTTCATCATTCCGGGTTCGTTTACCACCAGGCCCCATGACCCACTTGCTGCAAGACATGAGTTGAACACGGTGCTCTTGGACCCATTTGCGAGCGAGGCTGAAAAGGTCGCCGCCCATAAGGCCCTGCGCCGAGTCGAGGACGCCTACGAGCCTGGCGCCGTTCAAGAGCTGCTCATCATGGCTCAAGTCTCCTCTGATCCGGACGTGCGCGCGGACGTCTGGACTCACTTCGACGGAACCACCGAAGTGCCCCAGATCGTTCCGGCCCTCGTCTCGGCAATCCACGGCGAGAGCAACGATGCGGTTCGGGTCGAGGCAGTCGAAACCCTCGGCAACTACCTCGATGATCCGCAGAATCGGGTGCTGCTTGAGCATCTGGCCAAGAACGACTCAGCCCAAGCCGTCCGTGACCGAGCCCTTCGGACACTCAAGGAGCATCCCGCGCTCAACGACTAGGAGCGGTCCCTGAGGCAGGCTTCGAGAATCTTTGGGATTCCCGTTACGCCCGCCGCTCGCCGAGGCGATTCATCGCGTGCACGACCTTCCCACACGCCTGTTCCTCCGCTTCCGTGACCGCGGTGACGAGCTCGCATTCAGCGAGCTGTTCGACTTGATAGGTCCAAGCCTCCTCAGGACGGCCCAGCGACTGACCTCGATCCCGGGCGCTGGCGAGGATCTAGTGCAGGCTACTTTCATCGTAGCCTTGAACAAGGCGGGTGAGTTTCGACGCGGGACAAGCGTTCGGCCGTGGCTCTTTGGGATCCTCGCCCGCGAGGCCCTCGCGCAGCGACGAGACGCGGAAGAACGAGTCGACTACGGGCGCGTCCTGCGCGACGGAGAGCGAAGTGAGCCGGCGCAGCCAGAGAGCGAGGCTTCCGCGCGGGAGACTCGCCGGTTGGTGATGGAGGCCGTGAGGCAGCTGCCGGATCCGTACCGGGGCGTCCTCCTCCTACACCTCAGTGAGGAGCTTGGGGGCAAAGAGATCGCTGCACGAACGTCGGCAAAGACCCACGGCCTGACTGCGGCCCACGCGCGAGTCCTGATTCAGCGCGGACTCGCTCGCCTTCGAGGGCTTCTCGGCGACGGCGCTAGCTACCTAGTGCCCACAAGCCTCGCCATCGCCCTTGGCTCTTCACGCTCCGATGCGTCCCCTCTCAGTTCCGTTAAGCATCGAGTCATGGATTCGGCGGCGACTTCGAGCTCTTCAGCAACCACTTCCATTCCATTGGCGGGCCTTCTCATGAACAAAGTCACTCTCCTCATTGCCGCTGCCGCCGTCGTTGCAGCAACGGCGTTGCGCCAGCTGAGTCCCCCAGAACCCACTCCGTCCGAGGGCGTCTCCGCTCCGATGGAAGCGGCGCCGCCTATGGCCGCTATGGCCGCTATGGCCGAACTCGGCTCTCCCGTGGCTCCTCGTGCAGAGCTCTCACGCGCTACCGAGGAACTAGTTAGCCCCGATACGGCGGTGGGTCCGGACCTAGAGAACTCGCCCGCGCAATCCGACGATCCAGCCTCGACCGCTGCGCGTACTGGCACAACCCTGGTCTCGCTTCTTGCGCGCTCACTTGACAGCTCGCCTCCGACGCTCGGAGACGTGGAGGAGCTCGTGTTTGCCCTGGCGGATGAATGCGTGATCGTGGAGGACTCCGCGGAGTACTACCAAGACGGTGGGCTTCGGTCTGCCATGATGCAGCTCCCGGGGACCGACTTGACCGGCGAGGTCAGTGTCGACGGTCCCTGGACACGGGTCACGTTCAGCGCTCCCTCCCAGGGCGGCGAGACGTTCTTTGCCGGCCACTTCTCCGTCGTCATGAAGCGAGGGCCATCATCCCCGGCGTTCACAAGTGCAGGCGGCGTCACCGGCGGCTCTGCCGTCTTCCAACACCACCCCAATACGAGCGAAGCTCCGCCGGCGGGCATGCCTCCCCTCACCTGCGGCTGGACGTTCGACGTCTCAGGGGAACGAACCTCGATCAAGAGAACCGTCGCGAGCAGCGCTGGTGACGGCCGCTCATGGATCATCGGAGGCAAGCGAGGTGAGCCAATCGTCCTAGAGGGCGCAGCTCACCTGGCTCCCTATGACGCTTGGGCTGCCAAGCTAGCGCCCATCCTCAGCGAGTGAGCCAGCGCAGCGGCAGAACACGAGTCTAGTTAGTAGAAGAGGAACAGCCCATCGCGAGCGTCAGCATGGACTGGGATGTGCATCGCCTGGCGATTTGGCATCGCCACCAACGCTGTCAGCGTGACTCCCACGTAGGCCCAAGGGGCGGAGTGGATGACCTTCGCCAAGCCTTCGCGCTCCGCTTGAGTCGCCCTCAGGTCGATCTTCCCAAGCGCAGCGGCTGCTCTCTTTGAGGCGTCTATTCCCACCCGCAGGGCGGCGAGCTGCGACACCAAGATCGCGAGGAACATCAGGGCAGCGAGGGCTAGCGCTCCATCGCCGAGGAACCCCAACACGGAGGCGATCCCATTGGAGATCTTGTCCTCTGCCAACTGCTCGTCCAGAAGCCCCGATCGGAGCGACGTGACTTTGAGGAACACACCGTAGAGGCAGAACCACCGAAAGTTCCGGGTGCCAAAGTTGTTGAAGGGCACGCTCCCTGGGCGCATTCGGAACCAGCGGTAGCAGTGGCGCTGCTGGAGTACATGCCCCGCCTCATAGATCCCCTTCCCGATCGAGGTGATCGAGCGCCCCTCGTAGGTGTAGGGGTCGAGGGATAGAGTCCTGAGATTTGGATCGTAGTGGCGGGAAAGGTAGCGACCTCCCGACTGGACGACGACTCCGGCCTGGCCTGCACGGCAGATGGCATCCGCAGCCATGGCCCCCGTCATTGGCTCCTTCAGTCCACCAGAAGCGAACTCTTGGAAGATCGACCTCGCGCGAGACTTGGCCCAAACCCCAAAGAGCATGGCCGCCCCAAAGGCGATCAGGAAGATGATGTATGGCCACATAGGAACGAGCGTGACGAACGGTGTGGCGTCAGCGACTCAGCGCTGCCGACTCTCAGCCTTGAGCTAGTCGAAGAGGTCGTCGAGGCTAGACACCTCGAGCGTC
Organism: uncultured Planctomycetaceae bacterium; assembly: GCA_964417955.1. GTDB lineage: Bacteria > Planctomycetota > UBA1135 > UBA1135 > Saltatorellus. Next base: position 4,608 of record CAYQKK010000087.1, read on the forward strand.
GGAGCCGACGATGCCGACGTCGCCATGGGTTCCGGCATGTCGCCGCAAGTCACCGCAATGGGATCACTCGGCTCCAGCTCCTTGAGTGCCGCAGCGATCTGTGCCGTCTTGGCCTTCATGCTGGCTAGCTGGAGATCGTCCGGTTCACCGGTGGACGCCATCTCGCGCGTGGATTCGGAGAGCGATACTACGCCCCGCACCAGCGCCATCAGCGCCGCCTCTTTCTGACTCATACTCTTCTGTCCCCTCTACACAAGTCCAAAGCGAAGGCCCAAAGCAAGGGCCCTGTCTCGTCTGCGCCCCCATGCCCTCGGGAGCGCGCTTCACACAAGAGCCCTTCGGCCTGCTAGCGCGCGAGATCTGAGCGAATCTTGGCCGCCTAAGCGTCCGCTCTCAAAGCGGGGAGACTCCGCTTGAGACGTCATGGGGCGCAAGGGAGGCTACCCCCTCATCAGCGGCACGAGCAGCCCGGGCTTGCCGTGCCCAAGGCCCCCGGGGAGCCCGCCTGCCCAGCGCAGGAGCGCAGGCTCCCCCTGGGCGTCCATCCCTTCAACGCCGCAGGAGAACGGGACCCCCACCGGGACGTCGTCGAACCACTTAGGCAGCCGAAGGCGCATCCCCTGCCCGCCGCGGGCCACTTCGCTGCCAAGACGCGCGACGAGGTGGCCCTCCTTCAGGGAGCCTGGATTCTCAAGGCGTACGTGCAGCTCTCCACCCATGCGGCGAATCGTGATCGTAGCGGCCCTGCTGCCCGGCTTTTCAGCCAAGGTCGTCAGGCGCCGCGCCATCCCGTCGGCGGTCGCAACGCGCCTGCGGATGAGAGGCACGTCGAGAAGCAGCTGACCACCGGACTGGAGCTCGCCGTGGGAAACGAAGCTGCCCTCCTTCCAGCCGAAGAGCACGCCGAGCAACGGATCGGGCCCCGGGCTGCGCGCACCACCGCTGATGCGGAAGTCGACGGAGCGCTTCTCGTGGGGCTCCATGTCGAAAGCACGCGGAAGCCCTTCGATATCGAACGCACCCTGGGGCACGAAGATCGAAGCGCGCACCGTCACAGGGAACGGCATGGGATTGGTGATCTCCGCGCTGGTCTCCCAAGATCCGAACCACTCCCCGCGCTCGGGCGCGACGAGCGTCTCGGGCTCTACGTACAGCTCGGGCGCGACCACCGGATAGGGATGGTCCGCGTCGGGCTGCATCTTCGCGAGAGCGCGGGCAGCCAGCGCGCGGTGCGGCTCGTTGGTATTGAGCCCAAAGAGGGGGCGGCGGCAAAGCTCCAGCAATTCAACGGGATCGTCGATGGCCCACGCCCAGCACTCCGTGAAGGACCAGTCCTCCGAGGCTGCCTCCGTGCGCCAGCCACCCGGCCCCACGCTGTACGCGGCGATGCGCTCGTCGCGCACGAAGCGGCGATCGTCCTCGTTCGCGACGAGCCCCAGAAGCATCGATGGAAGCCCAAGGTCTTTGGCCTCTAGCACAACGTCGCGGCGAAAGCTCGCCACGCGGCACGCTGGCCTGGGTCGGCGCTCCTCCAACAGCTGAGCAAGCGGCTCCACGAGCCCGGGCTCCTTCAGCTCGATCATGTGGAACGGCGGCTCGCCGCGACGCTCCGCCGAAAGGCCGAGCACCTCATCGAGGATGGGAATCTGCTCGCCGTAGAAGCGCTTGGAAAACCAGCCCCCTGCATCGAGCCCGTAGAGCTCCCGCAGGTCGACGTCGCCGATCATGCCCGGTGCGCCCGTGGTTCGCCGAAGCTCGGCGTCGTGGAAGACCACGGGATCGCCGCTGGCGCAGGCCCGCACGTCGTACTCCACCCCGTCGAGGCCAAGTTCAAGCGCACGCCGCAGGCTCGCCAGCGTGTTCTCCGGGGCTTCACGCGGCGCACCGCGGTGCCCAAGGATCAGCGGCGGGCCGCCGAACTGCGCTCCAGAAACACCGAGGTCCGAGAGCCCCGCGTACACATCGCGACGTGGGTCCTGGGGTACTTGGGGCTCAGTCACAACGGAAGACGACTACCGAGCCTGTCGATAGATCAGAAGCACATCGCCGGAGTATCCGGCGGAAACGAGGCACGTCCCGTAGCCCTCGATGGTCGCAGCGCTGAGGTGGTGGAGCTTGGCGCTATCCCGCGCGACGTAGCGCAAATCGCCGTCCCAGCTCTGGGTCACAGGCTGCCCCGGAAGGTCCAGCTGTTTCTCTTCGACGCGGTTGAGTCCGATCACCCGCACGAGTCCGTCGTAGCCCGCCGAGCACGCCTCCAGCCCAGGGTTCTGCGGGTCGATATCCACGAGAACGGCGCCGCGAAGGCGCTGCTTCGCTCGCTCAAGGATCTCAGTCGAGGGCTGATCGCCCAGTGGAAAGACGCGCAGGAATCCGTCGTTGTCGCACAGCAGCACACCCACCTCGGGATCAAAAGCGACACGGGCCAAGGGGCTGCCATGGGACACGGGGCTGCGATGGGAGTAGCCCTCTTCGGTCGCGACAAACTCGACGGTATGTCCATCGTCGAAGGCCATGACAAACCCATCGTCGGTGAGTGCCACGCCCTTCGCGTTGCCCACCTGGGGAAGATCGAGGACGCCCATGCCCAGCCGTGGTTCTCCGCCTGTCCCCACGCTCATCGTGCCAATGAGCGCCTGTTCAAAGAAGCCCCCGCCCACCAGCGAAGCTGCGCCGCCCGGTCGGATAGGACCCACCGCGATCGCATGGACAAGGGACGGAGCGAGGTAGGTTGTCTCTACCCAGTTACCGCTTGAGCCTCGATGGTAGATCCGTACGACGCCTGGACCTTCGTCGTCCTCGGTACCTGACTGGGCGCCCACTGCCACGAACTCATCGCCGGGCACGGAAGGAAGAAGGTCGCCCGTCGCCACCTGCACGAGCTCGCCGCCGGTGGTCGCGACCATGTCGTGGCGGAACCCGTCGCCCTCGCGGGTCATCACGTGGATGCGGCCCAAGCGGTCCACGGCCACGATCTCGTCACCGGGAGTACTCGGATCCAGATCGCCCGTTGCCACGCCGTTCACCCGCACGTCGCTCTCGAACGCCGGCTCGATCCCGTAGCTCGCGTCCAGCACGATCGGTGATGAGATCGGCCCACTGTTGATGGGGATCTGCGTCTCGCCGCCCGAGACGTTGCGCCTCGGTGCGGGCTGGATCGTCTCGCTGGAAGGTTCGGTCGGGATCTGACTGACCGACGAGCATGACAGTGCGCCAGCGCCAGCCACCACGGCCGCCATCGCCAGCCACGGGCGAGTGCGGCAGGAATCTACAGTCTTCATGGGGTCACTAGACGAGCTGAATCAGATGGTCACTTTCCTTGGCCACGACCTCACCCACGCGGTGCACCGGCACGTCGCGGCGACTGAGCTCATCCTCAAGCTTGGCCGCGTTCTCAGGCGCCAACACGATGAAGAGCCCGCCCGAAGTCTCGGCGTCGTAGGCGATGTCCACGAGGGCTTGGTCGAGCCCCGACGCGACGTGGACGACGTCCGAAAGCGCGTCCTTGCCGCGGCACGTCCCGCCGGATACGACGCCCTTGGCGGCCAACTCGCGCGCCCCGGGGAAGATCGGCACCAACCCGAGGTCGATACGAATCGTCACGTCCGAAGCGAGCGCGATGTTGCGTGCATGCCCGTTGAGTCCGAATCCCGTGATGTCAGTGCAGGCGTGGGCACCGGTTGCGTTCATGGCGTCCGCGCCCTTGTCGTTGAGCGTCGCCATCTGCAGCGCCGCCTCGCGCATGACTTCATCGCCGACCTTGCCGAGCTTGCCCGCCGTCGTCATGGATCCCATGCCGAGGGGCTTGGTCAGGTAGCAAACGTCACCGACCTTGGCCCCCGCGTTCGCCGTCAGCTGCGACCGCTGCACCACGCCCGTCACGGCGAAGCCGAACTGCGGCTCCGGCGACTCCACGGTGTGCCCGCCCGCGAGGACCGCCCCGGATTCGGCCACTTTGTCGAAGCCTCCGCGGAAGATCTCCCGCACCCACTCCTCCGAGAAGCCCTTGGGAAAGCCCGCGATGTTCAGCGCGCTCACCGGCCGCCCGCCCATGGCGTAGACGTCCGAGAGTGAGTTCGCCGCCGCCACCGCTCCGAAGAGGTACGGGTCGTCGAGCACAGGCGGAAAGTAGTCCACCGTCTGCACGAGCGCGATCTCCGCGCCGCTGGGCAGGCCCTCGTTCTCACCGAGCACGACGACGCCCGCGTCATCGACGGTCTGAGGACCGACCAAGAGACGCGGATCGTTCGACTGCTTCATGCCACGCAGAACCTGCGTGAGCTGCCCCATGGGCATCTTGGCCGCTCAGCCAGCGCTGGCTGCGTAGTCGGTCAGCCGCTTGTTCTTCTTGAAAATCATGGTGTCCGCGCATTGTAGGACGGACACCAAAGGAACTAAGCCATGAAGTAGCGGCTCGAGCCCAAAAGTTCCATTCGCAGAGCGGCCCGGGTGTCGACCACGACCGTGTCACTCGCGACCACCAGGCCCAGGTCGACGCCCTCTTGGTCCACAAGGATGACCACCGCGTCGATCTCCGCGAGACCATCGGCGGTGACCTCGACGGACTCGCCGAGGGTACAGCTCGGGACCAGCGGGTCGGCGTAGGTCACCACGGCACCGTCCGCCTTCAGCGCATCCGCCAACGGGAACGCCGGGGACTCTTCCGTGATCCCGACCCCGCGCTTGTAGGCCACGCCGAGAAGCAGCACCCTTGCGCCCGCGAGGTCCACGTTGATGGAGCGCAGGGCGCTGCGCGTCTTGTCCGCCACGAAGAGCGGCATCGCCCGGTTGATCTCTCCGGAGAGCTCGACGAAGCGGGTCTCGGCGCCCGCGCGCTTCGCGGCCCACGAGAGATAGAACGGATCGATGGGCAGGCAATGCCCGCCCATGCCGGGGCCAGGGTCAAAGCGCGTGAAGCCGAAGGGCTTGGTCTCCGCGGCGTCTAGGACCTCCCACACGTCGAGGCCCATGGCGTCAAAGGCGATCTTGAGCTCCCCGACCAGCGCGATGTTCACCGCGCGATGGATGTTCTCGACGAGCTTCGCGGCCTCGGCGACGTCGCTGGAAGCCACCGGAATGACCGTCTCGAAGGCCATCTGGTAGAGCGCGACCGCGCGGGCTGTGGCTTCGGGCGTTACGCCACCCACCAGCTTCGGGACGCCTGCGCCAAGGAGGTCGCCGCCTTCCCGCGTGGGATTGACGCGACCGGGGTCGACACGCTCCGGCGAGTAAGCGAGATCGACATCGCCTCGGTCCGCAAAGATCTTGCCGAGCACGTGACGCGTGGTGCCAGGCCACGTCGTGGACTCCAACACCACGAGGGCGCCCGGCGGAACGTACTCAGCCGCGTCCGTCGCGGCTCTTCGAACAGCAGAGAGGTCAGGCGCGCGATCGGAGCGCAGCGGCGTCGGCACGCAGATGATCGCAACGTCGCAGGAGCTCAGCGCTTCGCCCGACGTCGACACCGTTGCATTCCCCAGCAGGTCCACAAAGGCCGATGGCAAATGACTGAGCGGAGACTCGCCGCGGCGGAGCTGGTCGATGCGCTCTTCCGAGGCGTCCACCAGCACAAGCTCCAGCCCGGTCCGCGCGAAGAGCGCGGCGAGGGGCAGGCCCACGGCCCCCATGCCGATGATCCCGACCGTGCGGGGACCTGCGCCATCCTTGGGCTCACTTTTCATCTCTGCGTCTGCGTGCACGGGGGAAGTACGACCGGGTACCGGTCGATCTTCCCGGCTCATCAGGAGGCAAGGGCGCCGAAAGCCTGAAGTAGGCGCTCTTCGTCCCCGGGAAGCAGGGCCCGCGGGTCGAGGTGGACCGCGTCGTCTTGAACGCGCACGAACACGGGCGGCTCGCCTGCGCGGAGCCGCGTCGCGAGTTCGTCGGCGGTATGACCGCTCCACTGAACGCGCACGGCCTTCGTGGGCAGGAACACCGTGGGAGCGCTGCCGCTGCCCGGCTGGGACTCGGAGTCTACCGCCTTCGCTTCGAAGCCGGCGAGGGCGGACAGCGCCCCAGCGATGCGCTCGGCGATCGGGGTCAGCTGTGCCACGCTGAGGTGCATGAGCCTGCGGGAGGGGATCTCGTCGCCGCGGCCCGCCGCGAGTAGCTCAAGCGTGGTCTCAAGCCCGGACAGCGAGACCTTGTCGAGGCGCATGGCCCGGTAGATCGGGTTCTTCCGCAGCGCGCGGATCGCAGCGCGCTTGCCGACGAGCAGTCCGGCCTGGGGCCCGCCGAGCAGCTTGTCCCCGGAGAACGCAATCGCGTCGACGCCCGACGCCACCGCGTCGCGCAGGACCGTCTCATCGCCCACGACTTCGAGGGAGCGCGCGCCCTCCGCTTCGAGCCGACCTGAACCAAGGTCCCAGCCGGTTGTAATCCCTCGTTCCGCACCGAGCCGCGCCATCTCCGCTGGGTCGACCTCCTCGGTGAAGCCGACGACGCGGAAGTTGCTCGTGTGCACCTTCATGAGCAGCGACGTATCGCTGGTGATCGCATCGGCGTAATCCGAGAGCCGCGTTCGGTTCGTCGAGCCTACCTCGACGAGCTTGACCCCCGCACGCTCCATCACCGCGGGCACGCGGAACGAGCCGCCTATCTCCACGAGCTCACCGCGGCTCACGATCGCCTCGCGGCCACCGGCGAAGGTCTGCATCATGAGGAACGCGGCGGCCGCGCAGTTGTTGACCGCGATGCCCGCCTCGGCGCCCGTGGCGCGACTCAAGAGTCTGCCGAGCCGGGCGTCTCGCTCGTTGCGTCGCGCGCTGAAGCGGTCCATCTCTAGGACGCAGTAACCCATCGCGGCGGCGCGCATGCGCTCTGCCACCTCTGGGTGCACCGGCGCGCGCCCGAGGTTCGTGTGCAGCACCACGCCGGTCGCGTTCACCGCCGACACGACGCCGCGCCCACGCTCGATCGCACACGCGGAAAGCAGTCGCTCCACGAGGTCGCCACCTTCGATCTCCGCCTGCACGGCGCTCGCGTCGAGCTTGTCCTTTCCAATGCGCTGGCGGAACGCGTCCATCTCGGTCGAGACGATCTCCGCGAGCACCGCCCGCGGAATGGCGCTGGAGAGAGAATCCGGCGACGCTCCCTGGGCCGACTCCAAGAGCCTCAGCGCCTCGTCAACAGACGGAAGCGCCCGGAACGGATTGCTCTCCGGGGACGAGGGCCCTGAGGGCTTTGGCTGCTTGGAACTCATGGGAGCATGAGAATAGCGATTGGGCCTCCACAAGTACTCAGCCCAAGGCCCCTGCTAGGCAAAAAGGGGCCTTTGCTTGACCCTAACTCAAGCTCTACTTGGGCGAAGAACCATGGAAGCGCCCGAGCCCTCAACTCCGGCAGACGATAATATCTCGCCCCAGCAGCCACCCGTTGGCGCCCCGCACTATGACCTATTTCGGCTGAACGCTTCTCGATGTCGGGCGTGACCGGACCAACGCTCGTCATCTCTGAGGGACGCCGAACCTGACACTGCGTCTGGAACGGTGACCCAGCGGGCACCGATCATCCCCGAGGACTTCTGTGAATATTGGAAGCACTTGGGCACGCTCCAAAAGGACCCGGAGAACCCCAGGATTCAAGAGCTCGAGGTGCTCGGGCTATTTCACTACCAGTACGGCTCGGTGAACGGGCGATCCGCTGAAGGGGATTTCGAGTACGACACCGCCGAGCTGCGTCGACGAGGGGATCTTTGACGGCTTTACCGCCTTCGTCGCCTATCGAACCTACTGGTAGGACCCAGAGTTAGCACCGCGGCCCACTCTGGATTCGTCGCGATAGGCGATCGATGACGAGGGTGAGCAGCACGAGTGCGATCAGGAACGTCGCGCATCGGTCCATGGCTCTATGGGCTAGTGCGCGGCGGAATAGGTGACCGAGGCCGCCCACGCCGACAATGCCGAGCACGACACCGGTGCGAACGTTGGATTCGAACTGGAAGAGCGCGTAGCTCCTCCAGTCCGCTCGGCTCATGGGGAGGGCGCCGTGGGTGAAGGCCGATGCGCGTCCCGGTGCTCCCACCGCTTCAAGACGGCGGTAGGGAATGTTGTCCACCGTCTCGGTAAAGACGCGCGCGAGGACCCCAGCGCTGTGGATCAACAGGGCACCCAGGGCCGCTTCGATCCCGGTCAAAAAGAAGAGCGCTAGGATCCAAACCCAGGCCACTTCTGGAACGCCCCGCAGGACGGCAGTCAGCGTGCGGGCCCCCAGCACCAACCCGAGGCGCCAAACCCGCCGCACGCGGCTAGAACGCTCGGGCATGAAAGCGTGGGAGCGAATCTGAAACGTGGCGGAGCCTAGCCAAGCGAAGCAAGCAGCCGCCACGTACGCGAAGAGGGTGGCGAGCACCCCCAGCCCCAGGGGCACGAGCATGCCCTGGAGTGCCTCCAGCAAGGTCCCCGCGCTGAAGTCCGGCCTCAGGAGCTGCCCGAAGTGGCGGCGTAGATAGCCAAGATCCATGCGCCCGAGCTCGGCTGGGAGGTCCGCAATGGGCTGCCTAACCCAAAAGAAGCTCAGACCGATGGCCGCGACCACCGCCGCGCCCGCGAGCCGCCGTCGACGCTGGGCGCCTCGCAGCGACGAGCTTCGTTCACGCCGGACGAGTCCCCGAAGGAGGTTGCTCAAGAGATCTGCGCTCACGGTCAGCATCAGCGCTGCCACGAGGAAGGTCACCGCGCGCCCTTTGTTGTCGTAGCCGAGCTCCTGCATGATCGACGCGCCGAGACCTCCCCCCGAAACCGCACCGATCACAGAAGCGTTGCGAACCGCGCACTCGAAGCGCATCAGGAGGAACGAGAGCATCCCGCTACCTGCCATGGGCTGGATCCCGTAAAGGAGGACCCGCAGGCGACCCGCTCCGGTCGCCCTGAGCACTTCGACCTGGCCCTCTGGGACGCTGTCCCAAAGCTCACTGAAGATCTTCCCGAGGATCCCCGCCACGTGAACCGCGATCGCAAGCGTCGCGGTCACGGCGGTCGGGCCAAAGATCGTCAGCAGCACAAGCGCCCACGCGAAGTCCGGAATGCCCCGAAGGATGTCCAGCGCCAAACGTGCCCCCTCGCGCACGACGTAGCCAAGAGCGCGACTGGGGCCCCGCGCCGGCGCGCCACCTCCGAGCACCGCCGAGCTAGCCGCGACCGCCATGGGGTAGGCAAGTACAAGCCCCAGCCCAACCCCCAGGATCGCGATCGCCAGCGTCTCCGCCGCCAATCTAGCGGCGAGTCGGAGCGTATCGGGAGAAAGGTCCGGCGTCGAGAAGGCGCGAAGGAACGAACCAAACCGCTTCCATGACGCCTCCCAGCCGGCGCTCGTGCCAAGGTGGTCGAGGTTCCAGGGAAGCACCCAGGCGCTGATCCCCGCTGCCACGATCAGAACGATCCAGGGAAGGTGGAATCGCGGCGGAAGGGCTGGCGGACTCGGGCTGGAAACTCTCCCTTCGCCCGTCATTCGAGGTCCTCGAACTCGGCTCCGTAGATCTCACGCAGGGTCTCTTGGTCGAGCTCTTCCGGCTTGCCTTGCCAGCAGATCTGCCCGTCGCGCATGGCGACGACCCGGTCGAAGCCCCTGCGAATGAAGCCCAGGGCGTGCAGGCTCACCAGGAGCGCGGCTTCCTGCTCGCGCGCGACGTCCATGAGCAGGTCGATCACCTCGCCGCCCAGTCGAACGTCGAGCGCGCTCACCGGCTCGTCCGCCAGCAACACCTGCGGCTGCTGCACGATGAGGCGCGCGATCGCCACCCTCTGACGCTCGCCACCGGAGAGCTCTTCTGGAAGCGCCCAAAGCCGGTCTTCGAGCTCGACCTTGCCCAGGGCGGCGCGCGCACGATCCAATTGGCGCGGCCAAACCAGGTTCCACAGCGAGCGCAGCGTCGACCAGTCCCCCAGCCGCCCCATCTGGACGTTGTGTGCCACCCGAAGCGGCATCACGAGATTGTCCTGCTGGCGCAGGAGCCCGACCCGCTTGCGGTGTTGACGCAGGGCGCGCGCACCGAGTCGGCTCGGCTCAGCGCCGAGCACGCGCACGCTTCCTCGATCCGCCCACAGGCTGGATCCGAGTAGGCGCAGCAGCGTCGTCTTGCCGGCGCCAGACGGCCCGATGAGGGCCACTAGCTCGCCGGCTTGAATGTCGAGATCTACGTCCCGAAGGATCGCGCGCTCTTCACCGCTCTGCCCCACAAAGACGCTGACACCCGAGCACTCAAGCGCCGACTGGTTCCTGGCTGAGGGAGGCGTCACCGGACGTGTGCCTGAGGCTTCGCTGCCGAAGGGTAGATCGACGGGTTCACGCTACTTGAGCATGCCCTTCTCTTGAAGGCCAGCAACCACGTCCCGGATCATCTGCCACTGGGAGGAATCCGCTGCCACGAACCGCTCCGCGCTAAAGGCATCAAGCACCTTCTTGTGGGCTGGGTTGCTGGCATCGAGCTGAGTGAACGCGGTCTGGATCTTGCCGATCAGATCGTCGCCGATGCTGTTCCTGGCCACCATGCAGTAGTCCACGTAGGTCGGCGTCTCGTAGAGCAGAACCGCCTGCTTCTTCTTCTCGTCGCTCGCGCGGTCGTAGTTCGTGTAGTTGAGCGCGCCCACGTCGACGCGCCCATCGGCGACCATGTCCAGGGTCATGGTGTGATTGTCTTGGTTCTTGGCGCCGCCCTTGACCCCGTTCTCGGGGTCAATGCCAGCGGCCGCCATGAAGTGGCGAGGCATGATGTGGCCCGACGTCGAACGCAGGTTTCCAAAGGTGAACGTGAGGTCTGCGAGCTTCGGCGCGAGCTCTTCGAGGCTCTTCACCGGCGCGACCTTCCCTGCGTCCACAACGGCGCTATTGGCGATGAAGTAGGTCTTGAACGTGAGGTCCTTCTCGCGCGTGGCGATCATCTGGGCCTCTCCTTGACAGGCGTCCACTGCGTCCACGCCCGTGACGCCGCCGAACCAACCAAGGTCGATCTTGTTGGAGCCGATCATGGCCACAGCGGCGTCGTAGTTCGTCGCGTTGATGTACTCAACCTCCATGCCCAACTCAGCCCCGAGGTAGGTCTCCACGGCCTCTGCGAGGGCCTCGATCTCGGTACCCTTGGAATCGGGGATTCCGGAGACGCGGAGCTTGGTCGTCGAGGCTGCGGCGCCTCCCCCATCGCTGCACGCGGAAAGGAGGACGGGGAGCAGGCTCAGAGCTGCCTTCAGGGTGCGCAGTTTCATGGCGGTGAATAGACCATCGCCCGCCCCCCCTGTGGCGATTCAGCAGCGATTTCTCTAGGCGTCGTTTGCTCGCGCTGCGTCATGCCAAGAGGCCACGGCCACATCTCCCCGTGAAACTCCTCTGACAGACGGTCCCGTGGCTGATAACGTAAGGACATGGTGTTTGTTCCCTCTGCGTCGGCGTCCTCGTCCCCTGCCCACGCCTCCGACCTGCCTAGCCACTGGAACCTGCACCAGCCTGACGTGGACACGGTCCTGCGGCTGGCGCGCTCCGAGCGCATCCCGGAGGTCCTCGCCCAGCTGGCCGTCAACCGCGGGCACACCACGGCCGAGGCGGTCCAAGCGCTCCTCGCCCCTTCCCTGCACGGACTGAACGACCCCGCGGGGCTACCGGACATGGCCATTGCGGCCGAGCGACTGGAGCGAGCCGCGAACGGCGGCGAGACCGTGCTCATCCACGGCGACTACGACGTAGACGGAGTGAGCGGTACCGTGCTCCTCGTGCGCTTCCTGCGCCACCTCGGCGCCAACGTCGAGTGGCACATTCCCCACCGGACCCGCGACGGCTACTCCTTCGGAGACCACTCCGTCGCCAAGGCGAAGGAGGTGGGCGCTTCGCTCGTCATCTCCGTGGACAACGGTACCTCGGCGAACGAGCCCATCGCGGAGCTCGCCGAGATCGGCATCGACGTCATCGTCACGGATCACCACGAGCCGCCCCCCGGCGATCTCCCCCCGGCGCTCGCGCTGGTGAACCCCAAGCTTCCGACGTCGACGTACCCGTTCCGCGAGCTCTGCGGAAGCGCCGTCGCCTTCAAGTTGGCGTGGGCCGTGTGCCAGCGCATGAGCGGCGCCGACAAAGTGCGGCCAGACCTGCGCACGTTCCTGCTGGAGGCCCTCGGCTACGTGGCGATCGCCACGGTCTGCGACGTGGTTCCGCTCATCGGTGAGAACCGCATCCTCGCCCACTTCGGCCTGCGCGCGCTCGCCGAGTCCCCGTCGGCGGGCATGATGGCGCTTCTCGAACGCACGGACCTCACAGGACGCGCGCTCACGGCGGAGGACATCGGCTTCCAGATTGGTCCGCGCATCAACGCGAGCGGCCGGATGGACAGCGCCGCCCGCGCCGTCGAAACGCTCCTCGCCGACGACGCCCCCACCGGGCGCCGCCACGCAGAGACCTTGGAGAAGCTGAACGACGAACGTCGCTCCGTCGAGCGCGGCGTCGTGCAGGAGGCCATCAAGGAGGCCGAGCGCTTCGCTGACCCCGAGCAGTACCCCGTCATGGTCCTCGGCGGCCAGGGCTGGCACCCCGGCGTCGTCGGCATCGTCGCGTCGCGCATCGTCGACCGCTTCCACCGTCCGACGCTGATCATTGGCGTGGACCACCAGGGTATCGGCCGCGGCAGCGCGCGCTCTATTCCCGGCGTGAGCGTCCTCGACATCATGCGCGGCGGCGCCGACCTCTTCACGCGCTTCGGCGGGCACGAAATGGCGGCGGGCTGCGAGATCGAGGGCCAGCGCATCGACGAGCTGCGCGACGCCATGGTCGCCCGCGCGAAGGAGACACCGCGCGAGCAGAAAGTGACGCCCATCGACATCGACGCCGTCATCGAGCTAGAGAGCTTCGACGAGGTCCTGATGTCCCAGCTCCTGCGCCTTGAGCCCTGCGGCCAGAACAACCCCGGCCCCGTCCTGATGGCCCAGGACGTGCGCCTCGAAGAGCCCCCGCGCATCATCGGCGCCGACAAGACCCACATGATGCTCCAGGTCCGCTCCGGGCGGTCCGTCTTCAAGGCGATGGCCTTCGGCATGGCGAACCGCGAGCCAGAGCTACGCATGTCGAAGCCGCTGGAGATCGTGTTCAAGCCCAGGCTGAACCACTGGCGCGGCCGCGTAGAGCTCCAGCTGGTGCTCGAAGACTTCCGCTGCGGCGAGTAAGTTCAGCGCTCTGATTCACCGTCTGGCTCAGCGTTAGGGAAGAGCTGGCTCTCCGCCCGCTGGATGCGCTTTTCGAACGCGGCGGGATCGTGCATCTCGCCCACTAGCTTCCGAGCACGCGCCAGATGCTCTCGACCCAACTGTTCGTTGCCATCGCGGACCTCCTCCGCGGCGAGCTGGACCCGCGCCGTCTGAACGGGGAACGCGCTGTCCCCCATGATCGGCCCGGCGAGCTCGACGAATTCGGCATAGCGATCGGCCGACGCTCGGTGCCGCTTCATCGTGGCAAGAATCCCTGCCAATCCCCGCAGCGAAGCCAGCGTGTTCTGGTTGTCGACCCCGAGCAGTTCCTTGCGGCCTTCATAAGCCGCCGTCACCTCCGCTAGGGCTTCCTCAAGTCGCCCCGCACTCTCCAGCCAAAGCGCGAGGTTGTGGCGCGCCATGTGCACGAAGCCGCCCGATGCGTCGGCCGAAGCGTCAAAGCGCTCGATCGCTTTCCGGTACAGGGACTCGGCCTCCGCGTTCGCTGGCGAAGGCAGGTCGTGCACCACGTAGGCGAGGTCGTGGGTCATCGACGCCACCTTCATCGTGCCGGTGCCATACGTTTCGATGGTGCTTTCGAGCGATGCGCGCAGAATCGCCACGGCCTCCTCGGTTCGCCTCATTCCCGTAAGTGCCATGGCGCGACCTGCGTCGATCTGGCGCAAGTAGACGACCTCTCGTCCATGGCGCTCTACCGCCATGGCGCGAGCCTCGTCGAGCACGGCTAGCGACTCCTCGAGGCGCCGAAGAAAGCGAAGCGCCCACGCCTTCTCTACGCGCATTTCAATCGCTACGAACGGCGGCGCATAGGCTTCGAGCTCGATGAGCTCGTCAAGCAGCACTAAGGCCTCCCTCGCTCGCCCTGAGAACGCAAGCTCCCCCGCTTGGTGCACCCGGCAGGTGATCGTTCGATGGTCAAGCTCGCCGAACGTCTCCGTCAGCATCTCCAGCGCCCTTCCACGCAGCTCCCACACTTGGTCCTGGTCGCCTAGATAGCGCGCCGTGACGGCCATGTTCGAGAGAGCGTCTGCAAGGAGCTCGGACGGGCCCAGCTCCCGCTCGCGAATCGCGACCACGTCCTTCTGAAGCGCGTACGCCTTCTCATGCCGCCCTTCCATTTGATGAACGCGTGCCACACGCTCCAGCGTCTGGGCGTACTGCAACGTGTCTTCGCCAAACTCCGCCGCGCGAATCTCCAGTGCTTCGTCCAGGAGCGGCGCCGCGCGGCTGGCCATTCCTAAGTCGATCATCGTCTTACCGATCGAGTTGAGGAGCCGCGCCCGCTGGACCGGTCGCTGTTTGAGCTCGCCTTCGATACTGTCCGCCGCCCGCACCGCCATGTCCGACAAGGAGATGTTGCCTTGCTGCAATGGATCGGTCTGGGCGAAGAGTCCCTCCATGAAGGTGAGCGCTTCGTCTGCCGCGGCGACTTCTTCGTCGCGCTGCTCCAACAAACTGGAGGTCCGATTGAGAAGGACTGACACCGCGATGAGGCCGACGGCCAGCGCGACGAATGCGGCGGCAAGGCCTGCGACGAGCCCGCGGTTGCGCCTGGCGAACTTCTTGAGCTGATAGAGTGAACTCGGCGGCCGCGCGTGAACGGGTTCGTCACCGAGGTAGCGCTCGATGTCGCGGCGGAACTCCAGCGCGCTGCCGTACCGCTCACCGCGCTCCTTCGCGAGGGCCTTGTGCACGATCCAGTTGAGGTCGCCGCGCAGCCGCGTATCGACCCGACCGAGCCTTGTGGGCTCTTCCTCCACGATGATGCGCGCGGCCTCCACAAGCGAGCGCCGCTCGACGTCGAAGGGAAGCTGACCGGAGAGAAGCTCGTAGGAAATGACTCCGACGGTGTAGACGTCGGCGCGCATGTCGATGGCGGCGTACCCTGCGCTGTCCGGCTCCGGCGGGCGGCCCTCCGGGTTGATCTGCTCCGGACTCATGTAGCTCAGCGTCCCCAGCACCTGCCCGACGTCGGTCATGCCGGTCAGGCGCGCCCCATCGGGGTCGGCGATGCGCGCGATACCGAAGTCCAGCACCTTGACCTCGCCCTCACCTGAAACGAGAACGTTAGCAGGCTTGAGATCCCTGTGAACCACGCCGCGCTCGTGGGCGTGGTGAACGGCGTCGAGGAGCTGAACCACCAGCTTGAGGCGAGCCTTGTAGTCGAGCGCGTTGCCGTTTGCGTAGTCGACGATCGGCTCGCCGCGCACGAGCTCCATGGCGATGTATGGCCGCTCAGTCCCATGCACGTCGACCGTCCCCGCGGCGTAGATGCGGGCGACCCCAGGGTGCTCGATCAGAGCGAGGGCCTCAGCTTCGCGCTGGAAGCGCCTGAGGTGCTCCTCGGTCACGAAGCCCTCGCGAATGAGCTTGAGAGCGACGCGCCTACGCGGAGCCTGCTCCTCCGCCTCGTAGACGATCCCCATGCCGCCCTCTCCCAGCACCCCGATGATCGTGAACTCGCCGATCGTCTCAGGCAACGCAGTGCCCGTGTGAATCCGAGCGGCTGGCAGTTCGCCAAGATGCTCGGCGGCCGGAGCATCCAGAGCGTTGGCCCCTGCTTCCGCTTTGAGGATTCCTCGAACCTGTGCCACCAGCTGAGCGTCGTCCACGCTAGCCAGCATGTCCTCGCGCTCGGCCGGAGCGAGATCACAAACCCGGTCGAAGAGCTCCTGCATCCGGCGATGCTGATCAGCCCCGCTCATGCATCCCCTCCCATGCGCTGAAAGAGCCACGCTTTTGCGAAGCGCCACTCGCGCGCCACGGTCCGCGGAGAGATCTCCAGCGCGCTCGCCACCTCGTCCACGTCGAGCCCCGCAAAGAACCGCAGCTCCACCACTCTCGCCTGACGCTCGGAGACTTCGCGTAGCTCACTCAGCGCGTGGTCGAGCTCGACGACGTCGACCTCTTGGGCATGGCCAGCCGCCACGAGGTCCTCGGCGACACCGAGGGTCAGGGCTTGGGCGCCCTCGCCCCGCTTGAGTCGTTTCTTCGCCCGGGCATGGTCCACAAGGACCTGACGCATGACCTTGGCCGCCAGCCCGAGGAAGGGGCCCTTGACCTCGGGGATCTCCGCTTGGCCGGCGAAGAGGCGCAGCCAAAGCTCTCCGAGCAGCGCCGTGGGCTGCAGGGTGTGGGAGCCTCGCTCATCGTTCATCGCCGCCGCCGCGAGCCGACGAAGCTCTTCCTGGATCTCCAGGAAGAGCTCCTTCGAGTCACGCGGCAGAGAATCGTCTGGCATAGGGCGAGTATAGGCGGGCATGGGGACGGTCCTTGGGGACTCCATGTGAGGGAGGGCGCCAAGCGCCCGGGGAGTCCGCCAAGGAAACTGACGATATTCGAAATCTCGAATTCCGTGGCAGATGCCCGGCGTGGCCCTCGCCCCTGGAGTCGGAGGCGGAATGCGCCCTCCATCCCATCCCTCGAAGAGAGACAGCCATGAACCTACCCCAAATTGCCACTGTCACCGGCGCTGCGCTGGCGTCACTCGCGACGCTTCAAACCCCAGCCGTTGCGAGCCTGCCCCAGGCGAACACGATCCGATCTCGAGAGCGTATCCCGATCGTCCCTGACGCCGGCGGTCCTGCTATTCACCAGACTCGGTACAGCCCCGACGACTTTGGGTACGTCGACCCCAATCCGGCCGGGTACCACCCGCTGGGCGCGGAGACGACGCGTCTAATCACTCGCGACGAGATCTTTGTGGCCCAGCCGGATCGGGGCGCATCAGGGACGACGTCGACGCTCGTCGACGACGAACGAACGGGCTACGCGGACCTTGGGCTGAGCTACGGCCTAGAGGGAGCCCGAGTCCGCTCGACAGCGGCTGGCAACGTCGATGGCGACATGGACGACGAGCTGGTCGTGCTCCTCCAGGATCAAGCTCTCGACCAGTTTCACCTGGCTGTCTACGACGGCGCGGGAGCGCCTGGCGCTCCTTCGTTTGAGCTTGAAATCTACAGGCCGTTTGGCGAAGACTGCGTCGAGGGTCGAGTGACCCTGGGCGATGTCGATGGCGATGGACGCGACGAGTTCCTCGTGGCTGGACGACCGGGCTACCTTAGCGAAACGCACAACGGGGGCTGGGTGCGCGTCTACGACGACGTAGTCGACGACGGAGGCCTGATGTTTGAGACGCCCTACGGCTTCCTCTGCTCGGACGTTCAGGTGATCGCAGCCGACGTTGACGGCGACGGCCGCGATGAAATCGCCATGTTCGGCGAGAACGCCCTCTACGGCGACCTGTGGATCCTGCCCTTCGACGACGCCGCAGCGGACGTGCCCTTCCAGCAGCTTGGCAGCTGGATCAGAATGGAGAGCCTTGGGTCCGCCAAGGTCCAGGGCCGAATCGTCGCTGGCGACTACACCGGTGACGGCAAGGACGAACTGGGCGTGGTCTCCATGGTCAGTCGCAACGAGGGCAGCCAGCAGCGCCTGACCCTGGCGCTGCACTTGACCGCCTACGATGGCACTGGCTTCTCGTCCTTTCCGCGCCTCCTCAGCGGACGTGGCCTCCACCCCCAGGACCAAGCGGCCGATCTGCACCGCGCCTTTGACGCTGTGAACCGACGCGTGGGCGGCGGCGCGCGCGACGAGATCGTCACCTTCGGGGTCCAGCCAGGAGGCAGATTCCGCCCGGACTCGTTCCGCTTCAATCCAGGCGCCAACGACTGGACGATCAACCAGCCTGGACCGGCCCTCGACGCCCCCGGCCCCATGGTCGTCACGATCGACGCTGGGGATGTGGACGCCGATGGCGTCGAAGAGGTGGTCGTTGCTTCCCAGTTCGCCGTTGGCGGGCTGGGCATCCTGCGCCCGCGCCTTTTCGACTGGACACCCAGTGGCATCACCCAAACGCTCCTGGCCGAGCAGAACAGCCTCAATCCCAGGATCTACCCACCCGTGCTCGCCGTCGCCGACCTCGACTCGGATGGACTCATCATCCAGGCCACCGGAGGACAGGAGATTACCCTCGCCGACCCCATTCCACTGGTGCTCCTGACGGCCCCCCCCACGAAGTCCGGCATCGACCAGAACTACGCGGCGTGCTCGACCTCGTACAAGAGCTCGACCACCAGCGAGGTGAGCCTCGGCGTCACAACCACGACGGCCATCTCGTTCTACTCAGGTGTCACAACTGGCCCACTGTCCGACTTTGCCAGCGCCGCCGTCACCCAAAGCCTAGAGACGGAGCTCACAAAGAACGAGGTCACGACGACCAGCACCACCACCTTCCGCACGAACGTCGCGGGTCACGCAGAGGACGTGATGGTCTTCCAAGGCACCCTCTACCATGGGTACGAGTACGAGATTCTGAGGGCAGGGGACCCCGCTGACGTCGGCAAGCGCCTCGTCATCAGCGTCCCCGTGGGAACGCGGGAGTACCAGTGGTCCGCCGATCTCTACAACCAGACGGTCGACGCGCCCCATCGAATCCCTTCCATCCTGCGGCCCCACACGATCGGGGATCCGTCGACCTACCGCACCGAAGCTCAGCTCGATGTCCATCGCGCTCCCTTCGTCGGCTGGCGGGACGTATCCGACGAGACCGTTCCCCAAAGCGGCCAGCGAGGCCTGGGCTTCGCCCTGACCGAGCGGCAAACCACCGAGGAGGAACGCTCCATCACGCTGGGCGTGGACGCTGACTTCAGCGTCGGCTTCAACGCCTTCGGCGGCAGCTACTCGGTCACTAGCGGCTCGATGTTCTCCGTCAGCGTTGAAGAGACCGCGGAGTACGCGGGCAACCTCGGCGCGATCAACGACGTGACCGACTACTTCCGCTGGCAGTACAGCGCAGGACTCTGCATGTATCACTACGGCATGGACGCCGTGACGCACGAGCCCATCGCTGGCGCTACTCCTTTCCAAGTGGTGACGTACTGGGTCGACCCGTTCGGCGCGGGGTACTGAGTCCGCTACTCCTTCCCAAAGAGGAAGGGGCGGTCGTCGAGGTAGAGATCTGCGAACTCCCGCGCGATCGGCAGAGCCCGCCGTAGGTACTCGTGCTCGTCTGGGTTCGGGGCGTGGTGGGCGAGCGTCTCCACGAGCGCACCGACGAAGTGTTCCTCAAGAACTCGAACGTCGTCTGCGTCCACCGGAAACGTCTGGGCGTAGGCGTCGACGCAGCTGCGCCGCACGGCTGGACCGAACATCTGGAGCCCTTGGGCAAGATCGTAGAGCCAAGGCCCTACTCCTATTCGCCCAAAGTCGAGGATGGCGATCCCAGAGTCCGTTTGCAGCAGGTTGCCGTCGTGCAGATCGCCATGGATCAAGCCGATTGCATCGGCGGCGCTGGCAAGGGGCTGCTCCTCTACCCTGTCAGTAAAACGGCGGAGCCGCTCCACGTCCTCTGCGGCGAGCGTGCCCGCTTCGACAAGCGACTCGAAGCGCTCATGGAGCTTGGGCCAAGCGCGCCGGTCATGGACCGGGACTTCGAAGCCGGGCGGCCTCGTCCAAGAGTGCCCGTGGCCATGGAGCGTGGCGATCTGCTCGCCGAGCCGGTAGGCGAACGCTTCGTCTAACGGACCACCAATGGGCTCGCCCTCGATCCACTCCAGCACCGTGAACGCGATCTGTTCGCCGCCATCGGATTGGGCATGCCCCACGAACTGCCCGTCGGTCCCGGCGATCACCGGCCGGGGGACAACAAGATCGGTATCCGCGGTCAACGCTGCGAGCCACAGGCACTCTGACTCGAGGAAGGAAGCCTGCCTCGGCGGCTCGTCGACCGCAACTTCGAGCGGTACGTGGAGGCGCAATACGAAGTCCGCCTCACGATGAACCCGATAGATACGAGAGTCGCCGTGGGCCACGAGTTCCGGAGCTAAACCCTCTCCGAAGAGTCCGGTCGCTGCCGTCACCGCCACCCCGTCCAAAGGATGCGGACGGCTCCCTTCGGCGGCCAAAGCACCGTCACTTACTTCCATAGTTCAGTCGCTTCCTTCCATAGTGCAGAGGTGACAGGGCTTCCGCTCCGTGACGCCGCAGCGGCAAGCCTGCAGGCTA
>CAYQKK010000088.1:0-8862 GCA_964417955.1 uncultured Planctomycetaceae bacterium
TGGGCGTGCGCGTAGAGCTTGGCCTGCTCGGACACCATCCACTCGGAGTGGAGCATGTACATGATCAGGTACACCTTCGACAGCCAGCGCTGGCGGATCATCGGCTTGACGAACCGCATCATCCAGCCGTTGCGGACGATGATCGGGAACAGCTTGTGCAGGTTCTCGATCTCGCGCTTGTTCTCGAACTCGATCGACGACGTACGGTTGAACTTGACCGGGAAGTCGTCGTACGCGGCGACCGCGTAGCCCATCTCCTTCGTCATGTCCTCGATGTCGAACATCGGGTACGGCTGCATGATTGAAACCAGCGGGTGATCGACGCGGCAGCGAATGTTGAGCGCCACCGTCTCCAGCTCGTCTTCAAGCGACGCGCCAGGCCCGCCGAGCATGTTGAGGGAGCCGAGGCGGATGCCGTACTTCTTGATCCAAGAGGCGGAGTCCTCAAGCTGCTGCAGCGTCGTGTTCTTGCGGAACACAGCGTTGCGCACGTACTCGTTGGCGGATTCGAAGGCGACGCGGGCGTAGACGCAGCCGGCCTTCTTGAGCTTTTCGATGTGATGCTCGCGGGTCATGTTCGCCATCAAGATGACGTCGAACGGCAGACCGATCTCCTTTGGATACTTCTCGCAGAACTCGTCCAGCCACTTGCCGGACAGGTTGAAGATGTCATCGAGGAAGTGGATGAACTTCAGGTTGTACTTGTCGCGGACGTGCTTGATCTCCGCGATGACGTGGTCGACGGTGCGCTTGCGTACGTACTTGGCGTTCGTGGTGCCAACGACCTTCTTCTTGAGGGCGTGGTGGAAACAGAACGAGCAGTTCATGGGGCAGCCGCGCTGGGTCACGAACACCTTGCGATCGCTCTCGGCGTAGATCGCACCCGCATCGTAGATCACGTCGCGGTCCGGGAAGCCAAGACTGTCCAGGTCTTGGATCGGCGGGCGCTGGGGGTTCTTCGCGATCTCACCGGTCTCGCGGTTGCGCACCCACATGTTCTGGATGAACGAGACGTCCTCGCCGGCCGCCAGCTTGTCGAGGTACTCAACGATCGCAATCTCACCTTCACCGCGGCAGATCGCATCGACGTGCTCGTTCAGCTCGATCATCTCGGGGCTGAACGTTGGGTGCGGACCGCCGAAGATGATCTGCAGATCCGGATACTCACTTCGAATGCGCTTCGCGATGTCGAAGAAGTAGAGGTGCATCCCCGTGGTCACGGAGAAGCAGATCACATCCGGCGCGTAGTCGCCGATCTTCTTGATCCAGTCAGCATCCGGAAGGAACAGCGCCTTCGTCTGGTGGCCAGCGTCCTTGATGGAGCGACTGAGCCACATGATCCCGAGCATTTCCTGGGGGAGGAAGTCGTTGATGAAGAGAACCTTCATCGATCGGGCTGGCGTGTTCGAAGTGATCGCCGTTGCGGTCGCTGGTGATGTCTCGGTTGTGGACATGGGGAGCCGTGACTCGGAGTGGAAGCGGTAATCAGGGGCGCCGCTGCGCGGCCCGTCTCCCTAGCTTATCGGTCTATCGCAGCTCGGGGTCCACAGGCTGGATTTCTGAAGCGATGGAATGTGCCAGCTTGATCCCTTCAGGCCTTCTTCAGGGCTTCTTAGCGGCCCCTTGGAGGAGCTCTTCCACCCGGCCAAAGGTCGAATCCCGGTCGAATGCGGCGCTGCGCTCGAAACCCGCCTCGACGAAGCGCTGGCCCAATTCGGGATCGCCGAGGATCCTCTTAAGGGCAGCACAGAGCTCTTCAGGCTGATCTGGGTCCACCAGGAGCCCATTGACCCCGTCCACGACCACCTCAGGATTGCCACAGACTCCGCTCGCGATCATGGGCGTGCCAAGGGCCTGCACCTCAAGCAGGGTGTGTGAAAGCCCTTCATACTCGCTGTTCAAGACGAACACGTCAGCCGCGCGGATGTAGAGGGGAATGCGCTCGTGGGACACGTTGCCGAGGAAGTGGACGCGAGCTTCGAGGCCAAGTTCCGCGCTCAGCGCGCGCCATTCAGCCTCCATGTCGCCATCGCCTGCCACCAGGAGCTCCACGTTCGGATCCTCCACCAGCGCGAGACCGCGAATGATCCCGTCGACCCGCTTCCAGCCCATAAGCCGACAGATCGAAAGAACGTACCGCGGGCGCGGGTCGAGCCCTAGCTCCGCGCGCGCCTCGCCCTGTGATTCCGCTACATCGCTGGCTTTCGGTCCGTGGTACGCATTCAGCACCGTGACGGCCTTGTCTTCAGCGACGCCGTAGCTCTGCACCAGAATCCCGCGCAGGAACTCAGAGCAGCAGATGATGCGTGAGCACATCCCCCACCACCGCTTCTGCAGAAAGCGCGCCAGGCCCACCTTGAAGCCGTACCCCTTGCCCTGGAATTCGACGATGTTGTCGCCGTCGCACCACCCCTTGCGGTGCGCGATCTCCCAGGACCCATCCACCATGATGCGGATGACAACGGGACGAAAGCGTAGGCGCGCGGCGAGAACGTGCAGCAGCGCGAGATGCTCTTGGACGTAGACGACATCCGCCCAGCCCGCCGCCTTGAACACGGCCCAGAACGCCTTCAAATAGCGCACCGGCAGCGGTCCACGGCTAATCGCTTGGACGGGGAACGGGTAGCCCGACGGGGCTGGATCCGAACAGAACGCGATGACGCGCACGTCGTGGCCGCGTTCAAGAAGGAACCGGCCGACGCTAGGAACGTAGACGGCGGGCCCGCCTAGATCAGGCGGGAACACCGGTGAAGTGATCAGGACGCGCATCCGCGCCGAAGCTTACTCTGCTCGCGGCGGTTGCGCCTCAGGCTCAATGCCAGACTCAGGCAGCCTCAGCCATCTGATCCTGGAAGAGCCAGGTGCTCTCTGGACTCATGGCCGGGATGGTGTCTACTGGGATCTCGTCCTCTACGTTGAAGAGGTCCAGGGCGCTGCTTCGATCGAGGCAGCTCGCAATGGCCTCTCCCAACTCCTCTGAGGAAGTTGGCTTGCCGAACCACTGCCGGACGCCGATCACCAGCAATCGCATGAGCTCCGTACGAGTCCGGGGCGCTGAGACCACCAAAACGGGCACGTGGGCCAGGCGGTCGATGTTGCGGACCACCTCGATCAGTTGCTCGCCCCAGGCGCCCGGGAGGTCGATGTCCGTGATGATCAGGTCGATGTCAGGATTCGCACTCGCGCAGTCGAGAACGGCGATTCCGTCCTCGCAGGTGAGCGGGATGTGGCCCAGATCCGAGACGAGCTGTGCGTAGAACGCCCGGGTCTGTGGGTCCTTGTCGGCGATGAGTACCTTTTGCATGAGTGAGCGACGGCCGCAGGGTGCAGGCCGTTTTCCTCCGTCCTGAACCGATCGACCAGTGCTAAGGGTTGACCCACAAAGGAAGTTGCTTTTGACGATAATCTCCCGCCTTGGTGCAGGCCTGGGCCCCAGGATGGATCAGCCGTTTCGACCCCGATGGGTCGAGTGAGCCAGTACCGTGCGCCGCCACTTCGCCTATTCACGCGCCATGACACCCAAAAACTGGTCCCCGAACTCCTGGAGGGCGCTCCCCGCCGCCCAGGCCCCCCCCTACGACGACGAGAGCGCCGTCAAAGAAGCCGCGGCGAGTCTGGCTAGCCTTCCCCCCCTCGTCACGAGCTGGGAGATCGAGCGACTGAAGGCGCTCCTCGGCGAGGCGCAGGAGGGCAAACGCTTCGTCCTGCAAGGGGGCGACTGCGCCGAGACAGTGGCCGACTGCCGCTCCGATGCGATCGCATCGAAGCTGAAGATCCTGCTCCAGATGTCGCTCGTACTCGTGCACGGTTTGCGTCGCCCCGTGGTTCGTATCGGCCGCTTTGCGGGGCAGTACGCCAAGCCGCGCTCCAAGCCGTTCGAGACGCGCTCCATCAACGGCCGTGACGTGACGCTGCCGAGCTATTTCGGCGACCTTGTGAACCGCGCGGGCTTCACGGAAGAAGAGCGCCGGCCGGATCCCATGAACCTCGTAGCTGGCTACCAGCACGCGGCACTCACGCTCAACTTCGTGAGAGCGCTCGTCGACGGCGGCTTCGCCGACCTGCATCATCCCGAGCAGTGGGACCTCGCTTTCACCCGCGAAGCGGCGCTCTCCAGCGAGCTGCGCGCCGAGTACGAGCGCATGTCCCAGAACCTAAGCGACGGCATGCACCTGATGGAGGCGCTCGGCGAAGCGCGCATCGAAGAGCTAACCCGCGTGGAGTTCTTCACAAGCCACGAGGGCCTGAACCTCGCCTACGAGAGCGCCCTCACTCGCGAAGTTCCAAGGCGGCCCGGCCACTACAACCTGTCGACGCACATGCCGTGGATTGGTGAACGCACGCGGGCTCTCGATGGCGCGCACCTTGAGTTCTTCCGCGGGCTGCGCAATCCGATCGGCGTCAAGCTAGGGCCCACCGCGACGGCAGACGATGTGCACCAGCTCATCGACGCCCTTAACCCCGAAGACGAGCCGGGACGCCTGACGTTCATCACGCGCATGGGAGCGGGCAAAGTCGCAAACGAATTGCCCCGACTCATCGACGCGGTGGGATCCAAGCGCGTGCTCTGGATCTGCGATCCCATGCACGGCAATACGCACTCCACTAAGAACGGAATCAAGACACGCTCGTTCGACGCGATCCTCGAGGACCTTGAGCGCACCCAGGATGCGCACTCGAAGGCCGGCACCTGGCTGGGCGGCGTGCACTTCGAGCTGACGGGTGAGGACGTGACCGAGTGTGTGGGTGGGGCCGCGGGCCTCTCCGAAGAGGAGCTAGCAGGGAACTACGTGAGCCCCTGCGACCCGCGACTCAACTACCAGCAGTCGCTTGAACTTGCGTTCCTACTGGCGCAACGAATGCGCCAGCAGGCCTAGCAGGCCGTTGGCTCGGTCGGCGTGTTGTCGCGCTTTTCGCCGCGCTCCGTTTCAATGGCGCGCAGGCGATCGAGGGTGACATCCGGCGTCGGGTAGTTGCCCGTGAAGCACGCATTGCAGAACTTCTCGATCTTCGGGTTGCCCGCTCGCGCGGCCTCGTTCATCGATTCGCGGTCGAGGTAGAGCAGGTGGTCCACACCAAGGAACTCCGCGACTTCGTCGTTCGAGCGGTCCGTCGCGATGAACTCGCGCTTGCTCGCCATGTCGACGCCGTACGGGCAGGGCGCCACAAGCGGAGGACTCGTCACGCCGAAGTAGACCTGGGTGGCACCTGACTCACGGGCCATCTCGACGATGCGCTTCGACGTGTTGCCGCGCACGACGGAGTCGTCGACGAGGAGCACGCTCTTGCCCTTGAACTCGATGTCGATCGGATTCAGCTTGCGCCTAATGGACGACGTACGCGTCGACTGGTTGGGCATGATGAAAGTCCGGCCGATATAGCGGTTCTTGACGAGGCCTTCCCGGTAAGGAACGCCAAGTTCCATGGCGCAGGCAAACGCTGCGTCGCGCGCGCTGTCCGGAACCGGGATGACGGCGTCGGGCATCGGTGCTCCTGATTCGCGCCACTGCTCGGCCAACGCTTTGCCAAAGCGGTGCCGCGTCTTGTAGACGCTGATGTTGTCGAGGAACGAATCGGGACGAGCGAAGTAGACGTACTCGAAGATGCACGGCCGGTGGGGCTTGTTGGCAACCTGTTGACGGTGCACCGTGCGCGAGTTGTCCACGAAGATCGCCTCGCCGGGACCGATGTCGATGGTGCGCTCGTAGCCGTTGACGTCGAGGACCACGCTTTCTGATGCGCACGCGAACCAGTCGCCGTGCTCGTCGGTCTTCTGGCCGAAGACCGCTGGCTTGATGCCGTAGGGATCGCGGAAGGCGACCATGCCGACGTCGGCGACGGTGGCGCAGACAGAGTAGGCCCCTTTGACCTCCTCGAAGACCTTGCCGACCGCATGGAAGATGTCATCCCCGTCGATTTTGCCGCCGTTGGCTTGGAAGCGCTCGGCGAGGCCCTGCTGGAAGACGTACAGGAGAACTTCGAGGTCACAGGTCGAGTTCAGGCGCGTCATCGACGAGCTAAACCGCGAGTTCGACAGCTCGACGTAGTTGGTGACGTTGCCGTTGTGCACCATGGCTGTCCCGATCGGGAAAGTGTGGTGGAACGGCTGCGCGTCCTCGTTGTTGTTCTCCCCGACGGTGGGATAGCGCACATGCCCGAGGCCAAGGTGACCCTTCAGGCGCGACATGTTGTCGCCGTCGAACACTTCAACGACGAGGCCGTAGCCCTTTTTCACGTTGAAGCGGTCCGTAAACGTCGTGATGCCCGCAGCGTCCTGGCCGCGGTGCTGGACTGCCAAAAGACCTTCATAGATCTCTGGGGCCACGTCCACGCCGTCCGGGCCAAAGATCCCGATGAATCCACACATAGGTTTGATAGGCCGCCAGCTGCGGCACCGTTTTGAAGGGGCCCACACGGTGGGCAAGAGCAGCACTTGCGCCGTGGAGTGGGCGGGGAGGATACCAAGCCGACGGACTGCCGGGCAGCATCGACTTCCGCCGAGAGGAGTATCCCCAGACCTCGAATACGGATCCTCCCTCTGTCAGCCGGGAGGATTTCTCCCGTTTCCCCTAAGCAAGTCCCATGAATGAACCGAGGAGAGCGCTATCGGGAGGACCCCCCCTCTCCCTGATGATCTCCCAACCCCTGTTGCTATGTCACTGATTGCCGCTGCGGCTGCAGCGC
Source organism: uncultured Planctomycetaceae bacterium (assembly GCA_964417955.1). Lineage (GTDB taxonomy): Bacteria > Planctomycetota > UBA1135 > UBA1135 > Saltatorellus. The sequence goes on from CAYQKK010000088.1 coordinate 6,685, forward strand.
CCCCAGGCGCCGCCGATCAACGCAGCCACCTACTCCCCCTGTGCACGGGAGCTTTTGCAATTTCCTTCAGCCTAGTGGCTGCGCTGCTGGCCTTTGACGCCGTGGCGACCGCCGCAGCCGTAGCGGTCCTGACCGTTGCCCTGCTGGCGGCGCTTTGGTCACGCCAGCGAATCCGTGAAACCAGGGCGCAGCTAGAGCGCGCCGTCCAAGAGGGCGAAGCCCTCAACCGCGCCAACTCAGAGCTTCGGCGATTCGCCTTCGCCGTCGCCCACGACCTCCGTGCCCCGCTGGTGAGCACGAAGGGAATGCTCAATATCGCAAAGGAAGTCGCTAGTGCAGGAGAGCTCGGGGACGTCATTCGGCTCCTTGACCGGGCGAGCCATACGGCTCAGCGCATGGACGGTGTCATCACGGGCATCTTGGATCTAGCCATCGGAGATTCCGAAGGCGCTAGCCACCCGAGGAGCGACCTCGTCGACCTCAACCTCGTCCTGGCGAATTCCCTCGAGGACATGGGTCCTGCCCTCGAGGAGCGCGGCTTCGATGTGCGTCGGGACGAGGACCTTGGGCTCGTTCGCGGCGATGCACGGCATGTGCAACAAGTGTTCGACAACCTCGTTGGCAACGCCGTCAAGTACGTCCGCCCCACCGTTCCGGGTCAGGCCCCAGTGCTCGCAATCCGAGCTACGCGGCTGCGTCGATCCGTACGAATTGCGATTTCGGACAATGGTCCAGGGATTCCCCATGCGCGCCGCGCTGGGCTCCTCCAGGGGACCCAAGAGAGTCCCAGCGCAGCCTCCAGCGCCCTGCAGGGTTCTCCAAAGCCGGTCTCCGGGGCCAACCTGGGGCTCGGACTGCCGCTCACGAAAATGGCTGTTGAGGAATGCGGCGGCACCCTTGCGATTCAGACCTCTCCGATGGGCGGGACCGAATTTGTTTTAGACTTCGTGGCCGACCCATGCGTGATTCCCGACTCCATCCCCTCGACGCTACCCGAGGCGGTGCCCAGCGCGGTTCTTGCGGATCACTCCTGCTTCTCGTCGAGGACGATGCTGACCACCGGATGATCGCCGAGCATTACCTGGGGAAGCTCGGTGACCGTGTGGAACGCACGGCGCACGCAGGGAGCCTCCAGGAGATGCGAGCGCAGCTGGAAACAGAGTCTGTGGACATCGTGTTCTTGGACCTAACGCTCCCGGACAGTCCGATGGAGCAGACGCTCGCGAAGATCGATGCGCTGACGACACGGTACGGCTCAAAGTTCGTGGTCATGAGTTCGCTCGGTGGCGACGACATCGCGAGCATGGCGATCAGGCGCGGCGCCCTCGCGTTTCTCCCCAAGCAGGAGATCAACGAGAACGCCTTGCGCGCCATCTTGGATGAGGTCCAGCCAACCTTGGCGGCAGAAGCGAGCCAACGGGCAGAGATCACCTCGGCCGCCGAAAAAGAAGGTCAAGAAGAGTGGCCGAGCGACGCCCACGAGGATCAAGAGCACCCAACGGTGGATGCCGGAGCTCTTGCGAGCCAGATTGCCCACGACGCCTTGGCTTGGATCGCGAACATCTCGTTCCGCGCTTCACACATCGAAGCGGATCCACAGGTACAGAAATCAGAGGAACTCCTGGCCGACGTAGCTAGCCTGCGCACGAGCGTCGAGGCACTGACGAGCTTCGTCCACGGCTCTCGCGCCCTCGTCCACGGCGAGCTCGCGGCAGCAAGTCCTTCGAGCGCAGCGCCGGAGCCAATCGAGCTGGGCCCCTGGCTCCGGGCATTCACCGCGCGATGGAAGAAGACCCAGCGCGAGAAGCGGATGGTCTTCGACATCGACGTCTCTTCGTCGGTCATCCTGGACGGTGCCCCGACCGCCCGCCCCCTGGCCCAAGCACTGTCCGCGCTTCTCCAGAACATCAGCGTCCACGCCGACCGCCCCGACGGCCCCCTGTCCGTCATCCTCCGCGAGGAAGCAACGGCCGACTCGCGCGTGACGGTCGTCATGACGGACGACGGAGGCCCGTGGCAGGTAGCCGACGGCGAACGACTCGGGAGGCCCCTCGAAAAGGGCGATCACAACCCACCGCGCGCGGGTTTGGGTCTCTTCAACGCTCGCCGCGATATCGAGTCATTGGGCGGAGCGCTGTCGTTCTTTGAACGTGAGGACTCCGCTTACGCCTATGGGAT
>CAYQKK010000088.1:8962-24355 GCA_964417955.1 uncultured Planctomycetaceae bacterium
TGGGCGGAGCGCTGTCGTTCTTTGAACGTGAGGACTCCGCTTACGCCTATGGGATGAGGTTGAGTCTGCCCAGGGGCTGACCCGAGGCCCTGGCCCTAAGCACTGGGTCTATGCACTGGGTCTATGCACTGGGCCTAGGCCTTGCTCTTAGCCTTGAACTGAGGGTTCACACCAGGACCCTTGCCCCTGCCCGTCACGCGCTCCACCTTGTCCGCCAGCATGCGCAGGCGCAGGCGCCAGCCTCGCAGCCAGCGCGGGTTCGTCGGGGACTTCTGCACCATGTAGGCGTTCCAGCGGACACGCTCCTGCCAGACCTGAAGGGACGTGACACCGTCACGGATCGCCGACAGAGGAGCGTGCTCTGCCATGTCCTCGTCTCGCTTCAACAGCGTGTTGGGAGAGCGAGGATCGTCCATGTGATCCTCAAAGAGGAACGGGAAGTAGAACCCGTTGACGTAGCCTGCCTCGGCGATGGAGTTGCAGTACTTGGTGAAGCATGGGTCTTCTTCGCTGAGCGGGCCCTGGGCCTCCATGCACTCACGCTTCATGAGGTAGCCCGACCCCTGCACCCAGCAGTTCACGAGCATGCGGTGTCCGCCCTTGAGGTCGCGGAGTTTCTTCTCGGCAAGTTCGGGGACATAGTCTTCCTCTTGGAAACGCCAGCAACCGATCACGCCCAGCTCGGGATTGGCCTCGTGGGCCGCCCGCAGGGTTTGCGCCCAGCCCTCTTGAAGAAGGCAGTCGTCGTCCACCTTGCAGAGATAGGCTCCGTCCGCCTCCGCCCAGAGCCAGTTCGTAGGCGCACGGAGCTTCTCGTTCACGGGGCTGTGGTGAAACCGATAGCAGCGCGGGTGCTCTGACATTTCCTTGGCCACGGCCAAGGTCTCCTCGTTGTCTCCGTTGTGCCAGATCCAAACGCGCATCGTGTCGTCGCAGCTGTCGAGCAGGTGCTTGAGCGACTGCCTCGCATAGCGAGGCCGACGGTGCGTGATCATCAGGATATCGATGATCTGATTCGGACTTTGGGCAGATGACGGTGCGGACGTGGGCGTAGTGCTCATGGCAGAGGACCGGGATGGATACTGAGACGTCACTCTGAAATGGCGCACGTCGCCAGCAGATGAGTCCCAAGCAGTTCGGGTCTGTGTCCGTAAGATTGGGACCTTCAGAGCCCCGCTGCCCAGCTACTTACGAGAAAGTCACCACATGATGCCCAAGAGCCAGCCGCACGCGTTCCCCTGTCTCCCCTATGGACTCCATTCGGCTGCCATATCTCGTCGACTCCTGGGCTTCGCCGGAGCCTTCGCGCTGGGGGGAGCCGCATTCGCGGAGCTCACGGTGCCCGCGATCATCGCAAGCGGCATGGTCCTTCAACAGCAAGCGGCCGTACCTCTTTGGGGCACGGCTGCCCCTGGGGCGACGGTCCAAGTAGCTGCCGAGTGGTCCGAGGGCCGCACCACAGAGGCGGAAGCCGTGGCGGATGCGGAAGGGCGCTGGACAGCACGTCTCGACACACCCCAGGCCTCCACTGACCCGGCCTCCATAACGATCCGCACCGGGGACGAGACCATCGAGCTTGAGGATGTGCTCGTCGGAGAGGTTTGGCTGTGCTCCGGTCAATCCAACATGGTTTGGGAGCTCGAGCACATCGTCGAGGCAGCACGCAAGAGCGGAGAGCTCCCCCCGAGCAAGACGTCACTGGAGCCGGCCAACATCCGGCACTTCACTGTTCCCCGCTCGCTTGCCTTAGAGCCCCAGACGGTGGGCGGCGGCAAGTGGCTTGATGCGTCGGGATCCGACGCACTTGGCTGCAGCGCGGTCGCGTACTTCTTCGCCCAGCGAATCCAAGAAGATCTAGGCGTGCCGATCGGTCTCATCGTCTCGGCGTGGGGTGGAACCCCGGCGGAGTCGTGGGTTCCAGAGAAGGTGGTGGCCGCGTTTCCGGACCACGCCAAGGCCCTCGCCGACGTACGCGCGAACGACGGTGTGACGACAGTGAGCGCCGCCCAAGTGGCCGAGTTTTGGGACGCGGCGGACGACGAGGCCTACTTCGCGCGCCGCTTTCGCACCGCCGAATTCGACGACAGCCACTGGGACCGAACGGCTGTGCCGACGAGCTTCGGATCCATCGGGCTGGGGAATTTCAACGGCGTCGTGTGGTTCCGCACCGAGGTAGACGTTCCGCCGAGCTGGAAAGGCCAAGACCTCGAGCTACAGCTCCCACCCCTCGACGATGTCGACGAGACCCTTTGGAACGGCAAGAGAGTTGGTTCCGAGGTGGCCGTCGGCGCATGGTCCATCAAGCGTCGCTACACGATTCCCGCAAGCGACGTGACGGCCGGTCGAGCGAGCCTGACGATCCGGATCCTCGACACCGGCGGCTACGGTGGGTTCGGTTCCGGCGAAATGCGACTCGTCAAGGGTGACGAGTGGATCGAGCTCGCGGGCGAGTGGCGTTACCGCAAAGGCGTCACGGCCGAGCAGGCGGGGACGCCTCCGCGCCCACCCCAGCTGAAGCAGCATACGCCGTCGGCCCTCTTCAACGCGATGATCTCACCGCTGCGCCCCTTCGGCGTTCGCGGAGTCCTCTGGTACCAGGGCGAGTCCAACCGCGAACGCCCGACCGAGTACCGACACCTCTTCCCGGCGTTGATCGTCGACTGGCGGACGCAGTGGGACAACATGGAGTTGCCGTTCTACTACGTGCAGATCGCGCCCTACGACTATGACCTAGAGCCCGAGGAAATCGGCTCCGTGGCCCAGCTACGCGAGGCCCAGGCGATCGCCGCGAAGCTTCCAAGGACGGGCATGGCGCTCACCGCCGATATAGGCAACCCGAAGAATATCCATCCCAAGAACAAGTGGGAGGTCGGTCGCCGTCTGGCTCTATTCGCGCTGCGGGACCTCTACGCACAAGGGGACTTGGAGCCCAACGGTCCGACGTTTCGCGACGCCCGAGTCGAAGGCGCTACGCTCGTGCTCGGCTTCGATCACGTGGCTGGACGACTCCATGGAACAAGCGACGAAGGCGGCCTAGAGCACTTCGAGCTTCAGGCCTCCGACGGCCGCTTCGTCCCTGCGACAGCCACCATCAGCGCAGACGGACAGTCGGTGCTGCTACAGGCCGCGGACGTCACGTCGCCCACCGGTGCACGCTACCTGTGGAGCGATCGGGCGGAGTCCACGCTCGCCGGCGGAACGGGGCTACCCGTCGCGCCGTTCCGGACGACGAAGTAGCCCAAGGACGCGTCAACGACTACTCCTGGGTCCACGTCAGCGCGAACGCTGAGAGGCTAGGAGTCTGACCTGATACAGGGTTACTCTCGAAGGTCAGGCGAATCTGGTAGAAGCGCGCTCCGGTGATCTCAGCGACAGACTCACGCCATGCCTCCTCGTCCACGCCCGGAAGAAAAGTGAGCCCGAAGTTGTCTCGGCCGCCCCCCTCCGTGTGGTCGACGCTGTGCCCTTGATCCGCCGGATTAGCGGGGTTGGGCGGCACCGTCGCGTCGACGTCGTTGTAGTAGTCGCCGTAGAGGTCAAGGGTGAACGCATCGTACTGATAGTCGGCCAACGCCATGGTCAGGGGGATCATGCCGCTGAAGTTGTCCATGGCCCCCTCGAAGCCGTCGGGGGCGAACTCAATGCCCGTGGCGCCGCGGTAGAAGTACGTGATGTCCGTCCCGGCGGGCTGCGCGTCGGCGGCGGGCTCTACGGTCGGATCACTGTAGATCCGCCCCCCGAAGGAACTGCCGTCCTCAGCGTCGATGACGGCCTCGAACCAGATCGAGTGACACTGACTGATGCGTGTCACGTAGTCGATTGCGCCAAGGTGCACGGAGTTGTCGCGCCCGAAGGTCGCTTCGCCCGGCGGCGTGCTCGTGGGGTCAAAGCCACCGTTGGCCATCGTCTCGTTCTCTGGATCAATGCGGACCACCGCTCCAGAGGAACTCACGCCGCCCGTGGAGAAGGCGCGGAAGTACGGCCTAGACGAGGAGTTGACCGCCGAGTTGAACGCCCACGCATTCTGACCCTGCGCCGACGCTTGGGGGGTGGTACGGAACTCCATCAAGAGCGGCAGCCCGATGGTCTGAACGCTGTCGATCGAATAGTACGGATTGGGTGCCGTATCGAGGCCAAGCGCAGGGGGGTAGGACAGGGGCTCGACTCCGTTCCCAAGGGGGCCAGCGCGCTCGCGGATCCGCGTATCGCGCCAGGTGAAGTAGCGCCTGTCCGCGTCCGGAATCCCTCGATTGAACGGAAAGGGGACGAGCACCGTGCCGCTTGACGTTTGCACCACATCGCCCGGCTGAATCGTGTAGCCGCGCTCACGCGGATGCACGATCTGCTGGGCCTGGCCCTGAAGCACGTTGCGGGTATACGTCGGCTTCAGGCCGGACCTATCAAACTGCGGGAAGAGCGACGCAGGACTGATGAACTCATCGGGGGCGACGCGACTATGGCCTAGACGGATCTCGAACGCTTCGAAGATGTCCGGTGAGACCGCGCTCCCAGGAGGGGACCACGAGAGCCCTTCCACGTCGATGTTGATGCTGTTCGCATCCGTCAGCGAGAAGCCGCAGTCGGCATAGCGCCAAAGCGCCTGCAGCTTCGAGCCGAAGGGCGAGAAAGGTGTTTGCACCCCACCCGGCACGGGGGCCATCTGGGCCATGAGCGAGCTCTCGCTGTTGTCGAGCACGACGGTGCTGCGAACCACCGGGCGCGGCCTGATCGCTTGCTCCGCCAGCTGGATTTGAATCTGGCCGCCCCATTCTGGCCCGTCCGGCGCCTCTTCATCCGTAGAGGCAAAGCGGCTAACGCGGCCGCCATTGAGCCGTGACGGCGCACCAGCATCCAAGGTCAGCGGGATACTCGGCACGGACCCAGCGTGATTCCCCGCAAGATCCCGCGGGGCAAACATCGACCCCGCGTCGGACACGGACAAGTAGTAGGACTCGGACTGGCCCTGGGCGTGGGCGAGGCTCAGGATCGGAACGAAGGTGGCCTCGCGCAGGGTAGCCGAGCGATTCAGCTCGCCAACGACGAAGTCGGAGGTCTTCAGTTCGGCCCCCACACCCGGCGCCCGCCGTGTCAACACCACCGAGTCGAAGGCTGTCAACGAGGACGGATCCATCGCTTCGCTGAAGCGCAGGGCGAAGACCGCGTCCGGATCCACCCCGACCGTCGGATCGTTCGGAAACCCTGCAGGGCTCGGAAACACCTGGACGAAGCACTCCGCGGGATCGCCCACTTCGAAGGTGGACTCTAGGCGCGAATTCCCTGCACCGAACCGCTCCCAGTCGGACGGTCCGTTGTCCCATTCGAGAGGGAACGTGAGTAGGCGCACGGGGAGGTTGAACACGCGGCCTTGAACGTCTGGCAGGTAAGCGGTGGACGCGCTTCCTGTCAGACCCTCGGGTCGGACGACTCTGGCGAACAGTCCATTCTGTGCAATGACCTCAGTGCCATCTAGCTCGCCTCTTCCGCAGCGTTCGGACGGCAGCTGCACCTCGGGCAGAACGAAGTCCATCGAGCTCGAGTCCCCTTCGGGGCCCACCTGTTGGACCGGTGGTTCGACCACCACAAGCGGCGTCGAGCCAATCAGCTGGGGAGGCGTGGTGTCTCGCAGGAAGCCGTTGAAGGGGTCAGCGGACAGTGGAACTCGGCTGCCCGACCGCAGCGCGCGCAGGACAGGCCGGGCGTTGGTGCTGAAGTCCACGGGGCCGTTGTTCTCGGTCGCCAGTGGGTGGTTTGTGAGGTTGGTGAGCACTTTCGTCTGACCGATCGAAGCGTTGCTCACGGTGGGCACGCGGATCAGGATATTGGGCTGGCTCGTCTCCACGCTCGCGGGCAATCCCGTGCTGTTGAGCGGCAGGCCGCTCGCCGTTCGCTGGCGCTCCACCAGCGTCGTCGTCGTGTCTACGATGATCCGCGTGGGATAGAAGTTCCCGTTGGAGGCCAAGCCGCCGTAGTGGGACGAAGGGAAGACCCGTGCTTCGAAAGGACTCGTGGGCGGATAGCCCTGCAGGACCTCCACGGTTCGATCACTGATCGTAGACGGAAGCAGTAGGTCGTCGAAGGTCAGAACCAGCGCTGCGTTGCGCGGAAGCATCGAGTACACGCCCGCAGTCTCGAGCCCCTGCACTTGAATCGGATCGAGGTTCTCGGCCGCCAGTTCCAAGAGTTTGCGGAACTCCTCGAGTTCGACGGGGTCTTCGACGTTGCGCCGGATCAGCAGAATCTCCTGGGCGGTGACTCCGTTCACAGTGAGCTCATAGTTGAGGTCATCTGAGCCGAGGCCCTGACGGATGACGAAGTCACTCGCCATCGGCACCTCAACGCCTTGGGCATTCCAACCCATGACGCTCACCATGCGTCCATAGCGCAGCGACGTCAGATGCACACTCGTCGCTTGGCCACCGAAGTGGACATCCCCAAAGCGCACGCTCGAAGGCGCGAACAGATCGCCATCCGGAACTTGCAATGCGGGACCAGAGCCGCCGCAAGAGGTGATCAGGCCAAGGGCAAGTGCGGCCAGGGCCCAAGGCGAAGAAACGAATGCAGAAACGGGGTGCCCCATGGGATCTCCACTGAGGTAAGGCACAGGGCCGCCGCGACGCAGAGCGCGTCGCGCGTGCCGAGCGCAACGCGAGAGTGACAGCGTCAGCCACTGGGAAGCACTGACGAGCGCCATAGCGCAAGCGCTGTGCCGACGACCCTTCCTTCGTCGACGAGGCGGCTGAGTCCGCCGGAGACGCGTAGCACGCCCTGTTTCGCGGCGGTGTGCGTTTACGCGCCCAGCACCGCACACGTGGACTCTGTGCGCTTCCGCGCGACGGGAGCGCGCGAACAGGACCCAGCGATGTCTACTGCCTACGCAGCGCTTCGGTCGGCGTCATGCGCGCAGCCCGCAGCGCTGGCAGCGTGCCGCCGAAGACCCCCAGAACGAGGCTGAAGACGATCGCCGTCAGAATCACACTGGCCGTGATGCGGAAACCGAACGCGACTTCCGTGAACGTCTGGAAGTTCGTTGTTCCGGTCTGGATACCGTTCAGGGGTAGCACCAGAAGAGCGCCGACGACGCCTCCGCAGAGCCCCAACAGCGTCGCCTCGAAGAGAAAGGAAAGGAAGATCGCAAACGGCCGGAAACCCGACGCCAAGAGGATGCCGATCTCATGGGTTCGAGAAGCGATGGCGGAGAGCATTGTGTTCGTGGCCGTAAACACCGCCGCCACGCCCATGATGAGGCCCAAGAAGCCCCCCAGGAAGACCAGGATCGCTGAGAGCACCTCGGTCTGCGCGGTGAGGTAGTCGCGCTCCGTGGTCACGGCTGCGGGGGTATCGGGGCTCGCGCGCATCCGCTCATCCATGGCGGCAACGTCGGCTCCGGCCGCGAGCCGGCCGAGCACCCGATTGGGTCCAAAGCGCTCCAACGCGCTCAGCATACGATCGAAGTCGCCCCAGATCTCTGACTCGAACGGGCCGTCGCACTCGAAGACGCCGACGACCTTGAACGGGGTCACGTTGATGGTCAAAACGTCGCCCACGCGGCAGTTGGCAATGCGGCCCGTGATGGACCGGCCGACGATCACCTCGTCGGTGCCCGCGACGAAGTTCCGGCCCTCAGCCATGCGCAGCTCGTCCCCGCGCAGGCGAAAGGTCTGGGGCTGGACGCCACGCAATGGCACGTTCGTTTCCCCGCCGTCGACGCGGAATCGACGTACCGCGAGAAAGCACTCGAGCGAAGCCAGAGGCGCGCCGTTTTCATCCAGCGCGAACTCGGGTGTCGACTTAGCGATGCGCAGCGCCGACTCCCGCGAGAAGCTAGAGACTCCTTCGGATGTCGCGCCGGGTCGAAGCACCACGGCGAGGTCCGCCCGCCCGTTCTCTGCGTAGAGGGTCGCAAAGCCCTGCTGAAGCGCCAGGACACCGGCCACGGTGGCCACCGTGGCAGCGATGCCCAGCACCGTCAGGAGCGTGGGACCTCGGCGCACGACGAGGCTCCGCAGGTTGTAGCTGAGGGGAACGAACTTCAAGGTCAGTCCTTCCCCGCGAGGGCGTCGACGGTATTGAGACGAGCGGCCCGCCAAGCGGGTGCGATCCCGGCAAAGAGCCCAAGGGCAACCGCGAGCACAGCCCCCAGCGCGAACGTCGAAGGAGTCACTCGATAGCCAGGGAACATGGACCCCAGTGCCCCCGCGATTCCCTCTTGGGTCACCATCGCTAGGCCGAGACCAAGGCCCGCACCCAAGAGGCTGATCAGCATCGACTGCCAGGCGAGCAGCTTGACGGCGTCGCCGTCCGTAAACCCAAGCGCCTTGAGAATCCCGATGTCCCGCGTTTGCTCGCGCCCCGCCATCAGCATGGTGTTCACCACCGCGAGCAAGATCGCGATCAGCACGCCCCCGCCGATCGCACCCACGAAGAACGGCACGTTGCCAAACATCGACACGAACTGCTTCTGAAACTCGGACTCTGACGTCGCCTGCACGCGCTGGGGCCCGTTCTCGAAGAGCGCGTCGACGCTTCCCATCACGGCCGTTGGGTCCGCGCCTTCCTCGAGGGCCAACACGTACGTGCCGACCCCGGGCGCCTCGCCGCTGCCCGCTTTGATGGTTTCTTCGAAGTAGTCCCACTGAAACAGGAACATGCTCGCGTCGAAGTTGCGCGCCGTCGGGCGGTAGATCCCCGCCACCTCGAATTCCCACGCGACGCCAGGTCCGTCAGGGTGCGGGAAGAGCTCCGGCAGGATCGGGACGGTGTCGCCGAGCTTCCAGCCGTACTTCTTCACCAGCTCCTCGCCCACGAGCACGCCGCGTTGACTTCGCTCGAATTCCTCCTGGCTGCCCTCGATGATCTCCATCTCGGGGTAGATCGACATGGTCTGCGCCGGGTCCACCGCGAACTGCGCGAAGCGGTTGCGCTCGTTCTGGTAGTAGCCACCGAACCACTGCCACTTGGAGATCTCCTGGATGCCTTCGACCCCCTGGATCTTCGTCTGATACGACTGGGGCAAGTCCACGAACAGGCTCACCGCCGACTGCACGATCAGGCGGCTCGCGCTCGCCGCGTCGGCGCCCGACTGAATCGTCGTCACGAGCGTGCGCAGCGTGCACAGCAAGAAGAACGCCACGACGAGGGAACCAACGGTCAGAAAGGTGCGGACCTTGTGCCGCGCGAGGTTGCGCCAGACGATTCGTAGGAGATCCATGGCTTAGCTCTCCGCGCCGGCCGGGTCCCGCTCTTCGATCCCAAGGAGTCGTCCCTTGTCCAGGCGCACGATGCGCTGGGCGCTTTCCGCTGCGTGGGGATCGTGGGTGACCATGAGAATCGTCTTGCCGAGGTCTTGGTTGAGGCGACTCAGGAGCTCCAGCACCTGGTCCGCCGAATCCCGGTCGAGATCGCCCGTCGGCTCGTCAGCCAACAGCACGGTGGGATCGGTGACGATGGCGCGCGCAATCGCGCAGCGCTGCTCTTGGCCGCCGGATAGCTGACTAGGCCGGTGCCCTAGGCGATCGCCGAGGCCCACGAGGGACAGCGCGTACTCCGCGCGCTCCCGGCGCTCCTTCTTCGGTACGGAGGTCAGCGCGAGGGGCAGGGTCACGTTCTCGAGCGCACTCAATACGGGGATCAAATTGAAGCCCTGAAAGACGAAGCCGACGTTCGCCGCGCGCCAGTCCGAAAGTTCACCGCGGCTCAGTCGCGCGAGGTTGTCCCCCGCCACGACGACCTCCCCAGAATCCGCTTGGTCCAGGGCGCCGATGAGGTTCAGGAGCGTCGTCTTGCCTGAGCCCGAGGGGCCCATCAACGCATAGAAACGGCCCGCCTCCATCGTGAGGTCAAGGGCGTCGAGAACCCGCAGCGTCTCACCACCGCGTGAGTACGACTTGGTGACCTGGTTCAGCTGAATGCCTTCTGATTGGCTCATGGAATTAGCTCCACCCAACGGGCGAAAACGGAGTGGTCAGCGCGCTTACTCGTCCTCCGCGCCCTTGGTGCGCGGAAAGACGACGCGTGCGCCCATCTCCGGGCGCATGCGTGGATCGATAGTCTCAAGGCGCACGCGCACCTCGATCGTTGCCTTCTGTCGGTTCGCCGTCGGCCAGATGCGTTCGACGGTTCCGTTGAACTTCTCCTTCGAGAACGCGTCGAGGTACACCTCAGCCGACTGGCTGACCTCCACCGAATCGAGGCTCGTCTCCGGCAGCTCGACCTGAACCTCTAGGGTCGAGAAGTCCACCATCGTCGCCACGGAACCGCGACTCTGGCCGCCCAGGGCGTTCGGCGAAACGACCTCGCCCACTTCCGCGTCCTTCAGGACCACCACTCCGTCGAACGGAGCGCGAACGACGGTCTTGTCGAGGGTGGCGCGGGCTAGGTCGCGAACCGCGCTGAGCGACTGAATGCGGGCCTCGGCCTCTTCCTTTTGCAGGGCCGAAACGGCGACGTTGGACTCGGCGCTGGATACGCCCGCCTTGACCTGCACGAGGGCAGCCTCGGAGCCGGTCAGGCGCGCGCGCGCCTGGGCGAGCGCGCTCTCGGCTCGCTCAAGCTGCTCCTTAGTCACGGCGCCGCGCTCTAGAAGGCGTTTCGTACGGTCGAAGTCCTGCTGGGCAAAGGTCAGGCCCGCTTGGACCTCGTCGCGCTGGCTCGTCGCCGTGCCCACGAGCGCGCGCGCTTCCTCAAGGCGCCGCTCCGAAGCCACGATGGCGGCCTGGGCCGACCGCACCGCGACATCGGCTGCGGCCAAGTCCGCCTCGGTCCTCCGCAGCGTCGCCTCTGCTTCATCGGAGAAGAGCCGAGCCACGACGTCGCCCGCCTTCAGCACCGTGCCCTCTTGAACGTTGAGCTCCACGATGCGCCCGGGCGTATCCGCCGAAAGGGCGGCGCGGCGCCGAGCGACCAGATAGCCATTGGCCGACGCCCCGGAGACCGGCGTCAGATTGCGGCGCGTCTGAGCTGATCGGGCAGACTGGGTTGACTGGGCGACGACGGGCGGGGGCAGCTCCGCCCCCGCGGGGTCTTCCCCAGCGAGCATGCCCGCGATCGGCGCGCGGAAAATCCAGACAGAGGCCGCCAGCGCTGCAACCACGATCCAGAACGGCCACCGAGAACGCGGTCGATACGCGCGCTTGGGCCCCGGGCCGCGGTCGATGCTCAGCTTCTCTAGCTCCATGGCGCGAAATTCCGGCTAGGCCGCAGCCTCAGACCGTGGCGAAGCGGGATGGGGAGAAGAACTCCTCGTCGATCGCACTCACCGGCTGGCCGAGGATCATCTGAGCCAAGCCTTCACCGATGCTCGGGGCGAGCTGGAAGTCGTTGCCGGAGAAGCCCGTGACTACGTAAAGGCCAGGGATCTCTTTGACCTGCCCGACGATCGGACGCTGGTCCGGGGTCAGCGTGATCCACGCCGCCTGATCGCCACGCGGCTCCATCTCGCCGTAAACCGGCATGCGATCGAGAAGAAGCGGCGACGCCCAGTTGCGGAAGTCGTCACTGACCTCTTCGTTCAGGCTCTCTGGCCGCTCAAGCTCGGGCAGGCCGTCGAATCCGATGCGCCCGATCCGCGTGCGCTTCGCCTTGGGCTCGCAGCGCATGTGAAGCCCTTGGGCCTGATCGAGGATGACCGGGTGAGCGGCCGGCATCAGATCGAGGGGATCCGGCTGGAAGCGCGTCTCGATGTCGTCGTCGATGGATTCGTCCACGTCTTCGAGCGCGGGCGGGTCAGGCATCTCGAAGAAGGTCTCCTCGATCCGAACCACGCGCAGCGGCATTTCAACACCCAGCTCTTTCAGGATCACGCCCGTCCAGGGGCCCGTCGCTAGCACGACGTTGGGTGCGCGGAATTCACCTTCGCTGGTGGCCACGCCCACGGCTCGGCCATTCTCCACAAGCACGGTGGGGTTCTGGACGCCGGTCCGCGTGCTGGCGCCGTAGCTCCGCGCGAGAGCCGCGAACGTGTCGATGGTGCGGCGCGGCTCGACGTAGCCGCCATCGGGCTCGTAGGAGCCCATGGCCGCGTCATCCACCGAGATTCCGGGGCAGATCGCCCGCATCTCCTGGGCGGTCATGACCTTGACGTTGATGCCGAGGCTCCGCTGCATCTCGACATTGCGCTTGAGGGTCGCAATCGCTTCGGGGTCGGTGCCCGCCACGACGAGCACGCCCGTGCGCTTGTAGCCCACGTTGCGGCCCACGAGCCGGTGCATACCCGCGTAGACCTTGAGGGCATCCCGGGCCATGCCGGCGAGGGAGCGCTCTGCGTAGCCCTGGTGAATGACGGCGCCCGTGCGCCCGGAGGACCCCGACCCCAAAGTGCCCTTCTCAATAAGAATGACGGGCTCGGTCAGGGGGTCGCAGCGCTTCGCGGCGGAGAGGGCGACGCTGGTGCCCATGGCACCACCGCCCACGATGAGGATTTTGGCCTTCACGGGATCAGATGAGACGATTCGGTCGGAACAGGGGAATGATCCGAAGCGGTCGCTCGCTCAGCGGCAGGCTGAAGGCGCACTCCGGGCCAGGGAGTGTAGCGCTGCCGCCGCAAAATAGGCCCAGCCCACTCGGGGCGCGGTCCGAATGGGCTGGTGGCAGGAGGATCGAGGGGGTTGATCCGCCCGCGTTAGGGGGCGCCGGCGCCTTGGGGCCATGTGGAACTGCGTGAGGGGGTGCAATTCCGGCACCAGGCCGCCGGAGCCTGGATTTCTTGTGGGGGGAACGTTGCGTCCGAGGCGTCCGTTGGACGCGGGTCGGAAAGGAGGGAAAAACCTCCCAAAAAAACCATCGGAGATTCGGCGGAGATCCAGAAGAGGCCCAGCATCAGAGGGGAAAAGTCAGAGCTCGCGCCAGGACCAGCCCACCCAGCCATCGACCGAGGTCTCGATGAACTCGGCGAGGCCAGGGTGATAGCCGCGCGCTTGGATCCCTGGCTCCTCGTGGACCAGGGCCCCTCGCTCAAGATCCCACACGGAGAGCCCCTTCTCCTCGTCCTCCGTGAATAGGTAGCGATCGAAGTGGAAGCCATTCATCGAGGGTCCAGGGATCGAGCGCAGTGCCTTGCCGGACTCAGCGTCGTAGAGAACGACGCTGTTGGGCGGTACGTCATCGGCGCCCGATAGCTCTGGGTCGCCCCAGATGCACAGCGTCGAGTCGTCGTACCAAAAGAAGGGACTGAACCAGAAGTACGACCACATCGCGTACTGGCGCTTGGATCTCCCGTGGTCAGGCTCGTGGGGATTCGAGTCCAACCAGTCGCGCACGCTCCACCCGAACGCCAGCCCCACCGGATGCCAGACCCATCCGATCGTCGCCACTCGGCTTTGATCCGGCGACACCTTGAGCTCCCCAAGCCACTCCGTGAAGACGGATTCCTCGGACGCAGGGCCAGGGGAGTCCTCCGAGTCCAACTTGCGGCTCGTCAAACACTCACCGGTGGACGGATCGGTGACGTCCACCCGATTCCAGTCGGTGGCATGAATCACGAGCGTCCGGCCCTCGCGTTCGACGAACGCAACGGCGAACAGTGCGTGGTGGGTCCGGTAGTCACCGCAGTCGAGCGCCATCGCAGTCCTGCCTGACTCGAGATCGACGACGACGCCGCGGTTGTAGGAGTCCCCGCTCTCGATCGTGCCGGCGCTGGTCAGGGCCGCATAGCACCCATCCCGACTGATGACAATCTGAACGGGCTGATCCCAGCGTAGCTCTTCGCGGGTCAGGGTCCGCAGCCTCCGAGTTTCGCCCGTCGCTAGGTTCAACCGATGGAGCGCGCCCGCATCATCAAGTGCGATGGCGTCGGTGGGATGGGCTGGGAACGGCTCAAAGGCGATAGGGATCGCCAGCTTGGTGCGGTCCACTGGAATCGCGCGCTCAGTGAATTCGAACGGGCGCGGATCCCAGAGGACGGGGGGCGCGATGGTGCTGTCCTTCTGCGGGTCATCATCTTCCGGCGTCATCATCTCGTCTCTCCATCCGGATCCACGTGCGTCCAGCTTGCGCCTAGTCCTCCGCGTATAGGAGAGCCCGCGGCATCGACGGCAAACGAGAAAGCACGAAAATGTGCGACGGAAACCGGTCTAGGAGCCCGGCCAAGTCACAGGTCGACCTATATTTCCCGCGCCATGATTCCAGAGCGCAGGACGAGAACGATTCGCATCGGGGCCCTCTCCATCGGAGGCGGAAGCCCCATCGCCGTGCAGAGCATGGCCGCCACGAGGACCCAGGACCTTGAAGCGACCATGGGCCAGGTCGAGAAGATCCACGCCGCCGGTGCCGACCTCATCCGCGTAGCCGTCGACTCTCCGAAGGACGCCGAGGCCCTCGCGGAAATCTCTCGGCGCATGGGGGCAAAAGGCATCGATGTGCCCCTGAGCGTCGACCTCCAAGAGAACTACCGCATGGCTGCGATCGTGGCGCCCTTCGTGCAGAAGCTGCGCTACAACCCGGGGCACCTGCACCACCACGAGAAGGACAAGTCCATCGCGGACAAGGTCCAATGGATTGTGGAGACCGCCCGTCAACACGATTGCGCGATCCGCATCGGCGTCAACGCTGGCTCGGTAGCGCCTGAGTACAAGGAACGCTTCCCGGACGATCACGTCCAGGCCATCGTCCAGTGCGCGGTCGACCACTGCGAGCTCCTCGACGGGCACGAGTTCCTCGACTACGTCGTCTCCATCAAGGACTCGGACCCGCGCCTCGTGATCGACGCGAACACGCGCTTCGCCGAGGCCCGCCCTGACGTCCCCATTCACCTGGGTGTCACCGAGGCCGGCATGCCCCCGGAGGGCATCATCAAGACGCGCATCGCCTTCGAGCAGCTGCTCTCCCGCGGCATCGGCGACACCCTGCGCGTATCCCTCACCGTGCCCTTCGACAACAAGGGCGAAGAGATCACCGTCGGGCGCCAGATTCTCGACGACGTCGAGAACGGCCGCTTTCGCTCGGTGCCCCCCAATTTTTTCGACGGCCTCAACATCATCGCCTGCCCCTCATGCAGCCGCGTCGAGAACGAAAAGTTCATCGACCTCGCCGAGGACGTGAAGAAGATGACCGAGTTCGCCGCCGAGTACGACCTCACCATCGCGGTGATGGGCTGCCGCGTGAACGGCCCCGGCGAAACCGATGACGCCGACCTCGGCCTGTGGTGCGGCCCGAAGACCGTCAACCTGAAGAAGGGCGAAGAGCTCGTGGGCAACTTTGGCTACGACACGATCCTGGACGCGTTGCGCAAGGAACTCGACGTGCTGATCGCGGCGCGGGCTTAGAACGATCGAGGGGGCATGGTCACCGTGAGACCGTGAATAGTGCGGCTCGGTACACAATGGAGCCAGGGCCATTCCATGGCTCCCTCGCACCGACCATTACTCCTCAGCTCCTTGGACTTTCTTGCGGGCCAGTTTA
>CAYQKK010000089.1:0-3323 GCA_964417955.1 uncultured Planctomycetaceae bacterium
AAGCGGCAGTCGTCCACGCCGCCGAAGCCCACGAAGCGCGTCACGTCGCCGCGCAGCCGGTGCTTGGAGTAGTCGTACGACGAGATTTGCGCCGCCGTTTCGATCATCAGCGCGCCCGGGAACATCGGGCGGCCCGGCACGTGGTCCGGCGCCCACCAGTCGTCTTCTTTGATCGCCTTGACGCCGACGAGAACGCCCGCCTCACCGTCCACGTGGGCGAGGTAGTCCACCATGCTGAAGGTACCTCGCTGCTCGAGGTAGGTGTCGAGCTCGGCGCGGTCGGCGACCACTTGATTGAGATCGACGGTGGAGAGATCGATGATGGGCTCGTTGGCCATAGGGCTACGCGTGGAGATTGGGGGGAGAGTGCCGGGGGCAGCAGAGAATGCCGAGGGTACGGGCGAGTATGCTAATGCCCCGCCTCCGTTCAACAGCTAAGGGAATCCCAGTCCATGACCGCAAACTCGAACTCGAAGCCCGCCGTCCGCGAGGGTTCCCGGTACGGAACGTCCACGATCGCCGTTCACGGGGGACGCAGGCCAACGGCGGCGGATCCGGATGTTTCCCCTCCGCTGCGCAGAACGAGCACTTTCCTGCAGCACCCGGAGACCCATGCCGCCACCGATGCGGGCGACTGGGTCTCGCCCCTCGTCTATACGCGCTACCGGAACCCCAACGTCGAGGATGCTGAGACGCGCCTAGCGGCCCTTGAGCGAGCCGAGGCGGCCGTGCTCTTCGCTAGCGGCATGGCGGCTATCCACGGACTCCTCATGCACGCGGTCCCGGGCGGGCGCGGGAAGATCGCCGTGGCGCGGCAGGTCTACGGCGGTACGACGACGCTCTTCGACCACGTGTTGAGCGCCGAGAGCGGCCTCGATATCGAACCCTTGATGTTTGACGCCCGGGATCCTGACGATCTTGCGCGAGTGTTGAGGGAGGGCGTTCAGCTGGTGCACCTAGAGGGGCTTTCCAATCCCACGGCCATGGTGGCGGATCTTGCACGAGTCTCCGCCCAGGCCCACGAAAGCGGCGTGCGCGTATCGGTCGACTCGACCTTCGCGACCCCCATCGTTCAGCGTCCGCTGGAGCTAGGCGTTGACCTCGTCGTGCACTCGGCCACCAAGGCCCTCGGCGGCCACTCGGACGTGACGGCGGGAGTGGTGCTAGGCAGCTCGGCCTCCATGGAGGTGCTCGCGAAGTATCGCAAAGTCACCGGTGCGATCTTGGATCCGAGCGCCGCGTGGCTCCTCATCCGTAGCCTGTCCACGCTGGACCTGCGGGTGCGCGCCCAGTGCCGCTCTGCGCTCGCCATCGCGACGGCGATGGAGAAGGCCGCGGGGGTGGCGCGAGTGCACTACCCGGGTTTGCCATCGAGCCCGTGCCATGAACTGGCAGAGCGCATGCTTGAGCCGGGGCTCTACGGGAGCGTGCTCGCGATCGAGCTAGAGGGTGGCGACGCAGCGTCGCGGCCCTACGTAGCCAAGCTGAACCTGGCGATCGACGCGCCCAGCCTCGGGGGCGTCGAAACCCTCGTGAGCATTCCGAAGTTCATGTCCCACGTGGGGCTCTCTGACGACGAGCTCCGCGCCACGGGCGTCGGACCAGGATGCGTGCGCATCGCGGCGGGAATCGAGGACCCCAAAGACCTCGTCGCTGACTTCGTTGGGGCACTCAAGTAGGCGCGGGCGATCCAGTTCGGCGTCACCGCACCTGGATCTCTTCCATGCGGCCATCGCTGCGGCCACCCGGCTTGAGCACGAAGTCTCCCGTGCCCTCTTGGTCGAATTCGGTGTCGTCCACCTGAACCCGCCAGGGGCCGGGTGTGAGGTAGCGCAGCCTGAGCACGCCCACGCCGTCGGTCACCGCACGGAAGCTACCGGAGCCTTGGCCGCGCAGGTAGCCGTTGACCTTCACCCCCGGGCAGGGGCGGGCGAGGTGGTCGAGGACGATGAGTTCGAGCACGGCGAGTTCCGGCAGCTCGATGTCGTCGATGCGCTGGTCCGTCGTGTCGACGGCAATGGGGATGGGGGCGACGAAGGGCGCCGCCGGGCTTCCCACTTGAACGAGCCACGGGCCGGGCGGCACCTGTTCGAACGAGAAGGAACCTGCTCCGTTGGTGCGCGTTTCGTAGCGCTCGCTCGGTCCGCCCGCCGTGTCGAGCTCGGCCTTGGAGGCGACGGCTCCCGGGACCTTGTAGGGGGTGAGGAAGAGAGGAAGGTCGTCGGCCGCGTCCCCGTTGGACTGGCGAATGAAACCCTCGACACGGGCCATCGGCCTGAGAGTGAGATCGACATTGACGAAGTCGAGGCCGCGTAGGGAGGGCTGGCCCTCGACACGGTAGAGGGCGACCTCGATCTTGGGGGCTGCCAGTCCAGGCGCCGTAGCGCCGAGGCGGTACGCAGCGAGCGGCAGGTCCCGGAGTTCGAACGTGCGCATTCCTGGCTCTGCCTGGAACGACGTCGTGATCGCCTCGTCGCGGCCGTCCGCGGCCAGCGAGGGCTCCAGGGTCACCGTCCAAGTCTCGGGATACGGGGCGCCCTCCACGCGGATCTCGCCCACGATGGTGCCGCCCATGTCGCCGAAGGCCTTGGTGAACGGCTCGTAGCCGCCGGCGGGACGGGTCTCGATGCCTCCAATCGTGCGCGGGCCCCGGGCCTCCATGGCGAGGAGCTCTGACTCGGCGATCATCCCCGGGGGGGGCTCGGCGCTGGCATCAGGCTGGATCATCTCCGCTGCGGAGGGGGCGCCGGATGGGCCGAGGAGAAACCAGACCGCCAAACCGACAGCGAGGGAGAGAGCCAGTATCCCAAGGAGAATTGAGCCTCGGCTCCCACTTCTCGGGTCGGGCTGCGTAGGACGACTCACCGTCGCCTGGGGTGGAAGAGCGTTGTGTTTTGGCATGACCGATTTCCCCGGGGCACTCCCGGCGGGGGCAGGATATACCCACTGGATCCCCATGAGTTGCACAAGGTCAGCTGTTGGCTGGCCGAAGAGAGTGGGCACCCGGATAAAGTGCCCCCCTCTACGCGCCCCTGGCCCCCTACTGCCGGCCCGACTCCCTGGCCCCTGCCACGGATGCCCTGGCCAAAGAGGCCCCATTTGCCGTCCCAACCTGATTCCATGAAGCTCCTCCAGCGCACCCTGCGCCTTTCTTTCATCGCCCTGTCGCTGATTTTCCTGGGGGCCTCCGTCCAAGCCACCGTCGCAGCCCCCAGCGGGGGGCTGCCCGCCGCCGAAGGCCGCGTCCTCGTGGTTGGCTTCGATGGGGCTGACTGGCGCAAGACGAAGGAGCTCATGGATGCTGGCGAGCTGCCCAACATGGC
>CAYQKK010000089.1:3423-5611 GCA_964417955.1 uncultured Planctomycetaceae bacterium
ATCAGCATCGAGAAGGACCCGCTCGAGCGCACGCTGGCCGAGATGGGCGCGCCCCCGAAGGGCTCTCGAATCAAGCCGAAGGAGTACAAGCACCGCGCGACCGTTCCGCTGCGCGTGGTGGCCGTGGAGGGCGCCGAGGTGCCGTCCTGGGAGGTCACGATCGGCGAGGAGAGCCAGACGATCACCGCGGACGGCTGGAGTGAGTTCTACTCCGTGCACTTCGACATGGGCTCGCTACCCAGCGTCAACGCCGTGACCCGCGCGCGGGTGATGACCGAGGACCCCTTCGAGCTCTACATCGACACGCTGCAGATCGATCCGCGCAATCCAGCGCCGTGGCAGCCGATCTCCGAGCCCGCTGGCTTCTCCGGTGAACTCGCCAAGATGGTCGGCAGCCCCTTCGAAACCCTCGGGTGGGGCTGCATGACGAATCAGGTCAAGGACAAGATGATCGACCCGGAGATCTTCCTCCAGGACGTCGAGTTCACGATGACGTACCGGCGCAGGCTGATGCAGCGCATGCTTGCGGAGTCCGACTGGCGCATTCTCTACAGCGTGTTCAGCGTCACGGATCGAGTGCAGCACATGATGTACCGCTACTACGATCCGCTGCATCCCCAGTACAAGGAGAAGGAGGCGGCGAGGAAGGTCACCTTCTTCGGCGAGGAGATCACGCTGGCCGAAGCGATCCCCGCGGTCTATCGCCAGATGGACGACATCGTCGGGGAGGTCATGGAAGCCCTCCAGCCTGAGGACACGTTGATGCTCTGCGCCGACCACGGATTCACGAGCTACCGTCGCGGCCTGAACGTGAACAACTGGCTGGAGAGCGAAGGCTACATCGTGCTCAAGCCGGACCTCACCAAGACGAGTCAGGGAAGCGGCTTCCAGTGCGTCGACTGGGAGAAGACGCGCGCCTACTCGCTGGGCCTCGGCATGGTCTTCCTGAACCTCAAGGGCCGCGAGGCCGAGGGCATCGTGGACCCCGCCGACGCGCAGCCCCTCATGGAAGAGATCTGCGAACGCTTCCTCGCGCTTCGCGAGGACGGAGCCGTCGTGGGCTCTAGCGCCACGATCGTGCGTGATATCTACGAAGGGCCCGAGGCCTGGGGCACTGCGGAGTTTCCGTGCGCTGACGTGATGCTCGGCCTCGGCGAGTTCTACCGCGTCTCGTGGTCATCGACGACCGGCAAGCTTCCGCTTCGCAGCGAAGGCGAAGGGGACGCGAAGAAGATCGTTCCGGCCGGCCTCTACAAGGACAATACGAACCCGTGGTCCGGAGACCACGCGTCGAACGATCCGCGGCTCGTCACCGGCATCTTCTTCTGCAACCAGAAGGTCTCGAGCGAGGACGGCGAGTTCTCGGTGATGGACATTGCGCCCACCGTGCTGGAGCGCGTCGGGGCACCGCTGCCCGCTCACCTCGACCGCAAGCCTCTGACGTTCCAGTGAGCTCCCCAGGAGAGCCAGCCGAGTCAGCAGAGCCAGGCGAGCCAGCCGAGGCCGAGCCCCCCAAGCCCCTTGCGCCTTCCGAGCTTCAGATCCGCTTGGAGCGCGGGGACAAGCTGGTCCTGCTCGACGTGAGAGAGGACGGGGAGATCGCCATCGGTGCGCTCCCCGGCATCACCCACATCCCCTTGGGCGAGCTCTCGGTGCGCCTCACCGAGCTCGATCTCGATGCGGAAACGGTCTGCATTTGCCACCACGGCGTACGCAGCGCCCACGCGGCGGCGGCGCTCTTCAAAATTGGTTTTGACGGCCAGCTTTGGAACCTGACAGGCGGCATGGACCGCTGGTCGACCGAGGTCGACCCGGCCATGCCCCGCTATTAGTCAGTCCAGGGGATCGAATCACCCGGGCCGCGTAGGGATCGCGTGAAAAGCGGCGGGATCTCGGCATACGCGCTATGGAAAGTCGACGAAGGGCGTAGCCGACGACACTCACCTTCCCGAACGCCCTCGCCGCCATGCCTGACGCCGCTCCCTTCCCAACTTCACCCGACCGTCTCTTTCCCCAGCCGTCCCGCGGTCCAACGCCCAGTCGAGCGTCTACGGTCCAGCTGATCTGGGCAGACCCCGTGACGGGAGAGCGCCTCCGCATCGCCGTAGATGCCGATCCTGAGCTGCTCCAGCGCCTTCACGGCGAAGGCTTCCACGTCGACTCCGAGATCACCCGAACAGCTTCCTAG
>CAYQKK010000089.1:5711-8439 GCA_964417955.1 uncultured Planctomycetaceae bacterium
AGCACCCCGCTGCCCACGGATTTCGCCGAGTTGAGCCCCAACGGACCCGCTGTGAGCGTCGTCTTTGGGAGCGCCTCGGACTGGCCGACCATGAAGGCCGCCGTTGAGTTACTGGAGGAATTCGGCGTGCCCACCGAGCACGGGGTCGTGTCGGCGCACCGGACCCCCGACCGCTTAGCCGAGTACTCCCGCGGCGCCGCTGATCGCGGTGTGAAGGTCATCATCGGAGCGGCCGGCGGCGCCGCGCATCTCCCGGGGATGATCGCCGCGTGGACGACGCTTCCGGTACTGGGTGTCCCGATCAAGAGCCGCGCTCTCTCCGGCGTCGACTCCCTGCTTTCGATCGTCCAGATGCCCGGCGGCGTGCCCGTTGGGACCCTTGCGATCGGAGACGCGGGGGCCAAGAACGCCGCGCTCCTCGCGCTGCGAATTCTCGGTGCGACCGACGAAGGGGTTCGTACGAAGCTGAGTACCTATGCGGCCAACCACGCCGACAAAGCCCTGAAGGCGCCCCTCGATCGCTAGCGGATGCTCCCATGATCCAGTCAGAACAAAAGGCAGCGAACCCGTCGAACTCCCTTCCGCCGGGATCCACCCTGGGGGTCTTCGGGGGGGGACAACTCGGCCGCATGTTCGGCATCGCGGCTCGCCAGCTGGGCTACCGATTCGCCGTCTTCTCCGACGACGTCGACGGACCCGCAGCCCAGGTCGCCGACTGGTCGGTCACCGGAGCTTACGACGACGAAGCCGCGGTCGAGGATTTCGCGCGCCGCGTGGACGCCGTCACCTTTGAGTTCGAGAACGTCCCGGCCATCGCTGGGAAGGCCGCTGCGCGCCACGTTCCCGTGCGGCCGGACGGCTCCCTTCTGCACACGGTTCAAGATCGCCTTCGCGAGAAGCAGGGTCTCGTGGGGCTCGGCCTCCGGGTGGCCCCCTTCGCGTCGATCACCAGCGATGAAGAGCTCGCCGAGGCCGCCGCGGCGATCCCAGGGCCGGGCGTGCTCAAGACGTCGAGTTTTGGCTACGACGGAAAAGGCCAGGTGCGAGTGGCGTCGGCCGCCGACCTCCCAGCCGCCTGGGAGAGTCTGGGTCGTGTCCCTGCCGTCCTAGAGGAGCTCGTCCCGTTCACCGAGGAGGTCTCGGTGGTGGCGGCCCGCGGCGTGGCAGGGGAGGTCTCGGTCTACGAACCGTTTTCCAACGAACACGTGAACCACATCCTGGACGTGACGGTCTGCCCCGCGCAGCTCGACACCCATGTGGACGCGGAGATCCAGCGCATCGCCGGCCGAGTGCTGGAGGGGTTCGACGTGGTGGGGGTCCTGTGCATCGAACTGTTCTTGCTTGAGGGCGGCGGGGTCCTCGTGAATGAGATTGCGCCCAGACCCCACAACTCGGGCCATCTGACGGTGGACGCTCACCTCTGCAGCCAGTTTGAGAACCAGGTTCGAGCGGTGGCTGGGCTGCCCCTCGGCAGCGGCGCCCGGACCGGGCCACCGGCCGCGATGGCGAACCTCCTCGGGGATATCTGGGAGGGAGGCGAGCCTGACTGGGCAGCCGCCCTTGCCCTGCCGGGCGTTTCGCTGCATCTCTACGGCAAGGCTGCTCCGCGTCCAGGCCGGAAAATGGGCCACCTCACCGCCACCGCCGAGACGGCAGAGCTCGCCGCCCTCCGCGTCCGCGCAGCCCGGGAAGCGCTCGCGCAGCCTATCCCAGCGCCGCTCCACTAACTCCCAGCGATCTGCTCCCATCTAAGGGGAGCCCTTCTTTGCTCGCTTCGACTAGGATGGTCCGCCCAGAGCGGAAGATTCGCCCTGGCTCTCCATCGCAAAGCGCCTCCGGTTGAAGCCCGGGGCCCCTGTCAAAAAAATGACCTCCGGATCACTGCACGAACGTATCACCCGCGCCCTCGCCTTCATGCTTCGGCACCAGCCCGAGGACTTCGACCTCGAACTCGACAAGTTCGGGTGGGGCGACATGGAGGACGTGCTTTACGCGCTCCAAGAACGGCTTGGCTCAAGCGTCGACGAAGACGACGTCCTAGATGCCATTGAGGCCAGCGACCGTCCCCGCTACGAAGTCGACGGCGACAAGATTCGCGCCCTCTACGGCCACTCCTTCCCGATCGATCCAGGCGAGGCGACCGAGCCGCCCGACGAGCTCTTCATCGGCGTTGGAAGCCGCGACGCAGATCGCGCGGAAGAGAACGGACTCCGCAGCGGACGCCGCGCGTTCCTGCACCTCGCCCGCACCGAGGAGGAGGCCCGTGAGGCCGGCCGCCGCGCGGCCAAGGACTACGCGGTCATCGTCGTCTACGCAGGCGAAGCCTATGACGAAGGCATCGACTTCTACGATCGCGGGTCCCTGTACCTCGCGGACGAGATTCCCACCGAGTTCCTTGAGGTCGGTGAGATCCAGCACGACGGCATCGAGCGCGAGCCCCGCCGTAGCCGTGGTCGTCGTAACAACGAAGGTCCCCGCGGCGGTGGTCGCCGTGGACGCGGCCGAGGCCGCGGTCGCGGCCGTGGCCGCCACGACGAGGACGATCGCGCCCCCAGGGATCGCGAAGATCGTTCTGAGCGCAGCGAGCCCCGGCGCGAAGAGGCGCGTGCGCCACGCGAGGAGCGAGCCCCACGGGAAGCTCCGGCACCCAAGCCTGCTCCCCGTAAGCCGGCTTCGAAGCCAGCCCCCAGGGAAGAAGCTCCGGCCGAGAAGGCCGAGAAGAAGCCCG
>CAYQKK010000089.1:8539-23968 GCA_964417955.1 uncultured Planctomycetaceae bacterium
CCGAGAAGAAGCCCGCGAAGAAGGCTGATTCCCCCAGCTTTGGTTTCGGAACGGGCGTCTGATCCGATCGCTCCGTCGTTTGTTCAAGGCTGGGTTTCAGGCTGACCTCCCCGAACTCCCAGCGGGGTTCGAGCTGGTCGAAGGCCAGCGCGGCATCGTCGGATGTCGCGCGGCCGACAAGGAAGGACTTCTCGCCTCGGGCTTTCTGCCCGACGGCACCCGCAGTTCGGAAGTTCTTCCCGAGGCGGTGGAGTCGGGCCGCGAGCCGCTGCGGCTCTTGGATGTGAATGGGGTGACCTGCCTTGTGCGGCGCTTTACCCACGGCGGCCTCGCGCGGGCGCTGACCGGCGCGCGCTTTCGCGACCCGGCGCGGCCCTTTCACGAGCTGCTGCTTTCCGAGCGGCTACGCTCCCTCGGGGTCCGCACCCCGCGCGTTGTGGCGGCCCGCTGCGTTCGAGTTTGGCCCGTCGGATTCGAGCTCACCGTCGTGACCGAACGGCTTGACGGGGTGCAGGATCTTGGTTGGCTCCTGGGGGAGGTGCGCCGCGGTGCAGCGCCCTCGCGCAGGCTCCAACGCGGTGTATGCGCCGCAGGCAAGCTGATCCAATCGCTCCACGGCGTAGGCTTCGTGCACGCAGATCTTCAGCCCGCGAATCTCATGGTGGATCGAGGGGATCCGACGGCGCCCGCCACCGCCATCGACCTCGATCGTTCGTGCTTTGAATCCGAGGGCCCGCTTCCGAGGCTTCGCGCCCAAAAGAACCTCGGGCGCCTTTGGCGCCACGTGGCGCGGCGTGAACGAGAGCACGGCGCGGTCCTTTCCCGCACCGACCGACTGCGCTTCCTGCGCTGCTACGGCGTAGCGCGCGAGGAACTCGGTTCATTCGCCGCCGCGATCGAGTCGGCTGCCAGTTCGATGGGACTCGGACATCGAGTCGGCTGGTGGCTGGAGAAGCGCCTCGGCCGCGGGGTGGACCGCCGTGCCGCGAAGTGAGGCCCTAGGGCGTTCTGCCCTGTTGCAACGCGCGCACTTGGGCCACAATGGCCCCGTATGACCGCGCTCACTCAGCTGCTTACTTTTTCGTGCCTCCTGTCGTTGGCTATGGGCACTGCTCAAGAGCCAGCGAGCCAAGGGACCCCACGCAACGTTCTTTTGCTCGTGCTCGACGACGTGGGCCCCGATCTCATCGGATGCTGCTCCGGGGATCCGTCGGACGCGGAGGAGACGATCGTCAAGACGCCGCGCCTCGATGCCTTCGCGAAGTCGGGCGTGCGCTTCGACAACGTGTGGAGCACCCCCGCGTGTAGCCCAACCCGCGCGACGATCTTGACCGGGCGCTACGGTTTCCGCACGGGGATCGGCGCGGTGGTGAGCAAGCCCGGTTCTCCGTCGGGGCTAGCGGCGTCGGAGGTCTGTATTCCAGAAGCGCTCAGGGAAGTCGCGCCCGGCTACCGCACGGCCTTCATCGGCAAATGGCACTTAGGCGTGAAGGAGCTCGGTCTCGACGCGCCGCGGAAGCAGGGGTTTGAGGTGTTCCGAGGTACGCGGGGCAATCTCACGAAGAAGGGGCCGAGGGACGGCTACTTTGCCTATGAGGAAATTCACGGCGGGAAGGCCTCGATGCGGGAGACCTACGCCACATCGGCGACCATCGACGACACCCTCGCCGCCATCGAGAGCTTTGGAGAAGATCCCTGGTTCATCATGGCCAGCTTTCATGCGGCGCATAAGCCGCTTCACGTCCCGCCCTCTGATCTGCACTCACAGATACTGAGCGGAGAGCCGAGGAAGAGTGCGCCTGCGCACGTCGCGGCGGTTGTTGAGGCCCTCGATAGCGAGTTCGGGCGGCTGCTGGATGGACTTCCAGATGCGATCGCCGCGAACACCACCATCATCGTGGTTTCGGACAACGGTACGCCCAGCTGGGCGCGCACCGATGCAGAGGCGGCTGGCTCAGGCAAGGGGTCCTTGTCGGAGGGTGGCATCTCCGTGCCGATGTTCGTTGGCGGAGCGGGGGTCGCCCGTCCCGGTCGGGTCGTCTCGCACGCGGTCAACACAACCGATCTGTTCGCGACCGTGGTGGAGCTATGTGGGGGCAAGCCAGGTGGTGGCGCTACCTCCAGCTCTGCCACCCCTGAAGGGCTTGCGGCAGACGGAGAGGGAACCCCAGAGGAGCCGATCATCCGGGACTCGATTTCGATCGTTCCCTACCTTGAAGGCACAAAGGCGGAGGCACAGCGCGAATGGGTTCTCTCCGAGCGCTTCCAAAGAAGCACGACGCCGGATCGGCGCGGCGCCACCAACCGTGTCGCCCTGAAGATTGGATCCTACAAGCGAATCGAAGATTGCCTCACCGGTACCGTTCGCCTCTACGACCTAGCGGCGGACCCTGACGAACGCAGAAATCTCCTGCGCGAGGGGGCAGACCCCAGCGAAGCCGCTCTCGAGATTCTCGCGCGCATGGATGCCATCCTTGAGGTCGAGCTCGAGCGCAAGTTCCCATGATCCGGGTGAAAGGGTCGCTGGGCCCGGCTCAGGCACCTTCATCTCGCACCCGCAGATGATGGGACTCAGCCCACGGCGGTCGTGGGGATCGACGCCACGACGCGCGTTCCGCCCCCGGGGCGATTCTGAAGCACCAGGTCTCCGCCCTTGAGCCGCGCACGCTCGCGCATGCTGTTGAGCCCCACGCCGCCGCCGGCTTGGAACGTCTCTTGGTCGATCCCGCAGCCGTCGTCTTCGACCACGAGCTCTAGCACTCCGTCCGTTGCGCTCAGTTGCACGTCGATTTCCTTGGCGCCAGAGTGGCGAGTTGCGTTGCTGAGGGCTTCCTGAGCAATCCGGAAGAGTGGAAGTGCAATGTCCCGCGGTGGATCAACGACGTTGCCGTGGAAGGTGACCCGGACCTCCATCTTCCTCAGCTCGCCCCGTCGCGTGCTCTCTGAGCGCAGCGCCTTCGTGAGGCCGAGGTCGTCCACGATGGTCGGATGGAGCTTCCGCGAAAGGGAGTGGACGTCCGAGGTGATGTTCTCGAGCGCCGAACGGAACGAGGGGATCATCTGATGGCGGCCTACGTCGCTGTCGGACAACGACTCGTCGACGATGTGGGCCTCCATGGCCAAAGCCGCCAAGCGCTGGGAGAGATCGTCGTGCAGCTCCCTTGCGATACGGCTGCGTTCGGTTTCCTCGGCATCGGCGAGACTCGCCCGGAGGCGGTTGAGCGACCGTGCGTCCTCGTCTTGCTTGGAAAGATCGGCGATGAGAGCGGTGATGGAGCTCAGCTCGCCCCTGGCATCGAAGGAGTGGGCGAAGTGCCAGCGGCAACGTCTCGGCGCATCATTGACCCGCTTCGCCTCCGCCGTGAAGGACAGGTCCTCGTGATCTCTCAGTACGCGAATGAAGGCGTCCCGTCCTATCCTTGCGTCGGCGAAGAGCCGCCAAGGTTTGACGTCAACCGCAACGCCTGCTTCCCAGCCGAAGAGGGCGTTCGCTCGCTCGTTTCTATCGAGCAGGTCTCCCGAAGGGCTCCAGGAGACGATGGCCGAGGGGGCGGTATGAAACAGCTGACGGAAGCGCTCCTCGCTCGACCGGAGCTGCCCTTCGATCTCTAGGCGATGGTGGACCTCTTGACTCAGCGCGCTGTTCTGCTGCGTTAGGTAGCTCGTCTCCCGGCGGACGAACCAGAGGATGAGCAGAACGCCGGCCACCGCGCTCATGAACCAAGTCGTCGGGTGCTGGAACCAATGACGTCTGACAACCAGTGGATCTGACTTGACCGGAGAGGACCACTGAGTGGTGGGGGTCCTGGCTCGCACCTCTAGGGTATACGCGCCTGGCCTGAGGGCCGGGTACAGGACGCTGCGCGAACTCCCCGCGTGCGCCCATTTCTCGCCTTCCCCGCTGAGCCGATACTGAAAAGATGCGGCCACGGCGGAGGGAAAGACCGGTGCCGTGAACTTGAAGACAACGTTGGCCTTTCCGATGGGCTCTGCGCCTTCTCCGAGAGGGATGCCGTCGACGAGCGGGGATTGGAAGAGCACCTTGGGAGGCGACGTCGCCAGCGGAAGGCTCGACCGATCGAGGATCGAAACTCCCTTGAGAGTGGGGAACGCAAGCAGTGAGCCGCCCAGTTCCGCCCCTGTTGATCCGCTGCTCTCAGGAGACGAGAAGGTCACCGCTTCGATCGCACGGGTCTTTCCGTCTAGGTACGCATCGAGGCTGGGTACGTTGATTCTGATGACACCAGAATTGGCGCTCACCCAAAGGTGTCCACTCTCGTCCGTAGGGCCGAGCCAGGATAGGAACCAGTCGGGAAGTCCATCGTCGCGGGACCAGCTGTCCAACTTCCCGCTGGGTAGCAGTCGGCGCAGCCCCTGACCATAGGTCGAAATCCAGATCTCACCGCCGCTTCCCTCGCGTACGTCGCGGACCTTGACGGAGTCAAGCGTTCCCAGCGTGACCCAGCGGGCCAGTTGTCGATCGAGCTTCAGCACGTCGACGTTGTCGTTGACCGCAATGGTGTCTTGATAGGCAAAGATGCCCTGGACCCAGTCCATAGGGACTCGGAACGACTCGCCTTGTTCGGATGGAAGTGGCGCGCCATCTGGACTGACGACACATCGGAGGGTGCTCTCGAAGAGGCCCCAGATGCTCCCGTCGGGGTGTACGACAAGATGATCGCATGGGGACGTCCAGCCGGGATCGAGGAGCAGCCGGTCTCCGTCCAGCGTCGCAACGCCTTCCTCAGTGGCGACCCATGTTCCGTGGGGATTGGTCGCTACGTCATGGACGAGGTTCCTTGCGCTGCCAGCCAACGAGACTTCGGTCGCATGTCCTTCTGAGTCCAGTCGATGAACCTGCGTCGGGTGCTTTCCGAAGACCAGCGCTTCATTCCCGGAAATCGAGTACACGTCGGAGACGGAGGTCTTAGCGCGACGATCCGGCAGCACGGCTAAGACGGAATGGCAGTGCTCAAGGTGGTCGACTCCATTGTCGCTTGTCCCCACCCAGAAGTCGTTTTCCCCTTCTCGCAAAAAGCAGGTGATGGCATCGACCTCGGGGACCGAATTCATGGTGCCCTTGACGGCGCTCACTCGCAGTCCGGTCCCGTCCGGATGCCCAGGCTCAAGGAGGAACGCACCACGGCCCGTGGCAAGTAGGCGGCGTCGGTCCGACAGTACGAGTTCGTCTACGATGACGCCGCCCAGGCCAAGGTCGATGGGTTGGGCTGCGTCCACGAGCGGTTGATAGAGCAAGCCGTCTGGGCTCTGGCACCACGGCGCCCCGCTGAAGTCAGCGAGGATTGCGCTTGCCGCACGTTCGTCGACTCGCTCGAAGCCGGAAGTGCCTCCCACAAAGACTCCAGAGTCGGTCACGACCCAGAGCTTGCCAGATTCGTCCTCTAGCGCCGCGTTGGGTTGAATCTCCGGGCGATCGGGATTCAGGGGCAGCGCGCTGACTTCGCCCCCCTCCGCACGCGCCAAGACATGGCCGACGAGCCAATGGGCACCGTCGCGCGCGGGGAGTACCTGCCGAACCGAATGGACGACGCTCCGATCGCAGAGTGCTCGGAACTCTCCGTCCGAGTAAATGGTAGGCGCGGTTCTCTTCGTTCCCACCCAGGTGTCCCCATTCGCGCCGGTGTAGAGCGTGAGCACGCTGTCGCCTTCCAGGCCGTCGTTATCGTTGGCGAGCAGTGACTCAAACGTGATTCCATCGAACTTCGCCAGGCCCCCTCGCGTACCCACCATGAGGAACCCATCGCCGTCGTAGCAGAGCGCCGTTACGTTGTTGGTCGGGAGACCATTCCGATGGGTGAGGGTTGTTCGCAGCCGGGCCCCCGGGTCGAACAGCTCAAGCGCGACTTTTCCGATAGACGAGCCAACGGAGGCTGGCGGCCCGACCTGCGCCGGAGAACCCAGCCGCGCCGGAGAACCCAGCTGCGCCGGAGCTTCCAGCTGCGGCGAAGACACGATCAGCGGCAGCGATGCGAGTATCGATACAAGCGAGATCACTGCGTCCACCCCGGGCGCCCGGACGGCACCGTTGCGGGGGATGGAGTGGATGGATATGTCATGTCTGTGGGGCCAGACTTGCGGGACGCGAGCCTGAACCGCGACGGGGGGGCGGCACCCCATTCTACTCCAGGGGTAGCATGGGACCTCCGTTCATCAGCTTAGCGCGCCCCGCCGCCAAGCGCCCGTCGATTCCTTGGCCCCTGCGGGGGCCAAGGCGCCGGAGCCCCTCTACTCTGCCCGCGGCGCGGACGCTTCGCGGGCCCGGGCGCGCAGTTTGCGGTCGATGCTGGGGAGCATCCCGCGGATGCAGTCGTCGAGGGCCAGCCGCAGGATGAGGCCCTTGTCGTCCTCGCTGATGTCGATATCGGCCTCGGCCTCAGCGCCAACGCCGAGGACCTGAATGCCGAACGCGCTGGCCTTGTCCGAGCGGGTGTACTCGGAGAAGTTGGCGGCGAACGTGGAACCGGTGGTGGGATCGACGAGGCGCAGGTCGACGCCGCACTCAAACTTGATCTCAAGCTTCTCGTTATCGATATCAAGGCCGCCCACGCCACCGGAGAGCCGGTCCGTCGTGATGTTGATGATGCGCCCGAATCCCGAGCGGGCCGCGGTCTTGGTCTGCTTGATCCGCAGGTTCGTGATCTTCCCGATCATCAGGTAGTCGACGCCCCGCACCTGAGCCATGCCAGCCATCTCGTCGGCCGCGACGATGCCCTCAAGGTCCTGCTCGGTGAGGAGCTTGTCCAGCTGATTGCGTTCGATGACGTCGAAGCGATCGGTGCGCACGAGGAGCGTCGAGAGCTGGTCCGCGGCGAGGCCTTCCATGCCCTTGGAGGAGCTGCTTCCGAACTCCATCGGCGGCACACCAACCCGCAGGATTGGGAGCCCGGGGCTGGGGGGCGGATAGACGCCCACGTTCGCCGCCAACGCCTGCGCGCCGGCCGACTCAGACGTGGATTGGCAAGAGGTCGAAACCAAGGCTGAGGCTGCCGTGAGGCCGACGAGTGCGATGGAGCGGAGTGAGATCTTGGGCACTTGCATGGGAGCGTTGTGACGGGCGTAGGGAGGGGGGGCATTCAGAGTGATGCCCCTCACAGGCCGCTGACTGCGACGGGTCCCCAGGGCTCAACTAGCAATGCTCAATTTCTGAACCCCGCTCCCAGGGGCCTGCGCCTAGGACCCTGCGCCCAGGGCCCGCCTTCAGGATCCCGCGCCGAGGGCTACGCGCCAGCCCGATCGCCCACGGTCGAGCGTGGGTAGAGCGGCCCTTCCCGGTCGAGGGTGGTTCGTAGCAGAGAAGTCGTCCACCGGCGGTGCCGCTGGCGCATGATGCCCGTGCCCAGTGCCGCATTGTCAGATTCGATCCGTTTCTCGATGGCCTTAACGAGCCTGTCGGCTTCCAACGCGCGACCCATTAGCCTCAGCGTGAGCGCGCGCGTGCCGCCTACCACGATTCGGTCGGGGAGCTCCGCCCCGTGCCGCAGAACAAGGTCCCATGCGTGGCCTGAGTGCTTGAGCGCCAAGTCGAGGTCGGACTCACCGAACGCGATCCGAGCCTCGATGGCGGCGGACACGGCTTCGATGCGGCCCTGTCCTAGCTCCTCGGCAAGGGCCGTGGCACGGCGTATAAGGTCGTGGGCGCCGCGCTCCCCCTGCTCGCCCAAGAGGATGCCGAGGAACAGCGCCGCGAGGGCTTCACCGCGCTTGTCCTCGATGCGCCGAGCCGAAAACAGTGCGTCGCGGAGGATGAGCTCCGCGTCGCGTTCCTGGTGAATGTCAGCCATGAGCCGACCTGTGCGCGCGGCGACTTCGACCTCGATGCGGCCCTCGCCTGACTGAACGGCAAGCTCAGCCGCGCGCTCCAGCGCACGCTGTGCCCGTACCGGACGACCCACCAGCCGCCACGCGCGACCCGCAACGAGGCTGAGCGCCGCGCGCGTGCCCCGCGCTCGCAGGTCGCCGTCAACGCTGCGCATCTCTCGGCGGGCGGCGCTCAGTCGGCGCAGCGCCGAGTCCACGCTGCCCCCTTGGATCTCAATCTCTGCGTGGAGGATGTGGGCCTGCGACCGCGAGGCGGCGTCCGGCGCGAGTTCAAGCGCTTGGCCTGCGTACGTTGAGGCGCGCCGGAGCTCGCTGTGCTCCGTTTCGATCTTGGCCGCAATCCGCTCGACCTCCGCGCGGTCGAGCCGAAACTGCAGCGCATCGTCGTCCAAGAGCTCGTCTGACGCGACGCGCTCCATGAGCTGGCGAGCGTTCTGTGCGAAGCCCCGTGCTAGGCTGAACTGGCCGCGACTGACCGCGTGGCGTGCGTGAAGCAGGTACACGCGGCCTGCACCCTGGGGATCCAACTCCGCGTCGATGTCGAGCCGGCCAAGCTCCTCCAGCGCGAGGCGCTGATCTTCGCGCTCACCGAGTCGATCGGCGGCATCGGCCAGCTCTTCGAGTAGGCGTCGTCGCAGGCGCAAAGAGTCGGAGGCATCCGTGCCCGCATCCATCGCCTCGAGGCCCCATCCCGCGACGGTCGCACGCCGGAAGGGGTGCCCACTGTCCCGTAGCTCGTCCAGAAGAAGCGGCAAGATCGTCAGCAGCTCGTGGTTCAGTCCAGCGCCGCGTAGGTGGAAGGCCCGGCGATAGCTCGGACGCCGCTGGGCGGCGCTTTCCTGGGCTTTGAGGGCGCGGCTAAGCGAGCTGTGACCGCGGCGCTCGCGGTGAGCGGGCATTCGAGCCAGCGTTTCTTCTCGATCCACTGGGTGTGCGAATCGATAGCGACCACCTGCAGCCACAATCCAGCCGGTGCGCACGAGGCCAGCGACCGCGGCGTCCCGCTTGTTCGGGGGGGTCTTCGGCCATGCGAGGGCCAGTAGGTCCGGTTCGATCCGAGAGCCCACCATGGCCACGCGCTCAAGCCAGATGCGAGCCTTTGGGGTCAGCTCGGCGAGCCGTCGGGCGACGGCCATTCGAACGCCCTCCGGTCGCGGAAGCTCGTCGGGAGCGATGAGCAGCTGGAGCCCCCGGCCGGGGGCTGGCGCGGGACGCGTCCAGCCGCGCTGGTGGCTGAGCCGCAGCAGCTCCCCGATGCTGCCCGGCAGTCCGCGGGTGCGCTGGAGAAGCGTGCGCGCGAGGCGCAACCGCGGCACCGAATGGTGAAACGTGTGCTCTACAAGTGCCAGGAGCGAGGCCTCGTCGAGGGGGCCGAGGTGAATGCGGCGGCTCTTGCTCGAAAGGCGGTTCCGCAGCTCGGCGAACTCCGCGGCGCGGCGCACTTCAGCCCGTTCGCGGAGCCCGATGATGAGCATCATCCGAGAGCCGTCCAGTTCCCTTGCCACCCGAGCGAGCGCCTGTAGCGTGGCGTTCCCCGCGAAGTTGATGTCGTCGAGGAAGATGATCGTGGGGCCCTTGCGACCGAGAGCTCGCAGCCAATCGGCGAGGGCCACGGACTCGGCAATGTCACTGGTCGGAGCGTCCTCCGCGCCCAGCTGGAGAATGGCAAGAAGCGAGCGTGCGGTGTCGGGCGGCAGCATCTCTTCGAGTAGCGCTCTCGCGCGGGCCCCCGGTACCGTGGGGGACGGCAAGTGCAGCCATCGCCGCAGGAGCGAGATGAGGGGGGCAGCTGGGCGGCTGTCGCCCACCGAGTCGCAGCGCGCGTACAGGTAGAGCGGTGGGGCGCTGCCCACGAGCCGGACCCCATGGGCGAATTCTGCGATCAGGCGAGACTTGCCCGCGCCTTGCTCCCCGCTCAACAGGACGGCGTGCCCGCTCGCCTTCGCGTCCATCCAAATCTCGTTGAGCGCGCGAAGCTCGTCGTCGCGGCCCACCATCGGGACGCCATGGCGGCCCGACCACGCGACGGTGTCGCGCCGAGCACCAGCGTCGAACTCG
Organism: uncultured Planctomycetaceae bacterium; assembly: GCA_964417955.1. GTDB lineage: Bacteria > Planctomycetota > UBA1135 > UBA1135 > Saltatorellus. The sequence goes on from CAYQKK010000089.1 coordinate 18,437, forward strand.
ATTCGTGCTCGCCACCAAGCGCCGCCCTCGCCTTCCTCTAGGATCGTGGCGACCTCGGAGGCCGTGGGGCGAGCGCCGGGGCTGGGTTGCAGAAGCCTGCGTACGAGGGAGTCGAGGAGCGGCGAGACCCGTGGCGTGACGTCCGAGGGCGGTCGCACTTCGCCGCGGCGGAGCGATTGCAGCCGAGCCGCGGCGAGAGGATTCTCCTCGGTGCCGGCTTCGGTCGGTCCGAAGTCGCCTGCAGGGTGCTCCCCGGTCAGAAGTTCATAGAGCGTGACCCCGAGGGCAAACAGGTCGGCGGCGGTGCGCGGCGGCCCGCCGGTTGCGCGTTCCTGGGCTAGGTAGCCAGGCGTCCCAAGCGGAGCGTGCGTCGTGCCGATTCGGCGGGCGAACCCAAGGTCGATGAGGATCGCCCTCCCATCAGCGTCGAGCCGGATGTTGCCTGGCTTGACATCGCCGTGGGTCCAGCCGGCGGCGTGGAGCGCGGCCAAGGCCCGGGCCACCGACGCGCCGATGGAGCGAACGCGGGGCTCAGGGAGTTCCCGCTCTTCGTGCAGCGACTCATCGAGCGCGGCGCCCGGGACCAGATCCAGCATCAGCCAGGGGCGGGGCGCATCGGCGTCCCGGAGGAGCCGATCCGCGTCCGGTAGGTGACTTAGGTCTTCCGCGGCACCGGCGAGCAGGGGCGGCGTTGGCCCAGAGGGCGAAAGGTACCGCGAACGGGCCAGCGACGGGTGCTGCACGGCCCTAGACGCATCCCGTTCGAAGGCCAGCGTTTCCCTCGCGTCACGCTCCGAGAGGAGTCGCTCGTGGAGAATCTTCACCGCGACCTCGGTTCCAGCCCCCAGTTCCCGTCCGTCTGGCGTCCAGGGACCCTCTAGGACGGCGCGCCAGACGCGGCTCGTTCGGCCCTCTCCCAGGGGGCGGATCAGGCGGATCTCCGGACCCTTCCGCTCGACGGAATCCGGTCCTTTCGAACCAAGTGCATGACTAGGCGGGGTCATCGGCTCGTGCGCTCGGTAACGTATGAGCGCCCCGCGCATTCTACGACCCTCCGGACTCGAACGAACCACTTGCCCGTGACCTTCCACGTCTACAACACGCTCACCAAAGAGAAGGTGCCCTTCGAGCCGATGGAGGCGGGAGTTGCGCGCGTTTACAACTGCGGCCCCACGGTCTACGGGCGTCCCCACATCGGAAATTATCGGAGCTTTCTCTTCGCGGATCTGCTCCGCCGCTGGCTGGAGTACCTCGGGCTGGAGGTTCAGCAGGTCATGAACATCACGGACGTGGGACACCTTACGGACGATGATGTGGCCGACAGTGACGGGGACGACAAGGTCGAGGCGCAGGCGCGCAAGGAGCAGCGCGATCCCTTTGAGATCACGCGCGGTTACACCGACTTGTTTCTAGAGGACATGGCGGCGCTCGGCGTGCGCGAGCCCCTGGCGCGCCCCCGCGCCACCGAGTACATCGATGAGATGGTCGTGATGGTGGAGAAGCTGATCGAGGCTGGCCACGCGTACCGGGTCGGAGGCAACGTGTACTTCGACGTCTCTACCTACCCCGCCTACGGCCGTCTTTCGGGGAACCGTGTCGAGGACCTTGTGGCTGGCAGCCGCGTTGAGGTCAATCAGGAGAAGCGTCACCCCGCGGACTTCGCCCTTTGGAAGAGCGACGACGCGCACCTGATGAAGTGGAACACGGTCTTCGGTCCGGACGGCTTTCCTGGCTGGCACATCGAGTGCTCGGCCATGGCGAAGGCGCTGCTCGGGGATCAGATCGACATTCACACGGGGGGCGAGGACAATGTCTTCCCGCACCACGAGTGCGAGATTGCCCAAAGCGCGTGCGCCAACGGAGTTCCGCTGGCGAAGGTTTGGATGCACGCGAAGTTCCTCCAGGTCGACGGCGGCAAGATGAGCAAGAGCCTCGGCAACGTCTACACCCTGCCGGATGTCGAGTCCCGCGGATTCGAGGCGCGGCACCTGCGCTTTGCACTTCTGCGCGGCCACTATCGCACGCAGATCAACTTCACCTGGGCGATCATGGACGAGATCCGTGCGCGCTTGGAGAACCTCGACGAAGTGGCGGTGCTGTTGCACCGGCTCTTGGATGGGGGCTCGGCGGCCGCGGATTCGGAGGCGGGGCGCGAGGTGCTCGGAGCGGCGATCAGCGGCTTCGAGGACGGCATGAACGACGACCTCAACGCGCCGGTGGCCCTTGCGGCCCTAGAGGGTCTGCGCAAGCCGCTCTTGGAGGGGCTCGTGGGGGCCTCGGTGGCGAAAGACGCTCTGGAGTTCTACCGGCGAGCCAACGAGGTTTTCGGCTTCATCGAGGTCGACAAGCAGACCGCCGATGGCGAGGTCGAAGCGCTGATCGCGGCGCGGAACGCCGCCAAGGAAGACAAGGACTGGGCCGCGGCGGACGCGGCGCGGGATGCGCTGACGGCCATGGGCATCGAGCTCCAAGACACGCCCGATGGGGTGGTCTGGCGGCGCAAGTAGGGCGGCGGCCTACTGAGGGTCCGGGGCGGAGTCGCCCCGGATCTCGGCGTCGCGCTTCTTCGTCTTCTCGATCAGCTCTTCCATCGCTTCCGCGCTGGCGACGGTGTCGTCGTAGATCCACTTGAGAGCCGGGATGGACTTGGTCTTGAGCACCGAGCCCATTTGGCGGCGGGTGAAGCCGTTCGCGTGCTCCAGCATGTGGGCGGCCTTGGAACGCTCCGTCTCAGATCCGAGGACCGAGTAGTAGGCCTTGGCGACGCTAAGGTCCGAGTTGAGCTCCACGCGGACGATCGTGATGAACGCCCCGCGTGGGTCGGCGAGCTCGAACTGGAGGCAGTGCGCCAAGCGGCGCTGGATCTGCACCTCCAGTCGAGCGACGGTTCTTGGGTTCGCCATGGGGGCCGCGGAGAACGAACGCCTAGAGCGTCCGCTTGATCTCCTTCATGCGGTAGGTCTCCACGACGTCGCCCTCGCGGATGTCGCGGAAGTCCCGGAGCACGATACCGCACTCGAAGCCGGAGCGAACTTCGTTCGCCTCGTCCTTCTCGCGACGCAGCGAGCCGATGGCGCCCGTGTAGACGACGCTGCCGTCCCGGAGCAAGCGGCACTTGCTGTTCCGCTTGATCGTTCCGTCGAGCACCATACAACCGGCGATGAGGCCGATCTTCGACGACTTGAACAGTCGGCGGATCTCGACGTGGCCGGTGATCTCTTCGAGGTACTCCGGCTTCAGCGCGCCTTCCATGACGCGGCGGAGGTCGTCGAGTACTTCGTAGAGAACGCTATAGCGGCGCACGGTCAGGCCCTTGCGCTCGGCCTCTTGGCGAGCCTTCGGGTTGACCGACACCTGGAACGCGATCAGGATCGCATCGGAGGTCGATGCGAGGTCCACGTCGCTCTCCGTGATCGGGCCGACGCCTGAGTGGATGAGCTTGACCTGCACCTCGTCGTGCTCGAGGGATTCGATCTCCTGGCGGAGCACCTCGGCAGAGCCTTGGACGTCCGTACGCACGATGACGTTGATCGTCTCGCGCTCGGTCTTGGGGGCCGACCCGAGGATGGCCTCTAGCTCGCGGCTCGGCTCGCGCTTCGACGCGAGCATCATCGCCCGGTTGCTGCGCTCGCGCTCCTGGGCGATCTCCTTGGCCTGGGCCAGGGTATCGATCACGTGGAATGGCTGGCCCACGCCCGGGAGGGCGTCGAGGCCGGTCACGGAAACCGGCGTCGAGGGGCCCGCGACGGTGAGCGTCTTGCCGCGGTCGTCGAGGAGCTGACGCACCTTGCCGTAGCCCTCGCCCGCCAAGATAACGTCGCCGCGCTGCAGCGTTCCGTCCTGAATGAGGAGGTGAGCCACGATACCGCGACCCTGCTGGATCTCGGCCTCAAGCACCACGCCGCTCGCCGGGCCTTCCGAGTGAGCCTTAAGGCCCAGCTCCATTTCGCCCATCAGGAAGATGTGCTCCAAGAGTTCCTCAATGCCCTCGCCAGTCATGCCGGACGTTTCGAACATCGCGGTCGTGCCGCCGTACTGCTCGGGCACGAGCTCTTGGCCCATGAGCTGCTGGATCACGGTGTTCGCGTTGAACTCCGCGCGGTCCTTCTTGTTGATCGCTACCACGATGGGCGTTTCAGCGATCTTCGCGTGGTTGATGGCTTCGATGGTGCTCGGCTTGACGCCGTCGTCACCTGCCACCACGAGCACGACGATGTCCACGGCCTTGGCGCCGCGTGCACGCATGGCGGTGAACGCCTCGTGACCCGGGGTGTCGACGATCGTGACCGAGTGGCCCTTCTTCGTCTGAACCTGGTAGGCGCCGATGTGCTGGGTGATGCCACCCGACTCCTTGTCGGCCACCTTCGACTCGCGGATCTTGTCGATCAGCGTCGTCTTGCCGTGGTCGACGTGACCGAGGAAGGCGACGGTGGGGGCGCGGGCGCTGAGGTTTTCCTCTTCGATCTCGCTCCGCTTCTTGGCCACCTCTTCGATGAGCTGCTGCTCTGCCGTCACCTCGGCTCGCACGTCGAGTTCGACGTCGAACTCGGAGGCGAGGAGCGTGGCCGTATCGGTGTCCAAGGTCTGGTTGACCGTGAACATGCCGTACTGTCGTTCCAGCGCGCGCTTCTGCACCACGCTGCTCTTGAGGGACATGGCGTCGCTCAGCTTCGTGATCGTGATCGGCTCGTCGATCGTGACCTTCTGGCCGGAGTAAGGCGAGAGGGTCACGGTGTCGCGCGAGCCGCCACGTCCACCCGGGCCACTGCCCCGGCGACCAGGAGGGCCACCTGCGGCGCGGTTGCGGCGCAGGAAGCGTCCTTGCTCGCGCTCACGGAGCTCGGCTGCGGTCATCTTGCCGCGCGGGCCCGTAGGGGTTTGGGAGCGACCACGGTCGCGGCCGAAGGTCGGTCGGACGTCTGGGGTTGCGTCGTCGCGTCCTTGGATGCGGCGAGAGTCGGGCCTGCGTCGAGCGGGGGTGCTCTGGGCAAAGCTCGACGGATCGATGAACCCGACGACGTTGCCGCGACGGGCGCCCTTGGCGTCCTCGGCCTCTTTGTCGTCGGCTGGCTTCGCCTCGCCTGCTGCGGCAGCCGGTGCGTCGGCGGTTGCTTCCGCTGCCGGGGCGCTGGCCTCGTCGCCCGTTCCAGCGGCGTCCGAGGTCTCAGGCGCGGCCTCGGGGGCTGGCGCGGGAGCCGGTTCAGGCGCGGGAGGAGCTGCCGCAGCCTCGGCGGCCTCGCGCTTCTTCTTAGCGATAGAGCGCTGGATCGGGCTCATCTCGTCTTCGGCCTTGATCGCCTCGGCCCGAGCCGCTGCGCTGGCTGCAGCCGCTTCTTTCGCCTCGGCGGCCGCAGCGGCGGCCTCTTCGGCCTGCTTGGCTGCAGCGGCTTCCTCGGCCTTGGCTGCCTCGACAGCGGCCGAATCGTCCACTGCCGGAGCCTCGGGTGCTTTCTTCTCCGCAGTCCCAGCGGGGGGGCCAGCAGGGGTTGCAGCAGGGGTTGCAGCAGGGGTTGCAGCGGGGGCCGGAGCTTC
>CAYQKK010000090.1:0-23893 GCA_964417955.1 uncultured Planctomycetaceae bacterium
CCGGCCTCGGCTTCTGCCTGCAGGATCGCGGCCAGCTCTTCGACCTGACGCCGGGACGCGCCAACAGCTACGAGCCCGGCAAGCGCCCCTTCCACACGATCATCCCCGCCTTCATCACGAAGGACGGCCAGCCGTACATGGCCTTCGGCCTGATGGGCGGCGCCACCCAGCCCCAAGGGCACGCCCAGATCGTCGTGAACATGGTCGACTTCGGGATGAACACCCAGGAGGCCGGGGACGCGCCGCGGATGGTACACACAGGCTCCTCCCAGCCCACCGGTGAAGTGATGACGACGGGGGGCTTCCTGCACCTCGAAACCGGCTTCAGCTGGGACGCGCTACGTGGGCTAGGGCGACGGGGGCATAAGCTCAGCCAAGCCACGGGCATCTTTGGCGGCTATCAAGCGATTCGCTGGGATGCCGAGCGCGGGGTCTACGCGGGCGCTTCCGAGTCTCGCAAGGATGGGCAGGCCGCCGGCTATTAGGGCCTTCTCGATGGCGAATTAGGCCCGGCGAGCCCAAGCTATCTGGAGCATGGCTTCCCCCACCAACGTTTGGGACCTACTTGAGATCGGCGCTGCGGTCGACCCCGACGCGACCGCGATCGGATCGGACCACCCCGTCGACTACCGGTCACTCGTGGCCACGGTATCGCTGTTGGCCGCCGCGCTGCGGAAGCGAAACGTCAACCCTGGCGATCGAGTGGCGCTGATGGAGTACAACACTCCGTTCTTCCTCGTATGGAGCTTCGCGTGTGCGGGCGTGGGCGCGGTGCTCGTGCCGCTCAACTACAGGCTGGCGGCGCCGGAGATCCACGGTGTGTTAGCGGACTCAGGCGCCAAGATGCTGGTTGCGTCTCGCAAGATGTCCGACCTAGCGGACGCCGCAAGCGAGGGGCTTGACCTCATCCAGGTTCGGATCGGTGGTCCGGCGACACCGGATGGGCCCACGGGACACCCGCTCGGGTTCTCGCTGAATCCCGTCGCCGCCCGCGACTTCAAAGCCCACGTTTGCAGCCCCGACGACGTCGCGCACCTGTACTACACGAGCGGAACGACAGGCCAGCCCAAGGGGGTCCCGCTCACCCACCGCAACGTCGTCGCCCACGCCCAAGCCGCTGTCACCGAGCTCGACTTTGCGAGCGACGACGTGTGGGGCCATATCGCACCGATGTTCCACCTCGCCGACGCGTGGGCGACGCTCGCCATGACCCTCGCCGGCGGCTGCCACGCGTTTCTGCCGCAGTTCGAGGCCAAGCCGGCCCTGGGAATTCTGGCACGAGCTGGCGTCACGGTGACGAATCTCGTGCCGACCATGCTTCAGCGCATGCTGGCTGCGGCGCCGGAGATGAAATTCGACGGCGGTTCGCTGCGACTCATATTGTCCGGAGGCGCCCCCATCGCACCGGCTACGGTCGCGGCCGTTCTCGACGTTTTCAAATGCGAGTACGTGCAGACCTATGGTCTCACGGAAACTAGCCCCTACCTGACGCTTGGGATTCTAGAGCCGCGACACCGCGAAGAATCGACCGACCGGCAGCTGGCCCGCCGGTCGCGCACAGGCCGGCCCTTCGAGACGGTCGAGCTTCGAGTGATCGATGAGAGCGGCGCCCCCGTTCCGCTGGACGACCGCACGGTCGGCGAGATCGTCGCGCGCGGCACCACGATCACGCCGGGCTACTGGAACCGGCCCGAAGAAACCGAACGGGCTTTCCAAGACGGCTGGTTCCACACGGGCGACCTCGCGACCATCGACGCAGACGGCTGGGTCAACATCGTCGATCGAAAGAAGGACATGATCTTGTCCGGAGCCGAAAACGTCTACTCCATCGAGGTGGAGAACGCACTGTACGGGCACCCCAGCGTGCTGGAGTGCGCGGCTTTTGGCGCGCCCTCTGAGGAATGGGGCGAAGAGGTCTGCGCGGCCATCGTGCTGCGCGGCGGCTTCGAAGAGACTGACGCGCTTGAGGAGGAGCTGCGCGAGCACTGCGCAACGCAGCTCGCTCGCTACAAGCTGCCGCGTCGCATTGTGTTCATGAACGACCTGCCGAAGACGGGCTCCGGCAAGATCGCTAAGCGCTTGCTTCGTTCTTGAAGCAGTCCAAGGGCCTACTCGGGCCGCTTCCAGTTCTGCATCCCTTCGAGGATGTAGGTCGTCAGTTCACTGACCTTGACCTTCTCCTGCTCCATGGAATCGCGGTGGCGCACGGTGACGACGTCATCCGCCATGGTCTCGCCGTCGACGGTCACGCAGAACGGCGTGCCGATCTCGTCCTGGCGGCGATAACGGCGGCCGATGGCTGCCTTCTCGTCGTAGAACGTGCTGATCCGCGCGCGGCCTAGGATCTTCTCGATCTCCTTGGCCTTCTCCGGCATGCCTTCCTTCTTCACAAGCGGGAAGATCGCGCAGGTGATCGGGGCAATCTCGGGGTGGAAGCGCAGAACGACGCGGGTGTCCTTCTCCAGCTGCTCCTCGGTGTAGGCGTCGATCAGGAACGTCAGCGCCATGCGGTTGATACCGCCGGCGGGCTCGATGACGTAGGGCGTGTAGTGCTCTTTCGTCTGGGGATCGAAGAACACGAGGTCTTTGCCGGACGCCTCGGAGTGACGCTTGAGGTCGAAGTCCGTGCGGCAAGCGACGCCTTCGAGCTCGCCCCAGCCGAATGGGTACTCGTACTCGATGTCGGCGGTGGCGGTGGAGTAGTGGGCCAGCTCGCTCTTGTCGTGCTCGCGCATGCGGAGCTTCTCGGGGCGGATGCCCAGGTCGGTGTACCAATCGAAGCGCGCCTTGCGCCAGTAGTCGTACCACTGCTGCTCCTCTGCGGGCGGCACGAAGAACTCCATCTCGGCCTGCTCGAACTCCCGGGTGCGGAAGACGAAGTTGCCGGGCGTGATCTCGTTGCGGAAGCTCTTGCCGATCTGAGCGATGCCGAACGGCGGCTTGATGCGCGCCGACTCCAGCACGTTCTTGAAGTTCAAGAAAATGCCCTGGGCCGTCTCCGGACGCAGGTACGCCACGGACGAAGTGCTCTCGACCGCGCCGATGTTCGTCTTGAACATCAGGTTGAACTCACGGGGCTCAGTGAGCTCACCCTCGCACTGGCCGGGCTGCTTCGAGGGCTTCTCGGGGCAGCGGGCGTCCTCAAGCTTGTCGGCGCGGAAGCGCGACTTGCACTTCTTGCAGTCCACCATCGGATCGCTGAACCCGCCGACGTGGCCTGACGTCACCCAGGTCTCCGGGTTCTGAATGATCGCGGAGTCAAGGCCCACAACGTCGTCGCGGCTCGTGACGACGCGGCTCCACCAGGCGTCCTTCACGTGGCGCAGCAGCTCGACTCCGAGGGGACCGTAATCGTACGTGTTGCCGATGCCACCGTAGATTTCGGAGGCGGGGAACACGAAGCCCCTCTGCTTGCAGAGGGAGACGATGGTATCCATCAGGCCGGGCTTGGGCTTTGCCATGGGATCGGTGTGCCGCTCAAGGTGGAGAGCGGCCGGGTGGTGAGCAAGGGGGTAAGAAGGCGGCAGAGTCTATCGGATGGAGTCCGTGGGACGGGGACCCGGAACCGATACAATCCGCCGAGCGCGCCTCGCCGCCCTCCCCCCCCGCACCCCATCTGCTCCGGTACCTACTCCGGCACCCGCTCCCGCACGTTCGACTTGGCCAACCCCCGCGAATCATCCAGCGGACGCTTCGGGACTCTCGGGGGCGTCTTTACGCCATGCACGCTGACCATCCTGGGCGTGATCATGTTCCTGCGCCTTGGCCAGGTCGTGGGCAACTCAGGGGTATGGGCGACCATCGGCATCGTGGCGCTCTCCAAGGCGATCACGACCATGACCGCGTTCTCGGTCTCGGCCATCGCGACCAATACGCGGGTCAAAGGGGGCGGCGCCTACTTCATGATCAGCCGCTCCCTCGGCGTGGAGTCCGGTGGGTCGATCGGGATCGTGTTCTTCCTGGCCCAAGCCGTTTCGGTGGCGATGTACGTCATCGGATTCACCGAGGCGTTCACGGCGACGTTCCCTGACCTCGCAGGGCACAGCCAAGCGATCGCCAGCCTCATCAACTTGGCCGTCTTCGTCTGCGTGTTCATTGGCGCGGGGTGGACCATCAAGCTCCAGTACGGGATCCTTGCGATCCTGTTCATGTCCATCGCCTCGTTCGCGGTGGGTGCGCTCGACGTCTTCGACCGCGAAGCCTTGTCCTCGAACTTCCGCTCCGGCTACACGGGCGAGCAGAACTTCTTCACGATGTTCGCGCTGTTCTTCCCGGCCGCCACCGGAATCATGGCGGGCGCGAATATGTCCGGGGATCTGCGCAACCCAGCCAAGTCGATTCCGAACGGCACGCTCACATCCATCGCGTTCACCGGGGTCGTCTACGTGGCCATGGCGATTCTCCTGGGCGGAGCCGTGTCGCGGGAAACGCTCCAGACAGACAACATGGTGATCCGAGAAGTGGCGGTGTTCGGTCCCCTTATCACCGCCGGCATCTTCGCCGCGACGCTGTCGTCTGCGATCGGCTCGATGATGGGCGCTCCGCGGATCCTCCAGGCACTCGCGCGGGATCGGATCTTCAAGCGCCTGAACGCCTTCGCGCGTGGCTCCGGCCCTAGCCAAGAGCCCAGGCGCGCCGTCGTCGCGACGTTCGTGATCGCCGAGCTCGGCATCCTCGTGGGCGACCTCGACCTCATCGCCCCCATCATCACGATGTTCTTCATGGTGACGTACGGGTACCTGAACCTGGCGACGTTCCAAGAGTCCTACACCCGCAACCCGTCCTATCGGCCCACGTTCCGCTGGACTCACTGGACGATCGCGCTGCTCGGTGCCGTTAGCTGCGCGGCAGTGATGCTCCTGATCGCGCCGCTGTGGGCCCTCGCGGCCGTCGGCTTGATGGCTGTCCTGCACCAGTACATCAAGCGCCGGCAGGTAAGGGCGACCTGGGGCGATGTGCGCAGTGGCGCCGCCTTTGAGCGTGCGCGCAAAGAGCTCCATCGATTGGAGGAAGAACGCTACCACCCGAAGAACTGGCGCCCGTCGATTCTCGCTTTCAGCGGAGGCGCGGGAGCACGCCTTGAGCTGGCGGTCTACGGGCACTGGCTATGCGCGGGGCGCGGCGTCCTGAGCCTCGCGCAGGTCATCACCGGCGACGTGGAGAACCTCGTGGAGCGGCGACAGGCACAGGAGAAGTCCATGCGGCGCTTTATCCAAGAGCAAGGCCTGGAGGCCTTCCCCGCGATCGTGGTCAACCCCGAGCGTGACCGCGGCATCGAGGCCCTCGCCCAGTGCCACGGGCTCGGCGCCTTCCGTCCGAACACCACGCTCGTCGGCTGGTCGAGCGATCCAGAGAAGGCGGAAGAGCGCCTTGAGACCCTGCGCACCGTGCGGGATCTGGGGCACAGCATCCTCATGCTCTCCACCAAGGCGTCCCGCGAGAAAGCGCCTTCAGATGGAGTCGCCAACGAGATTGACCCGCGCAACGTTCCGAGTGGAACCATCGATGTCTGGTGGCGCGGGAAGGACAACGGGCCCCTGATGGTCATGCTCGCGCACCTCCTTGTGCAGAACGCCGCGTGGCGCGATCACAAGATCCGTCTCTTGCGCGTCGTCGCGAGCGAGGGCGGCGTGGAGGAGTCCGAGCGGCACCTGCGGGAGCTCCTGATCGCAGCGCGGATCCGTGCGCAGGCCAAGGCGATCGTCTCCGATGATGCACTGGGTGCCATTCGTGAAACATCGAAGGACGCCGCCATCGTTTTGATGGGCTTTCGGCTGCCCGAGCACGGCGAGAACGCCAGCTACCTGACCGAGAGCACCAACCACATGCTCAGCAAACTCGGCACGGTCTTCCTGGTCCATAGCGCGGGCGACGTCGCGCTCGATGCTTGATGGTCAGCTACAGTCAGGCCGCAATGCTGAGTGCCCTGGGCATCTTGGGAGCCGGGTGCTCTGGCCCAGGCGAACGAGGAGCGGCGGCGCCCACAGTTTCGTCCCATGCGCACACCGACTATCGCGTGAACATCGAGGTCGATTCGAAGACGCAGGTCGCCACGTTCTCCGCGACCCTGGGGCCGCTGTCGAGTGACGCGCTAGAGCCGGGCGGGGTCGTCTTCTCCTTCCCCGAAAGGTACGCGTTCGTAACACTGCCGCCGAGGTTCGCCATGGAGCCGGCCGCGACCGCCCAAGGGCGCGTGGTCTCGCTCCCCGAGCGGCTGGACGAATTCACCTTCCGGGTGGATCCCGCCGGCGCCACGCAACTCGAGCTGTCCTGGTCCATCGCCCTCGACCAGCGAGAGCAGCGCGAGGTCATCGCGGGCAACGATGGCTACGAGCACAGCTTCGTCGAGCCCGGCTGCGGCATGCTCTTCACCGCCGAGCTCGTTCCCATGCCGCACCTCGACCTGCGCGAGATCACCGTCGGGGTCTCCGGCGAGTTTGCGGGCTCGACGACGGCTCCATGGCCCAAGGGCAACCTCGACGAACGCGACGCGAAGGTCTGGAGTCCGTCGCCGACCGAGCTCAGCAACGACATCCTCCTTCTCGGCGACGGCTGGACCTCAGTGGACGCGAAAGCCGCGGGACTCATGGCCAGGTTCGCCCTTGCCCCCGGGAACGAATGGCTCTCACCGTTGATCGAAGAGCGGCTCATCCCCATCGTCGAGGCTGAAGTCGATCTCTTCGGCTGGACCCCGCGGGAGAAGTACCTGTTCGCGTTCGGGCCTAGCGCTGGGGTTGCTGGCTACGGAGGCTCGCCCAAGCTGGGCTCGATGACCCTGTACGCATCCGCCGATCTGCCACCTGACGTCGCAGCCCAAAGCGTCGCGCACCTGATCGCCCATGAGTTCCACCATCTCTGGGCCCACGGTTCAATCCAGCCCACAGACGACCTGCGTTTCGTCGGCGAGGGCTACACGGACTACTACGCCTACGTTGTCCCGTGGCGCCTCGGGATGATCTCCGACGCGACCATGCACAAGACCCTTGAGTCCAAGCTCACCGCGGGCGCCCAAGCCCTTCGGACGTACGGTCGAAGCCTCACCGCCGCGGGCGGCCCTGAGTTCTTTGCCGGCCGCGAAGCCTACGATGCGTGCTATGCAGCGGGGCTCGCGATGGCGCTGTGGACTGACCTTGCCCTGCGAAAGAACGGACAGGACGAGGGCCTCGACGAACTCTTGCGCGAGTGGTACCGTCCGCCGCCGGAGCAGGGTACGGCAAGGGGCAGTCGCAGCGTCACCCTCGACGACTGGATCTCTCACCTTTCGACGCGACTGTCCCCTCGGCAGATCGAACGCTTCAGCGCCGTAGTCTCGTCAACGGAACCGATAGACTGGGAGGCGCTCTTCGATGAAGTCGACCTCATCGTTGAGTGGGCCGACTCCTCTCTCCGAATCTCCCCCAGCTGTCTGCCGCGGCTCCGCTAATATCCCAAGCGCGCCATGATCCCCTGGCCAGAACCGACCACGCTCGCAGACTGCGACCAAGCCCTCGATGACCTGCGCGCCCATGCCCCGAGCTGGGTGGCGCTCGAGCTTGAGGAACGCATCCGACTCCTCGACGAAGTCGCTGACAACGTGGTCGACGCCGCCGAAGAGTGGGTCGAAATCAGCTGCAGGGCGAAGGGTATCGAACTCGGTTCGAACGTCGAGTCGGAAGAGTGGTTGGCCGGGCCCTGGACCGTACTACGCCACATCAAGCTGCAGGCTCGCACGCTCCGTGACATCGAGGCCCACGGAAGTCCGCGTTTACCCGGGCGGGCGCGAGTGAACGACAAGGGGCGCGTCGTCGCCCCCGTCTTCCCCACCGACCCCCTCGACAAGATTCTCTTCCGTGGGATCACCGCGGAAGTTTGGATGGAGCCAGACGTAGCGCTGGAGGATCTTGAGAAGACGATGGGCTGGATGCATCGCACGGCGCGCCCTGAGCCGACGCCCACGGTTTCCCTCGTGCTCGGTGCAGGAAACGTGTCCAGCATCGCGCCTTTGGATGCGCTGTTCGAGCTATTCGCCCGCGGCTCTGTCGTCGCCCTGAAGTCCAACCCCATCAACTCGTACCTGGGCCCCGTCTGGGAGCGCGTCTTTCGGCCCGTCATCGAGATAGGTGCGATGCGAATCCTCCACGGCGGAGCGTCAACCGGCGACTATATGTGCCATCACCATGGTGTGGATCGGGTCCACATCACGGGCTCTGACAGGACCTACGACGCCATCGTCTGGGGTACTGGAGAAGAAGGTGAGCGGCGCAAGGAGTCCGGTGAGAAGCGGATTGATCTGCCCATATCGGCAGAGCTCGGAAACGTCAGCCCCATCATCGTTGTCCCCGGCCCGTGGAGTCAGTCAGACATCCGCTTCCACGCGTCCAATGCGGCATCGTCCCTCGTCAACAATGCTGGCTTCAACTGCCTGGCGACGCGGACCCTGGTGACGTCGGAAGCCTGGCCCAAGCGGCGCGCTCTCCTCGATGCCATTGGGGAGTCACTCAAGAACGCGCCCAGCCGGACCGCGTACTATCCGGGAGCCCTAGAGCGTCACGGCGAATTCCTGCGCGCCCACCCGGACGCCTCGCAGTTCGGCGCCGAGGCGCCTGGCCGCGTCCCGTGGACGCTGGTCGAAGGTGTCGATCCGCGCCAGCACGACGACGTTTGCTTTCAGACCGAGTCATGGTGCGGGCTCATGGCAGAGACCGCGCTCCCGGGGGATGGCGCCGCCGAGTTCCTGCGGGAGGCGGTGGAGTTCTGCAACGACGTTCTCTGGGGCACGCTGAACGCCACCCTTCTCGTGCACCCCAAGTCGATGGCGGACCCTGAGACGGCAAGGGCGGTGAACGATGCCATCGCGCGACTCCGCTACGGTGCCGTCTCGGTGAACATCTGGGCAGGTGCGACGTTCGCCGTTGGCTCGACGCCGTGGGGCGCTTTCCCTGGGCACACGCCCGAGGACATCCGCAGCGGGGTGGGATTCGTGCACAACACCTACCTCTTCGAGCGCGGCGAGAAAGCCGTTACGCGGGCCCCCTTCCGAATCTGGCCGAGGCCCGCCTGGTTCCACGACACAAAGCGGAGCACCGGGACCGCGCGGCGACTCTTCGATGTGACGGCCAATACCACCCCTTGGCGCCTCGCACGCACGCTCTGGAGCGCGATCAGAGGCTGAGCCGGAGGGTTCTTGGAGAAACCTGTCCGGGTCTCCACGGGAGGTGCATTTGGGAGTAGCGCGGGGCGATGCCCGCGCCCCATTCCTTACTCCTCCCCCCCAAATACGGGCCCGGAACCATGCACACCCGCCTCTTGATCGCCTCCTCAGGGCTTCTTTTCCTGGCCAGCACCAGCGCTGCCCAGGGCCGCTACCTGTTCTCTGTTGACTGGCAGAGCCCGCTCGTAGGCACCCCGGAGCCGTTCTCGGGGGTCCCGATGACCGAGGGCGACTGGCTGCGCCCCAGCACGGGCATGTCCCTGCCGGTCCTTGGCCCCGTGCCCACCCCTTCGGTGGTCTGGGAGCACGACAATGACCTGGGGCTGCCCCCGATCTGCATCGGACACCCTGGCGGCACCCCATGCATCGTGGAAGTGGACGCCATGTCCAACGGCTCGGATCGCCCCTTCCCCCAGAACTTCGAGATCTCCCCCGGGGAGATCATGTTCTCGGTGGATGAGTTCGCCCGCGGCCTGAACGGAGGGCCACTGCCCAACGTGCGCTCGGAGGCGATCGCTCGAGAAGCCGCATCGGACGCGTTCACGAACCTCGACTTCATGGCACCGGGCCCGAACGGGAACCTCTTCCAGGGTCGGAACATCGGCGTGATCGACGGGGATGGACTGCCGTCCACCAGCGGTTACGCCTATCCGGGCATCGGCACGCGGGAGCCCATTCTTCCCAACGCCACCCCCTTTGAGACCGGCGACAACAAGGACGGCATGGAGTTCTCCGACGCGTCCTTCACCGGCCTCTACTTCAGCCTCGACGCAGGGTTCGTTGACCCGCAAGAGGGACTGTCCCACTCGGACTCCGCCGCGGCCAACGGCTTCTTCGGTGGCGACATTCTCATGCGGACGGGCACAGGTCCCGCCGTGTTTGCGCCGTCGCTTGCGCTTGGACTCGACTTCATCGGCGGCCCAGGGACCGACGACGTGGACGCCCTGATCCTCTGGGACAATGGCAACGGTGTCTACGACCCGTCGATCTTCACCTACGACTGGACCACCGGCGCCACGGACATGCTCCTCTACTCGGTACGCCGCGGGTCCGCCATCATCGGCGTTCCCGACAGCAACTTCGGCATCCCCATTGAGGAGGGCGACATTCTCATGCCGCCGCCCGCTAGCGCCGGCGCGTTCCTGCCCGGCATCTTCATCCCAGCAGAGAGGCTCGGACTCGTCACCCGCCGCTCGACGGGCGCTCCCTTCGCCGACGACGTCAACGCGCTTGAGTCCCCGAACATCCGCATCCTCGACTGCAACGGCAACGGCATCGAAGACGCCGTGGAGATCGCTAGTGGCTTCGCCTTGGACCTCAACCAGAACGGAGTGCCGGACAGCTGCGAAGCGCCGGTCACCATCGGTACGCCGTTCTGCTTCTGCCCGCTTCCAAGTAGCCCGTGTGGCAACGCATCGCCCACTAGCGGCTGCTTGAACGTCGTTGGAACGGGAGCACTGATCACAGGCAGCGGATCGGCCAGCGTCGGCCTCGACAATCTCGTCTTGACCACCTCCGGCATGGTCCCAGGCACCTTCGCCCTGACGTTCATGGGTCCCGGCATGATTCCGGCGGCCGCCGTCGGCAACGGTCTCCTGTGCCTCGCGGGCCCGCTCTACCGCTTCCCGATCTTCTCGACCGGGACCGGCACGGCGTCGATCGGCGGCGGCCTCGCGGCTTACACGACAACCTTCAACCCGCCCCCGGGCCACATCATCCCCGGCTCCACCTGGAACTTCCAGACGTACTACCGCGACATTGGCGGACCGTGCGGCTTCAACTTCAACCTGTCGAGCGCCCTCTCGGTGACGTTCACGCCCTGATCGAGAACTCAGCTCCCTCGATTCGAGGGCAAGAGCAGCCCGCGCAACGCCCCCGGTGTCGCTTCTGAAAAGGAACGACGCCGGGGGCTCTTTTACCTGCCGCCCTTTCGGCTACGATTCCCGCGCGATGATCGACATGAATGAATCGGGCGCCGGAGCGGCATTGGGGCGCGCTGAATCGCCGCAGCGCTTTGACACGCCGTCGGGGCGCCGTCCCCAGGATTGGCAGGCCCCCCTCGCTTTTGCTGCGGCAGGCGACCGCGATGTGGACCGCATCGCTCGGCTCGTCGAAGAGGGCGAGCGCATCACCGCGGCGGACGCGTTGGTCCTCCATGAGCGCGCCGACCTCTTGACCCTCGGCCGCCTCGCGGACCTCGTGCGCTCGCGCAAGCACCCGAGCGGCATCGCGACCTACATCGTCGATCGCAACATCAACCCAACGAACGTCTGCCTGACGGACTGCGGCTTCTGCGCGTTCTATCGTTCGCCTGGCGACGTCGAGGCCTACGTCCTTTCGCGGGACGAGATCTACGGCAAGGTTGAAGAGCTCAGCCAGCTGAATGGGCGCCAGGTGCTCATGCAGGGCGGGCACCACCCACGGGTTCTTTCGGACTGGTGGGGTCAGCTGATCAGCGACCTGAGGGAGCGCTTCCCCCAGGTCAACAGCCACGCGCTGTCGGCCCCGGAGATCGACCACTTCAGCCAGTACGAAAAGCGCCCCGTGGAGGACGTGATTCGGGACCTGAAAGACGCGGGGCTGGGCAGCGTGCCGGGCGCGGGCGCCGAGATGCTCGTGGAACGCGTGCGCAAGATCATCGCGCCCAAGAAGACGACGACCGATCGCTGGCTCGACGTGCACCGCAAGATCCACGAGGCGGGGCTGCGTTCGTCAGCCACCATGATGTTCGGCCACGTGGAGACCGCGGCCGAGCGCGTCGAGCACCTCCTGCGCGTGCGCGAACTCCAGGACGAGACCGGCGGCTTCACCGCGTTCATTTCATGGACGTGTCAGCCGGACGGCGTGCCCGAGGAGCAGGACTATCCAGAGAAGGCAACCCCCGCGGTGTACCTCCGGGTCCAAGCCCTCAGCCGCATCTTCCTCGACAACGTAGAGAACATCCAAACGAGCTACGTCACCCAGGGAATGAAGATGGGCCAGATGAGCCTGCGCTTCGGCGCGAACGACTTCGGCGGCACGATGATCGAAGAGAACGTCGTTTCTGCCGCTGGCTGCTTCAACCTAGAGTCGGTTCAGAAGGTCGAGCACCTGATCGAAACCGCTGGGTTCACGCCCCGCCAGCGCAACTCGTGGTACGGCATCGTCGACGAACGTGCTGACTCTCCCGCGTTCCCAGCGAACCGTGAAGAAGCCGAGGTGAAGTCGTGAGCCAAGCCATCGAACAGGTCGCGAGCAGCGCTGGCATCGGCGACATCGCCGCCAAGGTCTTCGAAGGCACCCGCCTCTCCAAGGAAGACGGCGTTCGCCTGTACCAGGCCGACGTTCACGCTGTCGGCGCCCTCGCGAACTGGGTACGCGAGAAGAAGCACGGCGACCTGACCTACTTCAACGTCAACCAGCACATCAACTACACGAACGTGTGCAACAAGCTCTGCCGCTTTTGCGCGTTCCAGCGCCTGCCCGGCCAGGAAGGTGCCTACGTGATGAAGCCGGAGGAGGTCGCCGAGAAGATCGAGGCCCAGCTCCACGAGCCGGTCACCGAGGTCCACATGGTCGCGGGCATCTACCCCAAGCTGCCCTACGAGTACTACCTCGACATCCTTCGCGCGGTGAAGGAGAAGCGCCCAGCGATCCACATCAAGGCGTTCACGATGATCGAGCTGATGCAGATCGCGCGCCGCGCCAAGAAGCCCCTCGCCGAGGTGCTGCCCGAGTTGATCGAAGCCGGTCTCGGCTCGTGCCCCGGCGGCGGCGCCGAAGTCTTCAGCGACCGCGTTCGCGACCTCGGGTACGACAAGAAGAACACCGGCCAAGAGTGGCTCGACACCGCTCGCACCGTTCATGAGGCGGGCCTGCGCTCCAACTGCACGATGCTGCACGGGCACATCGAGACCATCGAAGAGCGCGTTGACCACCACGACCGTCTCCGAACGCTCCAGGACCAAACGGGCGGTTTCCAAACCTACATCCCGCTCAGCTTCCACCCGGCGAACACGGAGTGGAGCCACCTCCCCGGCCCCACCGCCATGGACGAGCTGCGGGAGATCGCGGTGAGCCGGCTGCTGCTGGATAACATCGACCACATCAAGGCCTACTGGATCATGCTCTCGATCCCGGTCGCGCAGATGGCGCTGTCGTTTGGCTCGGACGACGTGGACGGCACGGTCGTCGAGGAGAAGATCTACCACGAGGCCGGCGCCACGACCCCCCAAGAGGTCAAGCGCGGCGAACTCGTCCAGTGGATCCGCGACGCAGGCCGCATTCCGGTCGAGCGCGACACTCTCTACAACGTCATCTGGAGCGCGGACGAAGCGCTGGCCAAGGTGGGCGCGGCTGCTCCCGTTGCTTCGGTGTAGGGAAGCCGCAGCATGCGGGTCCCCGCGGGGAACTTCGCGATTGACATCGGCGGCTTAGGGTTCCAACGGTACGACTCGGGCGACCGACTCACTCTCCTTCGGCGCCAGTCCCCGCTGGCGGGCGCTTCGCCGAGCGCTCCATAAGCGTGAATTGAATCATCAACTGCGGGAAGATCAAGAATCCAGCTAGTGCGATCCAAGGGTTGGCTTCGAATGGCTGGGCTGACCTCGGTGCAAGCACGAGAAGCCCCAAGATCGCCGCGCAGGCGGCGATCCAATGCACGAGAAGCATCGCCATAACGGCAGGGTAAGGGAGCATTCGGTGGCGCTGCCGCCAGAGCCAGAATCCGGCCGCGATCGAAAGCCCACCGCATCCAGCCCAAAGCCCTGCGGTCACCGCGGACTTGGACGCCAGCAAGAAAGAGCCTACGACGAGCCACAGCGCTGGGCCGAGGACGGAGCCGACCCAGCCGCCACCTGACCACTGGAATCTCCCTGGTCCAGGCCGGCCGCTTGGCGCACTCCCTCCTCCTTGATCGCTACCGTCCATAGATCCCAGCCTTGGAGTCAGCGCTCACGTGAGAAGCAGGGCACTCGTGTCCGAGATATCGTCCGCGACTCGCAACCATGTGTCGCCCGCGTCGTGGGACATGTACACGTTGCCCCGGTCAGCCACGGCGAGAACGCCAGCGCTCACCGTGATGCAGCCGGTGTCGACGATGCCGACGGTGCGGGAGGAGGGAGTGACGCTGACCGGTGCGAGGCATGAGCCACCATCGAGCGGACGCCGGTAGACCGCCCCCTCAGCCGCAAAGTGATGATCAGAAGCGGCCACGAGGACGTCGTCAGAGGCAAAGGCCACGGCCGAGCAGTACGGGGCGTGGAGGCCGTCTGTTTCGAAGGTCCAGCTCGCGCCGCCGTCGCGGCTCAGGCCAAGTCCGATGGCGGTGGCGGCAGCCACGATGTCGGAGCGTGTTGGGTGCACACACACCTCATGCACATCGCTGTCGATGTCCAGGGTCGGCTGCCAACTCACCCCGCCATCCGTGGAGCGCGGGATGCCGCCTACGTGCACAGCGGCGTGGAGTCGGCGCCCGTCGGGTGCGGCGCTCAGCGAACGAACGCCCAGCGGTGGGCCGACGACTTTCCCGTCAACGACAAACGTACCCGCATACCACTTGTCTCGCCCAACCACGGCGTCGAACCCCGCAAGCGCCTCAAGAGGACCGCCATCGATCGTGCAGAGGAGCCGCGCACCGTCGTCGGTCCCGACCAGGATCTTGCCCTTGACCGCCAGCACGCACGCGAGTACTGACGCGTCCTCAGCGAGCGTGCTCCACTCCCCGTCTGGACTCCGACGACGAACCGAATGTCCGCCCACGATCGCGAGAGCGCCACCCCGGCCATCGGCCACCAATCCGCGCACAGCCTCACCAGCCAACTCGTGCCGCCGACGAGCTCCATCTAGGAAGAACAAGCCGTCGCCCCACGTCGCAGCTAGGAGCATGTCACGCATAGGATCTGATCGAGCACACTCATGTCAGTTGGTTCTCTACCTCTTCGGCCACCAGCAACCTACGCTCGTGCCGTCCATAAACGTAGGCCCAACCGGCACATTCAGGAACGCTTGCGCCGCCTCCTCTAGGGCGCTACCGCCCTCGTGGATGGCGAGCTCTGCCGTTCGAACTGGGTTGAACCAGCTTGCGACGCCCCAGGCGTCGCTCGGCAGGATTCCACCGCAGGATGTGCGTCGCGCGGCCGAGAAAGCGAGGGACTGCGCTAGCTCGGGTGCCAATGTCCGCATGGACCATGCGATCTCGCAGTCGCCGGCCATCACGTCGCGAGCTGGCTCGCTCATCCAGAGCGTTCGCCCCAGCCAGGTCATCGCCCCCAATGGATCGACTTCGCAAGCTACGACCAGAAGGCTCGCGGCGACCTGACTACGGCGTCTCGCGTTCGCCTCTTGGGAGGCCGAATGGTACGCAGCGTCGAGGAGCTCGCGGTTCTTCTTCAAAGACTCCTCTGGGTTGGCGGCTCCCTTGCGCCGCGCAAGGCCAAGTGCCACGAGACCAAGGCTGTAGCCGGTTGGGTCGTACTTCAGGGCGAGGCTCTCCGCGGCTCTTGGATTCGTCGCGCTGAGCCCATAGACGAACTTGTGAACTTCACCCCGCGAACGGAACGAGCCGTAGCGCGGAAGCGGAATCGCCTCCGCCTCGTGCAGCAGACCGATCGCCACCTCCGGCGACTCCGCAACCAAACGAACGACCTGGACCATCAGCTCGCGATAACGATCCCTCGTCTTCTTCATCCGAATTAGCTCCAGACCGGCTTCAAGATCGAAGCGGCAGAGCGCGCGAATGTACTCATCGCTGAGGTAGCTCGGCGTCTGACCCGGTGCGACGATGGCCTGTGCTTTGGCCATGACCGCCGCGGCCTCCTCTCCGTGACCCTCGTCTAGCAGACTGCAGGCAACCCGCAAGTAGACTCTCACCTCGCGATATCGTTCTAGTGACGGGGCCTCGGCAACCTCGAGCCTGGCTCGTTCGAGAGGAGTCAGGCTCTTCCTAGAGAGTTCTTTCGCTGTGGGCACCGCCATGAAGCCGGAGCCGAGCCTAAGTCTGAAGAAGAGGTATCTGGGAAGCCCCGTAACGAGCGCCTCGAAGTTGCGACGCGCTTCCTCGCTCTCTGGGTCTGCGACCAGCCGCAGCTGGACGCCCACGTACTCCCGGAGGTCAACGCCCTCCTTGATAATCTCGTCGTAGCAAACGCCAACGCCACAAGAGACTTGATCGTGGAAGTGCGCTGGGGTGACAGCGTTGAACCACTCGATGATCTCAGAGCGCTCAAGGATCGCCAGCGAAGCCGCAAGGTCGATCCTGGCCAGCTCAATCAACCCCATGCGAAACTCGATGTAGTGACGATGACGGATCGCAGCCTCCACGGTACGCGCCTGCAAGTCAGCTGCGAGGCTGCGAAGTGTCGACCCGGACGGAAGGGTGCGCCGCGCATTGGTTTCCGGCGCCTTCCAATCCATGACCACGTCGGCCCAGCCTTCCTCGCCGCCGGCGAGGACCCAGTGATAGGTCCCGTCAGGGTGGCGAACCACAAGCGGCTCGCGAAGCTCGCTCACGAACGCCAGCCGAAACTCACCCCGCTCGTTGGTCTTGGGCGCATCCGCTTGCCAGCGCGTTCGCACCTCAGCCTCGGCAATGGGCTCGCCGTCAGACCCAAGAAGGCGCCCGAAGAATGGCCGGCGGGCAATGGCCGTCAGCTCTAGCCCTGACTCCAGATCCGCCACGAGGCTTTCTTCGGTCAGCCAACCGCTCCCGCCTGGCTCCACGCCGTCGCCCTCCCAGCGCAGGGAGTAGTCGCGACCGGGCAAGAGGGTAGGGAGCTCGAACTGTCCTTCACCGTCCGTCTTCACGGGCTGGTCAAGATTGACCCTCTCGAATCCGTTGAGGCGGCGAAGCTGATCGGTGCCGATCCCTGAACTCCCTCGTCTCCGCAGCGTCAGCGTGATTCCGTCTAGGGGGCGTCCGTCCATGCCCTTCAGAGTTCCTTTCAGGGTCCGCAGCACCGTTTCCTGCGGAGCCTCCGCCGAAGCAGGAGAAGTCACCTCCGCCGATTGAATGGTTGCCCTCGCGGACGTGACCACAGTGAGGCCTACGAGGAGGAGTCCAAGACCGCGAGGGGCCCGTAGTGAGCTTGTGCACATGGGTATCAGGAGAGGTGGCGAGCTTGCCGTATCAGTGGTGCCCTAGCTAGCCCGCCCCTTCCGGATTCGGAGCGACCGGAGTCGAGCCTGTTAGGTCACCGCTGGCCCTTGAGAGTACATCTGCTAGGAGAGTCTGATTCACCTAGACGCTACGCTCTGCGCATGGAACTCATTGATATTGGCGCCAACCTTGGAAGCCAACAGTTCAGGAAGGACCTGCCGGCCGTCCTTCAGCGCGCAAGAGCCGCTGGCGTCGCTGGCATGGTGGTGACGGGGACGAGCTTCGCGGGTAGTCGCCGAGCGCTTGAGATCGCTGAGGAGAATCCGACCCTTTGGTCCACCGCTGGTGTCCACCCCCACGACGCCAAGGAATGGAATGAAGAGACCGCCAGCGGCATTCGCGCGCTCGTGAAGGAACCCAAGGTGGTCGCGGTTGGAGAGTGTGGGCTCGACTTCAACCGCAACTTCTCGACGCCCGTTGACCAGCGAGTCGCCTTCGGCGCCCAGCTCGCGCTCGCAGCCGAAACGGGCCTTCCTGTCTTCCTGCACCAGCGCGACGCGCACGCGGAGTTCTTCGCTACCCTCGAGGCCGCTTGGCCGGAGCTAACCGGTGGCGCGGTCGTGCACTGCTTCACCGATGGCCCCGCCGAAGCGGAAGCCTATCTCGGCCTCGGGTGCTATCTCGGCGTCACCGGATGGGTCACCGACAAGAAGCGCGGTGACGCGCTGCGCAAGGCCGTCCCACTGATCCCGGACGATCGGCTGCTGCTCGAAACCGATGCGCCGTACCTGATGCCCCAGAACATCGCTCCAAAGCCCAAGTCACGGCGCAACGAGCCGATGTACATGGCCCAGGTTGCGCTGGCGGTCGCCGAGTTGCGCGGGCAGGACGTAGAAGAAATCGCTGCGCTCTCGACGGCCAATGCCCGCCGGTTCTTCGGCCTGCGCTAGGAGTCTGCGCCACGGAACGCGAATCCGCTGGCACGGCCAGGATCAGCGCCAGCTGCGTTGCGCCAAACCCCGAATGGAGCCGACCATGCGGGGTTCGGACGCGCCTTGCTGGCGCAGATCCTGACCGCACCATCGAATCCGCGTTCCGTGGCGCAGACTCCTAGGCCTGTTCTCAGGCGGTGAGGAAGCGGCAGGGACAGCGACGCGAGGAGACCTGCCCCATTGCGTGCGCAAAGGAGGAACCCCAGAGAGGCTCAGTTCGTCCAGCGGTCGTACCACCGAGGCCCCATGAGCGTCCTTCCACTCGAACCGATCCACAAAGCCCGGCGACGGATCCGAGGCATGGACTCAGACGATCGCGAGCGGGTCTTCGAAATCGAGCTCGAGTGTTTCCCTAGCGCCTGGCCGGGCGCGGTCCTCTGGCGCGTCATCGCGACGCCCCACATGCGGACCTTCGTGGTAGAGGAAGACGGCGCCGTACAGGGGTTCGTCATTGTTGGAACCAAGTCGGGGGTTGTGCACGTTTGGAACTTGGCCGTGGCGCATGCAAGGCGGCGGCGCGGACTTGGAACGGCGCTACTTCACTGGGTGCTCGATCTCGCTCGAAGGGAAGGCTACGGGGAGGTCGGCCTCAGCGTTCGTGAAGGAAACCTGGGAGCCCAGCTCGCCTACCGGCGCGCCGGATTCCGAGCGGTAGAGATCAAGCACCTTGGCTATGGCGACGAAGACGCGTATGAGATGCGACTTGAGCTGGGTTCAGACGGCGCTCGCCGGTAAGCGCTCGAATCCACCTAGGCCTGAAACAAGCGCTAAGAATCGACAGACCACTGCGTTTCGCGCGGCAGCACCGCGTCCGCGGCCCTTGCGCTTCGCTTCGAGAATTCACCTGACTAGCCAGGCATCATCCTCGAAAGGACCACGGCCACGGCACTGCTGCACGATCTGACGATCCTGAGCGCTTATTCCAGGCCTACGAGAATCCACGAACTGGGTACGCTGAGCCGATGAAGTACCTCCTCGCACCCGCCCTCCTCGTGGGCCTCCCGTGGCTTGGCGCCCGGTTCGCAGCCCAGGAGCCTGCACCTAGCCCTGCCCCACCCGCAGCTTCCACAGCCGCCTCCCCCATGAACCTCGGTGCCTTCTCCGTCAGTCTCGCCGTCAAGGACCTGGCTGTCTCCCGCGACTTCTACACCAAGCTCGGATTCAAGAAGCTGGGCGGCGACGAGAAGATGAACTACCTCATCCTCCAGAACGGAACGACCGTGATTGGTCTGTTCCAAGGGATGTTCGAGGACAACATCATGACCTTCAACCCTGGCTGGGATCACAACGGAAAGAACTCGGATCCGTTTACGGACGCGCGCAAGCTCCAAGAGTCGCTCATCGAACAAGGCATCAAGCCCGTCAAGCCCATCGAAGCGGACGCCCTCAAGGCGTCCGGCCCGGCGAGCTTCGTGATCACCGATCCCGACGGCAACGCCATCCTTGTGGATCAGCATCGCTAGTGCATCGGTAGGCCGCATGGGTAGAATCTCGCCATGACCACGGCCACTCAACTCGTCGCCTTCGCCGGTTCGCACCGCAAGGGCTCGCACAACGTGAAACTGATCCACGCGGCCGCGGACGCGGCGCGCGCCCAAGGCGCCGAAGTCGAAGTCATCGATCTCGGTGCACTCCCCATGCCCATCTTTGACGAGGACCTGGAGGCTGAAGGAACGCCGGCGAACGCGACGGCGTTCAAGGAGAAGCTCAAGGCAGCGGACGGTTTCCTCATCGCCACGCCGGAGTACAACTCGTCCTACCCGGCGCTCCTGAAGAACGTCATCGACTGGGCTTCGCGCCCCGCAGAGGGAGAGCCCATGCTAGCGGCCTTCAAGGGCAAGGCCTGCGGGCTCCTGGCAGCGTCACCGGGCGGCATGGGAGGCATCCGCGTGCTCCCCCAGCTCCGCAACCTGCTCGCCAATATCGGGGTCCACGTCGTGCCAACGCAGTTCGGCCTCGGCAAAGCCCAAGAGGCCTTCGACGATGGCGGTAAGCTGAAAGGAGACTTCGCGATCCAGCGAGTCGAAGCCGTCGTAAGAGAGACCATCGAGATCGCATCCCGATAGTCGCGGTGGGTCGACTCGCGATGGCTAGTCACCCTTCGGCCAGCCGAAAGGAGCGCTCCACCTCGCGCAGAGCAGCGCTCCCTAAGCCGGCGCCTTCCGCGACCTCCCGCCATGTACACACCGCGGCGATCACTTCATGGAGGATCGATTTGGCATCGCGAAGGTTCACGCGGAACAAACCCGCCGCAGACAGCACTAGGTCGAGGTCTTGCTCGTTGCTGCCTTCGGTGATGTTGAGGCTCAACCCTTCACCCATTGGATCTGGGTTCATGTCATAGGCGGGCGCAAGCTCCCAGCCGTTCCGGTTCAGCATGAATGCGTGATTGCGAAGGTGATCGTCGGTGTTCGACACCAGAACGTAGAACACGATCCGCCTCCATAGCTGGCGCAGGTCTCGATCCGTATGCGATCCGCGAGCGATCAAGACGTCTGCTAACTCCAGATAGCTTGCGCCCTCTGCGCTTCCCTCTCCGTCAAGGCGCTCAAGAAGCGTCATCGCCGACGCTGCATGGAGTCTGCTTCCGCATTGAGCTCGATCGAACCTCTTCGAGAGGAACGTATGGCCGCCTGAATTTAGCTGCATGCAACGTACCTCCGGAACGTCGATGCCTGCGCGCGTCGCTAGCTCTTGGGTCACGGCCTCCCATGCGCCGACGTCACGCTCGTCCGATCTCCCGGGGAATTTTGCAATCCAGAGGTGCCCGCGTTCATCTACGACCCCAGCCTTCGGTCGCGCCCCGCCCAGCGACGAACCAGGCGCGGTCAGCATCCGAAGCCAGGTGGCGTACTCATCCTGATCCTCAGCGCCATCCTGTTGAATCTGGTGGCTTGCAAACTCGAGCGCGCGCAGAGACGTCCACGGCGGCGCCGCGAGTTCGTTTCTGTCCGCAAGAAACGGCCCGTCTACCCGAAAACGAAGCGCGCCCATCCGTTGTTCGTCGTGGACTCCGAGAAGGAAGTCAGACTCCAACAGCCGCGACGCTGGCTCACCTCGAGTGCGTGCTTCATGGGCTATGCGGCGCTTCATGAGGACTCGCCCCCATCGGTCGGGCGAGGAATCCAGAAAGAGGCCAAAGTTGGGTCGACGTGAGCTCGCGTACTGCCTGCCGCTGACGAGAGCGAGTCCGGGATCGAGGCTCTGATCCTGATCGAGTGCGAGCCATTCCGGCGCGTACTCAAAGGAGAACGTCTCGCTCCCTCTGATCACAGACGAGTGCAGCGTGCCTACAATCTGTGGGCCACTTAGGCCGCGCCAGTCAGCGTGCACCTCAATCGCAAGGTCAGGACTCAAGTCTGCTCTTCCTCAGCGGTGGGGCCGCGCTGCTTACGGGCTCGCTTTCGCGTAGGGAGACCAAGATCCTGGAGCTTGCGCCCGAGCTCATCGTCCTTCGCCAATGCAGCGAGATCACCCTCTAGGCCGAGGGCGTGCAGGACGTTCGCGACGGCGCCGAGGGTCACCGTGGATTTGCCGGACTCAACGGAGCTAAGTGTCCCACGCGACATCCCAGCACGGCTGGCCACTAGCTCCATGGAGTAGCCGCGACGAAGTCGAGCGAGCTTCAAATTCTCTCCAAGGTCCGCAAGCAGGCGTGAGACTCTGGGGTGCGGCGGGGTGGATCCTCGAGGCATAACACCCAGTATATCGACCGAAAAAGATCCACTTCGATCAAAATACAGGTCATTATTGCCTCCAAATCCCATTTGGAGGATGCGGAGCGGTCACGTCCACCCACTCATCCCGCGTGGGATGGGGCACGACCAGGCGCTTCGCGTGGAGGGCGATGCTCTTGTCCGCGAGGGGGCGATCGGCTCCGTACTTGAGGTCGCCGAGGAGCGGAGAGCCTAGGGAGGCCATCGCGACGCGCAGCTGGTGGGAGCGGCCCGTGATCGGGCTCAGCTCGACGCGGCTGCGCCCCTCCACGAGCCGGTATTCCGATCGGGCCAACTTGGCCCCGGGCGTGCCCAGAGGCACCACCCGCACTACGTTGCGAGCGCTGTCCTTGAGGAGCCAATGCTCGACGGCTCCAGTGGCTGGCTCATCGGCCCGCAGCGGATGCGCGAGCCGCGCGACGTAGGTCTTCTTCGCGGTCTTGCTGCGGAACGACTCGGTCAAGCGCGCAGCGCCCTTGCTGGTCCGCGCGAAGCAGACGACACCGCTGACGGGGCGGTCGAGCCGGTGCACCACGCCGAGAAAAACCTCGCCGGGCTTTTGGAACTCGGTTTTCACCCAGGCCTTCGCCTGATCGAAGAGACTCTCGTCGCCAGAGCTATCGGGGACGACCGGCAGCCCGGGAGGCTTGACCACGCAGAGCACGTGGTTGCAGACGTGGAGAATTTGGAGCCTGGAGCTCATCCGCGGCCCGCGATGTCGTGCATGCAGCCCCGCGCCCAGCGGGCGCAGAAGCCGGCCGGCAAGTGCCGAGGCGCCAAACCTGAATCCGAGAGAGCCTCGGGGATGGCGAGCTCGCCGGCCTGAACGGTTCCCGAGCCCAGCTCTCCAAAGAGGTTCTGAAACGCGAGCGGCGAGTAGCCAACCGCGTAGGTCGAGAGCACCACCATGGACTGGGGCAAGGCGATCGCGCCCGCCGTCTCGACGAGCTCTGCAAGGTGATCCTCTAACTGCCAGACCTCGCCCTTGGGGCCGCGGCCGTAGTGAGGCGGGTCAAGTAGGACCGCGTGGTAGCGCGATTCGCGCCGGACCTCTCGCCGAGCGAAACGCATGGCGTCCTCGCAGATCACGCGCATGGCCGAGCGCCCAAGGCCGCTCGCCTCGGCGTTATCCACCGTCCACGTGATGGCCGTCTTCGACGCGTCCACGTGGGTCACGTCCCAGCCCGCCTTGGCGGCAAGCACGCTCGCGGCCCCCGTATAGCCGAAGAGATTGAGTAGCCGAGGTCGCTCGACACCCGCGGCGCTGAGTTCCAGGCGAAGCGCCTCCACGGCCGCCCAGTTCGACGCCTGCTCGGGGAAGAGCCCCACGTGCTTGAAAGGCGTCGGTTTGATGATGAACGACGCGGCCCCTGCGCTCAGCCGCCAGGAAGGAGACTGGCCCCGCGCCTCCTTCGGCGCGCCCTGGCGAGGCTCCCAGCGGCCGCCGCGGTCGGACTCGCGAAGGAAGGAGAGATCAGCGGCGTCCCAGGCACTCGGAGTCAGCCGCGGCCGCCAGAGAGACTGCGGATCCGGCCGGCGCAAGAGCACAGAGCCGAAGCGCTCTAGCTTCTCCCCTCCACCGGAGTCGAGGAGGGAGTAGCCGGAAAGCGGCGCGGGGGGAAAGATTGAGGGCTCCACGGGCTGAGGATAGTAGCGGGTCGACGGACGGCCGCGGCCTTTGGGATAGAAGCAACGAGGGCCCGATTCTTCACTAGAAGAATCGGGCCCGCGCTCAGGTTGAAGGAGCCAAGCGCCAACTCAACGACTGGGATCAGTCCTGGAGCTTCTTGGCGACCGCCTTGGCCTTCGGAAGCGCGTCGCAGCACTCGCCGGACTTGGTGGAAACCGTTGCGGCCTTAGCCTTGGTGGCGCAGCACTCGCCCTCGGCCTTCGTCGAAACGACCGAAGCCTTGGCAGCGCT
>CAYQKK010000091.1:0-23765 GCA_964417955.1 uncultured Planctomycetaceae bacterium
GCGAGGGCCCGTGTGGCACAGGTCGGTACCGCGACGGCACATCGGCTCACTGGCGCTATGGGCTGACGCTTCCGTCCCCAGGCTCGATCCCAGTGACCTTCAAGCGTCAGACCAGCTCTCGCAGCACCGGCTCCAGCGCATCGGCGTAGCGCATCATGCCGAGATCCGTTGGGTGGGACCCATCGACGGTGGCTTCGCCGTCGCTACCAAGGAACGGAGCATCAGAGACGTACGTCAGCCCTTCGACGCCTGCTGCGACCAGATCCCCATAGCACTTTCTGAACGCGCTCTGGTTGTCCTTGTGAAACTGCTCGCGGGAGGGAAGCCACGCTGCGTTGGCGTTAGCACGATCCTCAACCAGCACAATGGGGGCATCGGGGCGCCTCTCTCGCAGGAGCTTGACCACGGGGATCGTGCGCTCGGCGACCGCATCTGGGCCTAGATTTGGCAGGCAGTCGAGGACAAACACGCTCGCGTCAAGTTCGGCGATGAGCCTCGCCACCTCGATCTCAAGGCGCCCGTTGCCGCTGAAGCCGAGGTTGATCATGGGCACATCGAGACGACGGCCGAGGATGTTCACGAAGGCCATGCCGGGACGCGAGGCGCAGGCGCCCTGGGCGATCGATGTGCCGTAGTTGACGATGGGCCTAACCTTCCTTGGTGCGATCGCTTCAAAGGCGGCGGTCTCAGGCACGCTCACCCCAAGGGTGCGGACGCCGTTGTAGAGCGGCAGGTACAGCCGGTACTGCCGCCGGCCTGGCCTTAGGCCCTTGACGTCCATGGCGTAGGACAGCTCCTGGGGAGCGGCAGCCGCCACCCAACGCCACGGCCCAGCGCCTTCGCGGGCGTAGAGGTCGAGGCCGCTCACGCCGCTCGCTGGCATGTGGTACATCTCCAGGTACTCCCCGGAGAGCTCGACGTCGAAGCGCATTTCCGTCGCGTCCGTTTCAAACGAGACGAAGAGCCCCGAGGATTCCCGGGACAGGGCCCAGACTGGCTCGCGCACGGACTCCTTGGCCCGCGCTGGCAGGCGGTCGTAGTCCCCCTCGACTTCGGACCAGCCTTGGCCTTCCAACCCGAGGCCCTTCCCGTCGAAGCGCTTCCACCCGGCGGTCTCAGCTTGGGCTGGCTGTCCTTCGTCCTTGGGCTCTTTCTCGTCGGCAGGCCCTTCCTGCGGCCCAGCCGAAGGTGAACCCAAGAAGGCTCCCGAAGGACCGAGAAGCGTCGCGCCGAAGGCGCCTGTAAGGAGGTCGCGTCTTGCAATGGGCATGCACCCAGGCTACGGCCCATAGGGGGATCTCAGACGACACGGAATTCGATTCTCCACGAAGTCTGGCCGCCCGGCGGTGTCCCATGGTGCATGATCCTCCGCCGTGCGATCCGTCGCACCCGTTCCCATGCTTGATGACGCCGCCCCCAAGGAACCGACTGAGCCCAGCGGCGCGCCTGCGAGTTCCCCTGACGCAGGGTACGCGAACCCCGTGGACCCCAGCCTTTCGCGGCCCTTCCGATTCAAAGCGCGGCCCGAGGACTTCATCGTGGAGGAGCTCCCCCTCGACGTCGAAGAGCCCGACCCCTCCGGCACCCACGTCTGGTTCGAGCTAGAGAAACGCGGCATCTCCACGCCCGACGCCACGCGCAGACTGGCTCGCGCGCTCCAGCGCCAGCCCCAAGAAATCGCCTTCGCTGGCCGCAAGGATGCCGTGGCGGTGACCCGCCAGCGCATGTCCCTAGAGCACGTCACCCTCGACGAGCTCCTCGCCGTCGAGCTGGACGGAATTCAGATCCGCAATCCCTATCGCTGCCGCCGAAAGCTGCGGGTGGGGCAGCTCGCGGGCAACCGCTTTCACCTGCGACTCACGGGAGTGGACCAGGCGACGCGGGACCAAATTGCGGCTGAGCTGCAGTCACTCCAGGTCACCGGCGTTCCCAACGCCTACGGTGACCAGCGCTTCGGTCGCGGCGGCGGGGGGCTGGCCCTCGGTCGGTCGCTGGTGGCGGGCCCACCGGTCGAGTACTTGAAGTGCCTCGTGGATGAGTGCGCCCGGGGCTCCCAGCGCGAGGCAGCGGATGAGCTGCTCCGTAGGATCGTAGACGGCAACCCCAGCGAGCGGCGCCGCGCGACCGAGCTGGTGCGCCGATTGACGGATGACCTGCGCGCCGTTGCGCGCACGCTAGCGCGCCGTCGCCCGGAGGACCTTGGTGAGCTTGTACGCGCTGTCCCCCAGCGCTCTCGGTCCTTCCACCTGGCGATTCTCCAGGCCAAGATTTTCAACGATGTGCTGGCGGCACGCGTCGAGGCCGGCACCTTCGCGACGCCACTTGTGGGCGATATCGTCAGGGGGCCAGACGGGCGTCACTCGGAGCTTCTAGAGCTGCCGGCCCCGGAGGGCTCGATCGTCACCGGGCCCATCTGGGCCGCCGACATGAAAGCGGCGACGGGCGAGCCAGGGGCCGTCGAGTTGGCAGCGCTACGGGAGGAAGGCCTCGACCCATCGGACCTCGCGAATCCCGGTGGCCTCAGGCCCCGTGGCGCTCGGCGCCCGCTCACCGCGGCCCTCGGTGGGGCGCTGGTGGAGGAGTGGAGCGAGGAGTCCGTTTGGATCGCTTTCGACCTGCCCGTGGGCAGCTACGCCACCGTGGTGCTCGACGAGCTCGCTAGGAGCCTGTTGCGAATCGCGGAATCCGAATAGCACACCGCCCGAAGCGCACTACTGCGTTGATTCGAACCTACGTGACTACTGGCGTGTCTCGGATTCAGATCAGGCCCCGCGGGCGTAGGAAACCCGGCTTGAGAAACCCGGCCGGAATGTTCCTCGTCTGACTTCGGATCTGAGCCAGATCGTGCCGATGGCACAGTGATGGCTGCGCCCGCCCCCCAAGGACCCTCGATCGCGGGGTCGATCTCTGGATCGAACCCCTTCGACCCGCCGATTCTTCCGGCGGCGCGTCGGCGTGCTCGTCCCGATAGGCGAATCGCGCCCACGCCGCGGTTCAGCCGCTTCTCGATCACGGGAGGGCGCCGATCCTCCGTGCAGCGCGGCGAGGAGTTCGAAGGCAGCTACGTCGACCTCTACAGCAGCTGGGTCCTTTTCTGGGTCCTTTGGATCGCTCTGATGAACATCGGAGACAGCTTCTTCACCCTCGTCCACCTGCAAGCGGGTGGCGTCGAGGTGAACCCCGTAGCGGCAGAGATGCTGAAGACGGGCCGCTTCGGCTTTGTCTTCATCAAGGCCGTGATGATCGGCGCGGCGCTCATGGTGCTGACGCTGCACAAGAACTTCCAGCTCGCCCGCGTGGGTCTCTGGTTGTCGACCGCCGCGTACACGGCGCTTGTGATCTATCACCTGACGCTCTTCGAATAGCGTCCTACTTGGCCTTGTCGTGGGGGCGCGGTGTCCCCTCGAAGTTCGGCTCCAGCAGTCCCTCAAGCACGCTCGGGTCACCGTCTCCCTCGAACGCGATGCGCCAGGGACTGGTGTCCCATTCGGGGTCGGTGTATTCCGGTGCCCACCACCGCAGGGCTGATTCGCCGCCACTGGAGTAGCCCATGGACTTCAGCTTCTCTTCCTGCGCGGGGGTGAGCTTGTTGGATCCGTTCAGGCCGGTGGGGACCGCCGCCGCGAGCCAGCGCTCCAAGGCCGGGCGCATGCGCTTGGCGCGATCGAAGTTCTGCAGCAGTACGTTCTTGGTGCAGTTGGGATCGTCGTCCAGGCGAAAGAGCCCAATGCTGCCGACCTCATGGACACGCCCAGAGGATCGGTTCACCGCGGGCTTGAGGAACATCTGCAGCAGCCAGCCCTCGGAGTCGATGCTCGCGCAGAAGCCGTGGGCAGCTAACGCGAAACGCGGCGTGGGCGGCGGGACCTCGCGGATGACTTCGCGTACGTCCTGGCCGGGAAAGCCTTCGTCATCTGCACCCGCCATACGCAGAAGGGTCTTTCCGACGTCGATCATCCTGACGGGAGCGTCCACCTTCGATTGCGGATCCACACCGGGTCCACGGAGAATGAGCGGCACATGGATCGTCGACGTCAGCACGCCGAAGTGGGTCCAGAACGTCGACTGCTCGCCTAGGCCTTCTCCGTGGTCTGCCGTAAAGGCCACCATGGCGTCCTGCAGTCTTGGGATCCGCAGGAAGGGACCCAGTTGTCCGTCTAGGAAGCGAACCTCGCCCGCGTACATGGCGTCCACGAACGAGCCGTCTCGCACACCCGTTTTCTCAAGCCACCTTGGCACGAGGTCGTCGCGCACGCCCAGCTCTGCGTCTGCACGGTAGGGGTCGGGCCTTCCCTCCAGGAGCTCGTCCTGCTGGTCGGGATAGAGCCGATAGGGCGTGTGCACATCGAAGAGGTGAACCCACAGAAAGACGGGAGCGTCACCCGCGTCCTGGAGCCAGCCGGACGCCAGCTCGAGGGTGCGGTCACCGAAGCGCTCCGCGTTGAAGGAGGCGTTCATGCGGTGGAAGCCCTGGCCCAAACCGCTGAGTTGATCGAACAGGTGGAACGCGCTCAAGGCGGCGTAGCACCGATAGCCCTCCGCGCGAAATCGCTCCGCCAGGGTGTCCGCGTCACGGGACAGCCGCGTGTGATTGTTGACGATCTTGATGTCGCGCGGGTGCAACCCCGTCATCAGCGCGATGTGCGACGGGTTGGTGTTGTTGATCGGCGTGTGGCAGTTGGTGAACACCGCGCCCTCGGCGCTGAGCGCATCCAGGTAGGGCGTCGACACCGGCGAGTTCGGATTGAGGGCCGAGACGTGGTCGGCGCGGTGGGTGTCCGACGTGATGAGCAGCACGGTGCGCGGTGGGGCTCCCGGCAGGGAGTCCTGAAACACAACCCAAGGCTCAGTGATCCATGTGGGCCGCGCGGGGTCGATATCGCTTTCGAAGCGAATGTCGATGGTGGCGCCTGCCGTCCCCTTCAGCGGGACCACGACCGTGCGCCACGAGCTCTTCGTCGCCTCGACGGAAGGCTCGGCCGCTGCATCCACCTGGTTCACGAGAACATTCGGGCCGGGAAGGCGCGGGTTCCATCGCCCAAGCTCTTCCCCGTCATTCGGAACGGCCGATGCGATCTCGAACCGCACCTCGAGGGGACGCTCGCTGATCTCCTCCGCTGCAGCAGCCACTTCGATCTTCAGTCCCGCTTCCGTCAGCATGACCCCCTTCCGGGCGTCGCGCCCGAGGTTGACGCCTTGGAGCATGCCTTCCACGAAAGTGGCCTCGGGCAGCCTGGGGAGTGCTGGCGCCGAATCCAGGGGGTCGAGCGATTGAGCGCCGGGCTCCGAAGCTCCTTCCGCTGGGGTGTCGCTCCCCCCGCAGCTGGCGAGGACGAGGGCGAGCACCATCAGGGGTGCTGTGAGCGTCAGAGTCACTTTTCCAGTCGGGGCCATGGCCACAGGGTACCCAGCTGGGGGCCCAAGCGCTGCCCCACGGGCCAGCACTTCACATCGTAGCCTTAGGTCGAGACCCCCTTGATCGAGTAGTCTCCCGTCCGGACACTCGGCAGTCGGGAAGATTGAATCCCGACCGTCGTCCCACGGAGACTTCATGTTCGACACACACCACGTTTTTATTACAGGGGCTGCGGGCTTCATCGGTGCCTCCGTGGCGCGGGTGCTCCTGGACGCTGGGGTGAGGGTGACGGGCCTTGACGACCTCTCTGCGGGACGCCGTGAGCGGCTTGAGCCCTTCAGCTACGGCAGGGACGGGGCTCTCTTTCGCTTTGTCCAACGTGACGTACGCGACCGCGAGGGCCTCCTGCGAACGATCCTTGGGGAAACAGAGCCTCAATGGGGCCCCGTGGACACGGTGCTTCATCTCGCCGGCCGAGTGGGGGTGCGCCGTGTGCTCCAGGACCCCATGGGCTGCGAGGAAGAGAACCTCGCGGGTGCGAGCTCCATCGCGGCAGCGGTGCGCTTTGCCCGTGGACGCGGACGCTCGGTCCGCGTGGTCGCCGCGTCGACCTCCGAGGTCTACGCCGAGTCCTCCGAGCCACTCGCCGAGACGTCTACGCTGAGACCCTTGGCGGCGGAAGGGCGCTGGCGCTACGCCGCATCGAAGCTCGCCTCGGAGGAGGCGATCGATCGCGTCGTAGATGGCGCGATTCACCTGCGCTTTTTCAACGTCGTCGGCCCTGGTCAGGACGCGGCTTCGGGCATGGTCCTGCCGCGCTTCATTGAGGCCGCTAGCGGAGGCGCCCCGCTCTGTATTCACGGGCGCGGCGATCAGGTGCGCACCTTTGCCCACGTGGACGCCGTCGCGCGCGACGTCGCGGTGCTGGCCGCCCCCGGAGCCTTCCTGGGCTCCGAACGCGCCGCTGCGTTTGAGGGTGCCCTGAACGTCGGCGGGATGGCGAAGGCCACGATCGCCGAGCTTGCCGAAATGGTGGCGGACGCGGTGGCTGTGCAAACGGGTCAGCCACCTGCGCGCAGGGACTTCGTTGATCCGAGCGTCGACGTCGGCAAGAACTTTGAGGACGTCCTCCACCGCGTTCCGGACCTGCGCCGCCTGCGCGGGCTGGGACTCAGCTCACCGAAGACGGGAGTGCCCGTCCGTGACCTGTCGAATGCCGACGGCGCCGGCGGCAGCGCACCCTGGGAGCTCCAAGAGATCGTGGCGGACGCGGTGCAGCGACACGGCTCCCATGCGCTCCCATGCGAATTGCCCGTGTCCTGACGCGGCTCAACCTCGGCGGCCCAGCCCGCCAGGTGCTGGCCTCCGATCCTATTTTGAAGGCGCGCGGTCACGACGTGATCGTCTTTGCGGGGGAGCCTGAGCCCGGGGAGGGGGACCTCTCCGATGAGCTTCGTTCATCCGGCGTCGAGGTCCACCGCGTTCCTGGGCTGCGGCGCGGGCTCTCCGCGTTGTTCGGGGACGATGGAAAAGCGCGGCGCCATCTCGGCCGAGCGCTCGCAGACTGGCGACCCGACGTCGTTCATACCCACGCGTCGAAAGCCGGCGCTATCGGCCGTCGCGCCGCTCGCCGTTCGATTCCCGATGTGCCGACGGTCCACACGTTCCACGGCCACGTGCTCGAAGGCTACTTTCCGGCTCCTATCAGCTTCGCCCTGCGTCGGCTAGAGGCTCACCTCGCGCGTTCGACCACCCAAGTCCTCGCGGTATCTGAGGCCACGCGCGCCGACCTCGGTCGCCTCGGGGTAGCGCAGGTAGAGCAGATCGAGGTCTGTCAGCCGGGAATCCAGCTCGACGCATTCTTGCGCCTGCCCGAGCTCACCTTGCCGAACATCCGCGAGTCCACGCCCCTGCGTCGCTCCCTCAGCATTCCTCCTTCAGCGCCGGTCGTCGGGGTCATCGGGCGGCTGGCTCCCGTGAAGCGCACCACTCTGGCCGTGGACGTGTTCGCTGCGGTTGCCAAGGAGTTCCCGGACGCTCATCTCCTGATTGCGGGGGACGGGGCGGAGCGTGAACGGGTCGAGGCTAAGCTGCGGCGTTTGCCCGAATCCATCTCGCGTCGCGTGTCGCTCTTGGGTGCGGTCCAAGACGTAGCTCCCATCCACGAAGCGATGGACGTGCTGCTCTCCACCTCGTTTACGGAGGGCATGCCCGTGGCCATGATCGAAGCCGCGGCGGCGGGACGTCCTGTCATCTCCACGGCGGTGGGCGGCGTGCCCGAGCTCGTTCAGAACGGCGTCACTGGACTCCTCGCAGTGGATCGCGACGGACTCGCCGCCGCGATCTCTGGCCTCTTCGGAGGGCCAGAGGAAGCCCAAGGCATGGGACGCCGGGCCCGTGAGCGCGTGCAGGAGCTCCACAGCGCCGAGGCCCTGGCGACCCGGCTTGAGGAGACCTACGGGCGTTGGCAACGCGAGTGACAACCGCTTACGGTGGTGCACATGTTGCACCCCAAGCGCGCCCTCGTCGCCACCCTTCTCGGATGCCTGATGGCCTCCGCCGTGGCCCATGCATCGCAGACCGTCGCGGAGCCGAGCGCTTCCCGGACGCTCTGGAGCGAGGGCTATATCCACCCTGGCCCCTTTGCGGTGCTTCCGGAGCGCGCCCAAACAGAGGCCGTCAACCGGATGCTTCAGGATCGATTGGATCACCTGCTGCCGCGGCTCATGCGAGAAGCGGGCCTCGACATGTGGCTCGTGATCAATCGCGAGTACGCGGAGGATCCCGTCTACCTGACGCTCGTGCCCGAGCCTGTTTTTGCGGCACGGCGTACCACGATGCTGGTGTTCTTCGACCGAGGTGAAGAGGAGGGGATCGAGCGACTGACCGTCAGCCGCTACGACCTCGGCGACTTCTATGGATCGGCCTGGGATGGCGGCGCGGACGACGAGCAGTGGCAAAGACTCGCCGAGGTCATTTCCGAACGCAGCCCCGAGAAAATCGGGATCAACACGAGCGAGCACTGGGCCTTCGGTGATGGCCTCAGCTCGGGCCTGGCGCAGCGCCTCTCACAGGCTCTTCCGGAAGAGCTGGCGAGCCGCCTCACCAGCGCAGAGACCCTCGCGATCCGATGGCTGGAGACGCGCACCGAAATGGAGCTTGAGGTGTACCCGCAGATTGTGCACCTCGCGCGGCAGGTGATCTCCGAGGGCTTCTCGAATCGCGTCATCACGCCCGGTGTCACGACCACCGACGACGTGGCCTGGTACCTGCGCCAGCGCTTCAGCGACCTCGGGCTGCCGGCTTGGTTCATGCCCTACTGCAACGTGCAGCGCCGCGGCCTCATGCCCGAGGGAGACGCGTCCTTCTGGGGCAAGAGCCATGAGGTCATCCGGAGGGGCGACGTGCTCCACACGGACGTGGGGATTCGCTACCTGCGCCTGAACACGGACACCCAGGAGATGGCCTACGTGCTGCGTCCAGGCGAGGAGGACGTGCCCCAAGGACTCAAGGATGCCATGGCGGTGGGGAACCGCTGGCAGGATCTACTCACGGGCTCTTTCGTCCATGGCCGCACCGGCAACGAGATCTTGAAGGCTACGCGCGACGCGTCGGAGGCCGAGGGCATCGTGTGCAGCGTCTACACGCATCCCCTAGGCTTCTTCGGCCATGCCGCCGGGCCCACGATCGGTATGTGGGACAACCAGGGCCCGACGCCGGTGCGCGGCGACTGGCCTCTCCACGCCCAAACGGCCTACGCCATCGAAGGCAACGTCCTCGTGCCCCTTGCCGAGTGGGACGATCAGCCGATCCAGATCAAGCTCGAGCAGGACGCGTGGTTCGACGGCGAAAAGGTCCGCTATATCGGAGGTCGCCAAACGGAGTGGCACCTGATCCGTTGAGGTGAGGCTGCGCCGTGGGATCACCCCTCTTCGTCGAAGAACTCAGCGCCGCTTGCAGGCCTCTCCGCGGGCTAACGAGGATCGGGTGGGTCCGAATGGGGATCCACGCCCGCACCGTTCCCCGTTAGGGAAAGCTGGCGGCTTTGGTTCCGGATCCGCGCTGCGAGGTTGCTAACCTTCCACGGGTGAACCTTCTCATGGTGAGCGGCGACCGACAGGTCGCCATTGGAGAGCGCGGGCCCTTTTGGTCGATGCAGCGGCACTTCTCGACCTTCTTCGAGCGAGTGGACGTGC
The DNA here is from genome assembly GCA_964417955.1 of uncultured Planctomycetaceae bacterium. Taxonomy (GTDB): domain Bacteria; phylum Planctomycetota; class UBA1135; order UBA1135; genus Saltatorellus. Next base: position 9,553 of record CAYQKK010000091.1, read on the forward strand.
TGGTGCCCCAGCAGGAGCGCGACGTGACCGTTGACGTGATTCACGGGAACGTTCATTTTCACCCGGCCTCGGTGGGGCGGGGGCAGATGCCGCGCTGGATCGAGGCCTACGGGAGCTCGCTCATCGAGGAGCACGGGCATGGGCTCATCGTCAGTCACGACTACGGGACCTTCTACAACGGCCGCGGGAGCGCGCGGCTCTCCCGGGCCACGGGCGTTCCCTTCATTTCCGAGCTGCACCATATCCCCGGCCACCCGGTGGCGAAGGGCGCGGCCGAGCGGGCTGAGAAGCTGCTCGCGAGGGCGTACGTAGGCTGGGTGAAGAAGAAGGCGGCGGGCTTTCGCGTCGTCAACGAGACCGAGATGCCGGACCTCCTGCGATCTTGGGGCGTGCCCGAGGACAAGATCGTGGTGCTGCCGTCGCAGTACCTCGACTTCGACGTGTTCCATCCGCCGCGGCGCGAGACGGCCATCGCCCGCGACATCGTCTTCGCGGGTCGCATGGTCGCCAACAAATGCGTGGATCGGATCCTTGAGGCGATGGCGATCATGGCCGGCCAGAACAAGCGCATGCGCGCCATGATGGTGGGCAAGGGGCCGGATCGGGCGGCCCTGATGGAGCAGGCCGAGCGCCTTGGGATCGCGGACGATATTGAGTGGGTCGAGTGGATTGCCGAGCCCACCGAGCTCGCCGAGGTCTACCGCACCAGTCGCGTTTGCGTCTGCGCCTCGACGTGCGAAGGCGGACCGCGCTTCACCGTTGAAGCCATGGCCTGCGGAACGCCGGTGGTTTCGACGCCCGTGGGGGTGATGGCGGACCTCCTGCGCGACGGCAAGGCAGGCAAGCTCGCGGGTTTCGACGTGCAGAGCCTTGTGGCGGCGTTGGTCGACGTCACCACGCACGAGGGACGTCGTCGCGAGCGTTCCACCGAAGCCATTCGGCGCGTTCAGAAGTTCGAGTACCACGCCGCTCTCGAACGCTATGCCAAGGGGCTCATCGGGCTCCAAGACGCCGGGAAAGCCGGGAGCCCCCGATGAAGCTAGTGTTCGTGACCCAGGTCCTTGACCGGGACGACGCGGTGCTGGGGTTCGTCATGCGCTGGGTGCAGGGGCTGGCCAAGGAAGTGGAGTCGCTGCGAGTGCTGGCGCTTGAGGCGGGCAACCTCGACGGGCTCCCGGACAACGTCGACGTGCGGGTGATCGGACGCCGCGGCTACATCGGCCGCTACCTGCGCTACCGGGGCTTCCTGAAGGGAGCCCTTGCTGAAGGCTTCGACGGCTTGCTGACCCACATGGTGCCGCGCTACTCCACCCTTGCGGCAAAGAGCATCGGGCGCGCCGGCATGGCGCACTACCTTTGGTACACGCACAAGGGTGTCGATGGGCGCCTCCTGTCAGCTCTGAAGGTCGTAGACGGAGCCTTCACCGCGTCCGACCTTTCGCTGCGGGTGGACACCCCGAAGAAGATCGTCACCGGCCACGGCATCGATCTCGCTCACTTCGACGTGGCGCCCGCAGCTGACTTCGGGGACGCACCGGTGCGGCTTCTCTCCGTCGGGCGACTGACGCCAGCGAAGGACCCCTTGACGACGATCGAAGCGGTCGCGCTGCTTCGGGATCGCGGCCACTCCGTGCAGCTCACCTGGGCCGGCAGCACCCTCGCGCGCGGTGACGACGAGTACGAGGCTTCCGTGCACAGGGCCGTTTCCGAACGGAGCCTCGACCAAGCGGTGACGTTCGTCGGCGCAGTGCCCTACCCAAAAATCCCTGCGGCGTTCGAGGGGGCCGATCTCTTCATCAACGCGTCCGGAACCGGGAGCGTCGACAAGGTGGTGCTGGAGGCCATGGCGGCTCGCCGACCCTTCGTGAGCTGCAACGAGTCGATCCCCCCCGTTCTGGAAGTCCATGACGAGCTGGGGCCCCGCGCCGCGGAGTTCACCTTCGAATCCCATGACGCAGTGTCCCTCGCGGATCGACTCGAAGCCTGGATCCAGCGCCCCGCCGTTGAGCGCCAGCATACCGGCGAATGCCTGCGAGAGATCGTGGCGGAGCACCACGAGGTTGACGCGCTCATGGCCCGTCTCGTCCGTCGGATGGAGCAGCGGTGACCGAGGTCGCACCTCCACGCAGGTCGGCGCCTGTGCGCCGCGAGCTTCTGGATCCGCTCCATCGGGTCTTGAATTGGATGCTGGCCCAGGAGGACTCGGCCACGGGAGCGCTCGTCTGCCGCGAGCACGGCATCGAGCACACGGGCAAGTCAGCGGGCGCGATCGTGCTCGCCGTAGAGCTCGCCCGGTACGCGGCGGGGGACGAGCGCGCGAAGCTGATCCAGGTCGTGCGCACCCAAGGGAGGCGCTTGGTGGCACGGCTAGAACGCGAAGATGACAGCACGTGCTTCACGTTCCGCCCGGGCCGCCACGATCCGTACAACTGTTCCAACAGCGTGATCGACGGCGGAGCCTGCAGCGATGCGCTGGGCACCGCCGTGCTCGAGCTCGGTGACGAGCTCTCCGATGAGGACCGCCAGAGCTTCACCCACGCCGCCGTGCTCCATGCGCAGACCTACCTGCGCTACGCGATCGTCGATAAGGGGGTGCCCGCCCAGTGCGCGTGGGCCATGACCGGTGCGGCCCAGGCCTTCCGCTTGAGCGGGCACGAGGTGCTGGCCTACGTGTGCGAGGTCGGGACCGAGCGGCTCAACGCCGAGCAGCGCGCGGACGGGAGCTTTCCCTACCACCCGGAGAAGTGGGGCGCCGCCCACCCCGGCGCCGCGGACGCGAGTGCGTACTACCAGTCCCGGGTGACCGCGTTCACCTCGTTCGCCCTCGAAGCGGCGTTTGGGGAGGAGCGCGGCCGCGCCCTCGACGTCGGCTTTTCGAAGGGCATGGACTTCCTCCACGGTCTGCTGGGTCCCGACGGAATCAAGACGGGTTCGGTGGAGGCCAAGCCCTGGTACTGGGGCGGCCACTACGAAGTCGCCTCGCATCCGTTCGACATTGCGGCCCTCGGAATCGAGTGGTGCAGGACGAGGGCGCCGCGCGCGGCTGCCGCGCTGCGCGCATCGTGGCGGGCATGGCTCCATCACCTCGACGGGGACGGCCGAGTGCGCAGCCACGACGCCGCAGCCAATGGGCGCGGCGAACGGAGCTATCAGTGTCCTTTCTTCTGGGCGGCCCATGCCTGCTGGATCGCACGTAGCCTCGACGCGCTGGAGGAGGCCTTCTCAGAGCCCCAGTGGACATCGCCCGCGGAGGTCACGATTCGACACTTCCCCGACGTGGACCTCGCCCGTCTTGACACGCCGGAGGTGGTCGCATGGGTCCGCGGCGCCCGGCCGCCGGGGAATGCGTTCCACGGAAGCCCGGCCGGCGGGGGGCTCTTGCGGGTATTCAGTCGCACGGCCGGGCGAGACCTCTTCCAGACGGATCGATTCGCGCGGCGACCGATGGGAGCATGGAGCGGCGGGGCGGGGACGCCGAGCCCGAAGCGCGGTTGGACCGCGGGGGCCGCTGATCTGCGCTTCTCCGGCTGGCTGATGCGCAACCGCTGGCGAACGGGCCCATCGCTGCTGTCGAAGCTCGGCGCGGTGCGCGAGCCCCTCGACGCCCTGAAGCGAGGCGTCTTGGACTTCGGTTCGAGCGCGGTCTCTTCTTCCTTTGATCGCGGGTCCCGGCTCGAGGTCACCGAGGACGCGGTTCTCTTGTCGGGTCCCTTTGCCCGCGCGGATGGCACCTCCGTCGGCGGGCGGGTGGAGCGTGCGTTCCGCGGCACAGCGGACGGGGTCGAGATCGAGGAACGCTGCGTCGACCGGGCAGGGATCCGAAACCTTTGGTTCCGGGCTCCGACCCACGCGATCATGCAAGAAGAGGTCCAAGACCATGTCCGCTACCGCTTTGGGGAGAATGATGGTCGCTGACCCAGCTGCCCGACTCGTGCTCGTCGCGAACGCACGGATGCCGTCCCAGCGGGCCCAGTCCGTTCAGATCGCTAAAGCCGCGCGCGCGTTCCAGCGCGCCGGTGTGGCGACCACCGTGATCCACGCCCGCCGACGCGATACCCCAGCGCAGGAGAGCGCCGAGGTATGGCGCCGACTGCTCATGGACTTCGATCCGAACGAAGAGCAGCCCGGCCTCGTGGCGGCGAGCTGCTCCGATTGGATCGATACGGTGCCCCGCTTTGCGCAGTTCTTCCCGGCGCGCCTGCAGGAGTGGACTTTTGGGCGCAGCGCCACACGAACGGTGCGCCGTGACTTTCGAGGCGCCCTGTGCCTGGCGCGGGACGTGGAGGTCGGGCACGGGCTGCGAGGGCGACCGGGCCTCGCGTTGGAGATCCACCGCGTTCCCGGCGGCAAAGCCCGCAGGTCCATGCTTCTCGGCGCGGTCTCGGCCGGTGCCAAGGTTATCGCCATCTCCAGCGGAGTACGCGACGACCTCCTAGAACTCGGTGTGCCGGAGCGGTGCATGCGGGTGGAACATGACGCGGTGGACGCGGGCCTCGCCGGCGCCCTTCCTACGCGCGCCGAGGCGCGGCGCAGCCTGAGTCTTGATCCGGACCGCGCCGTCGTGCTCTACGCGGGCGGCCTATTGAAGTGGAAGGGCGTCGATGTGCTGGTGGACGCCGCAGACCGGCTAGGTGACGCGCTCGTTCTCATCGTCGGCGGCATGGATCAGGACGTGGCTGCACTCCAGGAGCGAGCACGTGGCAAGGACAACGTGCGCATCGACGGATTCCGCGAGGCCGGTGAGATCCCCGCTTACTTGGCGGCCGCGGACGTGGGCGTGGTGCCCAACCGCAAGACGCCGCGCATTAGCTCCCACTACACCTCGCCACTCAAAGTCTTCGAGGCCATGGCGGCGGGGCTTCCCCTCGTGGCCAGCGACCTGCCGAGCCTGCGCGACGCGGTGGGGGAGTCAGGTGCCGCTCACTTCGTCGAGCCGGAGGACCCGGCGGCGCTGGCGGAGGGGATCGATGGACTGCTCGCAAACCCAGCTGGCCGGCAGAGGATGGCCCAGTGCGCGACACTCGCCGTGGAATCACACACCTGGGAGGCGCGCGCGCAGCGAATCCTTGCCTTCATGTCCCAAGAGTCCCAAGGTGCATCGCCCCGACCATGAAGGTTGTCTTCCTCACCGATTCACTCTCCGACCTAGACGGCGTCGGCCGCTACGCCGTGCGGCTCATCAGCGCCATGGAGGCTCTGCGTCCGGAGATGTCCGTGCACGTGCTTCTCGCGCGGAAGCATAGGCCAACGTCGGCCGACGTGCCGGCCCACTGGAAGGTCGAGGTGGCGCTGCCGCCAGACTACTTCTACTACATGACGCCGTCTCGGTTCTTCATCTGGCGGCTGATCGGCACGCGCAACACGAAGAAGGCGGCGAAGGGAGCGACTCTGATCCACGCGATCAAAGACTTTCCCCACAGCCTGATCGCGGTGGACGCCGCGGACAAGCTCAAGATTCCGTGCGTCGCTACGGGGCACGGCACGTACACGATTCAGCCCGTTCTGTCGGACCGGCACCGCGATCGCGCGCTGAGTGCTTACCGGCGCTTCGCTACGTTGATCTCCGTCTCACGCTTTACCCGCAAGCGGCTGCTCGGGATCGTTCCCGAGAGCGTGCTGCCTCCGGATTCGGTCAAGGTGGTGCCCAACGCGGTGGACGCGGAAAGCTACGTGGAGCCCGTGGTCTTGCCGGACGGAGCGCGCGACTGGCACGGCAAGCGGTACACGCTGGGCATCGGAGAGATCAAAGAGCGCAAGGGGCATCACCTGGCGATCACCGCATGGGCCCAGCGCGCTGCGCGGGACCCCGAGCTGCACCACTTCCTTGTCGGGAACCGTTCGGGCGATGAATACGAGCGCTCGCTCCAGGGAATCGCGGATCAGCACGGTGTGGGGGACCGACTGCACTTTGTGGGCAACGTGAGCGAGGCCGAGAAGATCGACCTTCTGCAGCGAGCGACTGTGTTCCTGCATACGCCCGTGACCGCGTCGGACGGAGGCTTCGAAGGATTCGGCATCGTGTACCTAGAGGCGGCAGCCGCTGGGACCGTGGCCATCGGTAGCCTCGATTCGGGCGCTGAGGACGCCATTGTCGACGGGGAGAGCGGGCTGTTGGTGCCCCAAGAGGCGAGCGCTGTGCTCAGCGCGCTCGATTCGCTCTTGGATGACGACGGGCTTCGCGGGCGGCTGGAAGTGGGGGGCAGGGCCCACGCGGAGCGATCCTCCTGGGAGGAGAACGCGCGCACGGTGCTCGGCATCTATGACGCCGCTTTGAACAAGACGGCCCCATGAGAGTCCTCTTCTTCTGCGAGATTGGCGATCCCGGCGTGGGGTCGAGCACGCGGCAGATGTACGGGCTCGCCCGTGAGCTTCGCGCGCGCGGGCACAAGACCGCGGTGGTGGCGACGGTGCGCGACGCGAAGGACGCGACGCCCACGACCATCGATGGCATGACCGTTTTTCGGCTGCACTCTGACTACCCGCTGCGCTGGCGCGCCTGGGTTTCCCTGCGCAACAAGGCGATCGAAGGGCCCCTCGCCGCGGTCCTGGCGGAGTGGCGCCCCGACGTGGTTCACGCCCATCTGGTGCACACCCACCTCGGGTACCACTCGCTGACCCAGGCGCGCGGGGCGGGGGCGGCGGTGGTGTTCACCTCCCACGACGCGATGACGTTCTGCTACCAGAAGCTGACCTGCTTCCACGGGGGCGAGGAGCACGGCGGCAAGCTGGACGACGTCAAGGCCTACGCGGGCAAGTGCATTCCGTGCCAGCGCTTCCGGTTTCGTCCCGGTCGTAACCGGCGCATCCGGACGGTGCTTGAGCGCGACGTGCAGCGCGTGACCACGGTGTCGGAGGAACTCGGGCGCGTCATGCGTGCCAACGGCCTGCCCGTTCATCGAACCGTTCACAACGCCCTGGAAACGGCAGACTCTCGGCCAACGAAGGAGCAGCTCGACGGGTTTCGGGAGAAGCACGGTCTCGTCGGTGCCCAGGTGCTCGCTATCGGCGGCAGGCTGCACGAGCAGAAGGGCGTGGGCAAGCTCCTTGAGATGCTTCAGGTACTGAGCCCCGAGTTCCCCGCCCTGCGGCTGATCGTGATGGGCAAGCGCGAGATCTACGACGGCGAGTTTGCGCCCCAGGCGGAGGCCCTCGGAGTGGGAGACCGCGTGGTTCCGACGGGCTGGCTAGGGCCGGACGAGCTGCCGCTCGCCTACGGCGTGACCGACGTGTTCGTGACACCGTCGCTGTGCTTCGACACGTTCGGTCTTGTGAACCTTGAGGCGATGGAGCAGGCGAAGCCCGTGGTGGCGACGACTTTTGGCGGGAGCCGCGAGGTGGTCGAGCACGGCGCGTCGGGTTTCATCGAGAACCCGTTCGACGTCGCTGCCTACGCCGAGCGCATCGCGGTGCTGTTGCGGGACCCCGAAGCTGCCCAGGGGATGGGGGAAGCGGGTCGCGCACGTCTCTTGGAGAACTTCACCATGGCTCGTCTGGCGGACGAGTTTCTCGAGGAGTATGAGGCCGCACTGGCCTCGACGGCCCCCTGAAGCCGCGCATCCATTGCCACCGGGTATTTGGGACTTCCTCGCTCGCTGCAGACTGCTAGACTCCCCGTCAGCATGCCCGAGGCGGAAAATCTCCAGGAGCGAACGCGAGCGGATCGTGATGCACTTTTCGAGCGCTGCTACGCCGAGCTGCGACGAATCGCGGATCAGCGGATGTCTACGTTGCCGTCGAATGTGACGCTCCAGCCCACGGCGCTCTTGCACGAGGCCTACCTGCGCGTGCGGGGTCGCGACGAACTCGATCGCTCGGCGGAGCGCGATTTTGTGCTCTACACGTCGCGGGCCATGCGGGACATCCTCGTGGAGAAGGCCCGTTCGGTGTCCGCGCTGAAACGACGTGGCGCTGGTACGGCGCTGAGTCTCGACGAAGCCGCTGCGGTTCAGCTAGAAGGACCCGAGGGCGGGTTGATGGCCCTCGACTTACTGGACCTCGAAGCCGCACTCGACGAGCTGGAGGAAGCGGCGCCCCTCGCCGCTGAAGTTGTTCAACTGCGCTACTTCGGTGGGCTCACCGTCCTTGAGGTAGCGGACGTGTTGGCCGTTTCTTCGAAGACAGTGGAGCGGCGCTGGGAGCTTGCTCGCGCCTGGCTTGCACGGAGTATGGGCCGGGGCGCATCCGCAACGGAAGTGTAGTGACGCGGCCAAGCGTTTCACTCGAGGAACTCTTTGAGGAGCTGCTCGGCGAGCCCTCCGAGGTGCGAGTTAGCTACTACCGATCAAGGGGCGTTCCCGATGCACTCGCGAGTCTCGCGGAGGAGCTTTTCACGGCCCATGCCTCTGCGGACTTTGAGCTGCCCGAGTCGCCGAGTCTCGAGGAGCTAGCGGTGAGCGATGAGCGATCGGCTGTGGGCCTGAGCCTCGACGGGCGCTATCGACTGATGTCCGTGGTTGGCGGCGGCTCATTTGGCACTGTCTACCGCGGCATCGACCAGCTGACCCATGACGAGGTGGCCGTCAAGATCCCCCTCGTCGCCCCGCTGTCACGGGCGGCTCTAGAGCGTGAGGCCGCGTGCCTCCGTAGACTTGAGTTCGGAGTTGCGAGACTTCGAGATCAAGGTGTGTTCGAAGGCGATGAGGGAGGAGAGCGCCACTACCTCGTGTTCGACTTCATCGAAGGGACGCCGTTCCCTGGGACGGGGTGCCCCCGTGACGCTTTCCACTCGCTTGTCCGGAGCATCGCTGCAGTCCATAGGCGAGGCGTGGTTCACCGAGATTTAAAGCCTGAGAACGTGCTCGTCACGGCGGATGACCAGGCCTTCCTTGTGGATTTTGGGATCGCGCACGGCCCCGCGTTCGGCGCTGCGCGAGCGGGTCCGGAACTCTCCGTTGGAACCGAAGCCTACGCAGCCCCGGAGCAGCTCGATGGGGAGATGGGCGACGCAGGGAGTGATGTGTATTCATGCGCGCTGATGGGGCTTCGTGCGCTGACCGGATACGCGCCTGGGGAGCTGCGAGATGGCGCAGAGGCCGTCGCGCTCGAGCCAGGGAACGAGTCCCTATGCCGAAGCCTACTCGCGGTGATCCGAAGTTCCCGCGGGGATCGACCGCGCAATGCGCAGGAGCTTCAGGGCCTGCTCGCCAGGCCGGCTGCAGCTCCCGATCGCGCCAATTTCGAATCCCTGGTGGCACAGGCTCAGAGCAACAAAGGCGGCGAACGCATGGGCTATTGGGTGCCGATCTTTGCCGGGCTCGAGCCCATTCATCGTTTGCGCTCAGGGGCGGCGACGGAACTCGCCCGACGCTGCGGCCGTGACGGGAGGGCTGCGGCGCAGCAGCTGAAAGAGTGGGTTGAGCGAGGCGTGGCGTTCTGGAGCGGAGACCGTATCGAGGTTCACGCGGCGGGGCTCTTCGCGCTGCGTAGTGAACCACTGGGGTCCGCGGCGGGCCCGAACGCCGCTGGCGTCGAACTCGATGCTGCCGCTAGAACAGCATGGGTGAATCGCGTTGCCGCGGAGGTGTCTGAGCTAGATGTCGACGGGTGGAGCGCGCAGGCTAGCTCCGTGCTTGTGGATTCGCTGGCGCGGGTCCGGACATGGCCCCTCGGGAGCTCCGCGGCTGAGCGCCGCTTGCTTCCGCTGCTCGTGCGGATCGCCATGCAGGACAGAAAGCTGCCTGCCCTAGACCACGCGGCCTTCGAGCTCGCTCGCAGCCGGATGCATGGTGTCCTTCGTGACATTCTCGAGCAAGCGATTCAAGGCGCGAGGTCCAACGCCCTCGGGAACAACCAGCGCGCTGCGGAAGGAGTCGAAGAGGTCACACTCCCGACTTCTGAAATCATGCGGCAAGGCGGCGTCGAGGATCTGAAGGAGTGGTGCCGAATCACGGCGTATTCGCTGTCGCTTTGCTATCACGGCTCGCTTTCTCTTGGCCGCACCGAAGGACGCGCCGTACGAGCGGCCGTTCTTCGCCGAGCGAGATCCATTGCCGGCGACGTGCACCAGCAGAGGCCATTGCGCGCATCTCGGTTCCGGTGGGCGGCGCTCTCGGCCTACCGTCGCGGCAGCTTCGAGCGTTCGGCGGCTCTCTATCGCGCTTCGGCGCGCGCGATGGAAACCAGGTACAGCGAGGCAAGTTGCTATTTGAGCGCCGCGTCGGCCGCCATGGAAGCGCTGCACTACGACTTGGCGCTGACGGACGTTGAGCGAGCGCGCGACGCGATCTACGCGCTACCCTTCCCTACGCTGGAAGCCCGCGCCCTCTGGACCACGCGATCGCTGCGGTTTCGAATGGGGGAGCTACCCGAGCCGGACGTCGAGCTTGATGCGAGCTTCGAAACCCTTGGGTTGATGAGTCTCTCCGCGCTGTATGGATTGACCGAGGCAGCGATCGCGCGCGTTCGTCAGGACTCGGCGCGGTACCGGTCGATGTCGGCTTTGTCGTTCGGCGCGTTCAAGACCCTAGGCCAGTTCGAGTCAACGGCCTTGGCACGGGCACTCGTCATCGACGCCGGAGGAGAGCCTGACGATGGGGACGCGGAGCTGTTTGGTTCGCTCGTCGCCGCGAGCGACCCCGGGGTCGCGCTCCAGGTTCTCGCCTTGGCCCCCAGTGCGAGGCAGGCGTGCCAGCCGCTTCTCGCTGGCTGGCTGGAGGCCTTTGGCGCGAGCCCAATTGCCGGGTTCACGGGCGGCCGCTTGGATGTTCTCAGCTGTAGCGAAATTGAGACGCTCCTGGGATTGGCTCCCTTCGGAGACCGCTAGGCGCCGAAGTTCCTTGGTGAACGCGGTCTCCCCTGACGTGTTCCTCCTCACAGCTCAGCTCGTTGGGCCGAGGTGACCCCCCTCCTGCCAAGTCGCTCCAACCGTGAGCGAGGAAAAAACTGCCATGTCTGGATCCTCCAGTGCCTTCGCCTATCAACCGTCCGACGAGTCCGCCGCGCAGCCGTCGAACCTCGATGCCCGATTCGCCGTCAATCAGTCGATGCAATTCAGCCAGGCGGGCGAAGCGCGCGCCTTCGGCTTTAGCTACGTCGACGCCGCATCAGATCGTCAGGTGACCGAGTGGGTCTTCCAGCCCGCCTACGTCCCGCCGCCTGCCCAAACGGCAACGGCCGAGGCGCCTTCGAACCCTGCCCACGTCTTCACCTCGATCGATCAGTGGAAAGTAGCGCTGCAAGGCACCGGTCCTGACGCGATCTGGCAGCCAGGTTCTACGTTCGCACGTTCCTGGGTTGCCACGTTCCGCGGCGTTCCGTCGGCTTCCCCCGAGTTCTACGCTCCGTTCGAGAAATGGCCGGTCGTGCCGGTCGCGCCAGCCGCCGGGGACATGGTGGACCAGGTCGACCCTGGCTCCGCCTACGCTCCCGCGGGACCCGTGGAAACAGTGGGGGCCGTGAATGCAAAAACAGCTCTCCGGGTCGTGACCGCGGCCGACGCTGGGCACCCTGAGCGCGGTGACACCAACGCATACACCGTCGAGTTCTGGGCGATGTTTAGCACCTACGCCCAGCCCACCGTCGCTGACCTTCCCATCGAGCCGGGGACCCCGCCGGGCGTTCCGGACCAGTCGCTGCCTCAGTTCCTTGAGTTCTGGAACAGTGCTTCTGCGCCTGAGTCGCCCAAGCAGCTGGCCGTAGTGACCTGCTCGCGCTCGCGGGTGAACCCCTACGCCCTGTAAATCGTTTTCTGCACGGTGAGCGCGCCGGTCCCTCGCTTCATCGCGAGGGGCCGGCGCGTTCATGTAACCAGGGCGCTTGACGCGGAAACTTGGGTTCTTCTGACGGAATTCACGACGGTGGGAGGTGTGCCCTGTCGGTACCCGCTCGCAAGGGGCTCCCCTTGCAACGGATGCCCCCCCCAGGAAACCATGCAGACCACCGCAAGCCCGACTCAGGTTCTCTCCACGGATACACAAGCTATCCAGAAGCTGGAGCTCGACGCCGGCTACTGCTTCGGCATGTGCCTCGACATGGCGAAGGTACTGCTGCAGCTACAGCACTACGGTAAGCCGCAGCAGCTCCCCGAATTCACCGATCTCAGTCCGGCCGGATGGGAGGTCGTTCGAGCGCACTATCAACCCGGCGATGCCCACGGGAACAGGTCCTTGATCAAGGCCTGTGGGATGAGGGTTTCGGAGAGCCTGCCGCTCACCGGATTCGGGTCTCACTTCCTCCAGCTCTGCTACAGCTTGATCGATCGCAAAGGGACCTCGGTCCTGGGGCTCGTGGGCTACGACGGCTCCCACGAGATGGTCTGGCATCGCGACGATGAGAACGGAGTGTGGTTCTTCTTTGATCCCTACAGTGGGCTCTGGCAGTTCGAGTCCATGGTGGGGGTGGCCCCTTGCCTAGCAGCCGAACTCCAGGCCCGGTACGAGGCCCTTGGGCAGCTCTATCGGGTGTCCACCCTGCACCTGAAGTGATCGAGTCCCCGCCCCGGGGCGTTCGATCAGGGAGAATCGAGTGGTTCCTCCGCGGTCATTTGTCCCTTCGCGGCGCCTCACTTAGATGAAAGAGGGATCAGAGGGGGCACTCTGGGACGCTGAGGGCCTACTTTCCGTTCAGGCTGAATCAAGGTGAGAACAACTGGGGGCGAGGCCCCCGAGAAGGTCGATAGAACTCAATCAGCCCCTGTTTGCAGCCCATTCAGCAGCGCGTATGCTGAAGGGGTATCCGAACCGGTGCTCCCGCCTGCTTATGGGCTCTCCAGCGCCTGCGTATTTGGCGATCACCCGCCACCACTAGACTCATCGATGCAAAAGACTCTTCTCACCTACGTCAAGCCGCACGTCCAAGAGGATCCGCTGTCCATGATCCTGGGTATCGGGTACCTCGGCGCGATGATGGAGCGCGAGAAGCTCCCCATCGCCCTGCATGATGAGCGCGTCGGCAACGACCAAGAGATGAAAGCGGCGATCGATGCCAACGACATCATCGGCTTCAGCGCGCTGACCCCGAACATTCGCCGGGCGATCGCCTGGGCCAAGTACGCCAAGGAGCAGGGTAAGACCACCATCATGGGTGGCCCGCACGCCTCCGTCGACCAAGGGGTCTTCCTCGACTCTGGCCACTTCGACTACGTCCTCAAGGGCGAGGCGGAGCACACGCTGCCCCAGCTGGTTCGCGCCATCGAGGGCAAGGACGACAACGCGCTCGAAGAGATCGCGGGCCTCGCGTCCATGCGCGACGGCGAGCTCTGGGTAGACAACCCCGCGCCGCCGCTCATCAAGAAGCTCGACGAGCTTCCGATTCCCGCCCGGCACCTCCTGCCGATGGAGTCGTACTTCAAGAACAACCCCGAGCACCTCGTCTACATCTTCACGACGCGTGGCTGCCCCTTCAAGTGCATCTTCTGCCAGAAGGAGCTCACCGGTCGCGGCTTCCGCGTTCGCTCCACCGAGGCGATCGTCGACGAGCTCGAGCACATCATCAAGACCTACGATCCGGGCGTGATTCTCTTCGTGGACGAGATCCTTACCCTGCGTAAGAAACGGATCCATGAGATGTGCGACGAGATCATCCGTCGCGGCCTGAAGTTCGAGTGGGTGGCCAACACCCGCGCCGACTGCGTGGACTACCCGCTGCTCAAGCACATGCACCGTGCGGGCTGCCGCCGTATCTACTACGGATGGGAGTCTGGTTCCCAGCGCATGCTCGACGTGCTCAAGAAGGACCTCACCCCCGAGGTGATCGTCAACGCCGCCAAGATGACCCGCCGCGCGGGCATCTGGGCCAAGGTGTATCTGATCGTGGGCTCGCCGGGCGAAACGCCCCAGGACATCGAAGAGACCGAGAAGGTACTGCGCCTCGCTGGCCCCGACCTGATCCGCATCTCGGTGTTCAACCCGCTGATCGGCACGGAGTCCTGGGACAACTACCAGGCGTCCATCGACATCTCCGACCTCTCCGAGAACTACGTCTCGTCGAACCGCTCGGGCTACAAGCACGAGCACTTCACGCAGATCGAGCTGGAGGAGCTGCGCAAGCGCATGGTTCGCTCCTACGAGAAGTGGTACTACGCGATGCCTCAGCGACTGCGCCGCGTCTACGAGCGCGCGCTCTACTACATCGAGAACCCGCAGCACGGCAAGAAGCGCGTGGGCCGAGCCATCGGCCTCGTCCCGCCGCCGCAGCGCCACGTGGTCACGAACCACCACTGATCCTCACGCTGCTCGCAGCAGCATGAATCGGTCAACGAAAAAGCGCCCGGCTCC
>CAYQKK010000092.1:0-22787 GCA_964417955.1 uncultured Planctomycetaceae bacterium
GCTCCTAGCCCACGATCTCGTAGCCGTCGCGAACGGTGTAGATCATCAGGCGGGTGCGATCGCCTCCGAAGCGGCGGACCATTTCGATGAGCCAGTCCTCTTCCCCCGGCCACGGGTACGCATAGACGAGGTCGAAATCGGCGATGTCGAGGCCCATGTCGGCGTAGGCGTCGGCGCCCTCGGTGGGCGTCATGTAGTCGCTCTCTAACAGGTCGACGTTGTCACGGTATTCCTCGGGGACGAAGCTGCCCTCGATGAACGTGGCGGCCGAGCCGACCTCCTCCGCTAAGCGCTCCGAGGTGTCGACTAGGTCGGACTCGATCTCGATGCCGTAGGCGTCGAAGCCCAGAAGGTCCGCGATGATGGTGATCACGCCGGTCGCAGAGCCCAGCTCGAGGAAGGTATTCGCGGTTTCGCGCTGGTCTCGGAGCACCTCGACGGCGAGGGCGTGGTCCGCGGGGATCACGCGGTGAAAGACCCCCGCGTTCACGTTGCAGTAGTCGCGCCAGATCTCGGCGCCGGCTCGCAAGAGCTCATCGAAGCGGGGGTCGTGCATGGGAGGTGTCCGGGTTAGACGCGAGTGCGCTGCCAGCCGCCGTGGAGGAAGCGGCTTGAGAATAGCGTCGCGCGAATCAGGAATTCACCGCAGAGTCCGTACCAGATGCCCTTGAGTCCTAACCCCATGACGATCCCGAGCACGTAGGTCGCGGGCAGCCGCACGGCGTAGCTGCTGAAGGTCGTGATCAGGAAGACCCAGCGCGTATCGCCCGCGCCGCGCAGGCTTTGGCGCATCACCATCGTGATGGCAAAGGGAATCTGGACGGCGCCACAAATGAAGAGCAGCTGGGGCACGAGCTCTAGGTGAATAGGCTCCGACGAGATCATGCGGGTGAGTGTTTCACCGAAGGTCATGAAGATCACCCCTAGAACTCCCATCAGCGCCGAAGCGAATGCGGCACACGTCAACACGGCGCGCCGGGCGCTCGCGGGATCCCCGGCCCCAAGGTACTGGCCGGTGAGGGTCGCCGACGCGGTGCCGATCGCATAGCCCGGCAGGAAACTGAACGCTTCCCACTGGATCCCAATGATGTGGGCGCCCTGGAGCCCGCCCTCAAGAGCCCCTTCCTTGAGGCTCTCCGCGGCGATCTTGCCGATGAACAAGAGCACGAAGAGGTTCACCGCCCACATGGCGATGCCCTCGGCAAAGTTCGGCACGCCGATGCGGAGGAAGCGCTGGATCATGTCGCGGCGCGGCCGCAGCTCGCTGCGGGAGAGCGCTAGGTCGGGCACGCCGCGCACGAGGGCGTGCCATGTCAGGAGCGCGCCAATCGCGTAGCCCACGGATGTACCCGCGGCGATCCCAGCGACACCGAGGTCAAAGTCGAACGGGTTGGTGACCATCCGGCCCTCCGCCGCCAACTGTCCGGGCAGAGCGCCGAGGTCGATGTCCGCCCCCGACAGCGCCCAGGACACGCCCGCGTTGACCACGTTCACAAAG
This sequence comes from uncultured Planctomycetaceae bacterium, assembly GCA_964417955.1. Lineage (GTDB taxonomy): Bacteria > Planctomycetota > UBA1135 > UBA1135 > Saltatorellus. Next base: position 1,499 of record CAYQKK010000092.1, read on the forward strand.
ATCGCAATGAGCGCCGGCTTGCGCGTCTCCCCCGCGCCGTGCAGGCACATGGCGCCGACGAGCATCACACCCGCGAGGGGCATCGAGAGCGCGAGTACGTTCAGGTAGTCCACGAGGTAGCCCGCCGCCGCAGGCGTGAGCTTGGCGAGCAGCGCGAGGCTCGGCGCGAGCCCATAGAGCAGCAGCCCCACGAACGCGCCCCACGCGAAGCTCACGCCCATGGCCTGGCCCAGCGCGTGCTTCGCCGTCGAGCGATCCCCCGCCCCCATGGCTCGCGCGATGATCACTTGGCCCCCGATCCCCAGGCCGCTCATGGCGATGCCGATGAACCAGGTGACGAAAGAACCGATGCCGATGGCGTCAAGCGCCGCGATGCGCACACCCTCCACCAGGTGACCCGCGAGCATCTTGTCCGTCATCCCCACGAAGGCCTGCAGGAGCTGCTGCACCATCACGGGCAGCGCCAGCAGCAGGATCGCGGACCCCATGCCTCGCCCGGCGAGGGCGCCGGACTGGATGGCTTTGGGGTCGGTGGACGTCACAGCCGATGAGGGTAGGGATTCCGGGACGGGGTATCACCGCCAGCGAGCCGATTCGATCGAGTGGGCTATGCTTGCGTCCATGAGTCACTCCTATCCCGCCGCCGCGCTCGCTCTCTTACTCTCCGCCTGCGGCGCGCTCGCTGACGATGCCGCTGCACCCCTCGAGGCGGCAACGTTGGGCTCGCCCTACGTCCTCGTGCTCGGCACCGCCCAGGACGGCGGGCTGCCACAGATCGCCTGCCGCAAGCCATGCTGCGAAGCCGCGCGCAAGGACCCAGCGCGGCGCCGGATGGTCACGAGCCTCCTCCTCGTCGACCCGCGTAGCGGCCAGCGCTGGATCTTCGACGCGAGCCCTGACCTGCCGCTCCAGGTAGAAGCGGCCCGCGGTCACGGGGGCCCTGGCCTTGACGTGCCTGGGCGCCCCGCGCTCTTCGACGGTGTTTTCCTCACCCACGCCCACATCGGCCACTACTCGGGGCTCATTCAGTTCGGGCGCGAGGCCTACGGCTCGGCCCCCATCGACCTTGCTGGAACCACGCGCATGGTCACCTTCCTCCAGGAGAACGGGCCATGGAGCCTGCTCTTCGATGGAGGCCACGCCCGTGCGGTCACCATGACACCTGACGTTCCCATGGAGCTCGCACCGGACCTCTCGATCACGGCGATCAAAGTGCCCCACCGCGACGAGTTCAGCGACACCGTCGGATTCTTGATCGCGGGCCCCGAGCGCACCGCGCTCTACCTGCCCGACATCGACAAGTGGAGCCGCTGGGAGCGCTCCCTAGAATCCGTTTTGGAAGGCGTCGATCTCGCGTTCCTCGACGGCACCTTCTTTGGGCCGGGGGAGCTACCTGGCCGTGACATGGCCGATGTTCCGCACCCGTTCATCGTCGAGACGCTGGAGGCCCTCGAAGGGGCGTCAGCCGAGGCCCTCGACAAGGTGCACTTCACCCACCTGAACCACTCCAACCCCGCCGCTGACCCAGCGAGTCAGGCGGCGAAAACTGTCCGAGCAGCCGGCGCCCACGTGCTGCGTGAGGCCGCCCAGTTTGCTCTTTAGGAGCCCGAGCTAGGAGTACGCAAGCCGCGCCTGGCGGAAGCTCACGAGCTGGCTCGTGGCTTCGTCCCAGAGCTGAAGGTTCAGCGACTTGAAGCCTTCCCAGAACGTGATCTCGCGCACCTTGCCGCCGACGGCCTTGATCGCCTCATGGCAACGCTCGAGGTTGTAGTTAGGAACGCGAGGCGCGAGGTGGTGAATGTGGTGGAAGCCGATGTTGCCGGAGAACCACTGGAGCACTTTCGGGAGCTTGTAGAACGAGCTGCCCTCCAGCGCCGCGGCGCCGAAGTCCCAGTCGCCGTTACGCGCCCAGTAGGTGTCTTCGAACTGGTGCTGGACGTAAAAGAGCCAGACGCCGGAGCCCATGGCGACGCCCATGACGAGCAGCTGAAGCAACAGGAACGTGCCCGTGCCAAAGAGCATGCACATGCCCACGACCGCGACGACCAAGGCGATGTTGGTCAGCCAGGTCCCGATCTTCTCGGTGCGACCTGAGTCGCCCCGTGGGAAGCGCTCCAGCACCAAGAAGAGAACGAAAGGCGCCACGACCAAAAGAATGAACGGGTTACGCACGACGCGGTAGCCGAGCTTCTTCCAACGCGATGACGCGCGGTACTCCGCCACCGTCATAGTCCAAACGTCGCCTGTCCCGCGACGGTCAAGGTTGCCCGCGGTTCCGTGGTGGACGGCGTGCTCGCCGCGCCAGTGGTGATACGCAGTGAACGTCAGGAAACCCGTGACGACGCCCCAGACCGTGTTCCAACGCTCCGACTTGAGAAACGACCCGTGCCCGCAATCGTGGCTGATGATGAACACGCGAACGAGAAGTCCCGACGCGACCAGCGCGAGCGGAAGAGTCAGGAGCCACGACACCTGAACGGTGAAGTACATCACCGCCCAGAGGGCAATGTAGGCGCCGACCGAGTTCACCAGCTGCCAAGCTGCTTTGCCCGTGTGTGACTGCTGGAACTTACGCGTCTCTGCTTTGACCGAAGCGATCATCGCTTTGGTCTCCGCGTGGAGCGCACGCCCTTTCTGAGCGGCACTTTCGAGGTGGCTGATAGTCTGCTGCATCGCGGAGGATTATAAGGGGTAGCGCGGAGGCACAGGAACTAGCACTGAGCCCACTTCTTTGCCACAGGCTCTCCGTCGGTTCTCGGTCGAGATTGGGCCGAATAGTCGGAGAAAATATGAAAATCACCCGCGACTGCCCAAGGGATGCCGTCACGCCCCCGCGAAGCGGCACCTGAACGGACTAGAACTTTCCAACGAGGTTCAAGAACCACCCTTGGTGGTCGTATCCAAGGTCCGTCAGATCATCGGAGAAGTCCGCAAAGCTGTACCCGACGCCGAGCTTGCCGCTATCGCCGAGGTGACGCCAGATTGACGCAAGTGCTCCAAGGCGGCTGTCCTCCGCAGCTTCCACATCGAGGAAGCGCGTCTCAAGGATCGCGTCCCAGTTGCGCACGACGTGCAGGTCGGCGCGGAGACCGTAGAGCAGCGCACGGCTATCGAACCAGGTGCCTGGACCCTTGGTAGCCTTGAGCTCGCCGTAGCGCATTCCGACCTTGCCGCCCACCGTCAGCCAGCGAGCCAGATCGTAGTTGGCATCCGCGCTGAGCACGTGACTGCGCTGGGCGAAGTCCACGGTTCCGCCGAATGCGTTGACCTGGGCTGGGGAGGGCAAGTCCTCGTGGTAGGTGTAGCGCAGAAGTGCGTTCCACCTCTCATGGGCCACCGGACGGTGAGCCCAGCCCACAGCCACTTCGGTGAAGTCGGCGTTCTGGAACGCCGTGCTGTTCCCGTCAGAGCGTGAAACATCGAGGTTGCCGAGCAGTCGCCAGTCCGGGTTGACCTGATAGGCCGCGGTGTTGCGCATCAGCCACGTCTGACGCTCGCCCGATGCGGACTCGTCGTCGCGCCACTCCAGTGCCGTCGCAACGCGAGTCTTGTCGTGAACGTAGCCGGCGTTGATGCTGATGCCGGTGCGCTCGAGCTGAATCTGCCCGGCCTCTTCGAGCTGACCGTTCTCGACGAGAATCCCGCCCGTCCAGCGATCGTTCGGGCTGTATTCGGCGCCGTAGACGTGGGTCAGACCCGCTGGTCCGTCTCCGTGCTGGTAGCGCTCCTCGCCGAAGACGCTGAGCGTGTCGCTGTAGCGGTGCTTCGCGCCCATGGTCAGGGTTCCGTTGCGCCGTCCGTTCTGAGCGCCGAGGCCCACATCCGAGCGATCAGCATCGAGTCCGTAGGCGAGGTAGAGGTCCGTCCGGTCCGTGATCCCCCACTTGGTGCCACCGCGCAGACCGAGACCGCCACTACCGCCGCTGATCTCGCCGTCCAGGGTCACTTTGCTCGAGAGCGCGTACTCGCCCCCGATGCCGTAGCGATGGTTCGCGCTTCGCTGGCCTGACCGCGCCACTGTCGCTTGACCGAATCCGTAGACCGTACCGCTATCAAAGCCGTCGTAGGCGAGACGTAGTGCCAGATCATCGCGGCTTCCGTCGCGGGCGCCGCTCCCGCTGAAGGCGCCTGCATCGAGGTCGTCATGGCGCAGGCCGAGGCTCGCCAACCATTCACCGTCGTCGAAGCGTCTCTCGTACTGCGCGTCGATGGCCGTCGCACTCGTGCGAAGATCTTCGTCCCGAACGTCCAGCTCAACCCGAAGGGACTGATTCTCGCCGAGGGGCTCGACCAAGCTGACGTTGACCTGCGTGGAATCTCCCTGGGTCGCCAGTCCGGTGCCGCTGAAGCCACCCTCGCGTTGCTGCACGACGGCGTGAAGGTTGCCATCGAGGCCAAGCAGTGAGTTCTCTTCTAGATCGACCGCGCCCTCGACGCGGAAGGCTGTCCCGTCGGAACCTTGATCCAGTGCTCCACCGGCCGCACCGAATGAAAAGCCCCCGTCCACGGAGGTGAGCTCGCCCGAGCCGGGTCCTTCGCTGGCTGCAAACTCGGCCTTCAAGTACGTCGTGGCGGACTTCCGCCATGTGACATCTAGACCGTAGAGATCTCGATCGCCTCCCGTTTGGTCCTGGTGGTCTAGGGTTGCTCCCACCTGGAGCGAGTCGTTCAACCAATGGGACACGCGCCCGCCAGCGCTGAGCGCATCGAAGTCGCCGCCTTGGGGTACGAACTCGTACCGAGCGACGAGGTAGACCGGGTTGCCCGCTAGCGAGCTATTCTGGACGGCAAAGCCGTCTCCCGCGGTCGATGCAAGGGGCTGGGTCAGGAGAACACGGCCCGCGAGGTAGTCGATGTCATAGTCCTGCTGGCCGACGAGCGGCTGGACGCTCATGACAATCCCTGAGTCCTTGTCTCGGACTTCGATGCGGACGCGCTCGGAGCCGATCACGAGGTCCCGGTGACGGAGGTAGTACAGCGACCCACCGGTGCCACGGAGCTCTTCCCTGGCTGCGGCGCTATCCGGCGAAGCAGCGAACGCTTCAACGCTCGTTTGGGCTTCACCAAAGCTGGTCTCGTCCCTATCGCGCCACTTCGCGCGGAATCCGTAGAGTCCGCGATCGACCTGGGCGAGCTCTGTCTCCAACATCTGAGTCTTGAAGTTTCCCCAAAGCACTTCGTAGTCGTCGCGCTCCAAGCGCACGAAGAAGCGGCCCTGGGTCGGCGCGTCCCACGCGGTCACCGAGTCATCGCCGTACACCGGATAGAAGCGGTCCGGATCGATGTAGCGCAGCAGCGTGCTGGGATCGCGTTCATCAAGGCCCGAGAGAATCTCATCGAGGGGGCGGTCTTGGGTGTCGACAGAGACGGTCAACAGGTGCTCCCCCTTGATCTTGCCCTTGAGGTAGAACGCCAAGCGCCCGTTCACGTAGACAGAGTCTTCCAGCTGATCGTCCCCTGTGACCAGGGCAGCGTTGCTAGAGGAAGAACCGCCGCCAACGGTGAGGTCAGCGAGCGCCACGTAGAACCACTCGTCCTTCGGAAACGTCAGCTCGCGCATAGCCTCGACGGCCGCACCCGACTCGTCCTCAAGGCGCACCATGACGGCTTGATTACCTTCGCCCGCGATGATCTGGGTGACAAACGTGCCGTCGGAATCCACGGGCACGCCGTAGCCGTCCACCCACGCGCGTGACCCGGCCGACAAGTTGCGGGCGGAAACCGTCACGGCGCCACCCTTCACGGGGATTCGCTGCCTGGCGAGGTGACTTTCGCCGTAGCCCACAAGGTACTCCTCGGGCGCAGGGTCGTCCGCCAGATCGAACGCTTCGTCGGGCACGATACGCAGGACCTTGGCCTCGGTCTCGTCGTATCGACCTTGAGCGCCGACCACCCGGACAACGTAGAGGATCTCATCAAAAGGAAGATCTGCCACCGTGCGCCTCGCGGCGGCACCCGAGCCGACTTCGCTGAAGTGCTCCACGGGGATGACGGCCAGCGGTTCACCGGCCGTCGACTTGTTAGGGGCGAACAGTCGCACCTCGGCGCTTGAAATCCAGCTCCAGTAGTTGGAATACACGCTGAACGCTGCGCTACCGGAGCGATTGATGCCGTTCGGAACCGCGACCACGTTGAGCCGAGGCGTGACTTCTAGTCCATCGGCTTGTACGCGGATGTCCGCATCCGCCAGGGTCCGGTCCGCCTGCTGGGCCGGGTTGGATTCAAACGTGACGGCGTCTACCCCAAGGCTCGCCTGGGTCGATGCGGCGGGGCGCAGGATCTCGCGCTCGACGGTCAGCTGGCCGCGCGACCCGCCATCCTCGACCCAAAGCGATCGGAACTTCTCCACGGCTTCTTCCAGTCGTGTTGACGCGACCGCCTCGGTCTCTGAGCCTGCCACGTAGGAGATCCGCAGAACTGCACTGCCACCGCCTTGGACCTCTTCCACGGCCAGGCGCAAGACGTCGAACCACTCGGGGTTCAGCGCGCCGGCGTCAGCGGACTCTTCGCTGGTTTCTGCGAACGCGCTGGCAGCGATCTCCATGTGCAGCGTCCGGCTCGGCGCTGCGCCGAAGTCCGCTTCCACAAACTTGCCCCGCGTGAGTCGAACCACGCGCGGATTCTCGGTGGTCATGGCAAAGCCCGTAGGCAACGTCCGTTCATCGATCTTCAGGATGAAGTTCGACCCGCGCATCTCGTGGCTTAGCTCGGGACACGCGATGTGATAGCGGCCGTAGGCGTCGGTCGTAACGACGAGGCCGCGAGCCGTTGCGATTCGAACACCCGCAATGCCGGGCTCACCCTCGTCCTGATAGCCGTTCCCGTTGTGATCGTGGAAGACCTTGCCGAGCACGTCCGAACAGTCGAGGATCGGGTCAGGAACCACGAAAACCTCGGCGGTGCCCACGTTGGAGAGGTTCTCTTGGCTGAAGGGCTCGCGCACCGCTGCGGTGTTGAGATAGCGGCCATCCTGGACGCCTGCGCCGACGACCGTGATCAAGACCACCTCGCGCGCAGCACCTGGCTGGAAGTCGATGCCAGACCAGGTCAACGAACGACCGTCCACCGTCGGCTCCGCCGGGACCCCGTCCACCAAGCCCGATCCCGGGATGTACTTGAAGCCCGGGGGCAAGAGGTCCGTGATTTCGGAGGGAGGCAGCGGTACCGCAAGGAGATTCTGGGCACGGATCGTCCACGGCACAAGATCGCCCTTGACCACGTTCTGCTTTGGCGTCGTCTTCGTGAGTGCGATGGAGCCCTCCAAGATTGGATCGAGGGCCACGTGGTTGTTCAACACGTTGGGATCACCGCTCTCGAGGTCGAAGTCCAAGTAGTAGAGGGTCGGCTCGGCCCCCTCAGGTGCCAAGTTGTTAGGGACAACGAGGAACGGATTTGGAACACCCGTTGGATCGAGCGGACCCGCAGCCGGTTCGAGCAACGTCGATGGGAACGTCGGCAAGTATCCAAGCGGCGGCGCGAACGAAAGCGTGTACGTTCCGGCCGGGAAGCCTGCCAAGAGATCAAACTGGTAGTAGCCGTCCGAACCTGTGATCTGACCCTGCTGCTGCGGAGCCAGGTGTACGCTCGGGTCGAAACCCGGGGGCCCGGAGAGCGTCGCGACGCCCCCTGCCACCGGCTGACGCGTGACGGCGTTGTAGAGAACGCCCGCTGGATCGATGGGGAGGTTCTGCTCGAGGACGTTGCTGCCGGGCGCGAGAAAGAGATCGTCGATCTGGCCCGCTGCGGTTGAGCTTCCCGGGTAGTTCGACTCCGGATTGCCGAAGGTCGTGCCCGTCTCTGGGTGCAGGAAGCGCAGGGCATACCCGTGACCTGGATCGAGGCCGGTCACTAGCCAGTTTCCGTCTGGCCCTGAAACCGTGGAGGCCACGACGACCCCACCGAGGAGGACCTCGATGGTCCAGTCTCCCAAGGGCACATCGCTCTGCACTCCACCGCGCCCAAGCGCACCGAGCGGAGGGGTAAAGATGCGGTCGTGGTCGAAGTCTCGCCACACGGAGCCGCCCACGGTCGCGATCGGCCAGCGCCCTCCGACGGTGATCGAGGTGGGGTCGTCGTCGTTCGGGTCCCCGGCGTCGTTGCCGCCCTCAGCGAGGTCGTCCAAGCCGGAGTCGCTGACGCCGCTTCCCGCATTGCTAGACCCGTAGAGCGCTTGGTTCGTAATGACCGTGCCCGGGAGCTCTCCGCCAAGGACCTGCACGTCCACGAAGAGTGTCGCGAGACCCTGGGGCTCCAATGTCCCCAGTGCGACACCGGCGATCAAGGGCGAGTCTCCTCCCCCCGCGTCGCTGAGCGCACTTCCATTGAGGCGCGTCGATCCCGGGACGTAGATCGTACCGGCCGGGGGCAGCGGATCGGTGACGGTCACCGACTCCGCATCTCCAGCGCCAATGTTCTGCATCTCCATCACGTAGCGCAGGACATCTCCTGGCTCGACGGCGCCGCCGTTGAGGTCGAGCACCTCCTTCGTCAGTCGCAGTACCGGATCAGAGCCCACCACAAGGTCGGTTGACTGCTCACCGTTCGCACCGGTCGAATCATCGTCGGTGAACGTGTCGGGCGCACCGTCGCTGCTGAGGACGCCTTGGTTCGAGAGCACCATTCCATCCGACACGGCGCCGTCGACGGTGACTTGAAACTCGAAGGCGAAGGAATCGCCGCCAGCAAGGTCTCCGCGGATGAGCGCCAATCCATCTGCCAGCGTAGCAAAGGCATCAGAGACGTCGCTATCGGCCGCGTCGGTGACGCTCACATAGCTTCCCGACCCGTCCACGTCGTAGCGCATGGACTCCGCCACGTAGGTTACGTTCTGGGGAATCGAATCCCGTAGCACAACGCCGGTGGACGCCGTGTCGCCAAGGTTGGACGCTCGGATCGTGTAGGTGAGTACGTCTCCGACGGCGACCGTGCCACCGTTGACGTCAACCACGGACTTGTTAGCGTCAAGGCTCGCGCCTCCGCCCACCACCGACAGCGTCGGATCCGCAAGATCGACTGTGTCCGGATCGTCGCTCTTAACAGGTGCCTGAACCCCGGACGCAACGCCGGAGCCGACGAGCGTGGCCTGGTTCGAGATCTGCGTTCCCGGCTGCAGGGACGCTTCGATCACAACCTGGAACGTAACCACCGCCGGGCGGTCCACTTCGAGGCTGCCCGAGGCGGCCCCGGGGGACTGTATCGCTAGGCCATTCACCAACGCAGATGTACCGCCCACATCGTTCACCCCAGCTCCGTTGAGAGTGGTCGAACCAGGGACATAGGACGAGGTTCCGGGGATAGCGTCGCTGAGAACACTGTCCACAGCGTTCTCGTTACCAACGTTTTCAACGGAGATCTGATAGGTAAGGGTGTCCCCGGCCATCAGCGGCGCGCCGTCTGCATCCATGTCCGACTTGGTCACGATGAAGACGGGGCGTGCGCCGATCGTCGTCTTCGCCCCATCGTCGTCGTCTCCATCGCCGGGGTCGTTGCCCGTATTGATGCCGTCGTTGTCGGCGGGGTTCGCAGAGTCAGACAGGACGGGCTCGGAGAAGAACGGTATCGACAGACGGGCCTGATTGAGAATCTCGGTGCCGTCGGGCAGAGGACGACGAATGGAGCAGTCGAAGTTGATGACCACCGAGGAGTTGGCCGCGAGAACGAGGTTTTCGATGCGCACCTGACCCGATCCGTTCGTGCCACCCGAAGGGTCTACGCCGAGGTTTCCGAGTTCGGGGACCACCGTCACGTTCGCCAAGGTGCCCGGCATGATGTTGACGTCTAGGTCGTCCACAAAGGTGGCGGCCTGGGTCGCGCCCGCGCCGGTGTTTGTCAACGTGAGCTGATAACTGAGCGCGGTGCCCGCCTCGGCCACGTCGTTGCTGACCGACTTGACCATGGCGACCACCGGCAGCTGAGCTTCGGTCGAGGCGTCGTCGGTTTCATCGTCACCTGTAGCGCCGTTGGCCGTGCCCGTGGTCCCTGTACCGAAGGCGGTGGCGTAGGTACGTAACCCGTCAGGTGTGCCTGCCGTGGTGTCGGTACTGAAGGCCTCCGTGACCGTTGCCACAACGGTAAGATCCGCGCCATCGACGGCGTTCTCGTCGATCGTCGCGACCATCTCGATCTGCAGAGTCTCGTCCCCGTCAATGCGGCCGCCAGCGCCGATGAGGCTCACCTGGAGCCTGCCGGTCGATGGGTCGTAGGAGGTCGTGTAGTCCACGCCCGCCACAAGCGTGAGGTCTCTGCCGCCCACCACCGAAACCGTGAAGGTCCCCGCGAGGGGATCGGTAGTGCGCAGGCCCACGGGTAGGAAGGCCACCAAAGTCGGCTGCCAAGCAGGGCCGTCGCCGCCGTTGTCGACGCGCAGAACAAGGGGAAGCTCGTCACCGAGATCACCGTCGGCGGGGGCATCGAGGCTCACGCCAAAGGCTGGCTCGATGACCGTGATCACGGGAGAGGACTGTGCGTCCACCGTGACGGTCTGCGCCGGATCATCTGGGTCCTCGTAAAGAAGCTGCGCGCTGTTCGTCTTCGGGGCGCCGCCGGCGTTGCTGGGGACATCCGCGAGGTGAGCGAAGATCGAGACCTCCACAAGGGGACCAGCACCTGCGCTCACAAGATCGCCAAAGTCGAAATCGAGGGTCCCGGTATCCCCGACTGAGGGCTCGTTCAAGAACGCCACGGGGCTGCCGCCGGGCTGAGTGTAGTTCGTCGCGGACAACGTGGCGCTATCGAAGACCAAACCTGCAGGCAGGAAGTCGCGGAGGACGACCTCTTGAATCGTCCCCTGACCAGCGGTGAACGTCAGGTCGTACTGCACCACCTCACCCGGGGCGTAGGTGGCATCGCCTCCCGCCGCCTCGCTCTTCGTGAGGATGATGTTGCCCACGGTGATCGAGACAGGTGCGTCTTCCGCCGCCCCGTAGTCGTTGAGCGCTCCACCCTCGCCATCGGCCCCGGTGCGTTCGTTCGCGTCGACGCCGGCAAGGGAGGTCCAGGTGGTCGCCGCTCCGTTCGAGAGCATCTCCATGGGCTGCACCGAGGTGCTCAGCTCCAACGAGACTTCGAACGAGTACGTACCCGCGGGAGGAAGCGGGCCCGGGACGGTCCAGCGGTAGGTGGTGATCCCTCCGTTCGTTCCCACGGTCGTCGCTGCGCCGGGGTTGTCCGGCTCGGCGGTCACGAGGGGCGAGATGAGCTTCTCGGAAGCGAGGCTATCGATGACGATGTCATAGGCCGGCGCGTCGCCATCGTTTGTGACGACGACGTTGTAGATCGCGCGGTCTCCGGCCTGAAGGCCCTGGGCGGCGTCCGCAATGACGAAACGATCGAAGCTCAGGTCGACGTTGAGATTGGGCTCAAGGATGTCGAATGGAGGTGAGTCTGCGCTGATCTCGGCCGAGGCGTCGCCCGCGCTCGTAGACGCGTAGGTGTAGCGAGCGGTGTTGATCACCTGCAGCGTGTCCTGGTTGATCGCGACGTTGTTCACGCGCACCGTGAGCTCGACGGTGGCTTGCGTGTTCGCAGGAATCGCGCTGAAGAGGTAGCTCAGCGCTTGCCCTGAGGAGCTATCCGTGAACGTCGCTCCAAGCCCCGCGGCATTCGTCGCCACCGAGACTAGGGAGAAGCTGTCGGGAAGCGCATCGAGGACGTTGACGTCAAAGAGAGCCGCGTCGACGGTCGTACCGGGCACAGTGATCGTATAGGTGAACTCGGCGCCAATCGTTGCGCCTGTGGCACCGACGGTCTTGGTGAGGTCGGTGGGGACGACCCCGCTGACCGCAGCGGCGGACGCTACGCTCGGTCCATACTCACGGCGCTCCGTGGAGTCGCTGCTCGGCTTGGAGAACCAAGTCGAGGCAGCGGCGGAGGTAGACATCGAGAGGCCGGCGCCCATGTCCGCATCGGTGGTGGCCTCGAAGATGACCACAAGTTCGTTGAGGGCCCCCGCTGGAAGCTCTTGTCCGTCCGCTAGAGACCACGTTGCGACCCCCGACAGTGCATCGTAGACCGGGGGCGCCAGCGTGACCGAGACCCCCGCGAGGGTAGCGGAGACGACCGTCGGTGCGGCGTCACGCAGACCCTCTGGCAGCTGAACTTGGAGGGCCGCGTTGTAGGCACCTGCGTCTCCAGCGTTGGTGAGCGTGGCCTGGTAGCGCACGGGCTCCGAGGCTCCCACGGTGGCCATCTGACCGCTGTCGAGGGCTAGCGCCGCGGTGACGAGGGGCTGCTTGACATCGATAGAATCCGAGGCCGCGGTCAGCGATTCAGAGTTGCCGTCCGCGTCTTCGTAGCGCAGTCGCACGGAGTCGGCGCGTGCGGCGACCGTTGGCGTGACTGAAATGCCACCTGCGTCTAGAACTCGCGCACGGTAAACGAGGACAAGCGTGTCGTTGGCGACGTTATTGTCGCCCTCGTTCACGACGCTCCCCAGACTCCAGGAAAGCGTACCCGTATCTCCAGAGGTCGGAGCGTTCGCTCCCGCGGGCTCCGTGAAGGTGAATCCGTCGACCCCTGTACCAGGAGAAATCACCTGGGCGTCGAAGAAAGCGAGGCCGCTCGGAAGGACGTCCTCGATCACGAAGCCGTTCGTCGTTCCCTCTTGGACGTCGATCTCGATGGTGTAAGTCACAAGATCGCCGATGCGGAAGCCGCCGCGGGCCACCGTGTCTCCGCTCGCTGTGACTCGGTTCGCGTAGACGTTGGCCACATCGAATTGGCTTGACCCACCGACGGAGTAGTCGTTTGTGGTCCCGCTGCCGTCGCGCTCGCCAAGGTTGGTACCGGCAGCTCCCGCGCTGACACCGCCGAGCGACGTTCCGGTGGGGCCGTCCAGGGACGTCCAGGAGGCCGCCAACGCTCCGCTTAGGGTTTGGTCCGGGCGAACCCCGTCGCCTAGCTCGACCTCGAACGTGAATTGAAGCTCGTCGTTTCCGCCGGCCGCGTCGACATCGAGGTCTTGGGCGGCAGGACTTGCCTGGCTCCGGCCCCAGATGACGACGCCTCCCATCACCTCAGGCTCGCCCAGCGCCGGACCTGACACTGCGGTCGTCGAAGAGGGCACGTACGTCGTATTCGCCGGGAGCGTGAAGCGTACGTCGACATCCCGCGCGACCGAAGAGCTCGGGTTGGTCAACGTCACCGTGTACGTCGCCGTCGATCCAGCGTTCACCGCAGCGTCCGGCATGGACGCAATGGTCGCCGTCAGGCTAGGCTCGACGATGTCGAGCGTCACCGCCACATTCGCTCCCATGACGGAGCCGAACTCGTAGCGCCCCGTGCTTCCGAGCGATTGCCCGCTGACGTTGGCAGCCACGTTCTCGACCTGTGCGAAGAAGTCGATGGTGATCGTGCGCTCTGCGTCAGTGCCGGCGGGCACCATCAGGTTGCCGAAGTCGTACTCCAGTGCAGTGGCGCCTCCGCTCGCTGGAAGCACCGCCGGTGTGATGGCTGGCTGCGACGGCGGCGACGCCCACCCGTAGCTCACGTCGGGTGTGGCAACGAGCGCGAGGCCGCTGCTGAGGTCATCGAGCACTTTGAAGCCCGGCGCTTCACCCTCGGGAAGCACAACGGTCACCCTGTACTGGGCGATCTCCCCCACTAGCACCGAAGTGTCGGTGTCGGACCCATCTGAGGTCGAGATGAGGCTCTTGGCAAACACGATCATATCTGCCTCGAAGGCAGCGCTTCCCGTATCAGTGAGTTCCTCGGCGCCGTCAGGGTCGCCGAGAGCTCCGACATCCCCGCTCTGGCTCCCAACGCCGCCGTCAAGTCCTGCGCCCGCAATAGCAACGCTGCTCACCAACGACTCAGTCGGTGTCACACCGGACGAGATGACCGCACGGTAAAGAAGCGTGACAGAGGCGCTGGCTCCGAGCTCTCCGAGGTCGGAGTTATGAGTGGCATCAAAGGTCACAGTTCCGTCCGCTCCGGCCACGAACGTTCCATCGCTACCGTCATCAGGCGTTCCGTCTCCGTCGTTGTCGATGCCATCGGCGGCACCATCTTGAATGAGCAGCTTCGACGAGGCCGGATCCTCGGTGACCACCACGTCAAACGCGGTCGTATCGCCTGAATTCGTCACGACGGTTTGATATTCGAGCACGTCACCCGCGTCGCCCATGGTGTCGGTGGAATAGGTCACCTGTCCCGCTGTGACGTTCCGGACAAGCGTCACGACCTCAAGGGTCGGGCGCTCAACGAGCACCATCGTCTCGGCGTGAAGCCTGGGGCTCATCACGTCGCCACTGAGGCCGTCCTGGGCATTGTCCGACGCGTACGACATGGCGAACGTTGAGAAGACCGTGCCGGTTGGATTGGTCAGAACGCTCCCTGAGGTCGTATCTGCGTTCAGAACGCGGGCCACGAGGTCCGCGGTGAAGGTGCCGGACCCAGACGGGAGATCGTCGATGACGAATCGCAAGAGCCCCGTATCCGCGTGGGCCGGCGGAGTTGTTCCCGATGGGCCCGTGTACAGGTTGTAGGTCACCGTACTGCCGGTGTCTGCGGAGCTCACGAATCCGAGCTCGGCCGGTAGCGTGTTGTGAATCGCGAGCCCCGTCGTCGGCTCCGTGCCGAACCAGCGACCTTCGATCGAATAGGTCACCTCTTCCCCGACCGCGACCGGTCGCGCGACCCCGGCCTCGCTTGTGAAGGTCTCGCTCGTGCTCGAAATGGTCTGCGCGAGCGTCACGCCGACGGCGGCGCTCCGACGGGCGTCCAGCGAGTGAACGTTCCCTGTGGCGCTTCCATCGTCAAAGAGAGTGCGCCCCGTGACGAGCGCGGCAAGAGCCAGCGAGCTCCCGTTGTCGTTGGCTGTCGCCGTCACCCTGACCACGGCCGTCTGATTCCTCGCCAGGGAACCGATCTGAATCTCGGCGCAGTCGCCGGCGCAGGTCCCGCCGGAGCCGCCATCTCCGGGAGTGATCACCTCAACTGTCACGCCGCTCCAACCCGCGCCAATCTGCGGGGTCAGTGAAATCGCCTCTGCCACGGAGTTCGACTCGCCGTTGTTCACGATGTCGAAGTTGAAGACGTACTGTTCCCCTGGGGTGACGACCACCGAATCGACGTCGACCAGAAGGTCCACGTCCACGGCCGCCGGGTTGAGGGTGAGAGAGTCTGTTTCCGTGCGTCCGGTCCCGCAGTCATCGTCGTAGCTGAGCGACGCCATCGATGAACCGTTGGCCGCACGTGGGCTGTCGCCGTTCCCGGACGACTCTGGCTCGACCGCCAGATCAGACAGTGAATCGAAGCCCTGGGTGGGCACCGTGCGGAACGTCACGACGGCGTTTTCGTCCCTCTCCAGGTCGCCTGAAAGCTGGAATCGTGGCGCGGACTGGGAGGCTGTCGGGTAAGTGACGGAAGTGAGAGCGAGACTGCCCGTCACCGTCGGAGCGAACGTTGCGTCCAGCTCGAAGCCAGAGAGATCGACGTCGAGCACCATGGAAGAGGCGGTGGCTGAACCGTTCTCTAGCGTCACTCTGACCTCAAGGCGGCCATTGGAGAGGTTCGTGCGGGACTGCCGAAGGCCGCTTCCAGAGAAGTCGGGGAGCATGTTGAGGCTGGCCGAAGCGGTTCCGCTCGTTGGCTCGCTCAACGCATTGGACGATGTCGCGGGTACCGCGCTGCAGCCCCACGTAAATTCGGCCAGAAGGGTGCCGTCTTCCACGCATGTTGTGCCCAACGCATAGTCCAGCGTGTACACGTCAACCGCCCCATCGGCCACGTCGGTGACGGAGAACCAGGTACCACTCGTGATGGACTGGGTGCCGCCGCCTGGCAGCGTGAGCGTTCCCGTCGTGGTCCCGCTGCCCGGGAAGGTCAGGCGCATCTGACCGTTGTCCGCTTCGTTCTCACCCCGGTTGTCCAGGGTGACCGTCCAGCGGACTGCGTCGCCGGGCGTACCGTAGACCGTCGCCGCAGCCGCATCGCCATCGGTGATGTTCTCGCCAACCACGTCCACCGTCATGTCTGCTTGAAGAAGAGGCGGCGCAAAGATCGATCCCGGTGCGGTGACGCCCTCGCCACAGGGAGCGCTGCCCGAGGCATTGGCTGTAACCGGTCCGCCCACGGTGCTGGCCGTTTCTGACGCGGACACGCTGAAGCGAATGTAGACCGTATTGACAGCACTCGCAGAGGTGCCGCTCGCGAGCTCGGCGAGCTCAGGGACGTTGTCTTTATCCCAAGTAGCCGTTCCATTCGGAGCGACGTCGGCGTCGCCCAGGATCGCCATGAACGTGGTGCCGTCAGTGCTGTAGGTGGAGCTTCCGGCAACGTAGCTGAGGCCACTCGTGGCCGTCGCAAGCTCTTCCGTCACGACCACATCGTTGACGTGCCCGGCGCCCACGCTTCTGGCGATCACCACGAGCGAGCCAGTCTCCTCGCAGAGAGTCGCTTCGCTGACCGCTCGGTCGTGGGCCACTTGGAGCGCACTCGATGCGAAGCTGAAGTTCGGATCGGTCGAGCCCAAGGTCTCCGATCGATCTACCCCACAGCCCCAAGATGCGGTCACCGAGTTCTGACCAGCCGGAATGTCACATTCGTTGCCGGCGGCATCGCAGATCACGATCAGGGTGCGGCTTTCGCCGGAGGGAATCTCGCCGAGGTCCCAGGAAATGGTCTGGCCCACGACGTCGGCGACGGCCCCTATCGAACTGTTCGCCGCATCCGTCAGGGCTTTGTTGGGCGTGAGTCCGCTAGGCACCACGTCAGTGAGGTTGGACTCGTAGGCCGTGCCTGCGCCACCGTTGCTGATGACGACGCGCCACTCGGTCATGGAGTCGACAACCGTCACCGTTTGGGGCGTTACGCCAAGGTTGAACGACGCTTCGCGCACGAGGAAGGGAGAGTCGGAGCCGTTCGAGACAAAGTCCCGGGCCGAGGTCGGCTTCTCCTCGTGGTCGTCATAGTCCACGCGAGCTGTGATAGGCGTGGGGTCGGTCCCGGACATTGCCGAGCGCCTCACGCGCACCGTAATGGCGCCTCCGTTCTCTAGCTCGACCCCGGGTGCGAGCTCGAACGTGGGGTTGACCACAACTCCACTGGCGAGGTTCTCGGAGTACGTCACCGTGTTCGTGTCAAAGTCACCCGTGTAGGTGGGCGTCTGCCCAGCGATGACCTCGTAGTCGCTGCTTGTGAAGAGCGTGACGAGGATGTTCGATGGGGCGAGCGGCGTGCCGTTGGAGACGTTGAGGGTCACGTCGAACTCCTCGCAGACGTCGATCGAACCGGGCATTTGCGGGGCAATCAGGGCTTGCCCTCGGCCAATCGTGACCCCGGCGCCCTGGTTGAATTCGCCCATATTGCAGGCGTCGGAGTCGCCGCTCGCAGAGCCGACGGTCAGCCTGACCAGCTCAAGGAAGCTGCGCGTGGCAGCCCCGCCTAGGGCGGCGTCGGTCGCGACCGTCTGGTAGGAGATCAAAATGGAGTGCCCTTCCACGTCCGGGCTTCCCGCGATCGCCGCGATCTGCGCTAGGTCGATCTTGATGCCTGTTTCAGGGGCGTCCGGGGCACTGACCGTCAAAGGCTGGAGCGCACCGCCATCGACCGAGACCATCGCGGACCCTGTCACGTACTGCTGGGTCGCAAGCTCCGCAAGGAAGTCCTTGAATGTGGAACCAGCCCACGTTCCAGCGTAGGGGGCCCCGAACGAGTAGCTCGCCGTGTAGGTGATGAACTCACCCTCGCCCAACGCATCATCGCGGACGCCATTACCGTCATCGAACGCGCCGGTCTCCCAGATTCCGTCGCCGGGCACCTGCACGCTAAATTCCTGAGCGAGGGCACCCGAGGGCCCGTTACTCACGAGAAACTGGTCCGCATCTGCAGCGTCTAGCGTGCATGCGGATCCTGAGGGGGGCACAACGCTCTCGGCGACGATGTTCACCGAGGAATTCGCCAGCGTGCCCCCGTCGCACGGATCGCTTGAGACAGTGAAGTCAACGGTGAGGGTGGTGGAGCCCGAGCCGCTGGGCAGCGAGCTCAGGGGAATCGACCAAGAGAGCAGGCTGCCGCCGTCGCAGCTTGGACAGCTGACAGATCCTAGGGTAGGCGTGCCCGGAACGACGTTCTGGACGGTCTCGGGAAGTAACTGCTGTACGACGAGCGGGTCGGTGGCGATGAAGTCGCGCTCGGTCCAGTTGAGCGTCAGCTCGTACTGACCGGATGCGTTGATCGCGAGCTCACCCACTCCTGAGTCCACAGCGACACCAACGGACGGCTGCCCGGTCACGGCCTCGATGGACGAGGTCACAATGGGCGTTGCGTAGGAGTCGTCACAGTCGTTGCTGTACGTCGGGGACCAGATGATCGTCGAGGCGCCAGCCCCCGCGCATGAATCGACGGGGGAGAGCATGAAGTCGAGGTTCGCCGAGACACCCTCCATCAGGGAGCCCCCGTTGGGCGTGTAAGTGAATGCGCCCGATCCCGGGTCGTAGGACCAGTCCGCGCTCACGCCTGTGACGACAAATGCCAGACCGGCGAGGTTGGATCCGATGATCAGGTCATTGGCGGGGCCCATGCCCACGTGATCGATGGAACCACTGAACGTGGCTCCGCCACCGAAGCTTGGCGACACCGTTGACGTCACCACGTTGATCAGAGGCTGGGCAACGTCGAGGGTGATCGAGGCGGTCACCGCCCCTGCCGTGGCCAACGTTCGATCCGTGGTGGCGACGGGATTGTCGATCAGATTGCATCCGATCACGTTCGCCACTACGGTGACCGACACCTCGTCCCCAGGCGCGAGGTAGGGGAACGTAATCCTGGGGCCGGCGGTGACACCGAAGCCCCCGGGGGAAAGCTCTGTAATCGACACGAAGCCGAGGGAATCCGCGGCGTTCATGGGCGTTAGGAGCGCTTCATCAATGGCCACGTCAAAGAGCCCACCAAGGCCGGTGTTCTCCACGACGGCCACCCAGCTCACCTGATCGCCTACGGCAGCAACCTGTTGAATCGGGGTTACGCTGAGAACGCTGGCCCCTTCCAGCACCTGCACTTGACCACTTACGAGCGTCGCACCGTCAGTCGCTCCGTCGACCGTCCCGAAGCCGATGTTCCAGTCAAAGCTGTAAGCGCCAGCGGTCACAGACAGGTCTGCCACAACGCCAAAGGAGATCGTCTCGCTCATGCCCGACGCAACGTCGGTATTCATGGGCAGAGAGAAGGTGAGCGTCTGTCCAGCCTGGGAGGCACTGATCCCAGGGAGTCCCTGGGCACTGCCAGCCGCGTACTGAAAGCCCGCGGGCATGTCCACCGCAAGCGTTAGATCAAATGCGTCACCGCTTCCGGTGTTGGTGATCTGAACCGCGAGGGTGTCGCCGAGAGCTATTTCAGCAGATCCGTTCCAAGTGCCCCCGATGTCGAGGGCCGTCCGGGCCGAGTCCGCCATGGTGGCCGTGAACTGACCTTCGAGGCTGGCTTGGGCACTTGCGCTAGCCCCCAAGAGGACGGCGAGCAGGGAAGTTTTTAGGACGGGCCACGCGGGATGACTCGGCATAGGGGACTCTCTATGGAAAGAAACGCCCGCGGTGTTGCGGGTGCTGCTTCCATCGAAAGGAGATTCCTTTTGGTTGAGAGCTTAGCGCCACTCACATACCCCTAAGTGATTACCATGAACCCTCTAATTCTCTGCCGGCAGAGGGATCGCCTCTGGCAGAAGCCCCATCGAGACAAGCTCTGACCAGAATTCCTTTGGCAATGCCCTAGAAACGTGATCGAGGTTTTCCCGCACTTCATGGGGTGTACGGCAGCCCACCAACAACGAAGCCACGGCTGGATGAGCCAGTGGAAGCTGCAAGGCGGCTGCCTCGAGGGGAATGCCATGGCGGCCGCAAACCTGGAGGAGCGAGTCCCTCCTACGAATAATTTTCTGGGGTGCGGCCTCGTAATTGTAGGTCCCGCCGCCAGCCAGCAGCCCTGAGTTGAACGCGCCGCCGATGACCACCGACGTTCCAGCGCGTACGCAGGCGGGCAAGAGCGACGACAGCGCAGGCTCCTGCTCGAGCAGCGTGTAGCGGCCCGCCAGGAGGAACACGTCCCAGGCCGCGACGTCGAGGGCCTCGTGGAGCACCTCGACCTCGTTGACACCAATGCCGAGCGCACCGATCTTGCCGTCGTCCCGCAGCTCCTGCAGTGCTCGTAGTCCTCCGCCCATGGCGTCCGCAAAGTGACGACCGTGATCCTCGCCGTGGGCCATGCGCCCAATGTCGTGCACGAAGAGAACGTCGATGCGCGGCAACCCGAGGCGCGCGAGACTGTCTTCAAAGCTCCGGTGAACGCCCTCGTAGCCGTAGTCGTGGCGCGGAGCGAGATCGAGCTTGTCCGGCCACTCGGGCCAATCTTCGGGAGCGTGCTCGCACGGGTCGAGAAGCCGGCCCACCTTGCTTGAGATCACGAGCGGCTCCGTCGCGCTTTGCAAGCGCCGCCCGAGCCGCTGCTCCGCCTGACCAAACCCGTACCAAGGCGCGGTGTCGAAGAAGCGAATGCCCCCGTCGAGGGCCGCGTTGATCGTCTCCGTCGCAGCTTCCTCCGTCACCGACGTGAAGAGCCCACCGAGGGGGGCCGTGCCGAGCCCCACCTCTGTGACGTAGACGTCCGTCTTACCGAGTCGCCGCTGCTCCATAGCGGAGAGGATACAGCGGCCCCGGGAGTCTGCGCCACGGGGTCAAGGCGTCCAGGTGACGCGAACCCCTTCCGAGAAGTTGGATGAAGGGAAGCTGACGTTCTCCCGGAACCAGAGCTGAAAGTGCGACGTGATGCCAGGAACGGCGGCGTAGGTCGAAGTAGGGAGCGGGAGACTCGCAAGGGACCACTCCCCGGTCAGGGTCGAGATCGTGATTTCACCGGCGGCACCAGAGGACTTCGCCAGCTGCTGAAAGCGCCCGATCGTTCCCCCGAGGCAGAGGTTGCCGTTGCTGCCGCCCGCATTCGGCGTAAACCCAGGCTCGAGGGATGTGATGAAGAATCCGAACGTGTTCGTCGGAAGAACGGCGGTGATCTCCACCTCGTCCGCTGCCACCGACGTGCTGCCGAAGATAGAACAAATGGACGGCACGCCTGTGCTCGCAGGGTTGGACTGGCAGTAGGGAGTCGAGATCGGCGCGTCGACGCACTCGTCGAGCGAAGCGCTCAGCTCGATGTAACGCGAGGCGAAGGGATTCGACGGTCCGCCGCAGCCGTTGTTGTTCAGGTAGCCGCCAAAGAAGAAGCAGTTCGAAGAGGACCCCGACGGCTCCGAGAGGAAGTAGAAGTCCTCGCTGTGATTCCCCGTGGCGACTTCAACGCCTAG
>CAYQKK010000093.1:0-22735 GCA_964417955.1 uncultured Planctomycetaceae bacterium
CCACGACAAACCCTGATTGACTGCTTGACGCTGGGGGGCCTTCTCATAGAAGGAAATCCAAGCTGGCGGTCGATCTGAGCATGAGGGGCGTGTGACCGATCAGCCTAACGCCCCCCCCCACACCTCGCGGACCCCAGTCTAGACCCCCCGCAGCCTCCGTGGAGCCCACTGGGACCCTTCGCCAGCCCGACCCGCGGCCACGGCACTTACGACCAGTAGCCAGCACCCCTCCCTCGAGGTGCTGGCTGCTGTCGTCTAGTCAAACGAGGCCGAGGCGGCGGCCGCGCGGACCCTCACCCCAACTCATTCCCTACCCGCCAAAGTCCAGCCGTCCTTGGCGCGGCGGCATCGGAATACGGGTCGGTGGACTCTCGGGCGGAGCGCGGCTTGGCTCCTCCGCCCTTGCCACTCCCAATCCTCCACCGCTGCTGCTCGCAGCGGACGCACGCTTCGCTGCCGCTAGCTTGATGCCCTCCAACACCTTCCCCACTGACGCGGGGTCCGTCACCACTGAGATAAGGAGGCCGACTATGTGAAGAGCCTCATGGTCCAGGTCACCGAGAAGGGCAAGTTCGCCAACTGGATCGCCCCGCCCCTGCGAGGCATCAACGGTCAAGACGTCGACTTTGAGTACGTGAAGCTGTAAGGAAGCCTAGTCCAGCAAGTCGGGAAGCAGCGCGCCCATCTGTGGGCGCGCCGCTTCTCTTGTGTGGCGCTTAGCGCGGCAGGTGTTGGACTGGCCCTGACCGAATCGGGCCACTACCTGGAACGGTCTGCACTTCTGGTAGGTTCCAGATCGAGAAGTCCTTGGCCATCGTGTCGAGGTTGTACTGATCCCAAATCCCCTCGGAGGTCATTTGAACCCGCACGTTCGTGGTGCCTTCGGGGATCGGCATCCAATAGCTGGAGAAGTAGCGATCGTCGTGGCCACTGAAGAGCTCGCGCGACCCGTCCTGGCGGGTCGCAGTCACGAAGGGACCGCCATCGAAGGAGATCTCCGTGCTGCTGTGGGCGGCGAACCTGAGGAACGCGTCCTTTGGAGCCGGCCGATCGGACGTCACGGGCTGAATGTCGCTGCCAAGGACGTAGCGACGATCCGCCGGAATGCTCTGGAAGGGAATCGCTGGCTCGATGAGGAACGCGTCCCAGTGCCACGAGTTGGGAGATGGGTTGGCCGTGCCCGCTAGCTGCGTCTCGTGGGCGATGGGTGCCGTAGTGCCCTCCTTCATCGGGTTGTAGCTGTGGTGTCCGAACTGCACGACCCCTGAGTTAAAGCCAAGGTCGTCGATCTCCGTATCCACCCACCAGAAAACGAGTCCGTAGCTGACGGCGTTGATGGCGGTCATGAGGTGCTCACGCGCGACATAGACGGCGTCTTCGTAGGCCGAGATGAGATGGGTGGCCGGGGGCGACGCGGTGTCGAATCCATGGGCGGCTTCCATGGGATCAAGCTGGAACCAGAACTCCGGCGAGCGCGTGTGGACGGCGATGTCCCACTTGTTCCTGTCGATGGGATCGAGCTGACCCAGTCCGAGTCCGCTGAAGTGGTCGACGAACTTTCGTTGACCCTGTGCCACCTGCACAAGTGAAGCCGGCAGCTTCGGCGTAGCCAGTGCAGTGGACAGGACAATGGACAGCGCCGGTAGGGTGATGAATGTGATCGTCATTCGAGAACCTCCATTGGTTGATTTTTGACGCTGAGCAGGGAAGCCCATGCTCACTTCTCCATTGAAGGCCCGCGCTCGGGAGCTGGCTGCTCGCAACCGAGCCATGAACCTCCCCTCATTCATGAAGGAGCGGAGAGGCGCGGCACGGCGCCCACCTGACCCATGGACCCACCACACGGGCACGCAAGGCGCCCCCAAGCAGAAAGCGGGAGTTGTCCGTTGGTGTCGCGGCTGGGCTCCCCTACCGATAGCGGGCTGGGGTTGAGCGGCATGTCACCGTGCGTCCTCGCATGGGTCTCGATCTAGGGTCCCGAGCCGCGGGTCTATCACCTTGGAGACCCTCTTACGCACACTTGTAGGACTTCGACTTACTACCTTCTAAGCATGCTCTTGCTCGCCATTGCCGCAGTCGCCTCCCAAGCGCCCTCTGATCTTCTCACCGGGGCACAGGTCTTCGACCTAGGGTCCGCGCCCGCCGACTTGACTCTCGTGGACGTCAACGGGGACGGGCTGTCCGATGCCGTGGCGTCGGGGCGCGGCCTCACCGTGGCGCTCCGCACGAGCGGACGGCAGTTTGCGGCGCCCATCGTCATCGAACCGGCAGGCTACGGCGTCGCGGCGGCCGCCTTCATCAGCGACATCAACGCTGACGGTGCGGTGGACATTGTGCTGCCGCGGTACACCGAACCGAGCGGCACCATCGCGAACAATGACATCCGGACCTATTTCGGCGTAGGCGACGGTACCTTCGTGCTGGCGAACCAGCAGAGCGATCCCGGTTCGGCGGCGGCCGCCGCGGGCGACTTCAACGGGGACGGCCAGCTTGACATCGTCCGGCGGGCGTTTCAGGCCGGGCCAGGGTTCGAGCTGCTGCTGGGCAACGCCGCTGGCGGATTCACGATGGCCTCGACCATGCCGTCCCAGCTGAACTCCATTAGCTACGTGGCAGCCGACGTGGACGGTGACGGCACGCTCGACGTTCTAGAGAACGGCCCGGTGGGCGTGGACCTTTACCGTGGCCAGGGTGACGGCACCTTCGAACCACCGTTCAGGGTTTCGGCGGAGACCGCGACCTTCTTCAACAACGGTGGAGCGCCTCCGATTCCGATTCGCTGCGCCGACCTGGATCGCGATGGCGTCCTCGACCTTGTCATCAGCGGCGGCCCGGCTGGGACGCGGGTTCAGCTAGGCGACGGAACTGGGGCCTTTGGCCCGCCGGTCCCGGTCAGCGCCCTGGTGGGACCGACGGCGATCGGCGACGTGAACGGGGACGAGATTCCCGACCTTTGGGTCGCGGGCAACTCTTGGTTTGAAATTCACCACGGCACAGGCGGAGGCAGCTTCGAGCTCGCACGGACCGTCGCCACCCAGCGCGGCGCCGCGGCTGCGATCGAAGACCTAGACCTCGATCGACAGCCGGACCTCGTGGTGGCACGCTCTCGCATCTCCAACGGCTCCACCTTCAGCTACGGCAACCTAGAGGTCTACCCGGGGTCCTCCCAGGGCCTCGTGAGCAACCGCGTCATCCAGCTGGATGCCGTGGGTGTTTCTCCAGAGGTAGCGGACATCGATGGCGACGGGATAGGCGACCTCGTCACGGTGCTCGGAACACAGCTCAGTGTGCTCCGTGGCACCGGAGACGCAGAGTTCGAAGTCCTTTCCGCCACTGGACTGATGTCCCCCAGCGGAAGCCGGCCCTTCGTGCTGGGCCACTTCAACGGTGATTCCTACCTAGACGCCGTCCTCGGCGATCGCGGAGTTCTCTCCTACTTTGGCGATGCGAGCGGCCACTTCGTTGCGGGCCAAGCGTTCTCCGTCTACGGACTCATCGCCAGGCTCGACACGGGTGATATCGACGGGGATGGCGACCCAGACATCGTGATGGCTGAATCCCAAGGGGGCATCCTGCGCGTCGTCAAGACCGGAGGGACGGGGTCCTTCTTTACCTTCGCCACCCTGACGGCTGGCCAGCGCGTAGACGGCCTCGCCGTCGCTGACCTCAACGGCGATGGGACGGTCGAGCTCCTCACCCTCGGTGCCGACGGGAGCCTGAGCGTGTGGGCGAACCCCGGAGACGGCAATTTCAGCGCGCCCGTGGTGGTGCCCGTGCCCGGCTTAGCGGCGAGCGAAGTTCGCTCGATGGCCGTCGCGGACGTCAACGGTGACGCGGCTTCGGACGTAGTCATTTGCGCCGGAGTACCGCAAGAGACCGGTGGCGCCGTGGTCGTGATGCTGGGGAACGGCGCGGGGGGATTCTCCCCCACCGCTCCCACCTTGACGGTCGCGCCGTTTGTGGACGCCAAGTTTGGGGACCTCGACCTAGACGGGCACGTCGACATGATCGGAACGGCGGTGATGGAGACCTTCACGAGCCAGTCGAGGAGCGCGGGGCAGCTCATTCTCAAGGGCCAGCCCGGAGGCACGTTTGAACCCCACGGTGAAGTGCTCGCACTAGGGGCAGCGGACGCCGTGCTCGTCGACGCCGATCTCGATGGGCGCCTTGACTTTGTCGGAGTCGTGGGAGGCATCGACCTCGCAGGGCGTGCGGTTACGGTCGCGAGGAGCGATCGCGTCTACGAGCCGCGCCCCGGCTGCGAGGGAGATCCGAGCAGCCTCGGCGTAGCCGCTACCCTCTTCTGGAACGGTACAACGAGCGTCTCCACGAACGACCTCGTATTGACCGCCGCTCCGGTCCCCGCGCCAGCCGTTGGCTTCTTCTTCGTGGGCAGTGAACCCGCGAACGTTGCGCTCGGCTGGGGTACCCGGTGCGTGGGCGGCTCCGTCCGTCGCCTCCCCGTGATCACTTCGGGCCCGACCCAGCCCGCGCTGTCGGGAGCACTGAACCTCCCCTTCCTACAGGCGCTCATCGGGCAGCGGGTCGAGGTCCAGTGCTGGTTCAGGGACAGCGGATCAGCCCCGGTCCCAGCGGGCATCAGCGGCTCGCTGTCACTAACCCTCGCTCCCTAGGAGAACTCAAGCCGCCTGAGGCGCGTCTTGCGGAGGTGAGCTGCGGCAGCGCCCGCCAGAAGTCGGCGGTTCCCTTCGCCGTGAGGAGCGGCTTCCCGACCTCGGCACCGGGCTCAAAGCTCGCGTCCTCGAGGACCAGCTTCTCCATCTTGAGGTCGGCTTCGCTCAGGGTCTTCGCCGCCGCCCGGAACGTTGACGACGGCTCTTCGAACTCGATGGTGAGCTGACGCAGCTCTGGATCCTGAAGCACCGACATCAGGGCTCCCTTGTTCAAACTAAGCCCGACTTCGATCGTCTGGGATTCTTGCTCGCTCATGGGGGCAAGGTAGCGGGCGGCGGCGGCCCTTACCACTCCGCGCAGAGGCAGAGTGGCAGCAACGGACAATCCAGAATTCGCACCCAAGATGCACGCAAAGCCGCCGCGTTGGCCACCTAGCTGCCCTATGCATACGTCATAGCCGCGGGCAGGTGGGCCCGCGGAGATCAGCTACTCGCCCGTGAGGTGGACGCTGAGCTGCTGGCCGACTAGTCGGAGACCTAGTCGCTGTGCGAGGGCGACCGAGGCGTGGTTTGAGCGGAGAGCGCGCCATTGGGGGATCCGCCCTATCTCGACGGCCGCGTTGAACGCCGCCTGTGCAGCGACGAGGCCGTAGCCTTGCCCGCGCAAGGACGCGGCGGTCAAGGACCCCATGTGCGCCACTTGGTGCGGCCAGTCTCGCCATGCGCAGACAGACGCGGGCGTGCCGTCATCGGCAAGCGCCACGTAGGCGCCCCAGATGGCCCGGGTGACACTGCTCTCGCTCCGTTCATCCTCCGTGGCGTCTCCCATAACCTCCTTCACGCGAGGATCGTCTGCGCCGACCGGTCCCACGACCCGTCTGCTCAACGAAGGGTGTTTCAGCGAAAGCCCTCCGTAGAAGAGTTTCGCTGGTCCGAGGGTCTCCTTTGGACGGAGAAGATCGGTGACGTAGCTCGGGTCCAGAATCTGTTCGTTGGAAGAACCAGAGAGCGCTGCCCGAAGCGAGTCCGCCAGATTGGCCGGGCAGGCGATCACTACGTCGCCGAGGAGCTCGATGATCCCCGTCCAGCCCCGCGGCGCTGCTTGGTGATCGTCAGAACCTGCGATCACGAGCCCATCCCCCCCAAACCCGTTGGGGGCCTGGGTGGCCGCTCGCCAATAGGCACGTATCCCTTCCAGGTTAGGCTCCATCGTTCCACGAGACTATCTGGCAGTGCCGTGCGCGCTACGGTCCTCCCACAGATATTCTGGAGTTACACTGTGGGCTCTTCTGACGGATGACGCGTTTGCCGTTGAGGTGCACTCCCCCATGGATCAAGATCGTCACGCACGGCTCAGCGAGCTATTTCTTCAGGCCAGCTCCCTCGAAGGGGGCGAGCTAGAGTCATTCTTAGATGATCAGACCGCGGGAGACCCCCAGCTGCTTCGAGACCTGAAGAAGCTGCTCAGGCACGACGGCGACCCTACGGGCGCGCTGGACAGGCCCGCTGTTGTGGCTTTGGATCGAGCGGTCGACGAGGCCATCCATAGGGCGTCTGGTTCCGAGCCAAGTGCGAGTCCGGTTCCAATCCCCGACCGCGTGGGACCGTTCGAAGTCGTTGGGCTTCTCGGACGCGGCGGGATGGGCGTTGTTTATGAGGCGAAGCAGGAATCGCCTTCGAGGCGAATCGCGTTGAAGGTCCTGCGGCCGGACATTGTCACGGAGAATACCCTGCGGCGGTTCGAGCACGAAACCCACGTGCTCGCGCGCCTCAATCATCCAGGAATCGCCCAGATCTACGAGTCTGGCTCGGCCATGACGGACGCGGGCGAGCAGCCCTACCTCGCGATGGAGCTGGTGCGTGGCGTGCCCGTCACCCGCTACGTTCAAGAAAGTCGGCTCGATGTGAAGGCACGACTCGAACTCCTAGCGGCCATCTCGGACGCGGTGCACCACGCGCACCAAAGGGGTGTGGTTCACAGGGACATCAAGCCCGCCAACGTCTTTGTGGATGAGCGTGGGCGACCCAAGATCTTGGACTTCGGCGTGGCCACGACACTCGACACCGAGAAGCAGGTTTCGACGATGCACACCAGCATCGGTGAGGTCGTGGGAACGCTGTCGTATATGAGCCCCGAGCAGGTGAGCGGCCGATCCAGCGAGGTGGACGCCCGCGCCGACGTCTACGCGCTCGGCGTTCTCGCCCACGAGGTCCTGGCGGGCGCGCCTCCCTTCGACCTGCGCGGTAAGATGCTGCACGAAGCGGCTCGCATCGTCGCCGAGGACGAGCCCACGCAGCTCGGTGCCCTCGACGTGACCTTCCGGGGTGACGTCGAGTGGATCGTCAGCAAGGCATTGGAGAAAGAGCCCGAGCGCCGCTACGCCTCAGCCGACGCCCTCGCCTCGGACGTGCGCAGGCACTTGGCCGACGAGCCGGTCGTCGCCCGCGCACCCGGCACCTTCTATCAAGCCGTCAAGTTTGCGCGCCGTAACCGCGTTCTCGTGGGCGGCCTCGCAGCAACGCTCTTGGCGCTCGCCATCGGACTCGTCGTGAGCACCCTCTTCTACTTCGATTCGGCGCAGCGTGGACGCGAGCTGAAGCTAGCGTTGGAGCAGGAGCAGGCTGCCCTCACCAAGGCCGAGTCTGTGACCGAGTTCCTGAACTCGATGCTCGCCGCGGCCTCCCCCGACAATGAAGAGAAGCAGCTCACGGTGCGCGAGGTTCTCGATAGGGCGGCGCCCAAGATCGACGAGGGGTTCGAAGGTTCGCCGCAGGCGGCAGCCGACCTGCACCTGACCATCTCTCAATCCTATGGAGCGCTAGGCGGAGCGGCCAGCGCGCTCCACCACGCAAAGCGGAACTACGAGCTTCTCCTCGGGGATCCAGACACCGCGCGCGGGCGCCTCAATCACGCGGCTACTCACTACTGCTACTACCTCACCCTAGCCGAGGACTACGACGTTGCGGCGAGCGTCCTTAGCGATCGACTCGCGATCGAGGAGGACCCGACGGAGCGCGTGGGCCTCCTGGCGGGAGTGGCTCGACTCGCCCAGATGCGCGGCAAATTCCCAGACGCCCAAGGTCCCCTTGATGAGGCCATGGAGCTCGTGCGCATTCACGGCTTGAGTGAGACGACAGAGATCCTGGTGGTCAAGCAGCTCGCCATCGTGATGGCGCGGATGGGCCAGCTTGAAGAAGCACGGGGGCACTTCGAGAGGATCGTCGAGTACCAAGAGAAACTGCGCGGAGCGGACCATCCATCCACGCTAGGGGCACGCCACAACCTGGCGGCCATCCTCGGCATGCTGGGCCTCAGCGAACGCTCCCTCGAGGTCAGCCGGGAAATCCTCGCCACTCAGTCGAAGCGACTTGGGGAGACGCATCCCTCGACTCTATTGACGCTGCATTCGATCGGCGAGAGCCTTTACTCCCTCGAGCGCTTCGAAGAGGCCCTGCCTTGCTTCACGAAAGTCGTCGAGGGCCGCAAGGCCGCCTTTGGGGAGGACAGCGTGGACAACTTGATCGCCAAGAACTCCGTTGCAAAGTGCCTTGGTGACCTTGGTCGGCGCGAGGAAGCACGCGCCCTCTTTGACGAGGCCCTCACCGCCGCACTCGACTCCTTGGGAGAACAGAATTGGCGCACGATCACGCTGCTCAACAACAGCGGAGTGAATTTGCGTGAGCTCGGTGAATACGACGAGTCCGAGCGACGCCATAGGCAAGCCGCGGCGGCCGGCAAGGCGATGGTTGGGCCTGCGAATCAGCACTCGCTTGAAGCACTAACGTACGTCGCCCAGACCCTGGAAGAAGCGGGAAGGTCCGCCGACGCGATCAAGGCGTGCGAAGAGGCATTGGAGATGGTGGCCAGGGACCCCACCCTTGCCGATCAGGTGCCAACCTCCGCTACTGAAGAGCGCTTGGAGAGGCTCCGGTCCGAGGCCCGGTAGCGACTCCGACTCAAACCCGGTATGTTTGGACGATGCTTATTCTCGCCGCTCTCGCCTTCGCTTCCCAGGCTCCGTCTGACCTTCTCGCCGGCGCCAGCACCTTCACCCTAGGAACCGCGCCCAACGACATGGCCCTCGTGGACGTCAACGGGGACGGCCTGTCCGACGCGGTGGCATGGGGGCGCGGACTCACCGTGGCGCTCCGCACGAGCGGCCGGGAGTTCGCGACGCCCACGGTCGTCGAGCCGCCCAGCTACGGAGTCGCGGCTGCGGCGTTCATCGGTGACATCAACGGCGACGGCGTCCCCGACATCGTTCTTCCCCGGCATACCGAGCCGAACGGAGTCATCGCCGGAAACGACATCCGCACCTACTTCGGCGCCGGCGACGGATCGTTCACGTTAGCCAACCTGCAGTCAGACCCCGGCTCGTGGGCGGCTGTCGCTGGGGACTTCAACGGGGATGGACGCCTGGACATCGTGAGGCGCGCCTTTCTAGCGGGCTCGGAATTCGAACTACTCCTAGGTGGGTCGGGGGGCGGCTTCAGCGTCGCCGCGACCGTGCCATCCCAGCCGAACTTCATCAGCTTCGCCGCGCAGGACGTGGACGGCGATGGGTTTCTCGACGTCTTGGTGAACGGTTCCCTAGGCGTCGACTTCGTGCGAGGCCGTGGTGACGGAACCTTTGATCCGGCGGTCCGGACAGCGGCCGAGGCGACGAGCTACTTCCTCGGAAACAGCAGCCCCCCAAGGCCCATGAACTGCGTCGACGTCAACGGCGATGGGCTGTTCGATCTCGTCATGAGCGGAAGCCAAGTGGGGACGCGTGTGCACCTAGGGGACGGCACCGGGGACTTTGGCCCGGTGATTCCCGTGAGCCCACTCGTCGGACCGACCGCGGTCGGCGATGTGAACGGGGACGCTGTCGCTGACCTTTGGATTGCAGGTAGCACTTGGTTTGAGATTTACCATGGCACAGGCGGCGGCAGCTTTGCTCTCGAACGAACGGTCGCGACGACGCGCGGCGCCTCCGCATGCATCGAAGACCTCGACGGGGATCGCCGGCCCGAGCTGGTGGTCGCTCGCTCGCGCATCTCCAACGCGGTCTTTAGCGACGGCAATCTTGAGGTGTATCCGGGCTCGTCCCGTGGCCTCGTGAGCGGCCGCGTGCTGCCCCTTGACGCCGTGGGCCTCACGCCGAAGGTAGCGGACCTCGACGGTGACGGTCGGAGCGATCTCGTCACCGCGTATGGAACACAGCTCAGCGTTCTCCGCGGGACGGGGGCCGGCGGCTTTGAGGTCCTTTCGACTACGGGCCTAGGCACAGCGAGTCAGACCCGTCCCTACGTCCTAGGCCACTTCAACGGCGACACGCACTTGGACGTCGTGTTCGGCGACTCTGGCGTTCGCTCGTACTTTGGTGACGGGAACGGGAGCTTTGTGCCGGGGCAGAGCTTCTCCGTCTACGGAGCGATCGCCAGCCTCGACAAGGGCGACATTGACGGCGACGGGGATCCAGACCTGGTGATGGCGGAGAGCCAAGGCGGCGTCTTGAGGGTCGTGAAGACCGGTGGCACCGGATCGTTCTTTACGTTCGACGCGCTGACAGCCGCAGAGGACGTTAGCGACCTAGCGCTTCAGGATCTCGACGGTGATGGAACGGCCGAGCTTCTCACCCTTGGGGACGACGGCCGCCTGAGCGTGTGGCCGAACCCCGGGGACGGCCAGTTCGGGGCTCCGGTCGTCGTAGCGGTCCCCGGCGTGGTGACGAGCGAAGTGAGGTCGATGACGATTCGGGACCTGAACGGCGACGGGATTGTGGACGTGCTCTTGAGTGCGGGTGTGCCGTTCGCTAGCGGTGGACTCGCTGTGGTGCTTCACGGCGATGGCGCGGGCGGTTTCTCCCCCACCGCTCCCACAGCGACGGTCGCACCGTTCACGGACGCAAAGCTCGCGGACCTCGACCAGGACGGATGGATCGACCTAGTCGGAACGGCGGTGGCGGGCGTGTTGACGACGCCGGGGCAGCTGGTGGTCAAGGGTGCGCCCGGTGGCACGTTCGAGTCCGGCGGCGAGATCCTAGCCTTCGGGAGCAGCGATGCCGTTCTTGTGGATACCGATCTCGATGGGCGCCTCGACTTCGTTGGTACCGCCGGGGGGACTCTTCTTCCCGACCGAGCGCTTGTGATCGCGAGCGGCGATCGCGTCTTCGAGCCGCGCCGCGGCTGCGAGGGCGATCCAAGTAGCCTCGGCGTCGCGGCGAGCATTGGCTGGAACGGCACGACGAGCGTGTCCATCAACGATCTCGTGTTGACCGTGGCACCCGTGCCAGCTCCGGCCGTTGGCTTCTTCTTCGTGGGCAACGAGTTTGCCAACGTCCCCCTTGGCTGGGGCACTCGCTGCGTTGGCGGCTCCGTACGTCGCCTCCCGGTCATCTCTTCCGGACCGAGCGAGCCCGCGCTCTCGGGAGAGCTCAGCCTCCCGTTCCTGCAGGCGCTCATCGGGCAGCAGATCGAGGTTCAGTGCTGGTTCAGGGATAGCGCATCAGCTCCGGTGCCGGCGGGGATCAGCGGCTCCCTGTCCCTAACCCTCGCTCCCTAGGCCCCAGCGGAGAGGCGGATCTCAGTGCGAGCCACTGCTTCGCGTCAATTTGCACTTTCCTTGCACAGGCCTCCAGAAACGGCCCCTTGGAATCCGATTTCCTTCGTGGACGCATAAGCAGAGCGGCGCTCGCACTGCAGCTGTCCATCAACTCGAGGGCAAAACGAGTTTCAGACAATGAAGTATTTGAGGGGCTCCGCTCCCTTTGCGTCTCTACGCAAGGGTGAAGAGAAGTATGCGACGGCTCACGTCGCACGATTTACCGCGCTCAGCGCATTCGCCATCTTTGCGGCTGGATGCAGTGGAGACACGAGCGCCAGCATGGGAGTTGAGGAAGGTGGAGTGACAAGCTCCGCGACCTTCGACTTCGAAAACGACGGCGCCGTGGTCGGAAAGATCCGCATGGCCGCCCCCGAAGTCTCTGACTTCATCCTCCGCGCGACGCTTCCACTTCCGCGCGGCACCTTCGCTGACACCGACTCCCAGGTTCCCCTGGCCGTCATCTCGTCCAGCGACCCAACCGCTTCCGTCACGCAGGTCGAAGTGGTCTCTCGCTACGCAAACACCACCGATGGCGCCGACGTCGTCGAGATCATCAGCCGCGTTCGCCGGCCCGACGTCGCACCCGGCACCGAGATCGAGTATCTCGTGGTCTACGCGCCCCACGACAAGGGAGACCTCGAGCTTTCCCCTGCCGTAGAAACGATCCTGCGCGCCCCCGGCGCCGTTCGCCTCGTCGCGAACGACCCGTTCGGCAACAGCTACTCTACGGACCTTATGAAGAAGGTGCGCGACCTTGACGAGAACGTCGAGATCGTCCGCGACGGCGAGCTCATCAAAGAGTTCCGCGTTCCGGAGGTCCTCGTCCCGGACTCGCCGCAGAGCGGCGCACAGGGCACGCTTCCGCGCCTCATGGGGGTCAACGCCTTCATCCGTACGTTCTCGAACGAGGACTACTTCGCCCTCGACCTGCACGTCCACAACGCCTTCGACGGCCAGGACGACACGGTTGAGTGGGACGATGTCCTGACGGACCTCTACTTCGACAAGCTGCACCTGCGCCTGCCCCAGGGCTGGAGCGTCGTGCACTCGCTGGAGAACCCCTTCACCGGGGATGCCATGGAGTCCGGCAACATGCAGGAGATCCCGCTGATCGCGGAGATGTCCGACGGCGACATGCACTTGATGCACCGCCAGTCCCAGTTCTCACGCCGCCTCATCATCGCCCGCGACGGCGCTGTGGAGCGCGCGCAGGCGGAGATCGAGCACCAGACGCTCGGCTTCTGCGTCGCCGGCAACGCGGACGACGGATCGGAGCTTTGGTCTTGGTGGAACGAGGCGACTGCCCGCTACCTGCCGCAGAACCACCGCCTCCCGGATCTCTCGGCCATGACCACGCGTGGGGACGTCGACGCCCAGTACGAGGGGCAGTACAACGCACGCTCCGCCATGGTCCGCGAAGGGTCAGGCGATGCCTACCCGATCATTACGGGGAACCTGGGCTGGGCCCACCCCTACTGGTCGTCCTACGGCGGCATGACCGGCGGCGAGGCCATCGAGCAGATCCCGGGCGTGGATATCGCCTGGTCCGGCTCCCAGTCGGGCTACCGATTCATCGAGATGCGCAACCGCATGGTGCTCGACCGTCAGCCGACGGCGCTCTACACCTCTGCGGGTGTCCCGACCAAGTTCGAGGACCACGTGGTTCCCACGGGTCTCCAGGGCCCCTACCTGCCCTTCGACATGAGCATGAAGTTCGTCGGCGACGACAGCTACTTCGGCTTCGACGACGCACCGACCTTCCAGGCTGACTTCGTTGCCTCCGCTGGCAAGAAGCCCTTCTACGAGGACCTCCTCAAGGAGTACATGGCCGTTGACCTTCAGCACCTCATTCGTTTCACGAACGACCTGAAGACGATGACCTGGCTTGGCAACGATAGCCTCTCCAAGTGGCAGATCCGCCGCGTCGGCGAGCTCTTCCGCATGACCCACCACGAGGGCAACGTTGGCAACTACGGCTACGTCGGAGCATCCAGCCTCCAGTGGCGCATGAACCGAGTCGCTGAGCACCCCGGTGTGGGCATCGAGTACGGCCGCGGTGAGGGCTGGGGCCTGTTCGCAGCCGCGGCGGCTTACGCCACCGGCAACGACGACCTCCGCGAGCGCTTCCTGCCCTGGTTCACCGAGGTGAGCCGGGTCTGTGAAGAAGGCCAGTCGGACTGCACCGGCAACCTGACGGCCGTCAGGATCGGCAAGCAGGCGAACGGTATCTACCGCACGCGCCAGACCTTCGAGCAGTCGTTCGCAGTGAACGCCCTTGAGTCCATGCGCACGACGGTCTTCGACCGTGTCGATGAAGAGGTCACGGATCGTCTCGCGAGCATCATCGTGGACACGGCCTACTCGACCATCCGCATGCCGTTCTACGACCCGGCCCACGGCGGACTTCGCAAGATCATCGGCGTCGGCATGTCCGACTTCTCGATCCCGGACTTCTGCTTCGACCTTCCGGACGACGCTGGCTACGGCCACCCGCACGTGGACCACGAGACTCCGCTGACCCTCTGGACCTACGCCTACAAGCTCTCCGGCGACGCTGAGTTCTTGCAGATCGCAGCCAACAGTGTGGGGGTGACCTCGAACCTCGAGGCTGAGCTCAACATCATGGGTGCCCAGCGACTGCCTCACTCAGCTCTCATGCTGGGCGCTGTCCAAGGCATGGGCTCGGTTCAGTAGAACCGGCTAGCCAAAGCGCGCCGAGGCACCGGCGCGGGTGACGGATAAGAAGGGCGACGGATCGAATGATCCGTCGTCCTTCAATATTTTTCGTGCAGGATTCTCGCTCCGCCCAACCAACGGCAATCGGCCCCTTCCCAGTGCAGCCACGGCACCGCAATTCACAACGGTTCGTTCACCTGACGTCGACAGCCCGCGCGCCAGAATGAGCCCGAGATCGGCCCGGAAGAGCCTGAAAATGCACTCATTTTGAGCCATGGGCCCCGCTTGGTGCCCCCAGAGCCGCGATTGGTGTTAATCCAAAATCACGATCTTGTGGAGCCGTTGCGTTGGCTCCTAGCCTCTTCGCTCGCGCCTCGACAAGAGCTCGTCTTCGGTCGCGTCAATGCTGCCCTTTCGCCAGGTCATCAACGACGCCCACAAACAC
Organism: uncultured Planctomycetaceae bacterium; assembly: GCA_964417955.1. Classification (GTDB taxonomy): domain Bacteria; phylum Planctomycetota; class UBA1135; order UBA1135; genus Saltatorellus. The sequence goes on from CAYQKK010000093.1 coordinate 14,345, forward strand.
CGCGGGCACCTCTTCGATATGAGCGCGAGATGAACAGTTGCAGCCAAAGACGAGCGGGATCTTGGAACCGCGAGTCGAACCGGACGCGTCTTGCCCGCTAACTCGCCGGCGCGCGCCTGGAGCAACCGGACATCGGCACGAACACCCCGTTTGATGCCATCTCGATTGAGGGGAACTATGAAACACACATCGGCACCATCGAATGCAACCCAGCCCGTGAGGAAGACCAGCGTCTCGTTCTCGCCGCGAGCCTGTGCAGGATCGGTCTCAGCCATCGCAGTCGGCCTCGTCGCTGCGCTCAGCCTCTCGCTGGCTCCCAGCGCCGCAGCTGCCACTGCGGCCATCTCGGTAGCCCCGGGGGGTGGAGGATCCAACTCAAGAGCGGTCGCGAAGATCTCGATCGAGGCGCCCCAGGAGACCTACTTCATTCTGGAGGCGACCCTGCCCGTGCCCCCTGGCACCTACCTTCAGGGCGAGCGCAACTCGCCCCTCGCCTTCTTGGTGGAGGGCAACGAGGTGACCACGCAGATCGAAGCGGTCAGCTGGTACCCCAACCCAGAGGACGGCGCCGACGTCGTCGAGCTCATCGGCCGCGTGCGTCGTCCCGCGTCCGCCCAGCCCGGTGATGAGATTGAGTTCGATGTTGTCGCGTCGCGGCTCACGAGCCTGCCCTTCAACGCCTCTTCGACCGTCGAGCAGCTGATCAACACGCCGGGTGCGCTGCGCCTCACGGCGAACGACCTCCACGGCAACGGCTACACCGCCGACTTGCTCGCGAAAGTCAGGTCCAACGATCCCTCGGTGTCGGTGCCTCGGCACGGAACGTACGTCTCGGAGACACGCTCTCACGAGGTCATGCTGCCCGACCCAGGCTCGGGCTCGGGCGCAACCGCTCCCTACCCCCACCTCTTGGGCGTCCACGTCTTCGCGCGTCAGTACGCGAACAGCGACTTCTTGGCGCTCGACCTGACCTTGCACAACGGCATCTTCGGCAAGTCGGCCTCCCCGATCGACGACGCCATCTGCGATGCCTACTTTGACTCCCTCGATCTGCACATGCCCGCAGGTTGGACCATGGGCTGGGCGATCGACAACCAAGCCTACGGCGATCCGGAGAGCTCGGGCGGAGAGACGGTTCAGTCCATCATTCGACCGGCACGCTACGGACAGTTCCACAACGTCCCCCAGCAGTCTCAGTTCAACCGTCGCCTCGTCATTGCCCGTGGCTCCGTGGCTCTGGCCCGCGCGATGCAGGTCGTGCGCCGCGAGACCCGTGGCTTCTGCGTCCCCAGCGACACCCCGCCCAACGCCATCGTGGATCCTGAGGGTGAGCTTTGGTCGTGGTGGAACCCCCTCACGGCTCGCTACCTGACGTCAAACTCCCGCCTTCCCGTGCTGACGCACATGACGCGGGCTGCAGTGAAGGCCGGACTCCAAGCCAAGTACGACGTGGTGGAGGACCAGGTCTTCCGCGGTCGTGAGGGCGGATACCCGATGACCTTCCCGTCCATGGGCTGGGCGCACCCGTGGGGCGTCCAGTACGGCGGAATGACCGGCGGGGACGAGATCGAGATCGTGCCTGGCATCGAGGTTGCTTGGTCCCGCAGCAACGTCGGACTGCGCTACCTCGAGCAGCTCTCCAAGGCTTACATCGACCGTCAGCCCACCGCGATCTTCCAGCTGGACGGGCAAGCCCCTGACGTGGAAGAGCACGTCTACATCGACAACCAGGACGAGGAGTACGTCGACGGCTACTTCCACCTCGTCCCGGCGTACAGCGACACCTACTTCGGCTTCAACCACGCGGACTGGTCCATGGCGGAGACGGCGTACCTCACGGCGAGGATTCCGTACTACGAGAAGGACCTGAAGGACTTCCGCCCGATCGACTTCGCCCACCACACGCGGTACCTCAACCCGCAGCTGTGCCTTACCTGGATGGCGAACGACAGCCTTGCGAAGCTCCAGCTAGAGCTGACCAACGCGCTGCACAGGTTCTCCTTCCATAAGTACAAGAACTCGTTCTACAACAGCATCCAGGGCACGGGCCTCCTCCGTCGCAAGCTGGACGTCGGGGACTACCCGGGTCGCGGCGCGAGCTTCGGACGCCCCGAGGGCTGGGCCTTCGTGGGCTCCATCGCCCACTATTGCACCGTTACGGAGCGTGCCAAACGCCAACGTCTGCTCAACTGGTTCGTGGACGTGGCGCATACCGCCGCTGCTGGCCAGTCTGCCTGTACCGGCAACCCGACCTCCGTTCCGATCAGCAAGGCGTTCAAGGGTGCGTACCAGACCCGCCAGTCGTTCGAAGTCGGCTTCATGCTGAACGCGGCCCACTCCATGCGCACGTCGATCTTCGACGGCTACCTGCCTGGCATCGCGAGCATGATGCGGAACTACGTCACGGAAGGCGCGTACTCCACGGTGCGGCCTCCGTTCTGGAACATGCAGGCCGACGCCCAGTATCGCGTGATCGCGGTGCGCCCGCGCTTCCTGCACCTCCCAGAGTTCTGCAGCGACATCCCCGAGGACGGCTACCAAGAGTCGCCCTACTTTGACAAGACGACCGCGATGGCAGCATGGGCGTACGCCTATGAGGCGACCGGCGACGGCATCTTCCTCCAGCGCGCCACCGAGGCCCTCGGGGAGTCGGGGAACGCACTGGTCGAGCTGGAGAGCTACGGAACGCACCTGCTCTACGAGATCGCGCCGCTCCTGAGCGTGCTGCAGTCGCTGTAGCGCTGTTGCTTTGGGCGAGACGCCTTGGGATCATGGTTCAGCACCATGACCCCGGCTGATCCTCCCCAGAACTCGAAAAGGCCCGCGCGACGCCCCTGGGTGCGTGCGGGCTTCTTCGTGGCTGCCTTGGGCGCTGTCCTCGTCGCCCTGGCGCTCCTCGACGTCATCCCGGGCGGCTGGCGCCTGCGGACCCTCATCGTGCCCCAATCGGTGCAGGATCTACGGCGGCGAGCCAGCCACCGAGCCGCGAGGCTGCAGGCGTTCGCCGAGGAGCCAGCGCCGGAGCCCGGCGGAACCCTTTTCATTGGCTCCTCAACGATCGAGCGCTTCCCAGCGGTCGATTGGCTCCCCGGCGGCTCTCCCATCAATCGCGGCATTGGAGACGAGGACCTACGCGGCTTGGAAGCCCGGGCCGTGGAAACGGCGACGCGCGTCCAGCCCAAGTGGGTCGTGCTGTACGCGGGGAGCGTCGACACGCGCCGGGCCGTCGACGACGGCACGTGGACCACGCCTGCCGCCATCGTCTCGAGGGCTACCTCGCTGGCCACCGAGCTACTGGGCCTTCCATGCGTCGAGAAAGTGGCCATCCTGGGCATCCTCCCCGAGCGCGAAACCGGCCCTGACCTCCGCATTCGCCTCGAACAGGTCAACGCGGGGCTGGCGAACCTCGGGCGGACACCCGGAATCGTTTTCGTGCCCACGGACACGCCGCGACTGCTGGATTCCGCGGGCAACCTGCTGCCTGGGGTCAGTGCGGACGCACTCCACCTCAATGAAGCGGGCTACGGAGTGCTATCCGAGATCCTCAGCCACACGCTGCTCCCCTGAAAATAGGGCAGCGACACTGCTGGAACCTCCGTTGGAAGCCGAAGAAGAGGTTTCGAGGCGTATGCTCATGCCTCGTTGACCCGCAGAGTCCCACCGCCCCGCACCCCCAACATGCTCCGTAGTATCGGCTCCAACTGGTCCCTGAACGCGATCCAGATCGTTGTGTTCATGGTGCTGACGCCGTTCATCGCGAACGCCGTCGGCAACGACGCGTACGGGACCTGGGAGATCATCGTCGCGTGGACGGGGATCCTGCAGCTCTTGTCCCTGGGACTCCCCATGGCGACGGTGCGCGCACTGAGCGCCGCCATCGGGCGCAAGGACGGGGAGGCCGCGACCAAGGCCCTCGGGACGAGTCTCTCGCTGACCATGGTGCTCGGGGTGGTCGCCACGGTCCTAGGGGCCGGGGTGTACTACTACTTCACGCAGTCCGTGATGCAGGGCGAGAATTGGAGCGGCACGTCGCCTGCGCTCCGGGAGGACACGGTCGTCGCGCTGGTGATCATGCTCGCGAACGTCGCGCTGAGCTTTGCGCTGAAGCTCCCCTACGCGGTCTTTGACGCTCACCAGGACTTCCTCGTGCGCAACGTCATCATGGCGACGGGGCTGTTCTCGAAGCTTGGGGCGTCCATCGCGCTGCTCTCGTGGCGCGCGGACCTGCCCACCCTCGCGGCGGTCCAGGTCGGCATCGCGACCCTCGAATTCTTGATCGCGATGCTGGTGTCGAGGCGCAGGCACCCCCTCGTACGCTTCCGCCCCACCGCCATCGACCCCGTGGAGGCCAAGGCCCTCCTTTCGTTCAGCGTCTTCGCGTTCCTCCTGAACATGGGCGCGATGCTCGCGTTCCGCATCGACGCAATCGTCATCGGCGACTTCCTCGAGCAGGCTGACGCCGCCATCTACGGCTACGGCAACAAGATCTTCGATCCCTTCATCGGCATCCTCCTCGCCATCGGCATGGTGCTCATGCCGATGGCGTCGTCGGAGTCGGCCAAGGGCAACCTCGATCGCGTCCGGAACGAGTTCTTGAAGTGGTCCAAGGTCTCCGCGACCATCGTGATGCTGATGGGCGGCTACCTGATCGTGCTCGGGCCCCAGTTTTTGGCTGCGTGGATCGGTGACGGCTACCGGCCCATGTCCGGGCAGGTCCTCCAGATCCTGATGGCCTCGTTCTTCTTCTTTCTGCCGGTGCGCGGCGTCGCGCTACCGGTGCTCATGGGACTCGGCAGGCCGAAGGTACCCGGCTTCGGCCTTTTGGCCATGGGCATCATGAACCTGTGCTTGAGCCTCTACCTCGTGCGCGACTACGGCATCCTCGGCGTCGCCTGCGGAACGGCCATCCCGAACGTCCTGTTCTCGATGCTCTTCCTGCGCGAGGCGTGCAAGCGGCTGGACCTTGGGGTCGGCGCGTGGCTCCAGTACACCCTCGGCCGCCTGCTGCCCGCCACGGTCGTTTGCTCCAGTCTGCTCTATTTCGTGAGCACCCAGGTGCAACTCGCGGGCTACCTGAAAGTCGTCGTGGCGGGCATTGCCTACACCGTGCTCTTCGGCATCCTCGCCGTCATCTTTGTGTTCCGGGGTGACCGATTCCTCGACGTAGGCGCGCTCATCAAGCGAAAAATAGGAGGCGGCCAATGATCGCTCCACTTCTCTACGCTGCGGCGAGCGCCGTGGTGGGCCTCGTGGTGTCCGAGCTCATCGCACGCGTCTGGGTCAAGAGCCGCGATCGCTGGTACATCCACCAGCCCTTCGCGAGGCGCCATACGACCATCGCGACGGACGTTCTGCCCCAGTTGCCCGAGGTCGCGACCTTCGAGGCCAACGCTGACGGCGAACGGGGTGGTCCTGTGCCGGCGAATCCGAGCCAAGTCCTTCGGGTCGTCGTGGCTGGCGGCAGCGCCGCCGAGTGCTACCTGCTGGACCAAGACGCGACCTCATCCGCTGTTCTCGAGAGAGAACTAGCCTCACACCCGAAGGTCACGCAGAGCGTCCACGTCGGCAACATCGCCCGGTCGCTCATCACCTGCCGCAAGATCAACGCGATCCTGGGCCGGGCCCTCCCGCACCTGGAGTCCCTCGACGCCGTGGTCCTGATGGTGGGCGCCAGCGACCTCGTGGACTGGTTCGAGGCCAAGACCCCGGACACCATCGACGAGCCCCCGTTCGAGCTGGCGAACTATGTGGCTGAGCACCCCGAGGGCCCCTTCGCCTGGAAGCCCAAGCAAATGGCCCTGTACCAGATCGTGCGCGGCCTCAACGTTCGCCTCCGCCGGCCCGTCGAGGTCAAGAAGCGCGCGGGGGGCTCCATCGCCAAGCACAGGGCCGCTAGGGCCGCCACCGACAACCTCCTGACGGAAGCGCCCGACCCCGCCCCCATGCTGGAGTCGTTCGAGCATCACCTGCGCGCGCTCATCGAGACCTGCCGCGTCTCCGCGAAACACGTGATCATCGCCCAGCAGCCGTGGCTCGATCGCGACTTCACCGACGATGACAAGGCGCGCCTTTGGAACTTCGGCCAGGGCAGCCCCTACCGCGGCGCCCTCGACGCCTACTACGACATCGACCTCGTGCGCTCCCTCATGGAACGGGTCGACGAGGTCGCTGCGCGCGTGGGCGACGACCTAGGCGCCCCACGCGTCGACCTGCGCCAGTTCGTCCCAAGCGACTTCGAGCACTACTACGACTTCCTGCATCACACGCCCATCGGCGCCGAGCTCGTGGGCGCCGCGATTGCCAAAACGATCGCGGGCCTGGAGACGTAGAGGGCAGCTGCTCTACCCCGTACCTTGCATGGGCCTGACGACCCCATGGAACACCAAGCGCCCACCCCTTCGATCGTCATGATCGGCGCCACTGGCGCCGTCGGCTTTCGCTGCTAGGCTCCATCGGTTCCGATGCGTCCTCACGTTCTTTCTTCCTCGCGAAGAAGGGAGAGCTACAGGACGCACTGATCGAACTCGGCTTCTATCGCCTCAGCCTCTTTCAGCCTTCCATGATCCTGACGCCGGAGAATCGCTGAGGCTGAGCACTCGCCGCTCTCGAACTTCTTGGAGAATTGGCCTGCGCTCGCAGGCTCGATGGGCTAAACCTATCTATAGATAGGTAGCCATCAGTTCAGATCGCTACCCCATGCCTCGCTCACTCCCGAACCTGCCTAGAGGGCTCGAGAAGTGCGCTTCATCCGGCCACCGCAACCTACCTACCCATAGATCACTTCTTATTATGAGCCAACAAACTACCCCCACCGCCCTCATTATCGGTGGCTCCTCAGGCATGGGCCTCGCCACCGCCAAGCGCCTGCTCTCACGCGGCATCGGCGTCCACCTCGTCGCCAGGGACTCAGAGCGCCTGGATGGCGCGAAGGCCGAACTCTCCGCTCTCGGCAGGGTCGAAGCCACCGGAGTGGATCTCTACGACGCTGATGCCGTGGAGGGCTTCGTCCAGGACGTTGGCCGTCGCTCGGATCACATCCAGTACCTCGTGAACGCAGCTGGCTACTTCAGCCCGAAGCCATTCCTAGAGCACGATCGTTCTGACTACGACAAGTACCACGACCTCAACCGCTCGACCTTCTTTATCACCCAGGCGGTCGCGAAGAACATGGCGGCGAACGGCGGCGGCTCTATTGTGAACATTGGATCGATGTGGGCCAAACAAGCGGTCAAGGCGACCCCTTCCTCGGCCTACTCGATGGCGAAGGCAGGCCTGCACTCCATGACCCAGCACCTCGCCATGGAGCTCGCTGACAGCGGCATTCGGGTCAACGGCGTCTCTCCTGCGGTGGTCCACACCCCCATCTACGGCGCATTTATCCCGCCCGCCGAGATCGAGGAAGCCCTGAAGGGGTTCAACTCATTCCACCCCATTGGGCGCATCGGTCAGGTCGACGACGTGGCCTCCACCATCGATCACCTGCTGTCCGAGCAGTCGGGCTGGGTCACCGGCTCTGTCTGGGATGTGGACGGCGGCGTGATGGCGGGAAGAAACTAGCGCCAAGAATCGCACGCCGAGCTGTCTCCGTAGACTGCAGCCTGGAGGGACCATGACCATGAAAGCAAAAGACACCGCCACGGAGCTGCTGAATAAGGCTCAGCAGCTCGTCCAAGAGCGCGGGTTCAACGCCTTTAGCTACAAGGATCTGGCGGAGGCAGTGGGCATCCGCACGGCGAGCATCCACTACCACTTCCCATCCAAGGCGGACCTCGGTGTGGCCCTCATGGAGCGCTACACGGACGAGCTCAACCGCGCGCTCCTCGTCATCGACGAGGGGCCTGGTAACGCCAAGTCCAAGCTGGAACAGTTCATCGCACTGTATTCACACACCGAAGCATGCGGAGCCATCTGCCTTTGCGGCTCCCTTGCGTCGGATCGGGAGACTCTGAGCCCCGAGCTGCAGGAATCCGTCACTGGCTACCTCGAGCGCAGCGAAGCTTGGCTGGCGTCCACGCTTACAACCGGCGCCGAACGGGGTGACTTCACCTTGCCAGGAGAGGCGTCGGATCTGGCGGCATCGCTGCTCTCCAGTCTCCAAGGCGGCCTGATCCTCTCGCGCGCCCGTGGCAGTCGCCCGATGCTCTCGATCGTTGAGCAGGTGTTCCTCCGCTCGCTCGCCTAGCAGCCCGTTGAAGAAGTCCGCGCTAACCAATAGTGTCCATCGGAGTCCTGACAAGGCGCTTGAAGCCCCCCATAGCGAGCTATTCGGGGGCCCTTCTAGCAACGCGGTCAGGACTGTGAGGGGCGCTGTTGGTTGGTGCGGCCTTATTCAACGGGCTGCTAGCCCTGGAATAAGCGCTAAGGATCGTCAGATCGTGCAGCAGTGCCGTG
>CAYQKK010000094.1:0-22471 GCA_964417955.1 uncultured Planctomycetaceae bacterium
CGCGTCGAGCGCTTCGCGCCGACGGCAGGTGACCGGTACCGGGAGCACGGCGGCGTACGGCGCGGTACCGGGAACGACTGCGACCAATGCACGTGGGGCCGAACCGACCTACCGCTGAGGCAACTGTATCTCTGGCATCTACTCTGACGAGTAGATAGCGTGCGCTCGCCGCGCATGCGTCCTCCGGACGGGCGGTCCTCGCCGGACGGGCCGCTCGGGCGAGCCGAGCGCGGGCCCTCGCGCAGGAGCGCGAGCACCCGTGTGGCTCAGCTGTCATTGACACAGAGGGGGCCACCTGACGGGCGGCGGCCAGCCCAAGCCGGCAAGACCCAAGCCGGTACCGCAGCCAACCCTGTCCCCAGCGAGCCCTCAAGTCGCCGGAAAAATTTGCCGATGAGGGGCAGACAGCGGGCCGCTCGGCCCTCTCCGTGCTCCCCCACTGAGGCCTGAATCTAGGTCCCCTGCCATGACCGACCCCCAGCCCGCCGACTTGCCGACGGGGCAGTCCGCCCCTAGCTCCAACCGCCGCAAGAGCCGCTCGTTCCTCGCCTGGGGCCTCTTCGCCGTTGTCGCCGCCGCGGCCTGCGCCTTGATCTTGATGGCCACGTCGCTGCGGGACCATGCAGATCAGCGGCGCGACCTGATGGTAGAGCTCACGGCGCTGGAGGTCGAAGCCACCGCCCAGCACACCATCGTCTGGCGCGCCATGACGCAGCTCATGGCCGAGGAGAAGATGTCGTTCATCCGGACTCGCGGCGAGGAGCAGCGCCAGCGGAATGAGATCATGGGGCGTCTGGAGACCCTGAAAACCCTCGAGGCAGCCTGCCGCGACTGGGACGCTCGACTCGGTCAGGAAATCGGCACCGCAACCCTCACCCAGCTGGACGACGCAACGCAGCGGTTCCTCGCCGGCGTTCAAGGCGCCATGGGCATGATGAACCTGAGCCGGGAGCGGCTGCGTGATCGGCTGGCCTACTGGGACATGAACTACGGCGGCTTCGAGGAAGCCCTCGTGGCCGTTCGCACACAGGAAGGAGAGATCGCGGTAGCCGCGGCCTCGGCGGCCAACCGAGCCACGGCGCTCGCCGCAGCGATCACGCTGCTCGCCTCATTGCTCTTCGTGGTCAGCCTCGGGCGCGTCAAGGCACGTCGCGATCGTGACCTTCAAGAGGAGCGCCTGTCCGCCGTGGCCGCCAGCGAGGCGCGGTTCCGCGAGCTGGTGCAGAACTCATCCGACCTCATCCTCGTTCTGGAACCGGGCGGCGAAGTGCGTTACGCGACCCCCTCGGCCGCCATTCTGAAGACGGCACTCTCGGCGTCCTCTGGGGACACCGGCCTAGAGCGCGAGCGGACGTCCGAGGAGATCCTCGAGGCGGCCATCGCGATCGAACGTGCGATCGCCGAGTCTGGGAACCCAGGGTCCTCACTCGTGGACGCCGTGGACTCCGTTGCCTGCAAGATCGACTCGCTGACCGGCGTCTCGATCGAGGAGTTCTTGGCCCAGGAGGAAACGGAGATCCAACTCACCGACGAGAACGGCTCCCGCCGCACCTTCGACGTGCGCGCCACCGACCACTCCAAGAACCCAGACATCCAGGGCATCATCCTGAACGCCCGCGATGTCACGAGCGCCAAGGAGCTAGAGGATCAGCTGCGTCACCAGGCGCTGCACGATCCGCTGACCGGCCTCGCGAACCGCCGCAGCTTCGCTAAGCACTTCGAGAATGAAACCCCGGAGGAGCGCGAGTACGCGTCCGTTCTGTTCATTGACCTAGACGGCTTCAAGCTTGTCAACGACTCCTACGGGCACACGGTCGGTGACCAGCTGTTGATCCACACGGCAGCTCGCATCTCGACGTGCCTCGGGCACAATGATCTACTCGCACGCCAAGGGGGCGACGAGTTCATCGTGCTCTGCTCGGGCGTCGAGTCTGATTCTTACCCCCAGGAGAAGCGTGGCGCCGACATCGCGGAGCGAATTCAAGCGGCGCTTGCGGCTCCGTTCGAGATCGGCAGGGGCATCGGTTCCCAAAGCGAGGAGCCCGTTGAGATCTTCGTCACCGCCAGCGTTGGTGTCGTCATGGATCTCGTGGGCATCGATGCGGAGCAAGCAGCTCAGCGCGCTGACATCGCCATGTACAAGGCCAAGGAAGCCGGCAAGGCGCAAGCGATCGTCTTCTCGGACGAGATGCTCGGGGATGCACCGGAGCGTCTCGCCCTTGAGTCCGACTTCCGTAAAGCGCTGGAGCGCGATGAGTTCACTGTGGTCTACCAGCCGAAGGTGGGTCTCAAGAGCGGCGTCACCGAGAGCCTTGAGGCGCTCGTGCGCTGGATCCATCCCACGCGCGGCTTTGTGGGGCCCGACCTGTTCATTCCGTTTGCCGAGGAGTCGGGGCTCGTGTCCGAGCTCGGCCGCGTCGTGCTCGAGAAGGCATGCATGGACGCGGTCCGCTGGCAGGAGCACAACGTCGTGGTGGCAGTCAACCTGTCCCCCATCCAGTTCCGCAACGCAGAGCTCGTCAACGAGGTTCGAAACGCCCTGCAGGTCAGTGGACTCGACCCGAAGTACCTAGAGCTCGAGATCACGGAGTCGGCGGTGCTCGGCGACGTCCAGAACACGATCAAGGTCATGAACGAGCTGAAGACCCTGGGCATCCGCCTCGCCATCGACGACTTCGGCACCGGTTACTCGAACCTGGCCCACCTCAAACACTTCAACGTTGACGTGCTGAAGATCGATCAAGCGTTTGTGCGCGGCGGCAACGACGGTCCGCTGGATCATCTGAGCGACGGCCCGATCGTCGAGGCCGTGATCGGCATGGCTAAGGCGTTCAAGATGCACGTTGTGGCCGAGGGCGTCGAGTCCACGGAGCACGCGGACGAGCTGCGCGGCCTAGGCGCCGATCTCGGCCAAGGCTACTTCTTCTCCAAGCCCGTGAGCGGTGAGGGCATCGACGAGTTCCTCAGCGCCGAGCTGGCATCAGGGGCACGGTCGACGGTGTAACGCGAAACGCAGCGGCCTGTCGATTCTCTCAGGCCGTCATGTCCATGACGGGCTTAGTGCCTAGGTCGCCACGGCGCTCGGGATAGAGGCAACAACGCGCGTGCCACCGCCGGGCCTCGCCTCCAGCACCAGGTCGCCCCCCTTGAGCCGGGCTCGCTCGCGCATACTGTTCAACCCAACGCCGCCTCCCGCACGAAGGAGGTCCCCGCCGATTCCACGACCGTTGTCCTCGACGACGAGTTCGAGCGTCCCTCCTTTCTCGGCGAGGTGTACCTGGATCCCAGTGGCACCCGAATGGCGAGTCGCGTTGCTGAGCGCTTCTTGAGCGATACGGAAGAGCGCGAGCGCGATGTCACGAGGCGGATCGGCCACGTCTCCGTGAAGGTTCAGCTGGACAGCGATGTTCCGGACTTCGCCGCGCCGTAAGCTCTCAGAACGCAGCGCCTTGATCAGCCCTAAGTCGTCGACGACCGTCGGGTGCAGCCTACGCGAGAGCGAGTGCACGTCCGAGGTGATGCTCTCTAGCGCGGATCGGAACGACGGGATCTGCCGTTGCCGCGCGGGAGCATCCTCCACCAGTGACTCGTCCACCACGTGGGCTTCCATCGCGAGGGCAGCGAGACGCTGGGAAAGATCGTCGTGTAGCTCCCTCGCGATGCGACTACGCTCTGTCTCCTCTGCATCGGCGAGACTCGCTCGAAGACGGTTGAGTGAACGCGTAGCCTCGTCTTGCTTCGAGAGGTCGGCGACCAAAGCGATGATCAAGCTGAGTTTACCAGCAGCGTCGAAGGAGTGAGCGAACTGCCATCTGCACCGCCTAGACTCGCCTCGGTTTGGCTTTGCCTCCGCGAGTAGGGCGATATCTTCGTGATCTCTCAGCACGCGTTCGAAGGCGTCCCGCCCAACTTTGGAATCCGCGAATAGCTCCCACGGCATGACATCTACAGAGTCAGCTGGCTCCCAGCCAAAGAGCGCGTTCGCGCGCTCGTTCCTATCGATAAGCACTCCGGTGGGGCTCCAGGACACGATGGCGGATGGAGCTGTGTGGAACAGCCGGCGGAAACGTTCCTCGCTCGATCGGAGCTCGCCTTCGACTTCGAGCCGGTGGTCGACCTCTCGAGAGAGCACGCTGTTCTGCGATTTGAGGCTGCTGGTCTTTATGCGCACGAACCAAAGAACCGTTAGCGCCGCAGCCAACGCGCCAAGTGCCCAGGCCCAGGGGTGCTGATACCAGTACCTCTCGACGACGAGTGGCATGGACGTAGTCGGAGTGGACCAGAGTGATGTGGGCGTCTTCGCCCGCACCTCAAGCGCATAGGTGCCAGGTCCGAGCGCTGGGAAGGGAACGCTCCGTGCCGTGCCTGCGTTCTGCCACTGTTCATCTTTGTCCCGGAGCCGATACTGAAAGGTCGCGCCGGTGGCAGTCGGGAAGATCGGTGCCGTGAACTTGAAGATCACGTTCGCCTTCCCGATCGGATTCGAGTCTTGGGTCAGCGGAATTCCGTCCACAAGCGGCGATTCGAAGACCACCTCGGGAGGGTCCAAGACCGTGGGCACTAGGGATCGATCGAAGAGCGAGGCACCCTTCAATGTAGGAAGCAAGAAGACTCCGTCAGCCAGCACGGCCCCAGTTGCTCCGTTCGCTTCGGGGGAAGGAAACGTCACGGCTTCTACGGCGCCAAGGGATCCGTCGAGATAGTCGTCGAGGCTCGACACGTTGACTCGCACCACCCCAGAATTCCCATTGATCCAAAGGTACCCGCTCTCATCAGGCGGACCGATCCATGACAAGAATCGATCGGGGAGCCCGGAGCGGAGGGACCACCGATCGACCTCGCCGGTGCTTGAGATTCGCTGCAAGCCCTGACCGTAGGTCGTCACCCAAAGCTCGCCGTTAGCGCCCTCGCGCACGTCTCGAACCTTGACGTCGCCAAGCGTGCCGATCAGCGTCCAGCGGCCGGCTTTGCGGTCGAGCTTGAACACCCCTTCGTTGTTGAAGGCCGCGATCGATCCCTGGTAGATGCGGAGGCCCCGAATCCAGCCCGCGGGAAAGCGAAAGGCCTGCGCGAGGGCGGGCGAAGTCGCTCCGCCGGTGGACGTCATCACACACTTGATCTCGCTCTCAAAGGCAGCCCAGATGCTCCCATCGGGGTGCGCGACGATCCCCCTGCATCGCGAATCCCACGAGGGGTCGAATGCGAACCGATCCTCCTCTAGCTTGGCGATCCCGCGGCTTGTGGCGATCCATGTCCCGCTGTCGTTGGTCGCCGTGCCGAGGATTCTGTACGGGCCGCCCTTCGCCCTCTCGATTCGAGTTGCTTGCCCTTCCCTGTCGACAACGAAGCTCTCTTCCGGCGAGTGTCCGACCACGATCGCGCGATCCGGTTCCACCGGGTGAACTCCATTGATCGGTCGCAGCGGATTCGGGCGCGGCAAGTCGACGAAGCCGTTGGAAAAGCACTCGAGGTGATCGAGTCCGCCGTAGTCCGTTCCAAGCCACAGGTCGCCTTCACCGTCACGGAGGAACTGGGAGATTGAATAGAAGCCAGTCGCTGACCGCAGCGTCCCCTGCACAGCCCTCACCCGAAGCCCTGACCCATCTACGTGCCCGGGCTCCAGCAGCAGCACACCCTGCCTCGTGGCGAGCAAGCGCTGGTTTTCCGCCAGATCTAGCCCACCTTCAAAGACGACATGCCTCCCAAGATCAATCGGAGGTGACGGGTTTGGGAGGGGCTGGAAGAGCACCCCGTCGGGGCTTTGGCACCAGGGCTCCCCCTGAAAGTCTGCGATCATCTCGCCCGCAGGACGCTCATCGACGCGCTCAAAGCCTTGCACATCCCCGGCGTAGACACCTGCGTCCGACGCGACCCACACTCGCCCTTCTTGGTCTTCAACCAACGAACGGGGTGTGGATCGTGGTCGCGTAGGGTCGAATAGAATTGGATGTACCTCGCCGTCAGCCACTCGGGCTAACACGTTGCCCACGAGCCAGAGAGATCCATCGCTTGCCGGTACCACCTGGCGGACGGAGTGAATCAAGCTGCGGTCGCAGAGCCTCCGAAACCCACCGTCGACGTAGAGGCTCGGCGCCTCGTGGTTCACTCCCACCCAGGCGGTTCCCCTGCGGTCCGCGAAGAGCGACAAGACGAGGTCGCTATCAAGGCCTTCGTGATCCTCGGCAAGGAGCGACTCGAACGTCGTCCCGTCGTACCTAGCAAGCCCGCCTTGGGTCCCGACCATTAGGAATCCGTCTGCGTCGTAGCAGAGCGCCGTGATAGCGTTCGTGGGCAAACCGTTTCTATCGGTCAGCGTCGTACGCGAGCGCGTCGAGGGATCAAAGAGTTCAAGCGAGACGTGCTCGATGGAGGGCCCAAAGGAGTGCTGCTCCCCCGACTGTGCCGGGGGGTCCGTCAGCGATCCGAACAGCCCCAGTGCTAAGGAGGCCGCAATCACGGGTGACTCCTGTCGCACTCTAGGCGCGCCAGCTTCGGCAGCTGGGAAGTCACGGAAGTCGGCTTGTCGATAGGTGTGGACTCGAGGAACACGCTGTAGCTCTTGTCTTGGCGTCTGGGTCTTGCCGAGGGCGCTGACGACTCCGCTAAGTGAGGAGAGCAGCCTGACAATCAATCAGTCTAGCGCCGCCGCGTTGCCAGGTGAGCTTCCATTCCACTGCGTGCACGTTCTGGATGCGTCAAGCTGCACCGGCGTTGGAAGACGTTAGTACTTCCCAGACCATCCGAATCCGTCCCTTCAGAACGCGACGATCAGTGCCATGGTCGACGCTTGCTTGAAATATCTGGCTGCGGGGGGTCAGCGCCCGGAACGGACTCGGCCCCGGTGGGGTGGCAGAAAGAGCCTTGCGTCTGTCAGTCGGCAAGGCGGGCCTCTCACTCCCCAATCGCATCCCCCGTCACCGCGGCGGGCGCGGCCAGATCGAGTACGGCTTCTTGAACGGCAGCGCCCGCGACCGGCTCCTCCACCATCAGCCAAGCATCGAGGCTCCGGGGTGGATTCATGGGGCTGCCAGTGTGGCGCCGGAGCCGGTATCGGCCTGCCCCTGGGAGCCGGGCCTGCCAACTGTCGCCGCTGGCAATTCCGTGCGGAACGGGCACGTACGACCCCCAACTCTCCTCCACATGGAGGCTCGAAGTGACCTCGCGAACGAAGGTGAGACCAAACTTCGCGCCGCGCGGTGCGTTGCCCACGAGCGTGACGTTCACCGGGATCCCGCGGCCGAGCTCCACCTCCAGCATCTCACCGACGTCCTCGATGGGAAACTGAACCGTTCGATAGCCCGGTGCGCCGACTCGCAACACGCCGTCACTTCGACGCAGAACGAGCTGCGGCCACGCAGCTCCACTTGTGATCAGAGCGCCCTCCATTCGCCGTGGATCCTCGAACACCCTGTGATACTCCGTCCACAGCAATGGGCGCCGCTGGCCGGTTTCGGGGTCGACGGGGTCCTTCCAGCGTACATCTATTGGACGCAGATGCTCCGCGAGGCTGATGCCGTAGAGCCGTGGGTCGCGGACTTCGCCGCTCGCTCCCACCTCGATGTTCGTCCAAGACACCACCGCCCCTGACGTTCGAATGCGCAGGTACGCGCTGTAGGTGCCCCCGGGTACATCAAGCGCCCGGTACTCCTGAGTGAACGCGTCCCACAGAAGCTCCTTCTTCCGATAGGGGCCTGTGGCCTCAATGGAGAGTCTCACGTCCTCCGGCTCTAGCTCGAACGAGTTGAGATCCACTCGGGCATGAACGCTAGCGCCGAGCTGCGGCGGCCCGAGACGCACCACCACGGGTCCAGCGTTCTCGTACGGCCGGACCGCCACCTCGGCGTCAGGCTCTCGCGAAAAGTCCGCAGTGAGTGGCTTCTCGTCCGGACGCAGAAGCCGTACCGCAAGGGTAGTCTCTTCTCCAAAGACGCCCTCGAATCGGAATTCCCCCTGCTCGCCCACAAGGTCACGCGCTGCCACTCGCCCACCCCGCGTGAGCGTGACGTACCCCCTTGGATGCGGCTGCCCGTTGAGGTCTTCAAGCCGCCCATGGATGACAGTCGCCCCAGGAAAACGCACGCTCCAGTCCCCGGCGTCGCCGCCAGCGGAGCGGATCTCCGCCGGCACACTGATCCGCTGGAAGCCCACGACTGCTTGATCATCAAACGCCTCCAGAAGCAGTGGCCCATCTTGAATCCCGCCTTCAGGAAGCGCGAAGCGCACCCTCCCGTCGCTGTCCGAAGTGAAGCGAATGGAGGCGAAGGAGGAGCGCTCTCCGTGGACAAGTCTCACCGCTCGACTTACGAGCGGACCACCGTCCTCATGCAGCAGACGCGCTACGATCGAAGGGGCCTCGGGAACCTGCGTTTTGATCTGTGACGTCGCGCCATCCGTCGCTGGACCGACGCCTGAAACTCTCCACGTTTGGCCAAGGGAAGGAACGGAGAGAGTGACTCGCACTTCTTGACTGGCGGCAAGTACCTCAGGCCAGCGAGCGCTCCCGTTTTCCAGCCGAGCCTCGAAGGTCCTCGTACGGATGCCGCTCGGAACGGAGCGAAACTGGAAGCTCGCGGTGCCGCTCACCGGTAGACGCGCTCCCGCTGCATCCACCACGGACACCTCAAGTGCACCGAGATCGGGCATCAGGATCTTCACCTCGCGGCGCCCCGCAGGAACGGGCTCGAGAGGTGGGTCTGCAAACGCAACCTCGTCGCCCGCGAACTCGAGCACGCCGGGAGCGTCATAGTGGAACGAGCGGGTCTGAACGGCTCGAAGCCCCTCGAACGGCTGATCCCGGTTAGCCGCGTTCATGACGAGCCTGCACTGCCCTACGCCACCCGCAAGCGAAACCGCTTGGTGCTGCCAGTCGTAGTCCGCAGGAGTCTCCAGAAACCCCTCCGCGGTCAGAGGTCCGCTGCCGCTCTTCGAAAGAAGGGCTTCGAACTTGATCAGTGCGTCATGCTCAACCAGCTTGCCGGCTCGGTCTACGAGGCGCACCCAGAGCGGTGGCGCGTGCACTAGGTCGACGTTGAGCTCCCTCGCGTCCTTATCTAGCTCGTCCCGCATCCCCACACCAGCACGGTCTCCCGAGGCCACGTACACGAAGAGCCCCGCCGAGTTCCGCACAAGCGCTCGACCTCCATTGTCCCACTCGATCGGCTCGCCGAAAGCCGCGATCTGATCGAGTGAGTCGATACTCTCGCCACTCTTCGAAATGGCGTCCATGATGGGCGCCATACGGGCCGCCCAGCCTTCGAAGGTCGGGATCGACTGACCGGTCTCGCGTGCGCGAGCGATCACTCGCAGCCGAGGATCCGTCGCGGCTCCGTCGCCGGCTGAACGGCCCAGCGTGGTTCTTGGGCCCACCGGGTCCGGTAAGCTCGCATCAGCGGCCGCGACTTCGCCTGCGGGAGCCAAGTCAGGGGCCAGCACCGCCGCGACGGACTCGCTCCCATGGAGCGCACCAGGGATAGGCTCCGGCGTCTCACGTGACGCTGCAAAGACCGCGGCCACTATCGCGGCGGCCAGCGCCGCGAAGAGCTTCGCGCCGATGACTCCAGTACCCGCTGCGCTTCCGGCAGCGCTCGCGATCGGGCTCGCCCTCGAGGCCATAGGCGCGAACGCCACCATCCAGGCTCGACGACTGCCGTACGAATCGTCCAGCTCCTTGCGCAGCACGGCCAAGCCACGCTGGATCTGGCTCTTGACTGTGGCCACCGGCACGCCCTCTCGCGCAGCGATCGTGCGGGGCGGAAGCCCATCGTAGTAGCGCGCAACAACGGCTCTCCGCTGGCCCTCCGGAAGGGCCAAAAGCGCCGTGATCAGCCGCCGCTGCTGCTCGAGATGCGCAGCGTCTTCGTCTGCGCCGGGCGCGCTTCTGGGGCTCTCCTGGGCCAATTCGTGCAGCCGGCGCCGCGCCTCCTTCCTGCGAGAGTTCCGCGCGAGGTTGCGCGTGATCCCGGCCAGCCATGACCGCGAGTCCACTCCGCCGGGAGCGGGCGACGATGCGGCCGCAATCCACGTCTCTTGGACAAGGTCCTGGGCGCCCTCATCCGAACCCACCAGTGACCCAGCGAGACGCCGGAGCCAGTCGCCGTGCTCGAGGAGGCGTTCGATCTCGCCGGGGAAGCCCCCGGCCTGCGCTGTGCTTGAACCACTCATGCCCCCCCATGGTCGGAGAAGTGAAATCGAATGCACCCAAGAGACAGATTCTTTGCGGCGAGCACGCGGGAGATCGGACTACCGATTGAAAGGCACTTCGCTGGTCCAGCGGAAGCCGCGGTTCATCAGCAGGTGCTCGGACTCCACCGCGGACGGGTGCTCGTGGGTGAGTTCGCTCTTCGTGTGCTCAAAAATGGGCCACGCGAAGAGATAGAGGAAAGCGGCCAACTTGAGCAGGCGGTACCCGATGACTGTCCTCCGGCCGGTGTAGGGCGGGTTCAGGTCCACCGGCTCCGTCGCGCGGTTCAGCAAGAAGACGCCGAAGAGGCGCGCTCCGTCGGGGAGTGCCACCAGGACGCCCATCAGCATGAGGTGGAAGGAGTACAGCTTGACCGGCACGTCGTAGCAGAAGTTGAGCATCACGATGTTCAGCATGACGGCGAAGGCGCACAGGCCGCCCAGCGTGGCGGTCCTGCGCGGGATGAGCAGCAGGCCCGCGACGACCTCTGCGATCCCCGAGAAGAACGTGTACGCCGGGGACGCTGCCATGAAGGTCCACAGCAGTCCCATGGGGGACGACTCGCCGAACGTCCGCTCCAGACGCCAGTCGCTGACCGTGCCGAACTGCGTGGCGACGAAGCCCGCCTTCGCGAGGCCGTAGCCCAAGAGCGTGAGCGCGAGAACGTAGCGTAGATAGCTTCTCAAGAGATCGCGGAGCCACGTCCGGTCTCGATCCTTGCGATCGACCAGCGACCACACGCCGGCCCCAGCGAACGCAAGCGCGAAGCCCACCAACAGCTTGACGTACGAGTAGACCGGATCGCCGCTGCCACGTGGAAGCACGAGCTCGCCCTCCAAGCCAAGGACGTTACGGGCCGCCCAGCGAACCATCGACTCGACGCCTTGGCCGTAGCTCGCCACCACATCGGACAGGTCAGCGAACGCGAATAGAGACGCGAACGGCGACGGCAGGCTGTAGAAGAGCCAGTAGATGATGGAGAATCGCAGCGCGAAGCGCTGTAGAGCGCTGCTATTTGACGTTGACCACGCCATGAGGCCGATCACCATCGCCGCGAGGATGAGCCAGTGGCTGTAGAACGGCTGGGCGGGCGCGTCGCTGCCGCCCGAGGACAGGTTGGCGCTCGCTGTGACTTCGACCGCCTCCCCCTCTTCGTCCATAGCGTCCACGTCGAGCACCTCAAAGCTCGCGTCGTCGATCCAGAGCTTCAGAGACGCGATCGCCAGCACGCCTACGGTGAGTCTGACGGCGTGCTCGTCGATGTCAGCGACGATCTCGTAGTGCTGCCACTCGTCCGAAGTGATCGGGCGATCGCCCATGTTGTCGAAGGCTGTGATCTTTGACTCGCCGCCGTCCTGGCTGCTGTCGGAGCGCAGCCAAAGCTGGGCCCGCCCACCTTCGCCGCGCTCAGAGGTTCGCACCGCCGCCCGGAATCGCACGCGCTTGCCTCGGTACAGAAGAGCGTCGAGACTCTGGTTCAGCATCCCAAACGAGCGCCCATCGTCCACACCGGTCGAATCCAAACGCGCCGACTGCTCGCCATCCAACGGATCGTCCGTATCCAGTTCGAGCGTGTACCCAGCGGCCACTAGGTGACCTGGAAACAACCACCCCACAGGCGCTCCTTCGGCGCTCTCCTCAAAAGAGCCGTTGCGAAGAAGCTCGGCCTCTTGCGTAGCGGCGAGCGATGCACCCGCCCCGCCCAGCACCAACCAAACGAGGACAAGCGCGCGGACAATGCAGTGGCGATGGAGCATGGCAATCTCGAGACGGATGGGACTTCCAGAGTGGCTGTCCCCGATGTGGCAGCCAGCTGGCTTGAACCAACCGTACCGCAGCCCCCACTCCCCCGCTACTTTGGCCGCGATCTAGATCACCTGAGGGACGCTACTGCCAGAGCACAGAAATCGAGTTGGAGAAGTGGCTGGCGGACTGGCCAGACACCACGTCGCGGTGCCACGTTTGGAAGTACCACGTGCTTCCTCCAAGGGCTGGGACGGAACCGTTGGGCTGCGGGAGCTGCGCTGGGTCAACGGACTGAAACGCAACTCCCGACGCGCTCGCTTGGATGACGGGCATGCGCCCGATCGGTCCGGACAGGCACAGATCGCCTAGTGAGCCACCAGCGTTGGGGGTGAATCCTGCTCTCGGGGCAACGATGACGAGGGACGCGGCGCTTGGCGGCAGTTGCGTCAGCGCGAGGCGCACGCTGTTGTCGGTCACGACGTTTGATCCACTGGCCTCCAGCCTTGCGCGAAACCCTGAACTGTTCGGAGACGTCTGCTCGCACTCAAGCTGCGAAATCTTGCTTTGAGTGGCACGTGAGTACACGCCGAAGGAGCTAGCCATCTCGTAGCGAACTCCGTCTAGGGACACGTTGCCGATGGCGGGTAGGTCGCCGACGCCTGACGCTCCTTCGATCTGCAACTCCCATGTCCCCCCGCCGTCGCGGGACTCCTCGATGCGCTCAGTGTTGTCCTCCCGGATCGCACGGACAACAAGGTCGGAAGCGCTGGCGCCGATGGCGACGTCGAGCACTGTCGCGCCGCCCGAGTCTGCCGCCAGGGGGGCGAGCGTCTCGAGACCGTCGGTGGTGATGTGAACCGGTCGACCATCAGTGAACCCAACGGCGAGGAGGCCGGGAGTGGTCGCGCTCTGAGCGATGGAGATGACGGGGGCCGCGAGCTGGAAGGCATTGAGGTCGAGGACCTCCTGCCACGTGTCTCCGAGGTCGTCTGTGTAGGCAAGCGTGACCCGCGCGACTCCCCAGACCGCAGCGATCCGGAGCGGATGCCCCGGACGTTCTATGATCTCCAAGTTGCGCGGGGCGAGCCTGCAGTTGAAACCGTCGCAGAGGGGCTTCGAGGTCCAGCTAGCGCCGCGATCCAGCGAATAGTGAAGGAAGCTATCGATGCCCACGACGGGCGCAGTCAGGCTGACGAGAAGGTTCGGATTGGACCGCCCAATCTCGATCCGGTCGATGCGCTCGTTCAGTTCGAGATCTGCCCAAGTGCCTGCTTCGCGCCGAAGCACCTCAAAGCCGCCAGCCACCACGTGAAGATCCCCTGCGCGGTCGAATTGGACCTCGCTTATCGCGGTATCGATTAGGGGGCTAAGTTCTGACCACGACTGGCCGTCGTCGAAACTCTCGAAACCCATCGCGCCGACCGAGGTGACAAGGTGGCTCTCGTCTACCGGATTGCGAGCGACCTTGATGGCTGGAAGCGCCTGCATGTCGCCCGTGGCCTGCTGCATCGGCTGATCCCAGCCATCGATTTTCACTACGCCAACTGACGAAACGGCTAGCGGCGTGCGTGAGGTACCGGCGGTAAAGGACATCGACTGCAGCGTGACTCTTTGAATCCCGCTGCCGCTGAAGCGCGAACTCCGCAGCGACGACCACGTACGCCCCTGATCCGTGCTGAGCTCTATTCCAAACTGGCTGTGCGAGAAGTAGAGCGCACCGCCCGCCGCGAGGTCCGAGAACATCCGTCCCTGATTGTGACTCTGACCGAGAGTGGCCACGAGGTTCCAAGTGGCGGCGCTGTCAGAGGAAGCCCAGATCTCGAGGAAGCCTGGAATGACCCCTTGGTAGTAGGCGTGCAGAACGATCTCCTCACCGTCATCAGCCACGGAGAGTATCTGCAGAAAGTCCGGGAAGCCGAGGGTCCACGTGCCGCCAGCGTCGTTCGTGACCGCGACGTACGGCCCCGCCCACAGAACCAAGCGCGAGTCGACGCCCGACTCCGTGCTGATACCAGCGGGCACCGACACCTCAGTGGGCAGGTCCGACAGTGTCCAGCTGCCTCCAGCGTCGGTGGAGCGAGCCAGCTGACCAGCGGTGCTAGTGGCCCAGATCTCCTGCGGGTTGGCTCGACTCGCGGCGAAACGCGTGATCGTGCCCGGGAAGTCGCGCTCGATCCAAGACTGCACTCCGTCGCTGCTGACCCAGACGGATTCCGCCGACGCCACATAGGCGAAACCGCCCGCATCCCAGTCCAGCTCGATCAGGTCCGATATCACTGGCAGACCGGATGTCTCGTAGCTCTGGGCACCGTCGTAGGACGCGAGGACTCGTCCATCGTCAAGCGCGAGGGTGGAGAGCAGCGGGTTCCGAGTGGACGCGCTGATCACGCGCGCATCACGCCCCCGGGGCGAGATCTCAGTGAGGGACTGGGGCGCTGCTGCGGAGACCGCGGAGATGGCAATGAGGAGCGATAGAGACATGATCGAGAGACTCGGAGGGAAGGGCTGGTCGCTGGTACACAGGAGGGACGCCAGGCAGCTGAACTCGTCACGCGGAGATGCGACACTTTATGGTAGGCGACACGGTCGCCCCCGCGACAGGTCTCGACCCGCGCGGCCCCCTCGAGTGGGCACGTCGAGTGCATCGAGCTGACGTTCCCTTAGCGCTCGTCCGAAGCGGCGCCGTGGGATTCCATCAGCTCGCGAAGCTGGAATCCATGGCGCTGTGGGTGGACCGTTGCGTGATCGAGCATCGAATCGATGGTGAACGGCGTCTTCCAAGGCGCGAGCCATGCCTCGCGGTCAATGTCCTTGTCGGCGACCGCCCCTAGTGCAGAACGCCAAGCTTCCAACACGTGCTCCGTGTACCGGTCGCAGCCTTCTGCGAGCCGGTCTGCGGCGGGCGGCTCTTCAATCTCCGGTTGCGGGAGCTCGAGCTTCTCGGTCATCCAGAGTACGTAGAACCGGGCGCACGCGAGAACGTGCCGCAGAAGTGCACCCATCGAGGCGTAGTCCGGATCGTCCGTCTGGGGGAGCTTCACTCCCTGCGACGCAGCGGTCTTCCAGACACCCACGAACCGCCGAAGCTCTTCCTCGTGCATGAGAACGAGAGCGCGAGCTGCGTTGGATTCGTAGTGGTCTAGGTCTCTCGGCATGGCACTAGCCCTGAAATAAGCGCTAAGAATCGACAGACCACTGCGTTTCGCGCAGCGCCGCCGCGTCCGCGGCCCTTGCGCTTCGCTTCGAGAATTCACCTGACTAGCCAGGCATCATCCTCGAAAGAGCCGCGGCCACGGCACTGCTGCACGATCTGACGATCCTTAGCGCTTATTCCAGGACTAGCTGCCGGTCGTCACTGGCTCTTGCGGTTCCGCGTCGGCCTCGGCCATCTCTTCCACCGAGGGGCAGGTGCAGATGAGGTTCTTGTCGCCGTAGCCGTTGTCGATGCGTGCGACCGTGGGCCAGAACTTGTGCTCGTGGGTCCAGTCGGCGGGGTAGGCAGCGACTTCGCGGGAGTAGCTGTGGGGCCACTCGGTGGCGATGACGGCCGCGGCCGTGTGTGGAGCGTTGACGAGGGGGTTGTCCTCCTTGTCGGACGCGCCGCTTTCGATGGCGCGGATCTCATTGCGGATCGAGATCATCGCGTCGCAGAAGCGGTCGAGTTCGGCCTTCGTTTCGCTCTCAGTGGGCTCGATCATAAGCGTGCCCGTGACCGGGAACGACATCGTCGGGGCGTGGTAGCCGTAGTCCATCAGTCGCTTGGCCACGTCCTCGGCGACGATGCCCGCGCTCTTCTCGAACTGGCGCAGGTCGATGATGAACTCGTGGGCGGAGCGGCCGCCTTCGCCGCGGTAGAGGACCGGGTAGTGATCCTCCAGTCGCTTGGCCATGTAGTTCGCGTTGAGGATCGCGACCTCGGTGGCTCGCTTGAGACCCGCGGCCCCCATCATCGCGATGTACATGTAGGAGATCGGCAGGATGCTTGGGCTGCCCCACGGGGCGGCCGAAACGGTGCCAAAGGACTGCTCTCCGCCCATGGAAACCACGGGGTGTCCGGGGAGGAACGGCGCGAGGTCCGCGACGACGCCGATCGGGCCCATGCCCGGTCCGCCGCCACCGTGGGGAATGCAGAACGTCTTGTGCAAGTTGAGGTGGCAAACGTCCGCGCCGAAATCGGCCGGGCGACAGAGGCCCACCTGCGCGTTCATGTTGGCGCCGTCCATGTAGACCCGACCGCCATTCGCGTGGACGATCTCGCAGATCTCCTTGATCGCCGATTCGAACACACCGTGGGTCGAGGGGTACGTGACCATGATGGCCGCGAGCTCGTCCTTGTGCTTCTCGGCCTTCTCGCGCAGATCGTCGACGGCGATGTTGCCGTGCTTGTCGCACTTGATCGCGACGACGCGCATGCCCGACATCACGGCGGACGCGGGGTTCGTGCCGTGGGCCGACGTGGGGATCAGACAGACCTTGCGGTCCGGGTTGCCCTGGGCGCGGTGGTAGGCGCGGATCGCGAGCATGCCCGCGTACTCACCTTGGGACCCCGCGTTCGGCTGGAGCGACACCTTCGCGAAGCCCGTGATCTCTTCGAGGGCATGGCTCAGCTGATGGAGCATCTGCGTGTAGCCCTCGGCCTGGTCGAGGGGCACGAAGGGGTGCACGTCGCCGAATTCCGGCCAGCTGACGGGCAGCATCTCCGACGTCGCGTTGAGCTTCATCGTGCACGACCCGAGGGCGATCATCGAAGTCGTCAGCGACAGGTCCTTCGACGAGAGACGATGGATGTAGCGCAGCAACTCGTGCTCGGAGTGATACTGGTGGAACACCTTGTGGGACATGTACGCGGACGTCCGCGCAAACGGAGCCGCGTAGCCGAGGTCGACGCGTCCCGCGTGATCGGAGACGGACTCAGAGCCCGCGCCGAAGATCGCGAACAGGGTCGCGAGCTCTTCAGCCGTCGTGCGCTCGTCGAGGGCCACGGCCACGCGGGTGCCGTCGATCTCACGCAGGTTGATGCCGTGCTCTCGCGCGGCCGAGTGAATGCGGCCCGCGTTGTCGACCTCGACGAGCACGGTGTCGAACACCGGACCGTCCGCGACCTTGACGCCCGCTGCTTTCAGCCCGGACCGCAGCGTCTCAGCCATCCCGTGAACCCTGGCGCCGATCTGGCGCAGACCGTCCGGCCCGTGGTAGACGGCGTACATGCCAGCCATCACGGCCAGCAAGACCTGCGCTGTGCAGATGTTAGAAGTCGCCTTGTCGCGGCGGATGTGCTGCTCGCGGGTTTGCAGCGCCATGCGTAGCGCCTGGTTCCCTGCGGCGTCGCGGCTGACTCCGATCAGGCGGCCAGGGAGGATGCGCTTGTACTGCTCCGTCGTGGACAGGAACGCCGCGTGGGGTCCGCCGTAGCCGAGGGGCACGCCGAAGCGCTGGCTGCTGCCGACGGCAATGTCGGCGCCGAACTCAGCGGGCGCGCGCAGGATCGTCAGGGACAGCAGGTCCGCCGCCACAATGGCCAGTGCGCTGGCGTCATGCACCTTCTCGAAGAACGCGGCGTAGTCCTCCACTGCGCCGTAGGTCGTCGGGTACTGAACGATCGCGCCGAAGAGGTCGTCGAAGTTGCAGCTATCCGGAGCGCCTACGTCGACTTGGATGCCGAGCGCTTCCGCGCGCGTCTGAATCACGGCGATGGTCTGCGGGTGGCAGTCTTCACTGACGAAGAAGCGGTTCTTCTTCTGCCGCGCCGTCGTCCACGCCATGCCCATCGCCTCAGCGGCGGCCGTCGCTTCGTCGAGAAGCGACGCGCCCGTCAGCGGCAGCCCCGTCAGATCAGAAACCACCGTCTGGAAGTTGAGCAGTGCCTCAAGCCGACCTTGGCTGATCTCCGCCTGGTACGGCGTGTACTGCGTGTACCACGACGGGTTCTCCAGGATGTTGCGCTGGATCACCGGCGGCGTCATCGTGCCGGAATAGCCGCAACCGATGAGCGACCGCATGCTGCGGTTCTTCTTCGCGATGCCGTGGAGCTCGGCGAGCACCTCGGTTTCACCGCGGCCATCTTCGAAACCGGGACCCAGGTCGAGGGCGCGGCCGAGCCGGATGCCCGCCGGAACCGTCTCTTGAACCAATTGGTCGAGGGACTCCGCACCGATGGTGCGCAGCATGACCCGCGTCTCCTGCTCGTCAGGGCCGATGTGACGGCGAACGAAGGTGTCGGTGGGATCGAGGAACGTGGGGGAAAGATCGGTCAACGCACTGAGCCGGGGTACCGGCAGCTAGACGCCTTGGAAACGCGCGGACCAAGGTCGCCTGTGACCGGCCCGTCAGCGGGCGAATAGTCTACCCGGAGCCGAGTTCCGACTCCTGCGCCACCGCCTTTCCCTTGGCGGCGTCATCAAGCCGCAGGTCCGGAAGCCTCTTTATCCTCGGCTTCCAGGTGCTTGCGCCGCGTTTCGGCGTCGTCGAGAAGCCGCTCAACGGTCAGGCGGATGGCCCGGGGGAGCTCCTCGGGGGTGCAGAACCGCTCTGGGGCCACGCGGCCCAGCTGGTGCACCCATTTGTCCGTCTGGGGCGGGCGCTCGGCCGAAACCGGCTTGGCGCTCATTGGGCGGGTCCCATCCGATGGCCAGGTGATGCCTGCCGGGTAGAAGAGGAAGATCTCGCGGGCCTCAGCCACCGGCAGATTGCCGCGGGCGAAGGACCGGCCAGCGATGCCGCTGCAGTCGTGGAACGCGGTGACCCGGGGGTCGATCAGATAGCCGGTCGCCCGAGCGGCAGCGTCGGCCCCGCCGGTTCGCGCCTCGTCCTGCCAGATCACGAAGAGCGCTAGGTCCTTGTCCGGGTGGGCGCTCAGCACCTCGCGGCGAAGAATCTCAGCGCCTCGCTCGCAGCCCATGTGAGGCATCAGAGCCACCACCCGCGGGACCTCAGAGTAGCTATCGAAGGCCCGGCGAAGCGGGTTCAACGAAGCGAGTAGCGGGATGGGCTTGTTCTCGGCCTCAGCGGCCTCGGTACAGGTGGGAGCGCTCCCGTAGACGAACGGGGTGGCCCCGCCGGGCGCCTGGCAGCCTGTGAGGGTCGAAGACCAGAGGAGCCCGAACCCAAGCAGCGTCGCCCGAGCGGATTCTCCGATCCGCCGGCGCCTTCGGCCCATGCGTTGGGCAGCTGTTTTGGGAGTCTGAGTCATGGGTCCTTCGCAGTCGGTCTCTTTCTCTATAGCCCTTCGGGATACCCGGTCCCGAACGTTGAATCGAGTTGAATTCAGATGACTCTTCCGTCACCTGACGCCCAAAGAGGGGCATTCTCCCTCGAAACCAACTCTAGAAGGACGCCAGCCCCACCTGAGCCGGTCCCACGGCCCATGAACAGCCTGCCACCAAACCAAGATTTTCGGGGCGGGGTTTGGTCGATTCGGCCCCCATCGCGGGCTTCTACACCGTGTAACGTGCGCTTCCATGTCGAATCGAGACGCTGAATCAGGCCGAGATCTCTTGGGAATGGAGATTGTCGAGGACCGGACCGCCTCCGCGCGGTGTGACGAGGGCTTCCTCAAGCTCAGGCGGCTCGTTCTGCGTAACCAGTACAGCGACGGCGAGACGTCAGAACCCTACCCATGCGACGTTCTGGAACGACCGGGCAGCGACGCGGTTGTTTCCGTTCTGTACGAGTGGGTCGCCGGCCGCGTGAGGGTGCTCCTGCGCGAGGCGCCCCGGGCCCCCATCTATCTGCGCAAGGACAAGGCCTTCGTGCACCCCGACCCACGGGAGTACCGCTCGATTTTGGAGGTGGTCGCGGGGCTCGTCGAAGCCAGCGATCCACCGGGAGCCCCAGGCTTGCAGAGGCGCGCCGCGGCCGAGGCCCATGAGGAGGGTGGACTCCGCGTCCGCGAGGACTCCCTCGTGCCCCTCGGCGGTGAGACGTTCGCGAGTCCCGGTACCACCGACGAGAAGATCTACTTCTGCGCCGCCGAAGCCGCGCTGGACGAGCGCGGGGAAGCCATCGGCGATGGCACGGTCATGGAAGAGTGGTCGCGCGTCCACCTCTTGGATCTCCGAGACGCGATCGAGATGTGCCGCGACGGCAGGATTCCCGATATGAAGACAGAGCTCGCGCTGCTGCGTCTCTCCGAACACGTAGGTTTCCTTCCCGCGCTCAACTGCTTCGTCGGCGAATTGCCCTCGGCGCTCCAAGAGCGCTACGCGCCCTTGGGCCTTGAGGAAGCCCCCAAGACGAAATGAGCAGACCCCGCTTCGGACTCATCGGCGCAAGACGAGTGCGCCAAGGGCTCGGGCCGTTCATCGCCCGCGACCTAGAAGCGGCTGGTGCAGAGGTCGCCTGCGTGCTCGGCCGGACCGCGGACTCCGCCCTGGCCGCGGCAGACGCGGTCGGCGCCGGCATAGCGCCCACGACCTCGCTCGACGAGTTCTTCTCCCACCGCCTCGACGCCGTTTGCGTCCTGACTCCTGCCGGTACCCATGGGGACTACGTGGAGGAAGCGCTGGCCCGCGGATGTCATGTGCTCGCCGAAAAGCCCTTTCTCTGGTACCCAGAAACGGACTGGGTCCAAAAGGCGGAGTCCCTAGAAGAGCGCTTCGCCGGTGCAGGGCTCCTCCTCGAGACAAACGCCCAGTGGCCCTGGACCCTTCTCCCGCTAGAGCGCGCGCTGGGCCGCAGCGTGGCGGGAGCCAAGCGCTTCGCGATGGGGCAGCAGCCAGCCTCCGAAGGACTGCAGATGATCGGCGACTCCGCGCCCCATCCCCTCAGCATGGCCCAGACCATCGCCCCCGATCTCACCGAGTTCGCGAGCCTCGAAGTCACCGCCCCATCGGAACACGAGATCCACGTGCGCGGCACGCTGCGCGGCGACCGCTCCACGCTGGAGATCGAGATGCAGCTTGACGGACGCCCGCTGACCGAAGGCGCTGGGCCGAGGCAAACGTGGATCGAGGTGAACGGAACCCGAGTGGAGCGCTGCATCCGCCCGAGGGACTACGCGCTCTTTTTTCGCCGCGGCGCCGCGCTCTTCGATCTACCCGACCCGCTCACCCAGCGCGTTGCGGACTTCGTGGGCAAGGTCCGCGCCCGTCCCGGGAAGGCGCCCTACCACCCCGATCGAACAATCTCCCGCCGCGCCGCGCTGTTGAAGTCCATCGCCGACGCCTATCGAGCCCTCGGCTGACTACAATCTCGGCCCGCTCTTACGCGGTCCCCATGAAACACGCGATCCACGACTTCTCCGCCAAGCTGCGGCAGCCCTCGGTGGCCCCCACGCTCCAGGCGTACATCGATTGGCGCCGGGCAGTTAAGGCAGCACGGGCCGCGGGGGACCCTGAGCCCGAGATGCCCGAGATCGCGCCGGTCTCGATCAACCTCGACCTGACGACGGCCTGCAACTATCGCTGCACCCACTGCATCGACTGGGACATTCTGAACACCAAGCACCGCTTGGCCGAGGCGGACCTGCGCGAGTCGATCCAGCTGATGCGCGAGCGCGGCCTCAAGTCGGTGATCCTGATCGGCGGCGGCGAGCCAACGCTCTACCCCGGATTCGCCGGCTTCACGCGCTTCCTGAAA
Source organism: uncultured Planctomycetaceae bacterium (assembly GCA_964417955.1). Classification (GTDB taxonomy): domain Bacteria; phylum Planctomycetota; class UBA1135; order UBA1135; genus Saltatorellus. The sequence continues at coordinate 21,503 of CAYQKK010000094.1, forward strand.
GAGCTCGGACTGAAGGTCTCGATCGTGACGAACGGCAGCCGCGGAGACCGCCTCTTGGAAGTCATTGACGCGTTCGACGACAAGGACTGGATCCGCATGTCGCTGGACTCCGGCTCCAACGAACTCTTCCGCGCGATGCACAAGCCGACAAGCGCCGCCGTGACCTTGGACGCCATCTGCGAGTGGGTCCCCAAGCTCAAGGCCGCGAACCCCGCGCCCCAGATCGGCTTCAGCTACATCGTCGTCTGGAGCGGTGCGTCCCGTGAAGAGCACGACCTCCACGAGAACATGCACGAGATCGTGATGGCCGCCGAACGCGCAAAGGCCGCCCAGTTCGACTACATCGCGTTCAAGCCCATTCTCGAGCGCCAAGAAGACGGCGCGGAGGTCATGAACCCTGAGAAGGCCAAGGGCCGCGAGCGCGAAGTCGTCGCCAGGATTCGCGCCGAGGTCGACCAAGCGAAAGAGCTCGGCGACGACACGTTCAAGGTCTTCGAGAGCACCAACCTGCGTATGCTCGAGGACGGCTCATGGCGCGAGTCCACGAACCAGCCAAGGACCTGCCACATGCAGGCGCTCCGCCAAGTCCTCACCCCCACGGGCGTCTACAACTGCCCAGCCCACCGCGGCGTCGACAAGGCCACCATCGGCCCCAAGGAGGCCTACGCCGGCGCAGACAACGCGCGCACCACAGGCCAAGCTGTCGCTGGCCTGCTCGACGAGTTCAACGCCACTCACGAGTGCCGCAACGTCACGTGCCTCTACCACGACGTCAACTGGTGGATCGACGGCCTCGTTGAGGGTGAAGCTGACAGCGCCACGGTGGAAGAAGGCCCAGAGTCGGGCGACTTCTTTCTGTAGGTGGGGTTGGGTAACAGCTCAGCGTGCGACCGCTGTGCCGTCGCCGCTGTGTCGTAGCCTCCTGACACAATGACGCCCTGAGCCACACGGGCCCTCGCGCTCCTGCGC
>CAYQKK010000095.1:0-22444 GCA_964417955.1 uncultured Planctomycetaceae bacterium
CGAATTCAAGGCTCACTCACCGTTGGCTTGATTCCAGTGTTGTACCGGCGACTTCAAGCAGCGCGCTTCGTGGGGCTCACATAAGAGTGGACCATCATGATTCGCTTCAAACAAGAGATTACGTAGGAGGATCCCATTTGTCAAACCCAGAGCAGCACGACTCCCCCGAAGTGGGGCTTCAGGGTTTCGTGTGGAGTGAGGGCCGTGGATAGAGATCGAGGCCACCGAGGTGGAAGAAGATCGCGTCTCGGAAACGTCGCCGGTTTCAGTACCCATTTGCCCGCCACTTGATGGCCTGAACCCGGCTGTTGATGCTCTCAGAGGACGCGTTGCTCGCCTTGTGAACGATGGCGTTGACAACGCCAAGGATGTGGTAGCGGACGGTCTTCGCGACAGCCTTGAGCGGAGCAAGGCCGGTCTGGTCTGCCCAGTCGCAGAGTGCGTACCAAGCCTTCTTAGCCCACGTTCGAGAGCGATAGTGCCAGAGCTTCGAAGCCGCGTCCTTCACCGCCCAGGCTTGAGCAACGTTGAGAGCCGTCTCACGAAGTGCCGTGAGCTGATTCCTGAGCTTCCGCGGCATGTCGGAGGGTTTCTTGAGCCAGAGAAACTTCGTCCTTTTGAGGCTCTCGTCGCCGTCGGCGATGAGTCGCTTGTTCTCTGCCCGCCGGACCACGTCGACAGCGCGATTGAACATCTGTGCGACGTGGAAACGATCGAAGCAGAGCTTCGTCTCGATGTCTGGGATGTGCCATGCCGCCGAGTTGATGAATGGGTCGTGCATGTCCATTGCAACAGTCTGGATCCCCGCGAGCTGTTCAGGTCTCAGTGCCTCAAAGAACGGGTCCAAGGAGGATTGGCGGCGTCCGTCAGCTACGTAGAGCACACGATCGTGCTCGCGATCAACGACGATCGTGACGTACTCGTGGCGCTTCTGGAAGGACGTCTCATCGACACCGATGTGCTTGACTTCGATAGCTTCGCGCCGCGCCAACCCGCGCTTCACCGCTCGTTCTTGGATCCCGTAGATCTGATCCCAAGAGAGGCGGAGGTTCCGGGCGACAGCGCTAATGCTCGCCTCCTTGAGCCAGTCGATGACCACGCACTCGAATCTGGCCGTGAACCTCGCCCAACCGTCAGCCCAAGGAACGTCGACCTGCAGCGTCCCGTGCTCTGCGCACTTCACTCGGGGAACGTCGCACTCGATCCAGGTCTGGTACTCGCCCAGGTCGAGGTGCCGCCAAGCACGCTTTCGGACGTCGTGTCTTGGAGCTTCGTTGCCACACTTGGGGCATGGTCCTCGACTACTGCCGTAAGAGACCTTCACGTTTACCCGTTCGTCGACTTCTTGGAGCTCGACATCGTCGATCTGCCACGGGCTCGGCAAGCTCAGAACTGTGCGGAGGAGTTCGTCCATTTCCATCCAACCAAGGTACGGTCTCGGCCGTCTACCTCATGCGGCGCAGTGACTCACCGCAAACGAAACCCTGAAGCCCGGAAATTGAACACTCTCAGGCGTGCTCGATCGCTGGGCGCTCTCTGTCTCAGCGAATAAGCCAGCCACGCCCCATCTGCATCCATGAACCCATTCGGCTGAGCGGTACTCGATGCACCAATCGGTCTCAGTGCGACGGAATGGCCGCGAAAGTTCTGTTGGGGTGTTGCTGAGAGCGCGAGAGCTAGGATAAGGGTTGGCATAGCGAGCGAGACCTGAGGCTACCACACGTGCACTTTGACCTCGAAACAGGGTCTCAATCCGGGCTCTCTGCGCTATGGCCGCTGCGCCACCACAGGTAGAGCGTTTGCAGGATGCCCGCGATGACGAACGAAATCAGGGTCCAGCTGAGGCCGTTCACGTCCAGGCGCTCCGCGTAGCTCACGCCTAGGCGCAGGAGGGTGAGAGACACGAGAAAGTAGAGCAGCACCGCTTCGGTGATCGCGCGGGTTTGCTGGCGGTGGACGAGGAGGCCTTGGAACCAGCTTTGGGCGACTTGGTAGGCGGGCATCAGGAAGCTGATGCCTACGCCGACGCGGGCTACAGCGATGAGCTCCTTCGGGATGTTCTGGACGGTGCCGAACCAGTAGTCCGCGAGGGGGGTGGCCCACACGAGGACGATGATGGACGACGTGATCGCGGCGAGGATGGCGCCGAAACGGATGAGGGCGCGGCGGCCGCCCTTGACGGCTACCAGGGTCACGACGACTTCGTTGAAGGCCATGCCGACGCTGCGCATGGTGAAGACGAGTGCGTGGACAGGACCCCACGACGCGACCGCGTCGAGGGAGCGCGGCATGCGGTTCATGGCCGCGGCGCCCATCGGCTGGATCATCAGCGTGATCAGAGGGGTCAGGGCGAGCGGGCCGTAGAAGCGAGCGAAGGCGGCGGGACGAATCGTCTCGCCCTCGTCTTGGCTTTGGAGCATGGGGTAGATCTCGCGAACCCTATAGCCAGCGAAGGCGGCTTCCGCAGAGACACCCAAGGCAACGCCGCAGCCCGCGACCGTCGTTCCAGCGAGGTTCGTTAGGTACTTCAGCGCAAGGAGCACGCCGCCCGTCACGGCCAAGCGCACGAGGGTTCCTTGGCCGACAACCTTGCTGCGCTCGAAGCGAATGAGCGCTCCCTGCTCGGCGCGGCGATAGCCGATCGCGAACGTCCACGGCAGCATGATCATGAGGCCGATCCGCGCGGGCTCGATGACCTCCGGATCGCACCCGAGGACGTCGACGGCGACGAAGTCGTAGAGGGGCGTGAAGGCGATCAGGCCGTGCAGCACGGTGAGCACGGCGCCCATGATGTGGCCGTAGCGCATCACGGTGCGGTAGCGCTCCCACGAACTCGACAGCCGAGTCGCGGCGGCCAGCATCATGATGATGGGACCCTCGCACGCGAGGCTGATGGGGAAGACCACCGAGTTCCAGGCCGCGAGGTGGATCTTGGGATCGTCGAGCCGCGACACGGTCGCGATGACCAGCGTGGGCTCCAGGGCCATCAGGATCCAGCTGGCGGCCAGGGGCCACCACAGACGGAAGACGCGCCGCCCGTCTACTTCGCTCTGTGCCCCGTCAATCCCCATAGGCGCGGAAGCCTGCGGACCCCGCCGCCAATCCGCAACCAAGATATGGTGGTACCGGCTTCGCCGCGCTGATCTTGGCAGCCTCGCATCAGGTGCTCGCGCGGCCGTGGCAATCAGCTAAACTAGACGGCGCGCTATGGGACGTCACCAGAACACCGACACGAACGACACCGAGCCCTGGGCACAGAAGCTGCTCTTTGATCATTGGCGGTCTCTTTCATCGGTCGAGAAGGCGTCCATCATGTCTGAGGCGTCCATCGCGGTAGAGCAGCTGAGTATCGACGGGCTGCGGCGCCGCTATCCTGAGGAGTCCGAAGAGGACCTCCGCCTACGTGCGGCCGCTCTTCGTATCGGTCGCGATGAGTTTGAGCGCTGGACGGGTCGAACGTTCCAGTGGTAGGTCACCCAAAGGCAGTGGCGCGATGTCATGGGCGTACTCAAGTTGACGAAGTCCAGGCTCGACCTGGAGTACATGCGCCGCTGGTCTGTCAGCTTGGGGGTGACTGAGCTGCTCGACCTTGCGCTGCGCGAAGTAGAAGCCAACTAGAAAAAGAACCCGCCGCGCCGGGTGGCGGGGCGGGCTCTTCGGGCTCACTTATCGTCCGTTGCTGGGGGCGGCACGTTGTCTAGGATCGTGCCTGGCAGGTCGTCCGCGGGCTGCAGCTCGGCTGGAAGCTCTGGCTCGGGGATCGGCTCGAACACCGCGTCCGGCTTCATGCGGAACGCGCTCGACTTCCATGACGGAAGCGCATACGCCCAGCCCGACGTCTTGGTTTGCAGCTCGCTGAGCTCCTTGGCCTGTTCCGCCGGCGAGGGGCCTGGGTCCGGCTCCGGGGCGGCCGGGGCCTCTGCTTCCTCGCCTTCGGCTCCTCCCTCCGTCGCTGGCTCCGGCTCGGCCGGGGGCGTCAGAGACATCGGAGTATTCGCGAGGCCGTCGAGGTCGAAGGAGAAGCGCGCCCAAACCTTCGACTGACCCGGGAGGGGCTTGCCTTCCTCGTCGAGGGTGGCGTCGTCGTTCGGGATCTCTACCGTCTCCACCTTGGCCCGCAGGCCGTGCTCGGTGAAGAACTCGGCGACCGTCACCTCTTGCTCGTCCCAGGCGATCGCGCTCGCTTCCTGGACGTCGTCGAAGCGCAGCCGCGACAGGGCATCCAGGAACGGGCGGGTGCCGTTGAGCTCTTTCGGCTGCATTCCGTCGGGTGCTCCCAGGGGCTCCAGCTCGGTGTCGTCCATCGAGGCGCGCGCGGCCTCGACGACGATGCCGTCAGACCCTGTCACGCGGGCCGCTTGGATTCGATCCCGGCCGATGTCGAGGAACTGCTGGTCGAGCCAGCTGACCGGGGACGCGTTGATGGTGAGTTCCCCGGTGGCGAGCACCGCTGGATCGTCGCCGCCGGTGTGCATATAGAACTGCTGCGATGCCGTGACGTTCGGGTTCGGCGCCTGGTTGGCGCTTGGACGCGCCATGCGCTGGTTGCCCACGAGCAGCGCCGTGATGGTGCCGCCCGCTTCGTCCTTGAGGGTCACGCGCTTCGAGCTTGAGCCCTCGGCGTCCGGGGCTTCTAGCCCGAGCTTCTTGAAGCGTGCCTGGTTGGCGGTCTTCTCCTCGAGGATGCGCGCGTCGCGCATCGCGAGGATCAGCTCGCGGACTTTGCCGCTGTCGGCTTCGAAGCCGTTTTTCTCCATGAGGCCCCAGCCGCCCGCGTTGCGGGCAAGGGTGACGGTACCGTCCTGTGACTCGATGACCACGGACTTCACGTCGTTGACGCGCTCCTGCAGGACCGGAAGCACCGGTGTGTCGGCGGTGCTCGCCGCGGTGCTGCTGGTGCGTGACTTCGATGCCAGTACCGCGCCCACAGCCACGAGGACCGTTGCGGCGCCAAGGAACTTGAGTGTGCCTGAATTCATGACTGTGTTCCTCCGGTGGAGACCTTCGGGCTCGAGGAGCGCCCCGAGCGGAGCAGGTGAAACGCTGCGAGGAGCGCCGCGATGAGCGCGGGCAGCGCGAAGATGTTGAACAGCTTGAGCCGTGTGCCCAACGAGTCGATCTCCGCCCTCAGGTCGCGCTTCACCTGGCGCAGCTTGCGCCTCGTGTCGACCTGCTCGGCGCGGAACTTCGCGACCTCCGCCTGTTGCTCGTCGGAGAACAGCATGGCGTCCGTCGGATCCCTGTCCTGCTGCATCTCGTTCAGCTTCGCGTTGGTCTCCTCTAGCTTGGCTTCGAGCTCCAGCTCTTTCTCACGGAAGCGCTCTTGGGCCGTGGCCTCAAGCTCTTGCTTGCGCGTGAAGGGACGCTGGAACTCGGCGCGGCTGCGCAGACTGATGAGGTCGTTGCTGCCCGCGAGGTTCTCCAATGCGCTGACCAGCAGCGACGCGTTGTCGGCCTGGGCCACGTAGCGTACGCCGCCGAAGAGCGTCTGCATGGGCTGACCCCATACGTTGACGTTCAGGAGGTCGGCGTCAGAGAACACGATGGCGTTGAAGGGAGAGGCCGACTCGGCGAGGTGATCGCTGGCCGGGGCCGCGGCTGGCTCTTCCCCCTCGGGCGCATCTGCTGCTTCAGGAGCGGCGCCGCCCGGTGCCCCGTCAGGGAACGCCGAACGCACCGTGCCAGTCACGCGCATCCCGAGGTTCACAGCTCCATCGTCGGCCACAAAGCCGTCTGCGATTGCCTGGGGGTCGAGCCCCGCGAGCAGCGTCATGGAATCCACGAGGCCGCCACCGTCTCCGGTGGTCGCCGCGAGAGGCGTGAGAGTCGCCCCTTCCGGGGCACCCTCTGCCTGCGCGAGCTGGCCCGGCAGGAAGAAGCGAAGCTGCTTCAGGCTCGACGTCAGGATGTCGTCGTCGTCGAGGCCCTCCGCGAAGACATCGAACACCACGGGGATCTTGATCTGCTGGCCGTTCGCGCCGCGTACGCCCACCTTCGTGGACTCGTCGCCCACGATCTGGCTCTGGGTCAGCTGCAGACCCCAGGCTTCGAGGAGCGGATCGATGCCGGAGTCCACGCCCGCGTTGAGCTGGGCCATGGGATCCTGGCCCTGTCGCGCCGGGTCAAAGAAGCAGTAGGGGTCCACGAACGCGACGACCTTGCCGCCGTTGAGGCAGAACTGATCGATGGCGTAGGTGCCTTCGGGCGTGAGGCCCTTGGGGTGGATCATCAGCAAGATGTCCATGTCCGCCGGGATCTCTGTGAGCGTGGCCGGAGCCAGGTCGCGGATCTCGTAGCGGCGGCTGATCATCTCCATGATCGGCCAGGGCTCCATCTGCTGGGGCGGCTGACCCGGCTGCTGGGCCGGCATCGATCCGCCGCGCAGCGGCAGCGAGGTCACGAGGCCCACGACCGGCAGCTCCGGACGCTCGAGCTTGTCGATCATCTCGGTGATCTCGTACTCGAGGTAGCTCTCGCGGCGCGGGTCGATGCCCGGGAGCATCTCTTCGTCGTCCACGGAGTTCGTGCCGAGGAGCCCCATGTAGAGCATGTCGCCCGATGGCACCGGGCTGCCTTGGATGCCGTAGCCAACGGCCAACTCTTCGGCCTCTGAGTACGGCTCGGGGTCGATGACCTCGACCTTGAGCTTGCCGTCCGAGGCTGCCACGAACTCTTCAAGCATCTCCGTTACGCGCTCCGCGTACTGCAGCAGGAAGGCGATGTCTTCTTCCTCGGCCACTGTCTCGGAGAAGAAGAAGCGCACCGTAATTGGCTCCTCCAGATTGGACAGAATGTTGCGCGCGCCGTCAGACAGCGTGTACAGCTTTTGCTCGGTCAGGTCCGCGCGCACACCGCGCAGCACAGGGCCAGCAAACAGGTTGATCGCCAGGAACAGGAGTGTTCCGAGGCCGAGCCCCACGAGGCTCATCTTGGATGCGTTCATGGATCAGTCCGCCTTCTTGAGATCGATGATGACCGCGGTCGCGAACAGGGCGAGTGCGATGAGGGAGAGGAAATACAGTGCGTCCCTTGCGTCGACCACGCCGCGCGTGATGGCGTCGAAGTGTGTGAGGAACGAGAGGTTGCGGACCGACTCGGTCAGCCAACCGGGGGCCCAGCCGCTGACCGCATCGGTCACCGCTGGGAACCCCGCGAGCACGAAGAGGAGGGACACGCTGAACGTCAGGACGAACGCGCTGATCTGATTCTTCGTGAGGCTCGAAAGAGCGGAGCCCACGGCCAAGAACGCCCCCGCCATCAGGAAGCTACCGAGGTAGCTCGCCGCGATGACGCCGTTGTCCGGATCGCCGAGGTAGTTCACGCTCAGCCAATTCGTGGCGGTGAGAAGCAGCACAACGCCGGTGAAGACCCACGCCGCGAGGAACTTGCCGATCACCGCGTTGGCGGTGGAGATCGGCAGGGTCATGAGAAGCTCGATCGTTCCCGAGCGGCGCTCTTCCGCCCATAGGCGCATGGAGAGGGCCGGGATCAGCGCCAGGTACAGCCACGGGTGGAACTGGAAGAACGCGCGCAGGTCAGCCTGGCCCGCGTCGTAGTACCTGCCGAGCTGCCACGTGAACACGCCGGACAGGATCAGAAAGATGATCAGGAAGACGTACGCGACGGGCGTGGCGAAGTAGCCGCTCAGCTCGCGCTTAAAGATGGTCATGGTTCCGCGCATATCAGGCCACCTCCACTTTGGTGGTAGAGAGCGGCGCGCCGCTCGTCACCGTGCGGAACACGTCGTCCATGCGGCCGCGGTCGACGCTGAGGCTCGCGAGGCGCCAGGATGCCTCGGTAGAGACCCGCTGCACGTCGTCGAGCAGCGTTTGGCGGCTGCCCGTCACCGGGAAGAGCATGAAGCGCGTCTCTTCCCCAACGGTCGAGTGGTCGCCGATGGAGGCGACGCTGGCCAGGGCTTCGAAAGCCGATTGCGCTGCCTCAGAGTCGGCGGTGCTCACGCTGACTTCGATCGCGCCGGTATAGCGCGACTTCTCGCGCATCTCGGCGGGCGTCCCGTCGAAGCAGACCTCGCCCGCCGCGACGATCATCGCGCGCGTGCAAACCGCCTCAACCTCTTCCAGGATGTGCGTGGACAGGACGATGACCTTGCCCTTTGCCATCGAGCGAATCAGCTCGCGCACCTCGTGTTTCTGATTGGGATCGAGTCCGTCGGTGGGCTCGTCGAGGATCAGCACCTCGGGGTCGTGGAGGATCGCCAGGCCGAGGCCCACGCGGCGCTTGAAGCCTTTCGACAGGGTCTCGATGCGCTGGTCGAGGACCTTGTGCAGATCCACCAGCCTCGTGACCTCTTCCATCCGCTCCTTGATCCGGCGCCCGGACATCCGCCGGGTCTTGCCGACGAACTTCATCATCGTGCGCGGGGTCATGTCGGGGTAGAGCGGCGCGCCCTCGGGGAGGTAGCCGATCTTCGCTTTGGCAGCGCGGGGGTTCTCAAGGACGTCGTGGCCACAAACGAGCGCGGTACCTTCGGACGGGGGCAGGAAGCCGGTGACCATCTTCATGGTCGTGGACTTGCCTGCGCCATTGGGTCCTAGGAAGCCGAGAACCTCGCCAGGGCTGGCCTGGAAGCTGAGGTTCTTGACCGCCGTGAAGGCCCCGAAACGCTTGGTCAGGTTCCGGATTTCAATCATGGGGCTGGGTCGGAGGCAAAAAAGTGGGGGGGTGACGAACGAATCTCCGGTCAGAAACGAGCTGGCCGGAGATATAGGGGGAGACGTTATTCCGTGTCTTCCGGCCGCGCGCTACGTCATCCGGCGCAAACCGTTGGGGAAAATTCGCTAGGTCAGCGGAATTCAATTCCAACTTCGACGCTGGGTAGGGTCCCACCCCTGGGAGCCTCTCCTAGAGAGCCCAAAAGGCAAGGCGAAGCAGGTGCTTGGCCATCGACGGAAGGGTGAATTCCTGGCCCGGTATCGCTTCATCTCATCGGGCCCCCGGTCGATACCTGGCAATACGATGTCGTCTCCAAACAATGTCTCCGTCACGGTTCCGAGCCTCCCTGGCAGCACCCAAGGACATGTCACCTCCGTCTGGCACGCTGTGGATGGCGTCCGGGTGGAGGTTGAATTTCCGCTCCAGGGCGCGCCTCTCTTGCCCGTTGGGCGAGCTGGCGAGCTTCGGTTTCACCGACCTGACACCGGCGAGACCGTCTCTGCCCTTGGAAAAGTCGCCTTCCGCGGCGACGGGGACGCGGTCCGCAGCTTCCACTTCCTTTTCGGCGAGCGAACTCGCCAGAGCCTGGCCTCCCTCCTTGAGCCCCGGCGGGCCTTCCGGGTCCATCCCGACCCGGATGAGCCCGTGGCGGTCACGATCACGGTTCCGGGCGTTCCCGGTGCCATCATTGGGTCCGCGCGCGACCTCTCGAAGTCCGGCCTCGGTATCGATATCCCCTGGGAGCACGAAGCTGCACTTTCGAAACAAGACGTCGTAGAGCTGCGCATGCGCCTGCCTGGTCAGCCGACGGAGCTCGTCTTCACGAGTCGTATCCGCAATCGCAGCCTCGGAAACGGCGCCATCAACTACGGCATCGAGTTCAGCACCGGGGCGCTCGCCCCCGACGACCCCCAGATGATGGCCGTCGGCGAGTATGTGGCCGTGCGCTCGACGGTGGCCAAGCGCGCCGCCGCATCGGGCCGCATGAGCGCCTGAGCCAACGAATCGACCGGGCGGCTTGAATGAGGCCCCTCGGAATTGGCACTGTTGCCCCCGTGCCGCACTGGGCGCCGGGGTGAGCGTGCGCTCCCCTCGCTTCAAACCATGGGTTCCGGGGGGGACGATGTTCGGACGGCGAAATCAGTCGAAAGGGGCCGAGACGGCGATCCTGCGCGAAGAGCTCACCGCCCAGCGTGAGGTCGCCCAGGGCCTTGTGGAGCGCTACGAGCTCCAGGTGCGCAACGTCCGTACGGCGGTCAAGGCCGTGGGGCAGGCGCGTGAGGAGCGCGATGAGTACCGCCGCGTACTGGCAGCTCAGATCGCTACGGACAGGCGCCGGGAGGCTCGACTCGAGGCCCTCGAAGGCGAGCGACTGCGGCTAGAAGCCGTCGCGATGCGCGAGGGGCAGGCCGCGTCGGAGGAAGGCGGTAGGCGAAGGGAGCTCAGCGAGCGCCTCGAGCGTCTGGAGGCGCGCCTGACCGACGAGCTCGCCGCCCGTGAGCGCGCGGTAGGGGATGCGGCCGACCGTTCCTGGGCCGAGCGCGAAGCGTCCCGAGAAGAGCTCGTTCGGCTCATAGCCTCCCATCGGGGCGAGGTGACAGCGGCCCTAGCGGAGACGCGCTCCGAGCTCGCTGCGCTGCGCCGTGCGCACGAATCATGGACTCCCGCGGCGAACACTCATCCGGTGCGGCGAATCCGAACCGGGACGATCCTGGGTCTTAGCCTGCTGGCGACGCTGGCCGCGTTGGCGCTGATTCCCCCTACGGTGCTCGCGGTGAGCGATCCCGAGCGCGCGCTCTTCGTGCACCTGGCGAGCGGCCTCGGCCCCTGGCATCTCATCGCTGCGGTTGCGTTCTTTTGCGCAGCCGCCGTGGGCCTTCTGACGTGGGGGCTGCGCGACATTGAGCGCAGGCAGACGGCGCCGGTATCGAGCGACCGCGAGCCTCGGACGGTGAGCCCATCGAAGTCAGAGCTTCGGGACGTAGAGCTGACTCCCGCTTCCCCGGCGCCCGCACGGGCGAAAGCTAGCGCGACGCTGATCCGGTAGATTACGGGGCATGAGCCTACTCTTCTGCGTTGCAGCGTTCGCCGCGCCATTTCAGATCGCTACGCCTGTGACCCTCGAGGCCTACGCGACGCGATTCGCCGACGAGTCTCAGGACACAGTCGCGCGGCGCTGGCCGTTGACGGTGGCTGAGTCCAGCGGCTTTACCCGCAGTTCTACGCTCGCCGAGGTGGAAACGTTCCTCGGGCAGCTGGAAGCGCTCCCCGGTGCGGAGCGGCTCACGCGGGAGGTATTCGGAAAGACGACGGAAGGGCGCGAACTCACGGTGGTGACGGTTCGCTCCACCGAAGATCCGTCGGCTAGCGCGGGAGCCAGCGGAGAATCTACGAGCGGAGAGCGTCGACGCGTCCTGGTGAACGCGAACATCCACGGCGGTGAGATCGAGGGCAAGGTGGTCACGCAGATTCTGCTTCGCGAGCTGACCCTCGGTTACCACCCCGAGCTACTCGACGCGCTCGACATCGCCTTCGTTCCGGTCTTCAACGCGGACGGCAATGATCGAATCGCGCGCACGAACCGTGTGACGCAGAACGGTCCCGACGGGGGCGTGGGGGAGCGCGCCAACGCGGCGGGGCTCGATCTCAATCGCGACTTCGTCAAGCTGGAGACGCCCGAGGTGCGCGCGCTCACGACGCTGATCCGCGAGACGGCGCCCCACGCGTTCATGGACCTGCACACCACCAACGGCTCGCCCCACGGCTACGACCTGACCTATGCGTCGAGTCTCTCGCCCAACGTCGACCCAGCCCTCGCCGCCTACATGGCGGAGAGTTTCTTCCCCCGGGTGCGCAAGACCCTTCGGGAGCGCGACGGGGTGCACATCTTTGACTACGGAAACTTCGGGTACGCCCCGCGGGAGCGCGGGTCCCGGGGCGAGCGCGGCGAGCCGATCCGGTGGAGCACCTACGATTCGCGGCCGCGGTTTGGCACGAACCTCATGGGCCTACGCGGCACACTGTCGATTCTGTCGGAGGCGTACAGCTATCTCTCCTACGAGCGACGAGTCGAAGCCACCTACGCCTTCGTCCTTGAGTGCCTGCGGGTCCTCGCCGCAGATGCGGGCCGCCTCGGGAGCTTCGGGGGAGATTCTGGCCGCCTTGGCGTGGAGGCCGCACTCGACTCCGTGGGAGCCGCGAGGGTGCGCGTCAGTCGCTATGAAGAGGTCACCGTCGATGTCGATCCCACGGCCGAGGGAGTGCAGGGCATGGAGCGCCGGGTGGCTCCGCCTGCCGCGACCGCGCGGGAGGTAGAGATGGATGTGCAGAGCCGCTTCCGCGCGGGTCGCGAAGTGCCCTTTGGGAGGGAATTCCTTGTGCTCGAGCCGAGCGCAGAGCTCTTGGATGTCCTAGCTATTCACCTCGGCTCTGCAGCGCTCCAGCGAGTGGGCCCCGGCGATGCGGTGTTGACCGTCCAGGCATTTGTGGTGGACAAGGCGAGTCGGAGCGACCGCGTTTTCCAGGGGCACCGTGAAGCGAGCGTGAAGGGGCATTGGGAAGAGCGCGAAATTTCCCTTCCACCCGGGGCGCTCCGCGTCAGGGCGAATGTCCTCGTGGCGCAACTCCTGCACCCAGAATCTGACGATTCACTCACAACCTGGAACTTCTTTGACGACGCCCTCTTCGACGGGATGATGGGCGAGGGCACGGGTGCGTCAGATGGAGCAGCCGGCGAACCTGACCCATCCGATACGACGGGAGAGCCGAAAGAGGTTCGGACCCATCCCGTCTATATGATTCAATAGCTGCGGGAACCGCCCGCCAACTACCTCCGCACTCCGGCTGACTGATGAAACTTGTTCTCGAAGAGACGATCGCCGCACCCGTCCAACAGGTGTTTGAACTCTTCACCGATCTGAACCACATGGCCGAGCACGTTGACGCCATCACCCGACTCGAGGTCATCGGAAAGGGCCCCGTGGGTAAAGGCACTCGCTTCCGCTCCACCCGCGTGATGATGGGCAAGGAGGCCACGGAGGAGATGGAGATCACCGCCTTTGACCCGCCGCGCTCCTACCGCCTGGAAGCCACGGCTGCCGGCACCCGCTTCGCCACGATCTACCGCTTCGAAGGCGGCCAGCGCGAAACCCGGGTCACGATGGAGACGACCACGACCCCGCTCTCCTTCATGGCCAAGATCATGGGACCCCTCATGGGCAAGCTCATGAAGGGCCAGATGACGAAAGCCATGACCGCGGACCATGAGAGCCTCAAGCGTACGGCCGAGGAGAGAGCCGCTGCGGGCGGCGGATCGGAAGCCGGCGCTGCAGCGCCGATGGGCTGAGCGCAGCTGCAGCCAGCCAAGACGGAGCGTTAGGCGCGGAGCAGTTCAGGTCGATGGCGCCGAGCTGTGGAACGGCGGAGACCGCTACGGCTCCGTTGCGCAAGGCCGTCGCTTCATCTGAAAGCGGAAGGGGAATGATGAACGCAGAGGAGACGTTAAAGAGGCATCTGGAAGCCGGCGACGCGAACGGAATCACCGCCCTCGATTCGAGTTCGCTGGACGCGAAAGCGCTCGCGAGCGAATCCGTCCGGCGGGCGCTGCATCGTGCGGCAGGACAGGTCGTGCATCATCGGATGGGGCACAGGGATGCCGTCGCGGCTGCGGTTGCGCTTGGAGTTCCATGTGACGTATGGACTGCGGCAAGAGCAGGTTTACTAGATGAAGTCCGGAGACTCGTTCAGGCGGATGGATCCCTTCTCGAGGCCAGGGATGAGCGCGGGCGAACACCGTTGCAGCGAGCGACGCTGGTCTACGGGGTCTGCAAGCCGTGTGAGGAGGTGGCAGACTTCTTGATGGACTCTCAGGCGAGAGTAGATGGGTTCTCCGCTGCGACTTTAGGAATGCCGGAGGCGGTGGCTGCAGCGTTGGACGAAGATCCCGCAGCGATCAGTATGCGCTGCTGCGGATCGACGATGCTCAACTGGGCCGTCCGGCCACGTCGAAATCTGGAGAAGGCGCCCGAAGTGGTTCGGCTCTTGATTGCCGCAGGAGCGGACCTCGAGGACCGTGACTCGGATGAATCCGGGATGACGCCGCTCCACCACGCCGCAGAGTGGGGGCCAGAAGTCTGCGTGACCTTGGTCGACCTCCTATTGGACGCGGGCGCTGACACGAATGCGGTGGACGACCGCGGCTGGACGGCACTTGACTATGCGCAGGACCGGGGAAGGAAGGCGATGGCTGCGCGTTTGCAGGCTGTCTGAGCCCTTCGGCATCGCGCTCCGAATTCGTAGTTGGTGGAGGTACCGTACCGCCTTGGTCCTTCGCGATCTTGATGGAGCAGCTTCCGAGGCGACGGGTTGAACGCCCCCGTAGTTACACTCAGATGATGATGGATCCGCAGGGACTTCAGGCTCACCCGCAGCAAGGTGCCGCATGATCACGCCACCGAGACTCAAGAGGGGCGATCGGATCAGGGTGATCGCTCCTTCGCGAAGTCTCTCGATCATCTCACCCGAGGTACGCCGAGTGGCCGACCGAACGCTGGGCGATCTGGGCCTTGAGGTGACTTTCGGTCGGCATGCGTTGGAACGGGATGAGTACTCCTCGTCATCTATTGAGTCCCGAGTGGCCGACTTGCACGACGCATTCAGCGACCCGAGCGTCCAGGGTGTCCTCACGACGATCGGTGGGCACAACGCCAATCAGCTTTTGCCTCACATCGACTTCGATTTGCTTCGCCGCAATCCGAAGGTGTTCTGCGGCTACTCTGACGTGACCGTGCTGCTCAACGCCATCGTAGAGCGCTGTGGGTGGACGACCTACTACGGTCCGCACTACTCCACCTTCGGAGTCGAACGAGGGAACCAGCCCACCGTCGACGCCTTCCGCGCGGCGACGCAAGCAGACGGGCCTTTCGCGCCACTGGTCTCGAAGGAGTGGAGTGACGATGAGTGGTACATCGACCAAGAGCGCCGCGAGTTTCACCCGAACCCGGGGCCACGAACGCTTCGGGAAGGGCGCGCCGAGGGAACCTTGATCGGCGGCAACTTGGACACTCTCAACCTCATCCAGGGAACCCCGTACTTCCCATCGGTTCCAGATCCGATCCTTCTGATCGAGGAGGACGACATGGCGGGCCCCGACTTCGCCATCGAGTTCTTCCGGAACATGCACTCGCTCCTTCAGCAGACCGAATTGAAGGGACTGCGCGGCATCCTGATCGCGCGCTGCCCTGCCAAGGTGCAGCTGACGAGCGATGACTTGCACTACCTGCTCCGGTCGTTGTCCCTCCCCAGCGGCATTCCTGTCATTGCGAATGTAGATACCGGGCACACCCTTCCCATGGGAACGTTTCCGCTTGGGGCGAAGGTGACGATCGATACGGAGGGCTCGCCTGACCAGATCCTTCTTGGCTTGGGCGACTAACGGAAGGCGCCGGGTGCTCCATCGTAGTTGGATCGCCCGAGGCTTATCCGCTCTACTCGGTGACCAACGACGACGCCGGGCGGTTCGGACGTCGGCACCGCGCCGCCATGAGAACCGTAGTGGGGCTAGGGGCAAACCGTCTCGCTTGGTGGCGGCGCCGTGCCGGTGACGGTATCGCCACGGAGGGCTCGCCTGACCAGATCCTTCTTGGCTTGGGCGACTAACGGAAGGCGCCGGGTGCTCCATCGTAGTTGGATCGCCCGAGGCTTATCCGCTCTACTCGGTGACCAACGACGACGCCGGGCGGTTCGGACGTCGGCACCGCGCCGCCATGAGAACCGTAGTGGGGCTAGGGGCAAACCGTCTCGCTTGGTGGCGGCGCCGTGCCGGTGACGGTATCGCCAAACCGTCTCGCTTGGTGGCGGCGCCGTGCCGGTGACGGTATCGCCATGATGAACGCAGAGGAAACACTAAGGAGGCATCTGGAAGCCGGTGAGGCGAACGGAATCACCGCCCTCGATACCTCAACCGAGTCGCGTCGATCGAACCCTCTAGCTCACCGCAGTCGAGTGGCAACGCCTTCCGCAATGGACCAGTATTGCCTGACCTGAGAGCCGTCAACGTTCTCTCCCACCACCCACCCTTTCGAGTTGTCTGGGATCCCTTGAAAGCGAATCCCTCGATCAGCAGGAGAGCCTTCGATCTGGGGGAAATGGCCCCAATTGATGGACGCAGCAGAAAGACCCGCGACACTTGTGAGGACGAATCGCGGACGCCAGATCAATGAATTTGCGCCGTCCGTCGTCGCTAGAAACTGACCGCGACACGTCGCGAAGCCGAACTCCCTGTCACGAAGCAGAACCTGACCGACTAGGCTTGGCGGGCTCATGGCCGCGTTCGCGTGACTACGAGATTTCAGCTCAAGCGACACGTAGGCGTCCCCCAACTTCTTGGGTAGGAGCCACTCTCCGTTCCTGGAGTCTGCCTCCACCGACCTCCCAGACTCCGTCTCCAGCGCCACCACACTGCGAATGTCTGCAGGGTCCACTTCGTCTCCGAAGTTGATGGGGATATCTGGAGTAAGAATGTCGAGCGTTATCGTGGTTGACTCGTCGCCGTCAACTTGCGCGATCTGCCGTGCGATCTCATCTCCTTCGCGGTACGCGCACAACACAACCTCCCCGAAGGCTTGGCTCTCGAATCGGAACTCTCCATCGACGCTTGTCACTGTCGACAGCGTCCGGGCTGCTCCTGGGATGCTCTCGTTGTAGGTTACGGGCTCGAGTCGAACCTCTAGAGCAGGTACCGGGATACCACCCTCCAGCACCGTGCCGACAAGCGTGCCCAGCTCTAAGCTGAGGTCGTGGAGATCGAAGGTCTGATCAGGGAGGAGCTCAAGCCACTGCCCGGCAGACGTCGATTGCCTGGAGCCTGAGGATGAGATCAGCCACGGTCCTGGAGGCAGCATCACACCCTCATCGCTTGGTGACCTAGTACTGCGAGGACCCAGAATGGGGCTCCAAGCGCTGAGAGCAGCGTCGGCCGAATGCTCCGACACAAGCTTCGCATGACCATACGGAACGGCACCGAGTCGCAACGTATCGCCAGCGGGAACCGACACTAGGCCTGTCCAGGCCCCGCCGCCGTCCGACCCGAGGAGCCTCACACCCAAAGGGCCAGGCTTGATACCCGTCAATTGGATCAGCCCGTCTGCAGCGACTGCGACCTCCCTCTCTCGCCATGCACCCCAAACCTCGAATGATGATTCGCGTTGGGAGTCTCTGGGTTGATAGATCTGCGCCACTGCCTTGCTGTTGGCCAATCGATCAACCTGGAGAACCAGACCTGACTCACTTCCTATTGGAGCTAGCTCAATCGCTTCGCTAGGCAAGACCACCTCCGCGAAACCCACGACATTCAGTGGAATGGAGTCCCTTCTGCCGAACCGAAGCAGGGCGCTTCCTTGCAT
This sequence comes from uncultured Planctomycetaceae bacterium, assembly GCA_964417955.1. Classification (GTDB taxonomy): domain Bacteria; phylum Planctomycetota; class UBA1135; order UBA1135; genus Saltatorellus. Next base: position 17,079 of record CAYQKK010000095.1, read on the forward strand.
GGCGCTCAGAACGAAGCCCCCGTCCGAGTCAACATCTGCGTTCGCAACGACCTGCCCCCCCTGATAGGCCTCCACCGTGATGGCCCCCAGATCGCCGTCGTAGTCCACCACTCGCCCGCGAGCTGTGCAGAGATCCGGGAGGGTAACAGTGCGCCATTCAGAACTGTCGGAATCGGAGGGCACCAGCAGAGCACTCCATTTCACGGGCCGCTGGACGTGAATCCAGAGCGATTGACCAACACCGTGTGACGTTGGGAAGTAGCCATCCCTGTCCGTCTGTACTAGTGCGCCAGGGCCGGCGCGCATGAGTTCGAGGCGCGCGAACGAGACGGGCGCACCACTCTCCCAGCGAAGCCTGCCCTTGCGTTCAGTGGTTGGCCGCAAGCAGAGGGTTACGTGTGGCACTTGCAGGGTCTGCAGGTTTCGCTTGGAGGTACACCACTGAGCGTCTCGTCGAACACGGAACCTCACCGGCCCTTGTTCTGCGACCGCGAAACTCTGGTCGAGCCAGCCGGCGCTATTCGTTTGGCCCAGAAACGCGAAGTTCGACTCTCGGTAAACATAGGCTCCATCGGGTCGGCTCCACGTGGGGTAGTCGGCTTCATTTTTGAAGGCTTCCCACTGCTCGCCTGCGAGCTTGCTGCCTTCCGTTGGAGCCATCCAAACCTCGGCCCCGGCAACTGGATCACCGAATGGATCGACAACTTCCACTGTGTGCTGATCAAGCGGGGCAAGTCGGATCACAAGGGGGCCACCTGGCAGAACGGCCATGCTGGCCTCGGGAACCCCGCCCTCGTACCCATGGTACCCAGCTGCAGAAATGGAGAGCCGTCCTCCGTCTTCTACCGTAAGGTCGAATTCGCCGGTCGCCAGACTGCCCGCATGCTCGACCGTACCGATGCGATACAGCCACGTGCCCACCCTCACTTCCTTCTCGTCCATCGCGTTGCAGACATTGACCCGGATCTTGCCTAGGAGGCCTGCAGTCCTTTTGGAGGAACTGGCAGTTGCGGTCTCCAAGCGAACTGGCTCAAGTTCGGCAACGTCCTCAACGCTGTGGGACTCTGAAGATCGGAGAGACTGCAAGCCCTGGGGCTCGAATCGGATCGACGCGCTAGAGCTTCGGTAATACAAGAGGAGAAGGACCAAGACGGCCGCGCAAGAAATCAAGCCAACTAGTCGCACAAGGCACCCGCTAGATGAAGATGGTGCAACTCGGATCCTGCCCTGATTGTCATGACGCAATCGATCACTTGGGGGAGTGAGGGCACTTTGTCGAACTGAAGAACAACGCTTCGACCTCTCGCTTCCGAGATCCTTGCGGCGACGCCAGCGCCGAGGCTTACCTCAGTGTCCGATCCGAGGACAACTGGGCTTGCCACACGTACAAGGCTTCCTGGAGTCACCGTCCCAATGAAAACGGGGCTGCGACTCTCGGCGAGCTCCAAAGCGACGGCGATTTCCACGTCGGATCGCGCAGGGCCTCCGTGGTACGTGATCGGAATGGTCGTACTTAGCATCGGAACCCGCGGTGAGAGGGGGGCCTCCAAAGTCAGGTACAAGCCCGCGCTCCAGCTGTACGAGTCGTCTCCGATTGATCCGCGGTATTGGAGATCTCTCACTTCGAGCGAACACTCTTCACTGAGCCACCCAGTCGACGCAATCTTCACTTGGGACGGATCAACGTCAGCGCCAGACAACACAAATTCGACATCGCCGAGTGCCATCTCCGACGAGTTAGTGGCAGCAAATGAGAAGGAGCTTGGCATCGCATACGCTTCGAATGTCGCGTCAACGTTCCAAAGAAGATTTACGCAGCCGACTCGCTCTCGGAGGCCAGATTCTGTTTCCGCTACTACCGTGAAATCGGCGAGGAAGTCCCCTGGTCGAGCTGCGCTCATCTCCACCTTCAATCGCAATTCTAGCTCTTCGCCAGGAGCAAGCCAGCCGTCCTGAAACTCGGCGACTTCACAGGAACACCCAGCATAGACGGCAGCGATGCGAATGGAGGATGAGGTCTGATTTGTGAGCTGAACCACCTGACTGAAGGAGTCGCCTCGTTTCGCTCGTCCCATGCTGAGATCCCAGTTCGGCGCCGCCGAGAACCAGCCGTCCGGATCGAGGGTTTCAGCGGACTCAAACGGATGAAGCGATATCTCTGCAATCGTCTCCGGCTCGGAGCTCTGTGCTCGACTACGGAGGAAAGCAGCAACGAAAACAGCTGCGAGGAAGGCAATCGTGACGCAACGTCTCCACACGCTATTTTTCCCCGATCAAACTAGGAATCGAGAAGCAATAACCACTCCACTGGCTCATCAGTGCGTCAGCGGAGATCGTCTCCATCTCTTGCCCTGGCTCAATCAATAGCAATTCACTATTCGACACCGGTGCAACGATGGCGAAGTGCAGCTCTCCCGGAGAGTTTGTAAGGCCAGCGATGGAAGGTTCGCCCGCGGCCATGACATCCTCCAACGTACGGATGCCGTCACCGACCACTCCACCGAACAGTTCCGCCAGCAGTTGCCTTGCCCCCTCGATCGTTGCTGCTCCTTCAGATCTCATCGACGCGGGTAGCAGCGTCGAAACCTCCGAGCGCGTTCTCTTGGTAGGTTTGCCGGGAAGAAGGGTCAGCAGTACCGCGCAGTCCACCAGACAGTTGGGTTTCTCATCTGCAACAAGTTGGAGCCCTTCAGGTACTTTCAGGTCCATGGCCGTTGCCAGGGTCTGCGCTTGCTGCATGAAACTCAGATCGTCAAGACCAAAAATGCTCCCATCCTGCCGGTCAATCACGACCGTTGATTGCCCGTCAAAGCTTAGGGCGAGGGGATAGACTACCGGGAGCTGAAAAGGGTCAATGGGCATGTGGCGTTTACCGAAAGTTGCATGCCGCGTAGTGGTTCGAATCGTTGGGACGCGTTCGGCAAGTTGCGGTCTAATATAGTCGGAACTCTGCGGGTACTTCAGGGCTGTCCCCTCAACCGTCTCGATCCCGCTCAAGAGAACATCAACACTGATCGCGAACCCCTCAAGCTCTTCCACATGACCTAAGGCCTTCGGTAACGTCACTGACGCGCCATCCACAGCTTGGGCGCTGAGGCTAGGTCGAAACTCTGCGATTCGTCGGGCGAATGGGCTGCCACCTGAATCAAGCCAGACCGCTGCGGGATACTGGTAGATTCCATCCATCTGCTGGTCACCCACAGCCGCGTCAAACAGCACCACCAAGCAAGGAGCTCCATCAACATCGTCCGTGGCGACTGGACGGACATCACGAACAGAGCCATCGAGCACCGTTGCCCAGGGTTGGTGCCAGTAGAACAGCCCTATGGGGCCTCCGAGAAAATAGGACAGAGCTCCTGCAAGAGGGCTCTTCTGAACTCGGACGGAGGAGACAGCAGTGACCTGATATCCAGAACTCTCTTCAACGTTGGTTGCTTTTCTGGCCGAAGCGCCATCCCAAACAGTCCACCGCCAGGAATCGTCGATAGGAACCTGTTCGCAATGGCTCTCGCGTCGGAACGATGCGACGCGAGCATTCTCAATGGCCCACCAGCCATCAATGTGCGCTGGCGTCGATGTGCCATCCTGATAGACGTAGCTTGAGGAGTACTCAAACGAGGTTTGCCGCAAGGTAGGCAATTGAGCCTGCAGCAACAACTCTAGTGTGGCAAAGCGACGAGCGAGTTCATCCCCCGAAGATTGTACGCCGGAGGTAGGGGCTTGGCACAAGGTGACGATGTTGAGAAGGGCAAGAGCCAGTGGCGCGTGCAGCATGTTGGGTTATGGGGAAATCAGTACGCGTGGGTTGTGATGATATGGGTCGTGGCAAATGCCGACGGCCGTGATGTGTGCGTGCTTGCCCACATGCACGGCGATCGCTCGGCAACAAAGTCGACCAGCCCGCCACATGATCTTCACTCTCTCGAACTCATTTCGGTTGAGGAATCACGGCAGGGGGGGCCGTCTAACGTGGCGAAACTACTGGCATGCTACGCTCGGGATCGTATTGCAGGCACTGCCGTTCGCCGTCCCCCCGACACAGACATTGTTTGAGTTACACGAACCATTGAATTTGAAACCGCAGTTCTTTGTGCCGCCTGACCCTGGCATCACGCGGCATCTGTCGGACTCTTCGCCAGTTCGCACACAGCGTTTCACCTTGGTTTCCGCGGGCTCGGAACTATTGTTGCAATAGCCGCAACTCTGGCTTGTGGGGCAGGTGATAACCTGACTTTCGTCGTTGCAAGCCTGTTCCAAGTCCTTGGGCTGGCAGGCCGTGCGTCTTGCGGACGGATTGATGCCTCCCTGTTTCGCGCCAGCAGAGGAACCGAGCAGAGCGGAGAAGAGAATCAGAAGGGCGAGTGCGATGATTGAGTGGAACTTCGGGCGCATAGTTTGGTTGGGTTGTTGGGAAGCCCGCGCGCTGAACTGCAAGTGGTCCGATCAACGTATCTGTGGGCTCTTCACGGTACGTGGGTTTGCCCAAACAGGCAAGCAGGGCTCTGGCGAAAGTCGGGTCCCAATTCTTGGGGGCTCCAGGGCCCCTGGCACTCCTGCAGACAGGTGGATTTGTACGGCTTCTATGACCTAGAGTGACGGATTTGCAGCTTCTTAGGTTGCCTATGCTCGGCTCGCTCTCCGCAGCCCGTGATTGAGCCTTGATCAAGGACAGCGCGCTCGTAAGGGCCGCGGCCGGGGCACGTTGGCGGCAGCTCGACAGGCAACTACCTGTTTCTTCAGCGGTACGAGAAGGTACCGTCGCAGTCACTCCGCCGCCACGAAACTTGAACCCACAACTACGCCGCCAAGCAACCCGAGCTTGGACCAGCGCACGCCGACATTTCCGAACCAACCTGTTCAGCCAATGCTCGTGGCGGCAGAGTGACCGTGACGGCATCTCCCCGGGAACATTAGCTGACATACCAGGGAGTGCTTGCGCCGGTCTTTCCGCTGCGCGACGACGTGATACCACGCCCTCCGAGGCGGGCAAAGCGAGCGGAGGCAAGGGTGCCAGTCGCAGCCGTGATTCCTGAGTACGAAGCAGTAGAAAGGCAGTTAGACGCGGGCTCATCAGCCGAGCTGCCCTTGAGTCCGCGCTACATCCCGTGGGCGAAGCTCTTAGAGCGGGTATTCGGAGAGGACGTGCTCCGCTGTCCAAACTGCGGCGGCCGCCGGCACATGATCTCTGTAGTGACCAACCCCAGGTCGGTGGGGAAGGTGCTGGAGGGGATCAAGCTAGCGGCAGCGAAGCGTGCCTCCGCAGCGCGCAGCAGCAGTAGGAGAGTGGCAACGGCAGAAGAGCCGAGCTGCGCCCCGCCCGAGAGTCCACCGCCCCGCATTCCGATGCCACCGCGCCAAGGGCGGCT
>CAYQKK010000096.1:0-508 GCA_964417955.1 uncultured Planctomycetaceae bacterium
TGCCCCGCCTGCTCGGAGCGGCTCATGGAGTCCCTTCCCGGGATCTTCCACGCCCCGTGGGGACAGGGCGCCCGCGAGGGGGCGGAGGCTGATCAGGTGGACGAGGTCGAAGGTGCCGCCGAAGAGCTTCGCTCGACCGGCCCGACCGGGCCCATCCACGATCCTCGCGAACCGGCCTGATCTTTGGGGATGGTTCCGGATATCCTGCCGCGCCGAAACCTGATCGACTGACCCCAACCGTGGCGCCCTAGGGGCGCGTACCCCTATGGCGCAACGACCGACCATCTTCATTGCTGGCTCCGGCGGCATTGGCCGCGCACTGGCTCTTCTTCTCCGCAACGAAAAGAGCATGGCCGCTGAGGTCGTCCTTGGCGATCTCTCTGGAGACGCGGCTGATGAGGCCGCTGCGTTCGCAAACGTCTCGGTGCCCACTGACGCGCCGGACGCGGGGGGGGGGGGGGGGGGGGGGGGGCGCGGGGGCGGGGGGGGGGGGGCCGGGGCGGCGCAC
>CAYQKK010000096.1:518-22375 GCA_964417955.1 uncultured Planctomycetaceae bacterium
CGGCGGGGGGGTTCCCAAAGGTCGCGGGGCCCACTGCCGCGCCGGACGCGCGGGGCATTGTGATGCCGCGCGCAGACTCTTCGGCCGAGCTCGACGAGGTCCTCAAGAAGGCCGACGCGATCCTCGACTGCCTGCCGGGTAGCCAGGCGCCGCGCATGGCACGTCTCGCGAAGGAGCACGGTTGCCACTACTTCAACCTGACGGAGTACGTCGCCGAGACCAACGAGGTCATCGGCATCGCGAAGGACGCGAGCACCTGCTTCGGCTTGCAGTGTGGCCTCGCGCCGGGCTTCATCAACATCCTCGGGCACGACCTCTTCCTGAAGGCGACGAAGGCCTGGGGCGTGGACAAGGTCGACAAGCTGGAGATGCGCGTTGGCGCGCTGACGCGTCATGCAGCCGAGCCGCACTTCTACGGCTGGACGTGGAGCCCTGTGGGCGTTGCGACCGAGTACGTCAAGGACGCTATTGCGGTACGCGACTACAAGACGGTGCACCTGCCCTCGCTGACCGAGCGCAAGACGCTACTGATGCACGGCCTCGCCTACGAAGAGGCGCTGACATCCGGCGGCGCTGCCGACCTCCCCGAAGCCCTCGCGGGCAAGGTCAAGGACCTCGACTACAAGACGCTGCGCTACCCAGGTCACTACGAGTGGGTGGAAGGCCTTTTGAAAGACATCCCCGATGGCGACGATCGCCCGGCGAAGCTTCAGACCGCAATGGAAGCCGCGATTCCCCACGTGGAGGACGACATCGTGATCATCTACGCGGCGGTGGAGGGCAAGGACAAGGACGGCACGCTGCGCGCCGATCGCGCGGCGTACTTCTGTCCGAGCATCGACGTGGCGGGCCAGCGCCTGCGCGCAATCCAGTCCACGACGGCCGCGGGCATCGCCGAGGTGCTGCGTATCGCGCTGGAGAAGAACCTCACCGGTCCGCTGCTTCAGTCGGAAGTTCCGACCGGGGAATTCCTGAGCGGCCCCTTCGTTTCCCTCGCCTACGTGGACGAGGAACTGCGCGGCTAGGATTTTCCGGGAAGGGCGGAAATGGCGGGAGCGCGCCGCGTAAGGCGGGCGTTTCCATTCCCAAGCTCGGGCTTTCTCATGCATCAACTGCTCTCGCCTTTTCGGCCCCTCCGTGCCGTCGCCTGCTCCGCCCTCCTAGTCCTCAGCGTCGGATGCGCTGAATTCGAATTCGCGGAGCAGGATCTCACCTTCCGCTACGCCGAGGGCGATGATCGGATCGAGTTGAATGTGGATACGCGCGGCATCTTCGCGACTCCCAAGGGGTGGGGGAAGTCTGAGTCTGAAGTGGTGGCGGCAGGCAAGGAACGTATCGAGACGATGGCCGGTGGTGCCCGGAACTTCTACCTCATGACGTTCCCGTTCATCGTGGACCTGGAGAGTGATTGGGACGAAGGCGATGAAGACTGGCTGACAAAAGAGCAGAGGGGCCGACTTTGGAACCAAATACGTGAGAATGTCAGCGTTAAGTCTGCGAGGGCCTATTCGGACGATGCCGCAGAGGTCGCGCTGGCCCAGCGGGTTGAGATTAGAAACGCGAAGGCTTGGCTCGCTGCGATCAACGAACTCGTCACTTTGGGCGTCAAGCACGAGCTAGAAGAGAACGCAGAGGATCCCATTGACCCGACCAAGGTTTACGGCACCGCAGCTTCACGGGGCAACCTGCGAGCTTTCGTGGTCGAAGGCCGCGATTGGGTTTCGTTGGATGCCGAAGCGTTAGTCGTCCGGGTGCCCATGACCCCCTACGATCTTGCCCTGAGCATGAAGGAGTTCCTCGCCGAAGCAAAAGTCGCGACCGAGAGCTCGGGCTCCAAGAACAGCTGGACCGATCGCCGTAACTCAGCGGCAGGGGTGGGCATTTTCGAGCGCCTAGAGGAGCTTGAGGTCAAAGACGGCGTGGTGAGCTTTCGGTTTCCCATGGACGGCAACGGCAGGATTCACTGGTCCTTTCGGATGCCGAGGCACCCGGACGCTAAGAAGTTCGCGGCGGCCTTCGAGGCCGAAGAGCTCAAGTAATCGACTACGAGCCTTCGAACGCTCGGCGCAGCTCCTTGTCGAAGATCCGCGGCTTGCGGGTCGTCATGTCCATGCAGGCCAGCTCGATCTCGGCCGTGGCGAGAACCGTTGGCTGCCCTTCGTCTAGGCGCGTGATCTCGTAGCCGAAGGTCAGGGACGCTGCGCGCAGCCGCTCGATCCAGACCTCGACAGAGAGGCGGTCTTCATAGAACGCGGGGCTCTTGTAGCGCACTTGAACTTGGCGCACTGGCAGGCCGATGCCGGTCTTCTCAAGCTCGCCGTAGGGGATGCCGCGGTCCGCCATCATGGCCGTGCGCGCGTCCTCTAGGAACAGCAGGAAGTTCGCGTGGTGGCAGATGCCCATCTGGTCCGTCTCGGAGTAGCGGACGGTCGCGGGATGGGTGTAAGAACTGGGGCGGTCAGGGTGGCTCACGGGCCCTCTTCGGGGTTGGGATGTCATCGGTACAAGGAAGGGATAGCCGAATTGACCCTGCCTCTGATAGAACCTCTCCTCCGATGTCTAGTTCCCAAGCCCCAACGCCGTCCCCCGAGGGTGCCTCCAATCCTCTGGTCGCGACCATCCTGACCTGGCTCATCCCTGGAGCGGGTCACTTTTATCTCGGCAAGGTGCGCACCGCGGCGATCGCGTTCGTGGTGATCGAGGGGCTGTACTTGGCGGGGGTCATGCTCTCCAAGGGCATGTTCCTGCAGATCCTACCGCCAGAAATGCGCGGGCGGTTTGCGGCGGCCCTGACCCCGGAGGCAGGCAACCTTGGGGCGCTGCTTCTGCACGTACGGCAGTACGGATTCGGGGGCATGGTGCCCGAGGCCTTCCCCAGCACGCTGCACGTCGGCGTGATGCTGACCGCGTCGGCTGGGATCGCAAACCTCATCCTCTGCAGCCGTGCCCACTACGACGCGCGGGCGGGAGCGCTCAAGGAAGAGCCTTCTGCGGCGCCCCATCCTGGCCTCGCCGCCCTCGTCGGCTGGATCATCCCCGGTGGTGGTCACTTCCTCCAGGGGCGCAAGGCGCGTGGGGCCGTCGCGTTCGTCCTCGTCGTCACGCTCTTCGCGGTCGGCTGCTACCTGGCGGGCGGCACCAACCTCGATCGCTCGCGGCACTTCTACTACTGGGCCGGCCAGGCGCTTCTCGGTCCGGTCGCGTTCATTGCGGAGACACTCAACGGTCACCCCCTGATGTCCGAGCGTCCCTCCTACGAAGACGCGGGCGTCGTGCTGTCGTCCGTGGCTGGTATGCTCAACGTCCTTCTGCTTCTCGATGTCTACGGCTTCAGCGAGGCCAAGCGCCTCGGCCAGCCCCTCGCCACCGAGGCCGTCGACCCAGCGGTGGAATCCGGCCCCTTCGACGCTTCCCTTAGTTAGCGCCATGAACGACCTCGTCTTTCACATCGGGCTCTTTCTGTTCTCGACCCTCGTGATCGTAGCGGTGAGCTGCATGTTCACCGAGGCGGACGACCAGAAGGCCATCCGCCTTTTTCCGCGTCGCTACCTGACGTTTGTTCTCGTGACGTCCGCTGTCGTCGCGGTGATGCTCGTCGCGGAGCACACGTTCGCGGCGGTGTCGTAGCAGACTCGCCTAAGGGTTCACTCTCCCGCTCATTCGAGGAGCTGCGAATATCTTGATCGACCTCCTGTTCATCGCAGCCGCCGCCTACCTCGCGCTCGGGCTGCTGTTCGCGGTTCCCTTTGTGCTGAAGGGTGTCGGGAAGATCGATCGCAGCGCGCAGGCTGGAACCTGGGGCTTCAGGATCTTGATTCTGCCTGGGACCGTTCTCCTGTGGCCGCTGCTGGCGAAGCGCTGGGGGACAGGTGCTACTGCGCCTCTGGAGAGTACGCCACACAAGCGCCTGCTCTCCGGTGCAGGGGCTCGCTCTGGCCAAGGTGCTGACGCGTGATCACTCCGCTCAGAAGGCGCCACCGCTGGCTGGCTCCAGCGATGTGTTTCTTAGGCCTCGCGGGGGCCCTCTGTGCGGTGGCGGCTCGGCCGGCCAACCCGTTGGGGTGGACGGGCGTCAGCGCTCCTCAGGTCTTCCCAGAGCACACCATCTTCGTGGCCCACGAGTCGGGCCGTTTCCGTGTCGCCGTCGGGCCCGTGCAGAACGGGAGTCGCGACGTTTGGTTGCTGCCCGCTGAGGCTTTGGACATACCGGACCTCTTGGTCTACGCGGTCCCTCAGCTGGACGAGGCTCTCTTTGCCAGCGACAAGGAAGGGGTCGCACTGCCGGCGGGAGTCAGGTTGCTAGGGCCTGGGGCGCAGGCTTCACCGACGCTGTTCGAGGTGGCGACGAGTGAGAATGCGCTGCTCCTCTTCAGCCTTGGCCATCAGGCGGTTGAAGCGGCGGTCACGCTTTCAGTGCCAGCTGCCGGATCGCAGAAGGAGGGGCGCTAGGCCATGGGGCACGACTACCAAGCCGTTCAGTGGAATCCGCAGAAGAGACGCTACGACGCGCTCCTCGCCGCCGGCGTCGTGCTCTTCCTTGGTGCCTGCATCGGGGGCGGGGCCGTGCTCTTCCCGGAAGCCACCGCCGAGACCCTGATTCTGCGCGGGCTTGGGGCTACGTCCTTCTTCCTGCTGCACGTGGTGCTGTGTATTGGGCCGCTTGCTCGCCTCGATAGCCGCTGGCTGCCGTGGCTCTACAACCGCCGGCACATGGGCGTGACGATGGCGCTGCTGGCTGTCCTCCACGGCGCGTTCGCGCTCCTGCAATTCCACGCGTTCGGTGACGTCAACGCGTTCGTGAGCCTCTTCGTAGCGAATCCGCGCTGGGATAGTCTGGCGCACTTTCCGTTCCAACCCCTCGGCGCGGCCGCGCTCTTGATTGTCGTGCTCATGGCTTCGACCAGCCACGACTTCTGGCTGGCGAATCTCACCGCGCCGGTCTGGAAGGCTCTGCATATGCTGGTGTACGTGGCCTATGCGCTCATCGTCTTGCACGTGGCGCTTGGGGTGCTCCAGGCGGAAACGAGTCCGCTTCTCGTCGGCCTCGTAGTGCTCGGTGTCCTTGTCGTGGGGACGCTGCACTTTGTGGCTGCGCGCCGTGACAGCTGCGCGGACGCTGAAGTCGGCGTAGCGCCATCCGATAAAGCGGACGGCTGGATCGACGTCTGCTCCGCGGCTGAGATCGACGACGGTCGCGCCAAGATCATCCTTGCGTCAGGGGAGCGCATCGCCATCTTCCGTAACGGCAGTGAGCTCTCGGCCGTGTCGGCCGTATGCCAGCACCAGAACGGCCCCCTCGGCGAAGGGCGCATCGTTGACGGGCTGATCGTGTGCCCGTGGCATGGCTACCAATACAAGCCGCGCTGCGGTCGCTCGCCTGAGCCCTTCCAAGAGGTCGTGCCGACCTTCGCCCTAAAGCTCCGCGGCGAGCGCATCTGGCTGAACCCTGATCCCTTGCCCCTCGGGACTGACACGGATCCCCTGACCTTAGGAGCATCCGATGCGTGAGGAGGAGTTCTTCATCGGTTGGCAGGCAAACGCGCCGCGCGGAGTTTCGAACTTCGTCAAGGTTCGCGCCTTCGCATTGATCCTGCTCGGCCTTGCGGTCGCGGCCGTTGCAACGATGGCCCAACGTCCCTTTGCGTCGTCTAACTTTGAGTTCGGTGTGGTGCGGACCTTTGAGGGTCAGCTTGGGCATCGGCCGTTTCCCGTGCTAAGCGTGGACCGGCCCGGCGGCAGTGGCGCTTCCCACTGGCTGTTGACGGTCTTTGGAAAGCGTGGGGCGGACGAGTTCACGCTGCCGCTCGACGGTCACCGCGTTCGTTTTCAGGGCAGCCTCATTCACCGGGACAACGCCGTGATGGTCGAGCTGGTTCCAGATTCGATTGAGGACCTTGGTCCATCGCCCCCGGGTATCGGTGCGATGGTGGTAGGGAAGGTCACCTTGGACGGCGAGATCGTTGACTCCAAGTGCTTCCTCGGCGTGATGAAGCCAGGCCAGTCCAAATCGCACCGCGCCTGTGCCGCCCGCTGCATCAGCGGCGGAGTGCCACCGGTCCTCCTAACGCGCGATGAGGAGGGAATTGCGACCTACTATCTGCTCGTGGGCGCGGACGGAGGCTCCGTCAATCAGGACGTGCTGGGCTTCGTCGCTGAGCCCGTCACGGTCACGGGACAGCTTGAGCAGCTCGGCGACCTGCGAATCCTGCGGGCTGATCCCGCCCGCTACGTTCGTCGTTGACCGAGTTGGGCCCCCAGTGGCCTGACTCGTTCGGAAATTCCTGGGCCCGATTTCTGGACCCGGGGCTCGAGGGCTATCGAGCGGAAGTGCCCATAGGACGTGGCAGCGGCCGTTCCGCTCGTATGGAGAAGCAACGTCGTACAGTTTCACCAGGTTCTTTTCTGGGCAGGCAGTCGGACTCCCGCTCAAGGCAGGCCATTGGGAAACCGAAATTGCCTACGGGTAAGCCCTGCGCCAGCCGCTGGGCCTCCCGTATCTCAATCCCCAGCCGGCACAGGCCGTACCCGCGCAATTTCTTCCTACCCGGGAACGGCACTTTCACCAAGAGACTTCCACCTTGCGCTTCCTCACCAATCTGAAACTGAGCACCCGACTTGGCGTCGCGTTTGCAACTCTTCTCCTGCTTGCGACTATCGTGGTCTCGGTTGGGATCTCCGAGCTTTCCTCACTGAACAGTAGCCTCGGACTCATCAGTGCTGACCGTGTCCCGAAGGTCCAGAAGCTCGCAGACATCACTGATGACGTGAACCTCATCGCGCGCGAGCTGCGTAACACGCTCATCTTTGAAGACGAGCGCACGGTCAACGAGGCCATCGCGATCGCGAGCAGCGCCCGCGACCGGATCGCCGTGGTCTTCGACGAGATCGCCCCAACGATCCAGTCCAAGACGGGCAAGGAGCAGCTGGAGTCGACGATGAAGGCCCGTGGAGCCTATGTGCCGATCCAAGATCACTTCATCGAGCTCATCCGAGAGGGGGACAAGGTGATAGCGGAGCGGCTGCTCGTGGAAGAAATGCGCGGCGCGCAGCTCGGCTACATGTCGGCTCTCGACGACTTTAAGAACTACCAGATGGAACTCATCACGGACTCCGCGACGGATGGCGAGGCTGACTATCAGCGAGCGAGGACGTCCCTCCTTTCCCTCCTCGCTGGCATGGCAGTCCTTGGCGGCCTGCTTGCGCTGCGCATCGTCCGCTCCGTGACGCGTCCTATCAACGAAGCCGTGGCAATCGCGGAGATGGTCGCTTCGGGCGACTTGACGGCGCACATCGAGGTTTCAACCAGCGATGAGACCGGGCGACTCTTGAGTGCGCTCAAGGCCATGAATGAGAGCCTCGTTCAGGTGGTCAGCGCCGTGCGTGGCAGCAGCAACTCGATCGCGGCGCGCACAGGCGGGATCGCCACGGGCAACAACGATCTAAGCCGCCGAACCGATGAGCAGTCCAAGTCGCTGCAGCAGACGGCCGCCTCGATGGAGGAGCTCGACGTTACGGTCAGGCAGAACGCGGACACCGCGCGCAAGGCGAAAGAGCTGGCCAGCACGACCTGCGATGTGGCCGCGAAGGGCGGCGACGCTGTGAGTCAAGTGGTCGAAGCCATGCGCGGCGTCACCGAGAGCAGCAAGAAGATCTCGGACATCATCACGGTGATCGACAGTATCGCTTTCCAGACGAACCTGCTCGCCCTCAATGCCGCCGTGGAAGCGGCCCGTGCCGGCGAGCACGGCAAGGGGTTCGCCGTTGTGGCCTCGGAGGTGGGTGGCCTTGCCCAACGTAGCGCAGACGCCGCCACCGAGATCAAGGTCCTGATCGGCGAGAGCTCAGAGTGCGTCCAGCAAGGAAATAGCCTCGTGGACGTGGCGGGATCGACGATGGACGAGATTGTCCATTCAGTGCGCCAGGTCACCGAGCTCATGACGGACATCAGCATCTCAAGCGATGAGCAGAGCAAAGGGGTGTCCCAGGTTGGAGATGCCATGACGGAGTTCGACCGGGTCACTCAACAGAACTCTGCTCTCGTCAGCGAGAGTGCCGGGGCGGCAGACAGCCTTCGGGAAGAAGCCAAGCAGCTCGTTGAAGCCGTCGCCGTCTTCAAGATGGACGGCGGGGTTGCCGTGAACAGTCGGATCTAGATTTTGGTGGGCGAGTTGGTCGAGCCACCGGAACTTATTTCGGTGCCACTAAGGGAGAAATACTAGGAAGCCGCACGCTGCTCCTTATGACGAGCAGCGTGGAAGGTCGATCCATGTCGGGAATAGTTTCTTCCCGATCTCATGTGGCTCCCTTTCATTTGCTCTACCGCCGTCCTGCTCTGCAGCAGCCCGCAGTCGGTTCCCTTGGAACCCGCTGGCGGGAGCATTCTGGGCGTTTGGAATCGCAACCTACGTTGGGATCTCGACCTGAGTCATCGCGCGTTGTTCGATGAAGACGGCGACGTCGGCTACTTCGGCGCATTGGGGCTCGACGTTCGAAACGTCTTCGCTGGTGCCGGGGGCAGTGACATCGCGACCGTCATCCTGCAGCCGTACTTGCTGCGCGGAGACGGGCTCTCGCCCCGTCCAGGGATCTTCTCCGATGACCACGACTATGCGCTTCAGTGGCGCATCTTCAACGCGAACGTCCGCCTCCTGGATAGTGGGGCCGCAAACCTCCGGGTCGGTCACTTCGAGCTGCCGTTCGGGCTGGAGCAGAACCTCGATACCAATGGCACGCTTCGGCGCACGCCTCACGCGCAGAACTTCGGATTCGTTGCTGACTGGGGAGCGACCCTCAACGGAGAGCTTGAAGCCTTGGACTACGAGCTCGGCTGGAGTCGTGGGTCAGGCAATGAGTACCTCGATCGCGGTGGAGACGGAGTCCTAAGCGGCAGGATAGGTACACCACGTGAGGGCACCACCGTGCTCGGAGCGTCCTTCGTGCATGGTGACTTTCTGCGTGGCGCGACCACCGTTCGACGCACGAGGACGGCAGTGGACTGGACCACGCTGTGGCGCGCCTGGACCTTCCAGGCCGAGGCGTCCCACGGTCGCGATAGCGCTGCGCTGGATACCAGCCGACTCCTTGTAGAGGCCAACTGGACGAACCCTCACGAAACCCATCTCGCCTGGTTCCAACTGCTGCATACGACATTCGATCGAAGCGGAGATCATGACACCGAGTCAGAAGCACGCCTCGGCTACCGAGCCCGCGTATCTCGGAACTGGACGCTCAGTGCCCAGCTCACTCAACCGCTTGATCAACCATCGGGCGGCGGCGTGCCAACGTCGCTCCTGCTTCAAATGAGGTTTCGCCTATGAGACGGCACAGCCACTTTCGCCTCGCGATGGCCTTGATGGGCTTCGTCCTTCTCAGCTCCTTTGGCGCTCCTGAGCCACAGGCACTCTGCGCTCTCCGCGACCCTGTGCGGCAGATTGCGCGGCTCTTTCCCGATGCGGACGCCTACGAATCGCTCGTGGGCACTGTGGGGCAGGAAACGCGCCAGGGCGTGGCCAAGCGCCTGCCGTTCACGCTGCATTTTGATGAGCTCGGTCGTCACACGCTCTACGTGGCTAAGAAGCAAGAACGCCCTGTCGGCCTAGTTCACGTTCGGTCCGAGGCTGGCAGGTGGGGGCTCGTAGAGATTGCGTGGGCCCTTGATATGGACCTCCGGGTCATCGGATACGAGTTCCAGCGCTGCCGCGATAGATCCAAGTCGGCGCTCACGAAGGGCACGGGCCGCGAGGCGATCCTGCACAAGGGGTTTCAAGACCTCATGGGGCTCATGAGCGATGATGGGGGGGCTCTAGCGCAGAAAGTGAACTTCGTTCCAAAGAGCGCGCGGCCCCTCGCTGCCACGGTGCTCCGGTCTGGTCTCAAGACGATCGCCGTCACGGAGAGCGTTTGGCCAGATGAAATCGCAGCGTTCCGTGCGCTCAGCCTCGCACTCCGCTATCACCCAGAAGCTAGAGAGGCCGTCCCGTATCGCGAACTGTTCGACGAGAAATCCCTCGGCAAGATCAAGGAGTCGATTGGGTCGGAAAGCACCGGCATCCATCGCGCAGGTTCGATCGCTCACGCGATCCTCGACGCGAAGGGAAAGCGGCGGGGTTGGGTCGTTGAGACTCCGTGGGAGTTGGATGGTGACTCCACCCTGATCCGCTGGTGCTTTGATCTGAACGGCGTCGTTCGGTCGGTTGGGCCCCGCGGCGGATGGAAGAGTGAAGAGCTGCGTGCCGCGTTCGCATCCCTCGTAGGGGCGGAGCCCGCTCACTCCTTCGACTGCTGCGGCGCATCTGGAGTCTTGGTGCTCGAGGTTCTCCTTGGGCTCGGAATCGGCCAGCCTTTGAGCTCGCACTAGCTGAGTCAGAAGACATGAAGATCTCGACGCTCATCGCCTTGCAGACCGGCACGCTCGTTGCTGTCAGTCTCGGGCTAGCCGCCGTCGTATCCGATCTACATGGGACGGCGCTGGAGGGAAGAAACAAGGCGGCTCGCTACAGCGTCGAGTGCGAGCGGTTTGAGCGGGTCGCGGAGCTGACCTCGCAGCTCACGCTCGTGGGCGACCTCGTCCTCAGTGGACAAACGACCTATTTGAGCGAGGTTGCACGGCGGGCGGCGAACCTGGCCTGCGAGTCGATCGAGGACAGCATCTCCCAGGACTTCCTCGCGTCAGCGGGGGTCCAGAGCACTTCGCTGACCGGCCTCATCCGGAGCCTCGAGGGAAAGGTCATCGAGGGTGGCGAGCTTGGCGGTCAGGACCGAGAGGCGCGACTGCAAGAGCTCTTCGACCAGTTCGACGCAACGTCCATCGAGCTCGAAGACGGAATCGAAGGCGCGCGCGGGAACCTTGGTGAATCCGTTGAGCGCGCGGCCGCCATGGCTGAGCGCTCGAATTCGATCGCCCAGCTGGGCACGGCCCTGCAGGTCGTGGCCCTTCTCGCCGTGATGCTGATGGTCTTGAGAATTCTCCGCCGGACGATTCAGCGCCCGATCGCGCGGCTCACCAGCGCCGCGGAGGAAGCGGCGGCTTCGGGTCGCTTCGACGTGATCGAGTCTGGTCCCTTCGAAGTACAGGAGCTGAGCAGGCGCTTTGGAGATCTCTACGAGGGTATGAGCAGGGCGCTGGCAACAAGAGCTGCGTTCCTGGCGAACACAAGTCACGAGCTCCGCACGCCCCTTAACGCGATCCTTGGCTACGCGGACTTTCTATCCGATGGGAAATCGACGGATGAAGAGCTGAGGGAGGGCCTGGGTAGCATCCACAGCAGTGGTGCGCACCTACTGGCGCTCATCAACGACGTCCTCGACTTCTCCAAGATCGACGCCGACCAAATGGCGATCTGCCGCGTCTCTACGGATCTACGCGAGCAGCTCGATCAAGTTCGGGCGATCCTGACGGGGGGCGCCGATGAGTCGCGCGTCGACCTGATCGTCGAGCTCGACTCTGACTGTCCACGCCTTTTGATGCTCGACCCGGTGCGTTTCCGGCAGGTCGTGCTCAACGTGGCCGGGAACGCCCTCAAGTTCACCGCCAAGGGGTTCGTGCGCATCCAGGTCTCCTGGTCCGAGAGTCGGCTTCGAGTCGTGGTCCGCGACACGGGGATTGGCATCGCGCCTGAACGCGTCGAGGGCATCTTCGAGGACTTCCAACAGGCGGATGAATCGTCGACGCGACTGTACGGAGGGACGGGTCTCGGGCTGGCTATTAGCCGCCGGCTGGCGCGGCTCATGGGCGGTGACATCAGCGTCACGAGCGAGCTAGGTCAGGGCTCCGAGTTCGCGATTGAGATCGAGGCTGGGGTCGCTGTGGGCCGTCTCCCGTGTCCGCTTCCCTCGGAGCGCCCGGCGGCCACCGACCGCTGCCTCCGAGTGCTTCTCGCCGATGACGTGGTGATCAACCAGCGACTCGGCACTCGGATCTTGGAACGAGCAGGCCACACCGTGGTGGTGGCCAGCGATGGGGTGGAGGTTCTCGAGGCGTTCGACACCCATGGGATCGAGCACTTTGATGTCGTGCTCATGGATCTGCAGATGCCTCGTATCTCAGGCCTTGAGGCAACGCGGGAGCTTCGGGTGCGAGGCTTCGGGGGCCCAATCGTTGCGCTCACCGCGGCGGCGCTCTCCGAACAGCGCGAAGGAGCCCTGGCGGCGGGCTGCTCGGACTTCATCACCAAGCCCTTCGTCGCGAGCTCGCTCCTCGAGAAGCTGCAGAGCACGAATTCAGCGCCTAGCGACCTTTCTCCGCCCTGCGGATGAGGCGCTTGATCTCCTTGAGGTCGTCGGAGCTCACCTTCGTCTCGTCGAGAAGGTGCGCAAATAGCCCAGCCGCGTCTCCCGCGTAGACATCTCGCGCGAGCTCCGAGGTCATCGTTCGGCCGACCGTCTCGGAGTCCACGAGCGCTCGGTAGACGAACTGGCGTCCCTCCGTTCGGTGCTCGACGATGGCCCTCGCGGCGAGGCGCTTGAGGAGCGTCGCTACCGTCGTCGCCGCTAAGCTGCGGTCCCTTGACATGGCCTTGTGGACCTCGGCGACGGTGGCTTCGCCGTGGTCCCAAAGGACTCGGAGGACGGCGAGCTGAAGCGACGTGAGTCTCAGGTCGTTGTCGTCAGAAGCGCTCATCGTTCGTAGGACCCCTTGTACGTGATGTCGGTGATGCCCCGGGCGTTGAGTATGTCGAGGACCGCAGCGACGTCTTTGACGGTCACTCCCTTCCGCGGGTCCATCACGCCCTGAACCACCCGCGTGCTCGCGGGCTGCTCGTCGAGCCAGGCGGCGAAGCCGTCCAATGAGTTGAACTTCCGGGGCACGGCGCTGCGGCCGATGAAGGGGTCGTCGGCGTTCGCCGCGTCCTCTTCGGTTGGAACCTCGGCTGTGCCGAAGGGCAGAGTCTTCTGGGTGCCAACGGTGTATTCGATCGAGCCTCCGCTGTCTTCCATGGAGTCCATGCGAATATCGGTTCGCACGCCCTCCGGGCCAACGGCGACCTCCCCCGGGCCGACACCGACGTCGACCGGCAGTGGAATGCGGTACGTCGTGCCGTCGACCTCCATGCGCACGTCGGGTATCTGCACCCGAACGTCGCCGCTATAGCGCATCAGGTGCTGGATGTCGCGGAAGGGTGTCCCGGGTGTCGTTCGCAGTAGGACGGTTCCCGAGCGAACCATGGTGCCTGTGCTAGGCCAGGGAACCATCGGAAAGTCAGCTGCCGCGCTCGCGAGCCAGTCGGCCACGCGCCCTTGGGCTTCGCGCCCTTGGTGGCGAATGGTGAGTCGCTCGAGTTCTGAATGGCCGCCCGGATCCTCCAAGGTGATCATCCTGTCGGGGGCGACTCGGATCTCAATGACGTTGTCTCCAGGGGCAGCTTCATTCGAAGCCTCGTCGCGGGAGGAGCCGACCTGCGGAGCCCCGCAGGCAAAGGCGGCGACGGCCGCGATGCAGGCCCATCGGAAGCGGCCACTGGACGGCGCCTCCTCTGATCCCAGGACGCTCTCGACACGCTGCACGAGTTCGCCGGGCGTGGCGGCCATGGCCGCCAAGGACCGGGGCGCGCTCTCTCGATGGGCGGCCTCGGCCACGGACCACTCGGCCACTGACGACAGGCACTGGGCAACGTCTCTCTCGCTGCCGATTCGAATTGCCGCGCGGCGATCACACGCGAACTCCGCCGCGGCCACCCAGCGCTCGCGGAGAAGGCCGTGCCAAGGCAGGAAGTAGAGGGCACGGCTCAAGGCCGCGGTCGCGAGAAACCAGAACGGGTCGCGCCTTTCGATATGGGCGTACTCGTGGGCGAGTGCCGCTTGACGATCGTTGGGGGAGAGCCGACTCCAAAGCCCCTCCGGCACGCAGATCTCCCTGGAGGAGACGAGCACGGGGCCCCTCAATGCACTTGACGAGGTGAGCGCAACAGTGGGGCGCCCGTCAGCCTGGGTCCATGCATTGAGCACTGCGGAGGAAGCGGCGTCGTCCACCGGCACAGGTTGGAGCGCTCGGAGGAAGCGCGTTCGGCTACGTACGAGGTGCAAGACGCCGATCAATGACAGGGCCCCGAGCAGCAGAGTGATCGCCGCAAGCCGCGACAGGGCGGGCTGGGGTGCAGCCTTCTGGTTCTTGATGGAGCTTCGCGCCTGGGCGAGCGTGCTCGCCAAAGAGGCCTCGCCCAGCGCGCCCTCGGTGCCAATGACCGTCTCGCTGGCCGTGCCCGCCTCTACCATCGCCTCGGTGAGCTCGGGGGCTGGCAGGAGCTCCAAGGGCTGGAGAGCTTTCCACGGCAGGCTAGCGCTCACTAGGGCGCCGACGAGCGCCACCTTCAGCACAGTGGCTCGGCGTTCTCCTGCTCGGAAGCAGAGAAGGGCGACGCCGAGCCCAACCAGGGCAAGGGCGGCGCTGTGGGCGGCGTAGGTGACAAGCCATCTTGTGGCGGCTTCGATCCAGGTGGACTCGATCATGGTTTGATCTCTACAGAAGGGTTCAGGCGAGCGTTACTACACCTGTAATACTACATCTGTAGTTCAGGTCACCGAGAATCTACCAGAATCGGCAGATGGGAGCGTTTCAGTCCACTCGAGCCGCGCGGACATTGCCGGTGATCCAGCCGGCTGCCGCGAGGAAGAGGAAGCCCATACGCACGCCTCGAAAGCCGTAGTTCATGCCCATGCAGATTCCAACGGCACCCAGGCAGACGGCCCAGGCCCACTCGCTGTCTCCCATGGCATACGCCACCCGCCCAGCTATCGCGGCGGCCAAGATGACCGCGATCCAGCCCGTGAGGTGTAGGCCCGCGAACACGAGGGTGAGGCCGCCCACGACCATGCTGGCGGTGAGCATGGCCTGTCGCTGCTGCCGGCGGATGCGTTCCTCTCGGTCCGCGGTGGTGGGGTACAGGATCTTCTGGCCACGCGTGCGACCCGATGGATTGCGGGGATCGAATGCTGAGGCCTTCGCCTGCCCTTCGGGCCGATTCCGTGACGCAAGCTCGTGCTTCTCAGCACTCTGGCGGACGGCCAGCTTGCCCGGTGTGAATTCCGGCTCGGGTTCCGGAACCGAGCTCCCGTCCAGGGTGAGGTCTAGTTCTTGCGCCGGCGCGAAAGGAAGGCGCGGTGGCTCGGCGATGCGGGGCGGCCAAGCCGGCGGTGCTGGCTGGTTGTCTTCACCAGGGGTCCCTTCAGGATTCTCGCCAAGCTCGGCCATGGTCCTCTTGTCGTCCGGATGGGCTCCCGGTCTGGAGCCGTCATCGCTATCCTGCGCGGCGTGACTCACCCGGGCGCCCGTGCAGCGCACACTGGTCCACGAGTTCGGCGAAGTTCACGGGCTTCGTGAGGTAGTCGCTGCAGCCCGCGTCCATGCAGAGCTCGCGATCTCCCTGCATCGCATGGGCGGTGAGTGCGATGATCGGCGCGGTAAAGCCGAGCAGTCTGAGCTTCCGCGTGGCTCCGTATCCGTCCAGTCGTGGCATTTGTATATCCATCAGGACGACGTCGAACTCTTGGTAGCGATCCTCAAGGGTCTCGATGGCCTCCACGCCGTCTTCGCAGACCTCGACCGTTGCGCCCGCGCGCGTGAGGACCCGCGTGATCAGGCGCTGGTTGTCTCTGCCGTCTTCAGCGAGCAACACATGGACGCCCTCAAGCTGGCCTGCGACTGGCCTCGTCGGGGAGGAGGCGTTGCTCGTCTCTGCGCCCGCACGTGGGTCTATCTTCGCGTCGGGGCTGGCGTCTACGCCAAGCCAAACCTGCCCCTCGATCGGGAGGTCCAGGATGAAGGTGCTGCCCACGCCCGGCTTCGAGCGCACTTCGATTTGCCCCCCAAGTAGCTCAGCGAGGCGCCTTGAGATCGTCAGCCCAAGGCCCGTGCCTCCAAAGATCCTCGTCGTTGACGAGTCGGCCTGCTCGAAGGGACGGAAGACCACGTTGAGCTGCTCCTCGCTCATTCCGATGCCGGTGTCCGTGATCTCGAATCTGAGGCCGCCCTCGTCCTCGCCGCCGGTCCAAGCTACGTGGACGCTCACCGTTCCCTCGGACGTGAATTTCAGTGCGTTCCCCACGAGGTTCATGAGGATCTGCTGAATTCGCGCCGGGTCGCTGTGGACGCTAGAGGGAATCGAGCCTTGGGGTTCGACGATGAGTTGGACCCCCTTCTGCTCGGCGCGGACGCCGAGAAGGCCCGCGACGTTGTTCACGATCTCGAGCGGTGAACAGGGCTCGTGGACGGCTTCGAGGTTGCCTGACTCCACCTTGGAGAGATCGAGGATGTCGTTGATCAATCCAAGGAGACTCTCACCGTTGCGCTTGATCGTGTGCAGCGCATCCAGGCTGGACGGATCGACTGCGTCCTCGATCAGAAGGTCTGTGAAGCCGAGAATGGCCGACATGGGTGTCCGGATCTCGTGGCTCATGTTGGCGAGAAAGGCGGACTTTGAGGCGCTGGCGGCTTCCGCCGCTTCCTTGGCGCTGCGCAGCTCGTTCTCGATCGCCTTGTACGCGGTGATGTCGGTACGGAGACTTACGATGCCACCAGAGTCCGTGAGGTTGTCGCTGACCCGAATGGTGGGATCTCCGATGACCTGGAGCCATTCGCTGTCCAGGGTCCTGTGTCGGTCCAGTCGATCCTGGATCCACTTCTCGGGCTCCTCGATGCTTGGATGAGCCTCGGTGAAGGCCGCCAGAATTTCTGCGTAGCTGGCGCCCGGGGGCGCCATGTCCTTGGTCAAACCGTACATATCGCGATAGCGGTCATTGCAAAAGACGAGTCGCTCGCTCTCGTCATAGAGCACGAGGCCGGAGTCCAAAGCGCTGATCGCGTCCTCAAGGTACTTGCGCGTCTGCTTCAGCTGTTCTTCGTTCTCCCGCTGTAGCGTGATGTCTGCGTAGATCCCGAGCAAGCCGATCACGTCGCCGTCGCGGCTGTGTAGCGGGACTTTGCTCGTGTCGATCCACGAGATGCTCCCATCGGTCGCCGTTTGCTTCTCCACGATGTGCAGCTTGGCACGGTTGGATTCGATGACCAGGCGGTCGTCGGCGCGGTAGGCGTCGGACTCCTCCTTGGACCACGGGAGGTCGTAGTCGTTGAGACCGATGAGCTCCTCGGGTGCACTCAGTCCCGCGAGGTGGGCGTAGGCTGCGTTGCATCCGAGGTAACGCGACTTGCGGTCCTTCCAGAAGACTACGAACGGAATCAGCTCGAGCACGACGGACAAGAGTTCCTCTTGGACGGCGGTGGGCTGGACTTTCTTAGGGCGTGTCATCTGATAGCGGGGGGGGCTGCTTGCTGGGTTCTGTCGGCGTCGCGCTCTCGGAAACCGAAGGGAAGGGGCTAATGCCGAGGGGAATTTCCTAGGTGGATCTCTCTGTAAATGCAGATTCCTTCGAGCGCGCCCTGGGGGGGCCGGGGCCTCTCGAATCGATAACGGCCACCTGGAAAGCCGTTCGACTATCCAAGGTGGTAGAGGCCCCCGGGCGCGCGCCTGACCGCGCCGTCGAGCTCTAGCGTGGTGAGGGCTCCGAGGGCTTCTCTCACGTTGCGGTGCACCATGGCAGCGACCTCTGCCGCGGTCTTCGTTTCCCCGGTGAGCGCCTCGAGAATGGCCAGCTCGAGGGGGCTGCGCGCGGGGAAGGGGAGCTCGCTCGCGTCGCTATCTCCGCCCGAGGCGCCGGCGCCGTACAGATCGTCGAGGAGCATCTGGGGGGAGCCCACAGGGGTGGCGCCCTCTCGGATCAGCGCGAGCGTTCCCCGCGCCATCGGATGGTCGATGCGTCCGGGGACCACAAAGACCTGCTGGCCTTGGTCTGCGGCCCATCGGGCGGTGATCAGTGACCCAGAGGCTTCGGCCGCTTCCACGACGAGCACCGCGTCGCTGAGCCCCGCGATGATTCGGTTGCGCAGTGGAAAGTGATGACGACGCGGGGCCGTTCCCGGTGCGAACTCGGAGACGAGCAGCCCCTCGCTTCCCATACGTTCCGCGAGCCTCCCCGAGGGCCATGGCCGATCGACGCCGCAGCCCAGGACACCGATGGTGGCTCCCCTGGCGCTGAGGGCTCCCGCATGGGCGGCTGCGTCGACGCCCCGTGCGAGGCCGCTGACCACGCAGGCGCCAGCGGCCGCAAGCTCGCGCCCGAAACGCTCGGCCTGGGTCGCACCGTAGGGGGTGGGGGCGCGGCTGCCAACGATCGCGAGGCAGTGGCTCGAGCCCAGCAGCTCGGCTCGCCCGCGCATCCATAGCCGGGCGGGCTCAACCTCGATCGTCTTGAGCCCTTCGGGCCAGCCTAGTTCGCCTCGGCACAGTTCTACTATGGCCTGGGTCTCGCGTTGCTCCTCTTGCATACGAGGAGATCGATCGGCTCAGGAGATCATTGCATCCAGGCCCCTTGAAAGTCAGAACGCGACTTCGTCCGGAGGGGTGTTCCAAAGGGCCACTTGCCAGCCGGCATCCGCGTCCTTCGGGTTGAGTCGCATCAGCCCAACGCCGCCGGTCTTGACCTTGAAGGTGCCCTCACGGAGCGCTTGCTCCAGCGCCCCCGGAACGGCATCCAAGAACCAGCGCAGAAGACCGTTGCTGCTGCAGGCCATCACGCGCTCTCCGTAGCGCCCAGTGGCGACCTCGGCCAGGAACGCCTGCACGCGCGAGCGAACCTCGGCCTCCGTCTCCGGCCAGCCTGCGCCTTGTGGCCACTCGCTGCGCTCGTTCCAAGCCGTGACTTCTTCGGTGCCAAAGCGCTCGTGGATCTCCTCGGTGGTCAGGCCGCCCCAGTGGCCGTAGTCCACTTCGTCGAGGGCCTCGGTGCGGATCGGGTCCGGGGATCCAGAGGGCGCAGCGATCCTCAGGTGCTCCACCTGGCGCTTCAGGCCGCCCGACACCGTTGCCGTGGGGATCCAGCGCGCAGCCGTCAGTGACGCTCCCAGCTTCTCCGCCTGGGCGTGCCCGCTCGGTACGAGCGGCAGGTCTTGGCCCTTGCCCACCCAAACGATGCGATCGCCGGGGGCAAAAGTATTGCCGTGACGAACGAGGAGTAGCTCGATGGTCATCAGGGCACCAGCTCGCCTTCTTCGGCGATCAGGGACTCCACGCGCTTGAGGTCCTCCGGGCTATCGATCGCAAGGTGCCTGCGGCCTCGATAGTCGACCTCCACGACGCGAATGGGCATGCCGTTGTCGAGGGCGCGGAGCTGCTCTAGGCCTTCCGTGAGCTCGAGCGGACTCGGGGGCAGGTGGATCAGCTGGTCGAGGGCTCGGGCGGTATAGCCGTAGAGGCCGATGTGCCGGAACGTGGGCGCTCCGCCCCTCGTATCTCGTACGAACGGAATGACGGCCTTCGAAAAGTAGAGGGCGTTCCCGGCCTGGTTGAAGACGACCGTGGTGCCGCCGACTTCGCCCGCGGATTTCGCCTCCATCAGGAGCGCGAGCGAAGATTCGTCTAGGCGCGCCGCCGGCGTGACCATCGGCAGCTCGGGATGCGCGCGCATTTCTGCGGCGACCGCTTCGAGGACCCAGGGCGGAGTCAGGACCGCGTCACCCTGGAGGTTGATCACCGCATCGGGCTGGACGTCGAGCCCTTGGATCGCTGCGTGGACGCGCTCGGTTCCGTTGCGGCAGGACTCGGGCGTCATGACCGCCGTGCCACCGAAGGATTCGACGTGCCCCTTGATGCGCTCATCATCGGTGGCCACCAGCGCCTGGGTGACACCGTCCGCCGCGCTCGCAATATCGAAGACGCGGCGGATGAGGGAGCGCCCTGCGACGTCCGCGAGGGGCTTCCCTGGGAAACGCGTCGAGCCGTACCTGGCCGGAATGACCGCGACGATGTTCATGCGTTCTTCCCGTGGCATTTCTTGTACTTCTTGCCGCTGCCGCACGAGCACGGATCGTTGCGTCCGAGCTTCTCCGCCTTGTGCTCAAAGGGCTCGACCGGCGCGTGATGTCCGTGGCCGTGGGGATTCGTGCCGGTCTTCACCGTGTGCAGAAATTCGTCGATGGTGGTCTCGAAGCCCTGCTTGAGCTCGAAGGCGTTGCTGAGGACTTCGGTCTCCTCCAGGTGCTTCAGGTAGGCGCGCAGCACGTCCGGCACCTCCTCGGCCAAGGCCTCGCCGCGCTTGAACTTCCCGGGCAGAACGTGCCCGAGGGCTCCGTGCATGCCTTGGCCGTCAAGGTCCTTGGGGGGGACGCCCAGATCGTCGTAGCACACCGTGAGGAAGCGGCCCACGATCTTGCGGACGTCGGGTTCCTCGGGGGAGAGACCTTTCGCGAATTCGGAGTCCATGAAGCTCGCAAGTGCGAGCGTCACTGATTTGGAAGGAGGCATAGGAGGAGGATAGGGCACGACGGCGGTCCGAATCGAGCCCGGGTTGCGGTTTGCACGGATTGGGCGTTGGCGCTTCACGGCTCTCTACGTCATCGTCTCCGGCGCATGGAGCAGGACAGCACGAATAGGGGAGCGGGTGAGGAGGCGGACGTGCCGTCCACGTTCGAGTCCTTCGGGTTGCATCCAGCCGTGCTGCGGGGGGTGACCGCCGCCGGATTCACGGCGCCGCGGCCCATCCAGGAGAGCGCGCTGCCCCCGGGGCTTCTGGGGCGCGACATCCTTGGGCTCGCGCGCACGGGCACCGGGAAGACGGCGGCTTTTGCGCTGCCGCTGCTCCAGCGCCTCGTGACCCTCGACGGCGAGCCCGGCGCGCTGCGCGCGCTCGTCCTTGCGCCCACCAGGGAGCTAGCTCAGCAGATCGGCGCCGACATCGAACAGCTGGGTCAAGGGACCGGCGCCCGCGTGGCGCTGCTGATCGGCGGGGTCAAGATCGACCGCCAGCGCGAGGCCCTCGCGGCGGGCGCCAGCATCGCGGTGGCCTGCACCGGTAGGCTCATGGATCTCGTCGAAGAGGGGACCGTGTCGCTCAAGTCGGTGGAGGTGCTTGTGCTCGACGAGGCGGACCGCATGGTGGACATGGGCTTTCTGCCGGACGTACGTCGAATCCTCAAGCAGACTCCGGAGGAGCGCCAAACGATGATGTTCTCGGCAACGATGCCCGAGGAAATCCAAGCCCTGGCCCAGCGCATCCTGAAAACGCCGGAGATCATCGACCTCGGCAACGCAGCGCCACCGGAGACGATCGACCACGCGATTCTGCCGGTGCGCTCTTCTGCGAAGACCAAGCTGCTCCTCCAGATCCTCAAGGGAGAGGACTTCAATTCCGCCATCGTCTTCGTGCGCACGAAGCAGCGCGGCAAGGTCCTGACGTTTCAGCTAGAGAAGCGCGGCATCACGGTGACGCTGCTCCACGGCGACAAAAAGCAGGGCGCGCGCGGCCGCGCCCTCGACGGCTTCAAGTCTGGCGAGTACTCCGTTCTCGTGGCCACCGATCTCGCGTCCCGGGGACTTGACGTGGACCACGTCAGCCACGTGATCAACTACGACGTGCCGCTGGATCCCGACACCTACGTTCACCGCATCGGTCGCACGGGCCGCTCCGAGCGCAAGGGCATAGCGTTCACGCTCCTCTCCCGGGGCGACCTAGACGCATTGCGCGCGATCGAGCACAACATCGGCGCACGCATTGACCGCCGTTTCCTCGAAGGCTTCGCCGAGCTCGACGACGAGTACCTGATCCAAAAGGGCAACACCGGCCCGCGCGCGAGGCCCAAAGACGTGAAGCCCGAGTACGGTCGCGGGTCAGGCGAGAAGAAGGGCGGCGCGAAGGGATCAAGGCGCAAGGGAAAGAGCCGGAAGCGGCGCTAGGATCCGTCATCGATCCGCACCACAAAGACATCGAATCCGCCGCGGACGTGGCGGAATTCGTAGGCCGGTTCTACAGCCGCGTCGCCGAGGACCCACTCCTCGGTCCGATCTTCGTGGGACAGGCCAACGTTGATTGGG
>CAYQKK010000097.1:0-21817 GCA_964417955.1 uncultured Planctomycetaceae bacterium
GTTTGATGTTTCGGGTCCCGTCAAGGTAACCCGGGCTGGAGGCTGGCCTTCTCATCCCATCTATCCGTCTAAGCGTCGCTAACGCCCGATGCTACTCTCATCTTCCGATGACTTCGGTCTTTGGCCGTACATCTCTGACACCGAAAACTCTAGAGTTAGCCCTTTGGCAGGCTGTACCGTTACCGAATGGGCACCTGACCTTCCCGCGCGTTCGGTGCATTCGATTGTGAGGGGCCCCGCTGGGAGCCAGCCAAGATTGCAGTACCCATTTGCGTCTGAGCAACCCGTCGCGCTTCGCGTGAGCCCGCCGACCTGGTAGATGGCGTGTGCGCAGTACCATGAATCGTGCTTCGTCTTAATCGAGACCGGGCCGCCAGCGCCGACTAAGTCGTCACCGGGAGCGGCCATGCAGAGCGGCACCAGTAACCCAAGATCATCAATTCTGCAGACTACGAGGTACGCTGGCTTTGGAGTGAGCCTACTGACGTTGTAGGTGCCTTTCCCAGATACGTGCATCAGTCCAGCCCCGGGAGCCACTCTCCGCGGGAGGGCCTCTCCAGAGTACAACGGATAAAGGTAGAGCTCTTCAGCGGCGATGCCGTCCAGCGATATCCGTCCAGAATAATCTCGTGGTAGACTCGGCTCTCCTAGGGTGATTTCCGTAGTCGCGCCCACTTCGACGTTCGTGTTGTACAGCTCTCCTTTGGAAATCCCGCCCAAGCCAAGATCTACATCTGCACGCTGGCTTGAGAACGCCATCTGTTGGAGTCGGCCGATCAGGGCGTATTGTCCAATCGGGACCTCAGCAAACAGCAAGCCGTCATCCGAGGTTTCCGGATGGAATCGTCGACCTAGTGGATCGAACAGAACGAAATCATCTGGCCGTAAACCGGGTGCGACAACAGCTACTGAGCCAGCAGGATTCAAGCGGACAGATGCCATCGTCTCACCTTCCTCGAACGTGACGCTCGTAACTTCGGCGAACTCCCCGTTGAAAAACTGCCAGAGAGTGAAGTTTCGCTCTCCTTTCCCAGAAAAGGGTCCGAGAGTCTGCACTTCATGCGTGATGAGTCCGTCGTAACAGATCTCTCTGTTAGAGGAGAATCGAAGTTGGAATCGCCCCGTGGCAACCTCGCCATCGCTGGCCTGTACTAGTACACTAAGGGCAATCTCGTCAATCTCGAGGGCGAGTTCCAAGGGGCCACGAGCAGTGCGGCTGATGTTTGAAACGTACCCAGTTCGATAACCCGGGGATGCAACAGCGATACGCCCACTCCCGTTCTCCAATCGCCGCGTAAGAAAGCGCTTGAGTGACATTCTCGGTGTAGGCGAAATGATACGTCGTAAGTGGTTATTCTTCCGCCAAGGAGGCGAGCCTGAGGATATCGCCTCAGCTGTGGCAACTACTTCTCCCCATATTTCAAAGGGGGCTAGATCTGCTCCGTTGGCATCCGTCACATGAATGATCGGCGCGAGCTGTGCCACCACCTCCAGCTTGATCAAGCTGTTGTCGGGCTTGATACGAAGGCGACTTGAGTACGATGAATAGCCAAGAGAGCGGGCAGCGCTAGAGTTGATTTGCTTACTCACATTGCTCTGGAACTTGATCGCGTGGTCGGCCGACACGGCGACGTAATCTCCGACAGGGAGGGCGCAATCCAATGGGCTATCTTCGGTCAAGCTTAGCTGCAGGCGAGCTATCTGGCACTGGCCGATGAATTGAAGATTGAGTACCCACGGGCCATGATCTGCGCCATCCGCATCTCGAACTGATAGTTTGCTCGACTCTGAGCTGTGAATCATGACGTGAAGAGGGCTTTCTTCACGAGACTTGCTTACGCTGAAAGGCTGCGATGTGCGCGCATCCTTGCCGGCGAAGTAAGTAACCGCTTCGCTGACAGGTAGGGTAAACCTACCGTCATCGCCGGAGACAGTTACTTCGGTGGCCCATGACTCCAAATCCAGGGGATAATTGCCCGGGCTTTTCGAGATACGGTAGATCGAAACGCCTGCTTCGGGTGCGCCCGATTCATCTACCATGACACCGGTCGATTTTAACGCTGCGGCAAGCCGAATCGTGATTGGCAAACCTTCGGGGCCAGGTGGATCAATCGAGCTGTCGATGTATCCGTCAGCGGTGACGATAATGGGCCCGTCCCCCTGAATTCCTCGAATGCTGAAGGATCCATCTTGAGCACTAGTCCAGGTGAATGCACCACCATGCTTTACTCGCGCCTTCACTGGAGCTTCAGTTATTCTATCAATCACGCGCCCACCAAATAGCATCGCTGACGGAGAACCAGGGAGTGACACGGAGCTATCATTCGCGTCCAAGCCTTCCCGGAGATTGCTCGGCTCACCTTTTGGCTCCTTCAAAAGCCCCGCTTCGTCCACCTTTGATCCTTCCAGGGAGGGATTTATTGTAGGGGGCGCCGAGGTTGATGTCTCGCGAGCAACGAGTAGGATGACTGCCACTGCCGTGATGGATGCCGCGAAAGTAGTGAGAATTCGGGTATTCATTTGCGTGATCGCGATGCAATTCTTGTGCATCAGCCGATTGAGATCTTGCTCGAAGGGAAGCCGTGAATTTTACGCGCTCAAGCGCCCCACCTGCAACCAGCTGTGGCAGGTGAGGCTTGATGTGCTAGAGCGTGACTGGATCAACCTCCAAAATGTCTGGGTTCTGTGTCATGGTCCCTGCGACACTCGATGTGCTTGTCGCTGAGGTGTAGACCCAAGTCTTTTCGGGGTACAGCGTGAATTCGTAGCAATCGTCAGCTACTCCGATGTACTTGCCCGAATCTTCATCCCACTCGTAAACTTTCGGCGTAGTACTGCCTGCAGGGGTTACGAAGATTGTCTCAGTGTCACTCCAAACCGCGATGTGTCCGGCAGGATTGCCCTGTCGGTCGATCATGTCGTAGTGAAGTCCACCGTGTAGCGGGTCTCCGGCAAGAGCGAGTGTGGCAATACAGATAAACAAGGCTGCTGAGAGGGCCGAGATTAACGTGTTTTTCATGGCAAAATGTAAACCGGTTGAATCAGTCGAGCACCGCTTGGAAGCAACGCAACCGCGGCTGAAGTATGCACGTAGACGGGCCGGTTTCACACCGTCAGCGTACGAGAGGCAGCATTTCTAGCATCGCGTGCGAAAGTTGGGTACACACAAATCGGAATAAGAACCGCGGCATCCCAGCGCCGAACCCGCGACCCGTCTTCCAACCGGCAGACCCTCTCGACCCAGCCAAAGTCAAGCGCATGCACAAGGACATCGTCACCCGCATCCGCCGCGTGCTGGAGCGCTACAAACTGAACCCAATAGCGCTAGGCCTCCCGCCGCGCGCAGGGGATGAAGTATCCCCAGAGCAGCACGACTCCCCCGAATACAGCCAGCGGCTCCTGGACTTCGGCGAAGCCCAAGAGGGCTCGTTCCTGCCCGGCCTCAAGGCTGCCTCCGTTCAGTCAGCCGCCCCCTTCGGCCCGCAAGCAGGCCAGCCGCTGCGGCGTCTACTCGATCCGGATCTCGCCCGAGCGTTCGCCGCGGGGCGTTGTTGCACGAAGGCCGATAGGAGATGAAGGTCCCCCATCCGGTTGAAGCTCAACGGGCAACCTTCACCGATGCTGGCCACCCAAGTGCGCGCATCCGATTCAACAGGTTGCACGCGACGGCCGCCTCCGTCTCCATCGCGGACAGCGCGCGGGCTCGAAGGCGTTCGCCGATCACCGCCTTATAGCGGAAGAAGGTGTTCTCGACCCGGCCCTGGCGATGGTACCCCGACTCCTTCTTCCACCGCATGCGGCCAAGCTCCTTGACTCGCCTGACCGTCCGGTTGCGCGCTTCGGACCTTCGGCGTCGTGTTGATGTGCTCGCGTTACAGGTTGATGGCACGACGACTTCCGCGCCTCGGGCTTCGGCAGCGTCGTAAATCGGCATTGTGTCGTAGGCCGCATCGGCTGTCACCGTACGGACAGAGCAGGGCACATCTTCGATGATCGCGACGCCCGTGGTCCCATCATCGACCGTGCTATCGGTCAGGACCTGCGCCATGATCTCGCCCGTGACATCAACGCCAAGATGCAGCTTCTTCCAGCCACGGCGCCCATTGCCGCCATGTTTGGCCGCGGCCCATTCGCCTTCGCCCACAATCGCGAGGCCGCTACTGTCGATGATCAGGTCGATGGGTCTGTCGCCCGTGCGACTGGCCAGCGACACCTTGAGGTCGGCGCCCCGGCGAGAGAGCGTGGTGTGATCCGGGGCGTTGAGTTCTACGTCCATCAGCTTGAACAGCGAGCGAATGAAGCCTTCCGTCTGACGTAGCGGCAAGTGAAAGACGAGCCTCAAGGTCAGGGCGGTCTCAATCGCCAGGTCCGAGAACTTGGGTTGGGCACCGCGCCGGCCGCTTGGCTTCGCCTTTCACGCACCCACGGCTACGGGCGACAGCCAGACGGTCACATCCCCTCGCTGGACAAGGCCCCGCTCGTACTCCCGCCAGTTAGTCACGCGGTATCGGGTCTTGTACTTCGGGTCGACGCGTGACTTCATGCTCTCAGGATGCCCCATGGAGTCGAACCCAGCCCGTCAACGGCTCTGAAGGGCCCTAAGGCCGGGTATTCGTGCACCAATACCACAAGCCGTTGGTCCCTCGTGGAACTCAAGATGACATCCGGCCCATCACGGGAATCAAGATCCGCGACGTCACCGGCTTGGACTAAGCCAATGGGCCCTGCGAGAGCCTCGGGCTCCGAAAACTGGAGGACCGGCGTTGCCACCGAGCTCGACCCAACGAGCAGGGGGAGGATCGAAACAGGGCGTAGACAGGGAAAAAGCATGGCCTCGGGTCTCTGCGGCGAGGAAGTACGAGTTCTAAGCTCAGTTCTATCCAGAGAAGTGCCGCAGGTCACAGCCAGCAAGGAGCCAGGCCCCGTCCCGCTAAAAGTCCTTGATCGGGCAGCCGAAGCGGTCGCGCAGGATGGCGGCTAGCTCGCGGAAGTCGTTGATGATGAACTCGGGCGCCGCGGTGTCGATGTCCTGGTTCGGCTTGGCGGCGCGCTTGATCCACGCGGTGTGCATGCCGATGGTTCGCGGCGGCGTGATGTCGTGGGCAGCGTTGTCGCCCACGTAGAGCGTCTCGGAGGGCAGCAGGCCCAGCTCTCGAAGTACGAACTGATAGAGCTTGGGGTTGGGCTTGGCGATGCCCACCTGGTCCGTGATGTACACGTCCCGTGGCTCGATCAGAGGGATGAGGCCCAGGCGCACGAGCTTCTCGGCCTGCTTGGTGGTCCAGCCGTGGGTGATCACGACGGGGCGCAGGCGCGCCTCCTTGAGGGCCTCGAGGAACGGCTTGACGTCGTCGAAGGCCTTCAGGTGTTCAAACTTGGTGTCGTGGTACGCGCACACACCCGCGGCGATGACCACAGCGTGGTTCACGTCCTTCTGCTGGTGGGGGGGGAGGCGGTGCAGCAGCTTGTTGAAGTGCGCCGCGTAGTTCGATCCAAACTCGCGGATCACCTCGCGCAGCTCGTCCGCGACTTCCTCGTGGGTCGCGTTGATCCCCACCTCGATCATCGCGTCGATCGCGTTGGCGCGGGCCTTCTTCGCGAACTCGGTCGTCGAGAATAGGGTGTCGTCGAGGTCGAAGAGGATCGCTTTCATGGGGAGCTTCCTGGAAGTGGGGCTGATGTTCGGCCATGAAAAAGCCCGCTGACCGTGGCTCCCGGTGGGGGAGGCTTCGGCCAGCGGGCTCTTAGGTTTCGCCGACTAGTACTGCGTCTCGAGGGCTTTCTGGACCGACTCGCGGACGTCCGTGATGCGTGCCGTCACGAGGATCATCAGGGAGTTACGCTCGTCGTTGTAGCCTTCCGACTTGAAGAGGAAGCCGAGGAGCGGGATCTTGCCGAGCCACGGGACTTCCGCCCGGCGCTCGACGTTGCGGATCCTGGACAGGCCGCCCAGCATCAGCGATCCGCCGTCCGGCAGGAAGGCGCTGGTGTTCACGCTCTGGACCTCAAGCTCGGGCAGCTGGAACTCGACCGGAGCCGTGTTACCGCCGAGGGTGGTCGAGAAGCTGCGAAGGCTCACGATGCGTGCGACCGTCGGCTGGATCTCCAGTCGGAGCCACTTCCGGTTGTCGAGGATCGTGGGGCGCACGTCGAGGACAATGCCCTCGTTGAGCACGTTGACCACCGGGTCAGCCACAGCCTGGAACTGAGCCACCTCAACGTCGAAGTCCTGGATGTAGGCCCTCTGGTTGATGACGGTGACGTAGGCGCGCTGGGAGTCGTGGACACTCAGCATCTGGCTGTTCACGACCTGGCTCTGCTCTGACTTCTCGACGGCGCGCAGGATCGAGGAGACCTCGGCGTCGTCAAGGAAGGTGAGCTGGAACGTCATGCCGCCGAGGGTCGACAGCTGGCTGCCGAGCGCGGTGGAGAAGAAGTTCTGCGTCGTCGTCGCGAAGGCGCCATCGCCACCGTCGTCGAAGAAGAAACCCGAGCTCGGGCTGCCTGCAGAGTTGGTGCCGCTGGTACCGGAACCACCGTTGTCGAGTCCGAGGGACGCCATGTCCTCAAGGCCGTTCGTGACGTCCTCAAGCACGCGGTCGTCGAGTCCGCGGAAGTCGTTGCCGATCTCCTGGATCCAGTTGTCAGTGACCTCCAAGAACTTCGACTCGATGGTGACCATCGCCGAGTTGAACTTGCGGAGGTCGTCGAGGAAGTCGGCGATCTTCGCCTGAATCTCAGGCGTGTGGGTGACGATCAGGTTGCCTTCGCCAAGCTCGATGCTGACGCCTTCTGCGTCCCAAGCCTCAGGCGCGACGGTGTCCTGGATGAGCGTCTGGAGGTCGTCGAGCGTAATGATGCGCTGCGACTCCTGAACGGTGCCGAAGGGGCCACCGCCGTCGTCATCCTCAAGCTCGTCGATCAGGCGGATGCGGTCGATACGCGGGCCCCAGAAGTCCGTCAGAGCGAACGTCAGGTCCTGCACGCGGTGCACCACCGGGATCGGGTTGCCAAGTGCCTTCTCGGCGGTCGTGATGAGGACCGAGTCGTACTTGATCGTCCAGGTCACGCCTTCGCCTGCGGCGGAGGTGATCCGGTTGAGGGCCTGCTCGACCGTCAGGTCGTTTTCGAAGTTGAAGTCGAAGACAGCGCCTTCTTCTTCAGCCGCGGTAGCTGCCGCTTGGTCGACCACGATGGGGAGGTTCGTCGAGTCGCGAACGAAGTTGGCGACCACGTTGATGTCCTCGGTGTCGAGGCTCGGCAGGGCCACCGTGGAGGTCGCGATCTGCTGGCGAAGCTCCCGCTCGATGATCGAGACCTTGCGGTCGGCGCTGAAGGTCCGGCCGCGCCGCTGCTCGGCGTTTGCACGCCACTCGTCGGTTTCGATGAGCGTCAGAACGTCGTTCTGCGGAATCCGCATCGCTTCGATCGTGGACTGCCATGCGCGGAACTGATCCGACTTGGCCTTGAGGTAGTTGTCCTGGACCTGGTCACGGCCAGCGCGGAACGCAGCGGTGCGAATCTCGTCCGCCTGCTCGTTCTTCGGCTGCTTCTGCATCGCGAGCTGAGCGTACTCCTCGGCGTCGCGGTAGCGGCCCTCTTCGAAGGCGGTGATCGCGTTCACGAGGATGTTGCCGACGATCTGCTCTTTGCGGTTGGCTTCTTCCGACTCGCGGGCCTTGAGCTCGTTGAAGGCGAGCTCGCGCTCGTCGAGGATCGCTTGCTCCTCAGCGGCGTTGCGCTCGGCCTTCACCGTGTCCAAAAGCTCGATCACTTCTGCATCGAGACCGTTCCACTCGATGTCGAAGCCGTTGATCTCGATCTTGGTACGGGCCAGCTGGAGGTCCGCAACGGCGGCCGAGTAGTCACCGCGGGTGCGGGCCATCTTGGCGTCGTTGAGGTCTTGCTTGACCTCAAGGCGGATCTGCTCGAGCTTGAGCTTGTACTTGTCGACGTTGTCGTCGAAGGTCGACAGGCTGCCACCGGGCTCGCCCAAGAGGGCCGCCAGCTCGGAGCGGAGTCGACGTGCCTCAAGGCTGTCGGGCTCCAGTTCCAGGGCACGCTCCACTTGGTCGCGGGCCTCCGAGAACTGAAGGCGCTCCTTGAACTCGCGGGCGCGGCTGAGAGCTGCGTCGTAGAGAAGTCGCTGCTTCTGCTCTTTGAGCGACAGGAGCTCAGCGTCCTGCCCAAGGGATGAATCCTGGCCGAGGGCGGTCAACGGAGCGCCAGCGCGCTCGATGACTTCCATGGCCTCAGGGCTAGAAACGGAGCCACTGGAAGCGTCGGTGCCGGCTTCGGCTCCGTTCGCTTCAGCTGCCTGGGAATTCTCGGCGTCCTGCGGGTTCGTCGCGCAGCCGGTGAGCGCCAATTGGGCGCCGCCGGCAACGGCGAGCAGTAGAGACACGTGAAGTGCGGGGCCTGCGATCCTCATGCGGGAAAGACTCGTGCGTCGAGAGCAGATGGTTGGGGGGGAGTACGGGAACGTCGAAGCCGGTCCAATGAACGGATGACCAGACGATTTCCGCACCTTTACCTCCGGACGGTGGAAGGACTACCGAAAGACATTTCGGAAGTCCGCCGAACCATGCGGAAGCAAGGAGACAGTCGGGGGGGCGCTCGCAGTCCTTTGCGATCGGCCCGGGCCGTACGCCAGATGGCGCATCGTCCCGGAAACCGGATCACAGTGGATCCGGATCACAGCGGATCCGGATCACAGTGGAAAACGAGTGAGAGAGAGCAAATCGGAGCCTGCGGAGCCGGTCGGACCGGTCTCTAGGCGCCGCGGAGAGCGCAAAGACTACGCAAGAGCGGGCAGGCCGTCAAAGCTGAGATGCGGTTTCAGCGCCGCGCTCTTGGGGTATTTTACCCCCGGCGAGCCACAGAAGGCCCCCGGGGCGAGTAGGGGCTACTTCTCGAACGAGCCTTTGAAGGTCACGCTCTCGTAGCCAGCGAACATCACGGCGTCGAGGGCTTCCACCACGTCGCGGTTCGTGACGCCCGTGCGGGGGTCGATGGTCGCCTCCTTGTCGGGCTCACGCTTGATGATCGCCTGCAGGGCCTTGGTGACCTCGGCAAGATCTGTGAAGCGCTTCGGGCCCACCGTGTAGCGGATGACCCGGCTGTCGTCGTAGAAGAAGCGCAGCTTCTCGTCGGCGTCTGCCTGGGTGTAGGGCACCGGACCACGGGTCTCGTTGTCGTAGCGCATCCGGTTGCCCACGGTGACCACATCCAGGCGGATGTCGACCTTCTCTTTGGGCTCCGCGTCCTGGGGGTTCACGCCGACGTCCTTAGGCAGGTACGCGCCGAGCTTGCCCTCGAGGACTTTGAACTTCAGGGTGCACATGAAGAAGATGAGCAGCAGGAACGTGACGTCGATCATCGGCGTCATCTGCAGCTCGCACTTCTCGTCCATGATCTCGTCGAATTTACCGGCCATAGCGTGTGATTCGGGTGATGGGGGGAGCGTCGAAAGAAGGGGGGCCGGACTAGTTGTTGGTTTCGTCAGCGCCTTCCGGCGTCGACACAGCCAGCTGAAGCTTCCAGATCTGGATCGCCTGGTCGCCGCACTGGGCCATGATGTCCTGGACGTACTTGAACGGCGTCGACATGTCAGCGCGGATCAGGACTGGCTCGCCCGGGATCAACGTGGAGGACCCTTCTGAAAGGGGCTCTTTC
The DNA here is from genome assembly GCA_964417955.1 of uncultured Planctomycetaceae bacterium. Classification (GTDB taxonomy): domain Bacteria; phylum Planctomycetota; class UBA1135; order UBA1135; genus Saltatorellus. The sequence continues at coordinate 9,676 of CAYQKK010000097.1, forward strand.
TCCATCCGCTGCGCGGCTTGGAGCAGCCAAGTCCGCAGCTCGGCGTACTTGTTCTTGCCCTGGTTGATCTCGGGGTCGTACTGGACCTTCTTCTTGATGATCATCGTGCCGCGGTAGTCCACGTTGATGATCGGACGCCACTCCTCGGGATCCGGCTGGTCCGGGATCGCGTGCTCTGCCGTCGGCAGGTCCACGTCCTCAAGCTCTTGCTGGGTGAGGTCGGTGATGATCATGAAGAAGATGATCAGCAAGAACACGACGTCGATCATCGGCGTCATGTCCATCTCCATATCTGTGTCGGCGTCGTGCTTGGCGAGGTTCATCGTGTCTGTTCCTTATGGGCCTTGACTGTGGCTTGCGGGGCCCTGACTGAGGCTTGCGGGGCCATGACGGGGCGGCGAAGGCGGCCTCGTCGTCTACACAGCTGGGGAGCTGATCTGTGGGGCCCAGCCTAGGACGTCCTAGGCTAGGGCCCCTTTCGGAACCCGTTTCGGGGCGGCGAAATCAGGCCGTCGGCCGGAAGCGCTCGAAGAGGTCCTCGACGATGGCGCCGGTCTCGATGATCGTCTTGATCAGACGGTTACGAAGGAATGCAAAGGCGGCCGTCACCGGGATGGCGACGATCAGGCCGAGCATGGTCGTGAGCAGAGCCTGGGAAATACCCGAGGCGAGGTCAGCCGGGTTGGCCTGACCCTTGGAAGCAGCAATCTCGTTGAATGCCGCGACCATGCCCATCACCGTGCCGAGCAGTCCCATCATGGGCGCCACGTTGGCGATGAGGGAAAGCCAGCCGATCTTCTGGTGGAGCTTGATCGACTCCTCGTCGCCCATCTCCTCGATGGACTTCTCAATGGCCTCGAACGGGTGACCGATCTTGGCGATGCCTGCTCCGCAGACGCGGGTGAAGTACCCGGGCTCGTCTTCGCAGAGCTCCATGGCCTCCTGGAACTTCTCTTCCTCGAAGAGGGCCTGGACCTCGTCGATGAGCTCCGGCGGTGCCAGCTTGTCCCGCTTGAGCGAAACGATGTTCTCGATGATGAGCGCAAGCGCGACCACCGACAGCAGCATGATGACGAGGCCGACCGGGCCAGCGTCCTTGAAGACGTCGCTGAAGCTCTTCTCGCTCTTGCTTTGGGCGAGGGTGGGCGCGGCGGTGGCAACGAAGGTGAGGCCAAACGCAAACGCGGGAGCAGCGGCCCTTTGGACGCGGGCCAGGATGGTGTTCCGTTTCATGGGTAGTGGCTGGGGGAGCGGCTCCGGAGGGTTTCTCCAGGAGTTGGCCGCAGGTGGCCCGAGCCCTGTGCTCGACGCGTGAGAGACGTCGAACGGACTCGGTCAGAATCAGAGAGAGGGGGGAACGTCGCCTGGACGAGCGCAGAGGCTAGGTCCTGGCGATGAATTCAGGGGTCAACGAGCAGAGGATTGTGCCGGGGCTAGCCCTCTGCGCGGAAGAGGCTACCGGGGCTCGCCGAAGATTTCTTGGACGAGCCCCGGATTTGCGTATTCGATTCCCCAAATCGGGGAGGGGGAGCGCGCCGCAGAGCCCGGCTAGACGCCCGCTATGGCCTCGCTAGAGACCGCTCAGGAGCTCGATGGCCTTCGCGGCTGAGGGAGTGGTGCCATACTCGGTCTTGACCCTCTGGAGGGAGGCCTTGGCGAGGGTCGCACCGCCTTCCGTGGCCATCAGGGCTTGGCCGAGTCCGAGGAGGGCCGCCGCGCGACGGTCTGCGCTGGTGTGATCGAGGCCCGCAACCCAGCCAAGCTCGATCTGGGCGGCCTGTAGCTCGCCCTTGCCGAGGAGCGCGAGTCCGAGCCCAAGTCGGGCCGCGCCCTTGCCTGCCGAGGTCTTTGCGCCACTCAAGGCCGATTCGAAGGCGCTGGCTGCTCCGCCGTGGTCTCCCTTAGCAAGGAGCGACTTGGCGGAGGCCATCCGGGCGATTTCTTCGCCGGCCGAGGCCCGCGCGCGGACGCCAGCGTCGATGCTGTCGATCCCACCGAAGGCACTGGCCGCAGCGTCGAAGAGTTCACGCGCCGTGGAGGTCTCTGGGGAGGCCAGGGCCGCATGGCCGGCAGCCAGTGCGGCCTCGGCGACCAAGATGGGGGAGTAGCCATCCGCGCCGTCCTTGCCGGCCTCGAAGAGCTGCTTGTACCCGTCGCGGGCGGCGGCCGCGTCACCGCTCAGCCAGCTCGCTCGGGCTTTGAGTCCGCGCACTTTCGGCATGGCCCAGTCAGTCCCATGGTCGGCGAGGAACTTGTCGGCTTCGGCGATCGCGTCGGCAAAGCGCGCCGGGTCAGCGGCGCCCCATTCGATCATCGACTCGATGGATCGCACGCGGGCCGCCGCTTGAACGCAGGGCCGGGCGTCGCTGTCCGTCGCAGCGCTCTGGAAGTTCGTCACGGCGGGCTCCCACTCGCCTCGCGTCGCGTAGGTTTCGGCGTCGGAGAAAGAGCTAGGCACAGCACCCCATTGGATCAGGACGACCGACGTGGCCTTCAGAGTCGAGCTCTTGTCGCCGCGATCGGTGAACTTGACGCCGTCCATCTCTGTCTCGGTGACCGCGCCGGAGCTCGCCTTGACCTTGCCGGTCTTCTTGTCGGTCGAGAAGATCTTGTCGCTCTGAATGAACGGGGTCGTGGCGGCAACGGCCTGGCTCACGGTCATGGCACCCAAGGTGACAGCGATCATGGAGGCGCGGCACAAAAGACCGAGGACGTGAAGGGATCGAGCCGCGCGTGCGTGGCGGCGCGGCGAGGGGCCGCTTGTGTGGAGTTCAAACATGTCGTTCGCTGGAAGGAGTCCGAGCGGGAGTGTGTGGGGGGGGGGCAGGGGAACCTGCGGGAGCTTTGAAATCCCGCAGGTTCTCAGGCTTAGCGCGTCTTAGAGAAGAGCCAGCGATAACGCGACGAGAGCGTTTCGTTCCCAAGGCGGCGGCGCAGTGCCGGATCCACCTCTTCCAGGTTGCAGGCGTCGTCGACGAGCTTGAACGTCGCGTCGCCGTCCATGAAGGACATGATGTCGTCGATCAGGCGCTTGGATGTCTCAAGCTTCTTGCCGTTGTCTTGGCCCCAAACGTAGTAGGCGTAGATGGCGGCCAGCTTGGCGTCGTACCACTCGGCGGTCCACGACGGGATGCTGTTCTCGATCGTGTCGAGCTTCTTCGTGATGAACTCGAACTCCTCTTCCGTGCCGCCGGCGCCGGGCGTTGCTTGGACAGCCGTGCCTTTGCCGACGATGGAGCCGACCATGGCGCGGCTCATCAGAATCGTTGGCGTGCGCGTCTTGAGGGGCGGGTCCTCGCCCATGACGTAGGGCGTAAGGAGATCCTTGGCCTCCGTGACGGCACCCGTTTCGATCATGGCCTCCGCGAGGTCGGGGATGACCTGCTTGACCACCTTCGTGCCGACTTCCTCGTCGTCGAGGAAGCGCTTGACGATCTTCTCCAGCGGTCCGCGGGCTTCCTGCCAGCGGTCGATCTCGAGCCAAAGGATGCTCTCGTTCCGCAGGTAGTTGTAAGCGACGCCCGGCGTGATGCCGTTCGACACCGAAAGGGCCCGTGCCATGTCGAGGGTTGCGGCGGCAACCGCCTCGGGGTCGGTATCGTCCGACGTCATGAGCAGGTCGCGGCGACTCTTGTAGGCCTGGTACAGGCCCAGCGCCGCCGAAGCGGTTTCGCGGCTGTCCGGATCCGATGCGATCATCGCTTGGACGACGGCTTCGGCCTCGCTCGTGTTGCCGAGCTTGGCGTGGGCGCCCGCCAGCATCCCTTGGCACTTGATGGCGATGGAACCGATGCTGCCGTAGTCGTTTTGGAAGTCCTTGAGTCGCGTGACGACTGCCTCGTAGCCGCTCGCGTCAGCGCCTTCCGACTTCTTGTAGGCCGAGCCCGCGATGATCTGCTCGCAGAGACCAGCGTTGTAGATCGCCTTGCCAAGGGACTGGCGGCGACGCTCTTCTGCGCTGGGGGTCGTGGGGTCGTTGGTCGGGTTGGTGACGTAGTCGTTGATGTAGCCCTCGAGGTGCGCGAGCGCCTCGCGGATCTGGCGCAGCTGGAGCATCGACTGGCCGATCCGAACGATCGCCGGCTCGTACATGCCATCCGTGGGCTTGATCTCGTTGTACTTGGCGATGGCTGCGTCGAAGTTGCCGCGCTTGAGCTCCTTCTCCGCCTGGGCGAAGATGATCTGGTCGGCGGAGCCGCCGTCCAGGGGGAACTTGATCACCATGTTCTCGGACTCGGTGACGAGGGCCTCGATCTCCTTGGTGCCGCCTGACTCCCTGGCGAAGGCCTTGGCGGTGTAGTTGAAGCGCTGGGCGTTCTTCGCGTTCCACAGGTCGTCCGGGTAGACGAGGATGGCTTCGCGGAAGGTCAACGCGGCCGCGAGATCTTGGTCCGCCGAGCGCAGAGCCGTGCCGAGCCCGTAGTAGGTTCGCGAGCCGAACTCCGAGCGCTCGACTTCGGGCAGCTCATCCATGCGTGCAAGCGCCAGCTGGAAGTTCGCGATGGCTGCGTCCTGATCGCCTTCTTTGGCCTTGGCCTCGGCGGCGTCCAGGATGGCGCTGATCGGAAGCTCCACCTCGGGGCGGTCGTTGATCTTGTCGAGCAGGATGCCAGCTTCTTTGCCGGCCTGGGTCCCGCGCGCTTCGTCGGAGACCTGCTGGGCGAGGTCGAGGGCGAACTGCACCGCGCTACGGCGGTTGCGCTTGTTCACGCCCGCTGCCTTGAGGTCCTCTTCGGTGGCGTACCAGGCCGCGTTGCCCTGGGCCGGGTTGCCGCCGATGAAACCGCCGGCCTCCAAGAAGGTCTCGGCGACCTCTAGCATCGCGGCGTAGCCGAGGGACGAAATCTGGAAGCCCTCGGTGCGATAGAGGTTGTTGAAGAAGAGCGCGTACTCGATGCCGCGCTCGGGCTCGCCGAGGGTCCGCGACGTGCGTTGGACGCCGGGGAGGCCGAGCTCGACGTACTGGAATCGCTTCTGCTTGCTCTCGAACGGAACGTTCTTCCAGTCGTGGCCCGCTGGGTCGTTGCGGACGTCTTCGTCCGTGGGAATCACGGCCTCGATCGTGCCCATGTAGAACTCGCGGGCGGAGTCAGGGTCTCCCTGGGAGAGGTACACGTCGCCCATGATCATCTGGGCACGCAGCGCGATCTCGGTGCCTTCGCCGGCCTCGAAGATCAGCTCTTCCAGCGTCTCCTTCGCGCTCTCCGCGAAGACGACGTCGTCCTCGACGGAGTTGGAAAGGCGCGAGTAGATGTCGCCCTTCTGAAGCTGAAGCACAAGGCGCTGGGTCTTTTGTTCGGTGCTGACCTCGTCGGAGGGGAGGTTGTCGATCTCTTCGATGAGGGACTCCGTCCTCGCAATCGCCGCCTCAAGCGTCGCGATCTTGCTCTCACGCAGAGCGGTTGCTTCCTCACCGACCGCGTCCTTCAGCGAGATATCGATGCTCCTTGCGTACGTGAGCGAGAGATCGATCAGCTGGCCCTCGGCCTCCGGGCGGTTCGACGCGTACTTGTTCTCCGCGATGTAGAGGTCGTAGGCCTCAATGGCCTTCTCCAAGAGCTCGTTGCGCTTGATCGGATCAAACGTTGCGCGGGCTCCGTTCGTGAACACTTCGCAGCGCACAAGGCTGAGCTCTTCGCTCATGCGCTCGGACAGATCCGCCTTGCCGACGTCGTCGAGGACGCCCTGGGCGATGTCAACGAACGCCCAGTCCCGGGCGAGTCCCCGCGCGAACTCGATCTCGGTTTCCACCGCCTTGTCCGTCATGGACTGGGCGAAGGCCAGTTCGGTCGACCCGAAGAGGCTGAGGCAGCTGAGGGCCACGACGGCCTGGCCGCGAATACTGAGGCGCAGCTGGAGAGACAGCTTGCGCCACGAACGGGCGGGGGAGGCGTCGGGGCGAAGAGTCTGTCGGTTCAAAGCGTTTGGGCGCATTGGAGACGGGGTGGATTCCTGGAACGTGGTCGACCGGGGAAACGGATGAGGGCCCTAGTGGGGGACATCCGTGCGGTGACGTATTACGTGCGGCAACTTCGCCGCAAGAGCAGGGAAGAAGCGAACAGGATACGGGACGTGCCTTCCTTTGGGAAAGCACAGATCGCGTCCTATGCGCTGCCAGCGCTGCACTTGGTAGAGGGAACGCTTGGGCCGGACCCGGGTTCATAGGTTCTACGGCAGGTGGCTTGGTAGGGGGCGAGACGAAAAAAGCCGCCCGGCGACGAAAGTCACCGGGCGGCTCTCAATGGGCGCTGGACGGCCTAGAGGTCGCGGCCGAGCTCAGCATCGCTGGGAGCCTGCTCGTACGGGATCTCGATCTGCGCGTTGAGCAGAATCAAAAGCTTGCGGTTGCTGATGAAGTTGCCCTTCCGCTCGAAGAGCGCGCTGATCAGCGGGATCTTGTTGAGCAGCGGAACGCCTGAGCGCACGTCCTGCTTCGTCGACTCCTTGAGTCCGCCGAGGAGCACGGTGCCGCCGTCCGGGATCGGGATCGAGGTGCGCACACGCTGGATCTCGACTTCCGGCAGCTGAATCGTCACCGAGTTCTGCGTACCAAGGGTCGTCGGCTGCTCGCGGATCGGCCGCTGAAGCTCAGCGATCGTCGGGCGAAGCTCCAGCGTGATGTACTGCAGGTCCGCAGAGACCACCGGGCGAACGTCGAGGATGACGCCGTCCTGGATGACCTTGATGATCGGGTCAGCAATAGACGCTGCCTGGGCGATCTGAACGTCGAAGTCCTGGACGTAGGCAACCTGGTTCAACACCGAGACGTTGGCGCGCGCGCCGTTGTTGACGGTGATGCGCGGTGCCGTGACCGTTTCGATCCGCTCGCTCTTCTGAACAGCGCGGAGGATGAGCTCCATCTGCAGGTCGTTCAGGAACGCCCACTGGAAGGAAAGGCCACCCGATGCTTGGAAGTCGTCGGTGCCAAGCTGGGTGTCGTAAAGGTCCTCGACCCGCGCCCGGAAGCTGCCGTCCTCGCCATCGTCGAAGAATGCACCGACGTCGCTCGTGCGGCCGATCTCGTTGCCGATCTCGGAAGAGCCGTCGCCGAAGTCGTTGAACTCCTGGTTGTCGACACCAAGGCCCGGCTGACCGAGGCCGCGGAAGTCCACGCCGATGTCCTCAAGGAAGTTGTCCTCGACCCGCATGAAGCGAGCTTGGATGTCCACCAGGATGCCGGTGGACTCACGCAGGTCCTCCAGGAGGGCCACGATCTGTCGCTGGACCTCAGGGGTCTGGCTGACCACCATCTGACCGCGCTCGGTGACGCGCACCGAGTTGGCCGGGTCGTTCTCCCAGGTCGCCGTGGCGACGTTGTTGCGGATGAGCTCTTCGAGCTGCGAGATGCCGATGACGTTGGCTTCGCGCTCCTCGATGTCCTCTTCCGGAAGGGCCAGTCCCTGGGACGGCTCGACGTTGATGTCGGGTGCCGCGTAGTCCGGAATGGGCGTCACGAGGTCAGCCACGGAGTAGGTCGCGTTGACCTGGCCGCCCACGAGCTCTTCCTCGGTGACGAACAGCACGACGCCGTCCTCGATCTTCCACGACACTTCCGGAACGGTCTCGCCGATCAGGTCGAGCACGAGGCGGACGCTGCCTTCCGGGCGCTGCAGCTTGACGGCGGTTTCCTCTTCGTCGAGGTCCTTGACCGAGGTGCTGAGCTGGAAGTTGATGCCCGACTGCTGCTGGAGGAAGTCGGCGACGTTCGCCAGGGGAACGCCGTCCCCTTCGTTGTCGAAGCGGGCCGGAACCAGGATCTGGTTCAGCTTCGCCATGACGGCGTCACGCTCGGGGTTGGCAGCGGCTTCGAGCTGAAGCTCGGAGAGCGGGCTGCGGTCCACGACGTCACGCCAGCGATCGATATCGAACACCAACGGCTCCACCTGGGGGATGTCCATGGTGCGCAGCTCGTCGAACGTGCGGAGCCATGCTTCGCGGTAGTCGCGGCGCAGGCGGCTGGACACCTTGGCGTGACCAGACTCGTGGGCAATCTCGCGAAGCTCACGGGCCATCTGGTTGCTCGGGTCCCTCACCAAGATGAGGTCGGCGAAGCTCGCTGCCTCGGCGTACTTCTCGGCGCGGAAGGCGCGGTCGGCGCGGTGGTAGTACTCGCGCAGCTTGTTCTCCAAGCGGTTGGACTCTTCCGCTTCGATCTGCTTGACCTTCTCCTCAGCCTCTTCGCGCTCGCGCTGGAGCTGCATCGCCTGGGCTTCGGTGCGCAGGTTGATGGCGGCTTCCAGTTCACCACGAATGATTTGCTCGTCGAGGGAGTTCGTCGCGATGAGCGGGTTCAGCTTGAGGATCGTCTCAGCCTGACGGAAACCTTGAACGGCGGCGTCGTAGTCGCCGGCCTCCAGGGCCACGCGGGCGGAGTTCGAGAAGTCCTCGGCGCGCATGCGCGCCATGGCCTCCCGGACCTCCATGCCGACGACGTTCGACTCGAACTGCTCGCTGGCGGTCGCAAGGGGGTCACCTTGCATAGCCAACGCGCGGCGGAAGCCCTCGCGGGCCGCCTCGTTCGACGGATCGAGCTCGATCGCGCTAGCGAACTGCTCGACAGCGTCCTTGAGGTCGCCGCGGTTCAGGGCTTCTTCCGCGAGAGTCGCAAACTGCTTCGAGAGCGCTCGGCTCTTCTGCATGCGAATCTGCGCAAGGCCGAAGGCCTCGTCGCCGGTTTGAGCCGAAGGGGCCGTTACGTTCGCCGCCAAGGCCATGTTCACCTGTGAAGATGAACTGGCTTCAAGCGCGTTGGCTCTCGTCGATGGGGCGCTGAGTGCTGCAGTGAACAGCTCGGCGGAAGGAGTGGGTGAAACACCGCTGGCGATCGGGTCGCTCGGCGCGTTCTGGGGGTCGGAAGCCTGGCAGGCGACCGAGGCCGTGATAAGGAACGGCAGGAGCGTGAGACGGGTCCGCATAGTTCAGTGGAAGACGCGTAACGGTCGTCGAAAGGGGGAGGGCGACAATGGCAAGCCTCTGGGTGCCGGGCCCCGGGGGGCGAAGCAGTTCCAAACGCGTGCGATGGCTGGGGGATGGGGGGGAATCCGGATTGGCACGCCGTCTGCTTGCCAGCTTTCGCTGAAAAAGTAGTCGGCGAATCGAGCCCTGCTGGGCCACATGCAGAGCACAGGCCGAGCCGAACGCGAGCAATCGCGGGAGCGGAGGGTACGTTCCGCCAACGAAGGGGTCAACGTCGGGAAGTGCCGTCCACCAGAAGTGGCGGAGAAATCGTCCCGGCGGTCGCCGTCCGACGGAGGGACAATTCCCCCGTTTTCGCGCGACGCGCGTGCTAATCGGGGTGCCCGCGCTGGTTACCGAGAGTTCTGAGGAACTGCTCGGAGATCTTCGGCGGGGGCAATTTCCTACCCTGCTTCTTCTCCGCTGGCTCCCCGCCGGGCCTATTTTCGCGGCGGTAGAGGGATGCCAGCCAGCCCCATAGCCAGCTGGATGTCCTCCCACGCCGCCTTCTTGTACTGCGGCGAGCGCACCAAGTAGTCCGGGTGGAAGGTGGCGACGACCTGGGAGCCGAAGGCTGCGTGGGCTTCGCCGCGCAGCCGCCCCAGGGGCTGATCGATGCCGAGCACGGCGGCCGCGGCGGGCCTCCCGAGGGTCACGATGACCTTGGGGGTCAGGAGCTCGAGCTGGCGGTTGAGCCAGCTGCGGCAGGTGCTCAATTCGCCCGGCTCCGGGGGCGCGCCCCCTCCGGGCTGACATTTGACAAGGCTGATGAGTCCGACGGCGTCCAGGTCGAGCCCCATGCCCTTCGTAATAATGTTCCCGAGGAGCTCTCCGCTCGGACCCTCGAAGGGGCTGCCGCCAGCGTTGGCAGATTCGCCAGGCACTTCGTCGATGAAGAGGACGCCGCTGGAGGCAGATCCGAATTGGGCGAACGGGGTTCGGCGTAGGTGCCCGAGGCTGCACGCACGGCACTCGTTGATGCCTTGCGCGAGGTCCTCAAGGGATCGATACCCGCTGGTGTCCGGCGCGGTGTCGGCGGGCGGGGACGGGGGCGGTGTCGACCTAGCCGCTGGGCGCTGGGTGGAGGGTGCGGCGGCGGGGGCGGCAGCGGCTGGAACCACGGCTGGAGCCGCAGCAGGAGTGCCAGCCGGAGTGCCAGCCGGAGTGCCAGCGGGGGGCACAGCGGGGGGCACAGCGGTGGTCACAGCGGCGGATGCGGCAGCGGCGGGCGACGGAGTGGAAGTCGCCTGCGCAGCGCGACTTATGGAAGGCCGCGGGCCTGCGTCCAGCAGGGCACCCGTCCGGCGCAGCCCAAGCCCGCGCCGTCTGCGAAGGAGCCCTGCAACGCCTTCGCTCAGTGTGGCTAGCTCTTGTGTCTCGTTTTGAGTCATATGGAGGCTCCTGCGTGGGAGAGGCAAGCGGCTGGGGCCCTCTCCTCGGGCATCCCGTCAGAATAGCCGCTTCGTCGCCTCCCCAGGCTCTTCGCTGTAGATTCCCTCCATATGGATCACCCACGCGCCCGTCTCGTCCAACGTATTTCCGCCATCGGCCTCGCCCTTGGGCTTCTCGCCTGCGGCGACTCGGGCCCGGCGGGTGGCGCTCCGTCAGGGGGCGCAGCGATCGCATCCTCTGTGGGGCGCCGCCTGATGGAGCCGAAGGTCGTGAACGTACGAGAGCTCATCGACAGCGGGCGCCCCGATTTGGCCCGCACGGTGATCGAGTCCTTTGGGCCCGGACTCGTCGCTGACCTCGGTGCCGAGGAACCACTCCTGCGCGCCCGCGTTTCGTACCTCGAGGGCAACAGCGCTGAGTGGCTTGCGTTGGTCGAGCAGGCGCGCGCCATCGATCCGAAGGATCCGCGCCCCTACGCGACGGCGGTGGAGATCTACGCGGCGATGAATCGACTCGATGCCGCGCGGGCCGAACTGCAGCGCGGCGCAGCCGCCGTCGGCAGCGTCGTGACCCCCGAGCTCCAGCGCGCCCAAGGCATCGTTGCGATCGTTACGCCAGGGGGAGCCAAAGCTGGACTCAGTCTCCTTGAGGCCGCGCACCGCGCGGACGCGGATCTTCCGTTCATGGCGCGGCCGCTGGGTCAGGCGTACTACCTGATGGCCCAGGTCGCGTTCGCGGGCGATCAGCCGAAGCTGGCGCTCGAGCGCATGGAGTCATCCCTCGCATTCGACCCGGAAGACCTCGATGCGCGGCAGTTCTACGGCGAGCTATTGATCGGCGTGAAGAAGGACTTTGTTGAGGGACTTGACGTCTTGGAGCAGGTCTTCGCAGAGGGTCAGCCCATCGCGGCGGACCTCGGGCGTCACCATTGGCGCGCGGGGATTTCTGCCCAGCTCCAGTCGGAGCCCGGCATCGCGCGCAAGCACTATCTCCGCGCCAAGGAGCTCGGCTGTCCCGATGTCGCGTCCGGGACCGCGCGCACCTTCATGCGCGAGCAGGCGGCGTCGTCCCTTGAACGCGCCGTTCTAGCGGCCAGCGTTTCCGACGAGGAAATGACCCGCGCTGCGGTCGCCGAGTTCGTGGGGTTGCGGTCAGACCCAGAAGAGATCTCGAGGCGCGAGGCTGCCCTCACGATGGTGTCGGCCGCGAACGATGCGCTGAGCGAACGGGAGCTCTCTCGGGCGTCGGGCCTCATCTCCGGCGCGGTGACGACGGACCGTGGGGCGAAGGGCATCGCCGAGGTCCAGTGCGGAGTCCTTCAGGCCAAAGCGATCCAAGCGGTCGAGGCCGGGGAGGGCGACCAAGCGCTGCTCTACGCGATGGAGGCCACCGAGGTGCGCCCCGACAGCGCCGTGAGCTGGCACATGCTCGGCGAGCTCCAGTACGCCATGGGGGACTTTGGTCCCGCAGCGGCTTCTCTCTTGAAAGCGACATCTTATGCCCGTGCGGCCCGCGAGCCCCTTGGAGTCGAGGTCTCCCAGATGCTGGCGGAGTGCCAGCACCTGAGCCAGAACTCCCCTGGCGCCGTGGCCACCCTCGAGCAGGCGTTGCGCGAGGTCGGCCCGGACGAGGCGGATCAGCGCGACGAGATCGTGCGCTACCTGAAGATCCTGAAGAACTGAGCCCCATGGGAGCGGCGAACCTGTCGGAGCCGTCAGCGGCTCTCGGTCGCCCGTGGCTCTAGCCTTGAACCGGGTCTTCCAAGGGCGTACGTTCGACCCGCGGTCTCAAGCTG
>CAYQKK010000098.1:0-146 GCA_964417955.1 uncultured Planctomycetaceae bacterium
TGATCTGCTTGATCTGCTTGATCCGCCCATCCGCGTCAGCGGATGGCGCATAAACATCCAAATTCAACTTCGAGGGGGGGGGGGGGGGGGGGGGGGGCGCCCCCCCCCCCCGGGGGGGTTTGGGGGGGGGGCGGGGGGGCCGCGCC
>CAYQKK010000098.1:156-3105 GCA_964417955.1 uncultured Planctomycetaceae bacterium
CGACCCAATAAGCCCCGGCATCCCCACCCACCAACTCGGCCGCAGGTAGGAGCCTGTCTCACATTGCTGAATCCGGGTCAGGCGACGCCCCAGAGAGATGCAAACCGGACCAATGCAAATTCACCCTTGGGGAGGGTTCGCTAGCGAACCCTCCCCAAGGGTGAATTTGGTCGGGCCGAGAGGATTCGAACCTCCGACCTCTGCAACCCCATTGCAGCGCGCTACCAAACTGCGCCACGGCCCGACGAGGGGGAGGTTAGGGGGAAGGGGGGGAAAGGTCAATTGAAGGGATCATATTCATGGTTGGGTTCAGCAAGCATGAATCAGAGAGGGGTTCCCCGGGCCCTACCGCCCACCCAACGCTACGCTACCCCCCACCATGCCCAGGACCATGCGCCCCCACGCGAAGCCGACCTCGCGAGTCCGTCGGCGCCACCGCACCTGGATGCGGGCCATGACCCTCGCCACCTTCGGCTGGGGCCTGATCTGGGGGGCGCTGGCTTCCTCGAAACTCGGCTGGACGCCGCCCGTGGAGTGGGTCTACCTCGCCGCCATGACGCCGGGGGGGGTCGGGCTCGTCTACGCTTTGCTCACCATTCGCGCCCGCCGCACCTGGCTCTTCATGGCCTTGGTCGCCGTCTTCGCCAACGGCTCGCTGGTCGCGCTGCCCTTCCTCTTTAACGCAGAGTTTCGGAGCGTCCTCCAAGGGACTCTGAACTAGCAGAAGTCAGGGAACGAGACGCTCGGCGCCAGCGAGCATCATGACGCCGGTCACGGTCGCCGCGAGGGTGAGCACCAACGCCAGCCAAGCGCCCGCCCGGTGGATTCGGGGGCGGATCTTGCCGCGGGCGGCCAAGGGCCCCGTCAGGAACGGCCAGAGGTACGCCACGGTGGTGATCCGTGCCAGCGTCAGGTGAATGGGCGTGATACGCCCCGCTTTCTCTAGGTCGTAGAGCTCCCCCACCTTGAGCGCGAAGAAGATAGCTATCGCGAGGCTTGAGACCGCCGCCAGCACGAAGCTGACGTGTGCGCGGATTTTGCGCGCACGACCCGTATAGGCTGCACCCACCAAGAGCCCAACGGTGACGAGTAGCGCGCCAAGAAACCCATACTCAGGGCTCATGAGCCAAGTCCTTCGAATAATCCGTCCATCTCGTCGGTCGGTTCGCGCCGCATGAGATCAAGGACGGCTTCACGGGGATCTTTTCCTTCGAAAAGCACGGCGTGCACCTGCTCCGCAATCGGCATCGACACTCGATCCACGTTGGCCTCGGGCCCGAACAGTGCCTTCGTGGTCCAAACGCCCTCAGCCACCATCTTCATTTCGTCCAACACCTGCTGCAGCGTCTTGCCCTTGCCAATCGCCTCGCCCACGGAGCGGTTGCGCGAGTGCTTCGACATGCAGGTGGTGGCAAGGTCCCCGAGCCCTGCCAGCCCGAAGAAGGTTTGCACGTCCGCGCCACGGGCACGGCCGAAGCGCGCGATCTCTACGATGCCGCGGGTCAGGAGAGCGCTCTTGGCGTTGTCCCCAAGCCCGAGGCCGTCACAGATTCCAGCAGCCAGAGCAATGACGTTCTTCAGGGCTCCACCGAGCTCTGCGCCGTAGCCGTCCGGAGTCGTGTAAACCCGGAAGGTTTCGCCGTTGAAAGCGGCCTGAACTCGCTTCGCGAAGGCCTCGTCCTGGCAACCGGCCACAAGGGAAGCGGGCAGGTCGCGGGCCACTTCCTCCGCATGGCTCGGCCCGGTCAAGACGCAGATCGTGCGGTCCCCCAGCACCCGCTGGAGAATCTGGCTGGGCGTGCGGAACGAGTCGATCTCAAGCCCCTTGCTGGCCGTCACGATCGGCAGGTCCCCCCGCAGGGCGTCCTCAAAGCGCGCCGCGACCTGCGCAACGTATTGGGTCGGGACGACGGAAACGACGAGGTCCACGCCCTCCGCCGCCGCAAAAGGGTCGGCGCTGGTGTGCAAGTTGTCCGGGAACGGAATGCCTGGCAGGAACGCCTTGTTCTCGCGCTCCTTCCCCATGGCGTCCGCCTGCTCGGGGAATGCGCTCCACAGCGTCGTGGAAATCTGATTGCTGGCGAGGCGCAGAGCCAGGGCTGTGCCCCACGATCCATCTCCGATCACAAGGGCGTTCGAAATACCCGCTTCTTTGGCAGTGGTCATAGTGCTGATGGATCAGAGGCCGAGTCTTTTTTGGCGCCGATGCGAGGCTCCGTGCCAAGCCGGATGCGCGCGATGTTCGCGCGATGCCTGATGAGAACGAGAAGGGTCAAGAGCCCACACGCGAGGGCGAAAACGGGTGCACCTGGGACGAAGATCCAGGCGGCGACGGGAAACGCGACGCCCATGGCCATGGACGCAAGGCTCACCATGCGTCCTACGGACAAGACGACGAGCCACACGACACCGGAAGCCACGAAAACCATGGGCGCGACGCCAACGATGGCTCCACAGCCCGTCGCGACTCCCTTGCCCCCCTTGAATCGAAGGTAGAGCGGAAAGCAGTGACCGACAACGGCGAAGACCCCGCAGAGAGACTCCGCGAGAAGCGGTGCGTGGACGTTGAGATCGGAGGCGAACTTCGCGAAGTACAGCGCTGGCACGAGCCCCTTCGCGAAGTCCAAGAGGAACGCAACGAGCCCCAGCGGCTTGCCGAGCACGCGCATCGCGTTGGTCGCCCCGATGTTGCCGCTGCCCACCTCGCGGAGGTCGACCCCTTTGATGAGGTTCGCCATCACCAGCCCGAAAGGGAAGGAGCCCAAGAGGTAAGACGCGAGGAAGGCGAGGAGAGTGGGGATCATCGGATGAAAAGGCCGCCGTGGGCGTTTCTGCCTTTGGGCGAAGAGGATATCCGAGCCGGCGAGCTGGCGTACACTCTTCCCCCATGACCTCCACCGTGAACGAAGGAGAGCCTCACCCCCGGGGCCCCGGCGACGGCCCCAATGG
>CAYQKK010000098.1:3205-15822 GCA_964417955.1 uncultured Planctomycetaceae bacterium
CCACCGTGAACGAAGGAGAGCCTCACCCCCGGGGCCCCGGCGACGGCCCCAATGGGACTCCGGCTGGGACTCCGGCTGGCACTCCGGCTGGCACTCTGGCTGGCACTCCTGCCGGGATTCCCGCCGGGACTCCAGGGCTCCGAATCGGCGTCGACACAGGTGGAACTTTCACGGACCTCGTCCTGACAGGACCCGGGCTCAGCCCCAGGATGGTCAAGGTACGCTCCACCCCAGATGACCCAGGGAGAGCGCTCCTTCGGGGCCTCGAGGCCCTCGGTGTCCCAGGGGCCGAAGGAGCCACGGTGATCCACGGGACGACGGTGGCGCTCAATGCACTCCTCACGGGCCACGTTGGCAGCGCTGCCCTCGTCACGAACCGTGGCTTCCTTGACCTCATCGAAATCGACCGCCAAGCACGGCCGGACCTCTACGCCCTCGAACCACTGAGGCCGGAGCCCCTCGTTCCCCGCAGCCGACGCTTTGAGGTGACGGAGCGGATCTGGCCTGCGGAAGCCTCGGGAGCTAGCGGCAGCCGCGGGATGATCGTGGTCGACGAGCTCGACGAGAGCGAGATCGACCGCGTTTGCGCTGCGGTCCAAGCGAGCGGCGCCACCAGCGCCGCCGTATGCCTCCTCCATAGCTACGCCCATCCAGAGCACGAGGAGCGCATCGCCGCGGGCCTGCGGGCCGCCGGCCTCTACGCCACAGCGTCCGCCGCCCTCGTGGGCGAGTACCGTGAGGCCGAGCGTTTCTCCACCGCCGTTGCCAACGCCGCGCTAACGCCGATCGTGGCGGATTACCTTGAGCGCCTGAAGCGAGCGCTTCCGAAGGCGCGCCTCGAGGTTCTCCAAAGCAGCGGCGGCGGGCTCGACGCGGCGGTAGCGGCGGTCGAGCCAGTGCGGGTGCTCTTGTCCGGCCCAGCGGGGGGTGTCATCGGTGCCGCCGCCGCAGCGCGGGAGGCGGGCCTTGGGGCCATCGCGACCCTCGACATGGGAGGCACGAGCACCGACGTGGCGTTTCACCGCGACGGCGAAGGGCTGAGCAGCCTTGGCGAGGACGTCCGGGTCGCAGGCCACTCGATCGCCGTGCCCACCCTCGACATGCACACGATCGGATGCGGCGGCGGCTCGATTGCCCGCGTGGACGAGGGCTCCGTACTTCGAGTGGGTCCCATGAGCGCCGGCGCCGACCCGGGCCCCGCGGCTTTTGGCGGGGGCGGGACCGAACCCACCGTCACCGACGCCTACGTTGTCCTCGGGCGCGTCCCCCTCGAACCCCACCCTGGCGGCTTCCTTGGTGGAGAGCTGCGACTTGACAGGGACGCCGCGCTGCAGGCTTACGAGCGACTTGCTGCGCAGCTCGGAGGTCGCACCAGCGCCATCGATGCCGCCCGCGCGGTGCTTGCCAGCGTACGTGCCTCTATGCGCCGCGCACTCGGCGTCATGACGATGCAGCGCGGACGCGACCCGCGCACCACGCCACTCGTTGCCTTCGGTGGTGGTGGCGGCCTCGCCGCCTTCGACCTCGCGTCGGCGCTCGGCATGCCGATGGCCCTCGTACCCGCGATGCCAGGGGTTCTCTCGGCCCTCGGCATGACGGACGCTAAGCGCACGGCGGATCGCTCGAAGACGATCCTGCAGGATCTCACCGAGCTCAACTTTGAGGCCCGTGACGAACTTCTCGAAGAGCTGCGCGCCACGGCGGCCCGGGCGCTCATCGGGGACGGGCCGTCCGCGGACGCCGCTACGCCGGGAGCTTCGATCGACTACGAGTCGCAGCTGTCGATGCGTTATCGAGGACAGTCCTACGAGCTCAGCCTCGCCAACGCTGAGGACCTTGAGAACGCCTTCCATCGCGCGCACGAAGCGCGGTTTGGCTGGAAGCTCGAGGAGCACCCTATCGAGGTGGTCCATGCTCGGGCTCGCGTCAGCATGGCGCCCGCCGAGGACCGAGCAGGGACCGCTGCTCCTATGCCGCAGGCGGCCCAGGACCGGGACCCCGTCGTCGGCGAGCAACTCGCCTGGTTCGATGGCGACGAGCCCGTCACGACGAAGATCTATGACCGCCGCTTCTTGAGCACCGGACTTGAGATTCTTGGGCCGGCGATCATCGACGAGTACTCCGGGACGACGATCGTTCCGCCGGGCTGCCGCGCGCGCGTCAGCGACCGAGCCCTCATCCTCCAAGAAGCAGCAGCCGCCTCTCCCGCATGAACCTCCCGATCTTCCAAGTGGACGCATTCAGCGAGGGCCCCTTCACGGGCAACCCTGCAGCGGTCGTTCCCCTCGCCGAAGGCATCGATGCCGAGCTCATGCAAAGAATCGCCGAGGAGAACAACCTCTCCGAGACGGCGTTCACCATGCCGATCCCTGTTCAGCCAGGCGCGGCATCAGATGACCCCGTCGACTTCGCGCTTCGGTGGTTCACTCCCACCACCGAGGTCGAGCTGTGCGGCCACGCGACCCTCGGGGCCGCTGCTGCGCTACGTGACGCCGGCGCTTTGCCCAAGAACGCCCGGGCCGTGCGCTTTTCCACGAAGAGCGGGCTCCTCGTCGCGCGCTTCGCAGAAGACGACTCGATCGAAATCGACTTGCCGGCCGCCGTTTCCACCCAGCCCATCGCCGCGGATCTGGCCGCGCGGGTCGAACGTGCCCTCGATGCGCCGGTCAGCGCCCAGTTTGACCATCGCTACGTGCTCGCCATCCTCGAATCGGAAGAGGCCGTGGCGCAGCTTCGCCCGTCAGAGGCCGCTCTTAGGGAAGCCGGTAAACCCATCATCGCCTCGGCGCCGAGCGCGCAGCCCAAGGTCGACTTTGTCAGCCGCTTCTTCGCGCCTACCCTTGGGGTCCTTGAAGATCCCGTGACCGGCTCAGCCCACTGCCAGCTCGTGCCCTACTGGGCCGCCAACCTCGAGAAGGCCCAGCTCACTGCGCGTCAGATTTCCTGCCGTGGCGGCCGCCTCGCCTGCACCCTCGATGGCGACCGAGTCCGCCTCGCAGGGGGCGTCCACGTCTACCTGCGTGGAACGATCAACGTCGATTGAGGACGTGACCGAGCGAGGTGGACTATCCTAGGGGCATGAAATCCGCTCTCCCCTTCGCGCTTCTCCTCATCGCCGCCGCGCCTCAGTCAGAGGAAAAGGCCGCGCGCATGCTCGAGAAGGCCGAGCGTCGCGCCGAGCAAGGGAAGTTCGACGAAGCGCACACTCTGTACCGCCGCCTAGGCAAGCAGTATCCGGATACGCCCGAAGGCGTGATCGGCAAGCGACGCGGACAGCCCTCGGCCTACCTCGGCCAAGGCGATGTCCTTCGCCATGGGCCGTCAGAGAACCGGCTCGACTTCGTCCTCATGGGAGAGGGCTACCAGATCACCGAGATGGCGGCGTTCGCAAAGCTCGCCGAGGACGTCCCAGATGTATTCCGACGCAACGAGGTGTTTGGCGAGTACTACCGCTACCTCAACTTTCTCCGCGCGGACCTCGTGAGCGCGGAGAACGGCGTCGATGGCTACGGACGCGACTACGACACCGCGCTGAACGGCAAGACCTTGGGCACGTTCGCGGGCCACGTTGGCATCGACCGCGCCGCTGTAAGGAAGATGCTCCAGGAGATGCCGGAAGAGGACGGTCAAGCCATCGTATTTGCGAAGCTCGGCATCCTCGGAACCGGCGGCGGCGGGGTCGCGACCATTGGCGGCCGCAACATGGCGACGATGATCCACGAGATCGGTCACTCCTACGGTGGACTTTCCGATGAGTACACCGCGCTGCAGAGTGGACGCAAGAAGGGTGCGAAACCCTCGAAGAACACCAACATCGCGATCAGCGAAGACCCCGACGAGTCGCCGTGGAGCCACTTCCTGAAGGCCAAGGTCCGCGGCGTAGGCATGCATCCCGGAGGAGCCCAGTTCGTCAAGGGCGCATGGCGACCGACGGCGGGCAAGTGCGCGATGGCGTCGGGCAGATCTTTCTGCCCTGTGTGCCGCGAAGAACTCGTGATGCGCCTCTACTCCTACTGCGACCCGATCGACGCGGCGGAGCCCAAGCCGCACCCGTTCGATGACAAAGCCGACCTCCCGGTTGAGCGCCGCGGAGTCTCATTCGAAGTGACCGTGCTGCAGCCCACGAGCCATGACTTGGAGGTGGACTGGTGGGTGCTGCATGAGGGCAAGGCCCCGCGGCCCATCGACGTTTCCGTGAAGAAGCGCAGGCGTGTGAAGAGGGGCGAGAGCGTCGCGACGGTCAAGAGCCAGGTCAGCACAGGCCCCGGCGGAAGGCGCGTTGCGCCCCCCGTTCCGATCGACGCGAAGCCGGCCAAGTCCACCCAGCCGAACCACGACGGCGTCCATAAGTTCCGCGTGACCGCGAAAGGCCTAGAGCCCGGCCGCTACCGCGTCGTGTGTCGGGTCCACGACACCACGGAGGTCCGCGGTACCCGCGCGCCCTGGGTCATCAAGGACGACGGTGGGTTCCTAACCAGCACCATCGGTTGGTGGGTTCGCGTCGGAGAAGAGTAGCCGAGCCGTAGTTACGTCAAGGAAATGCAACGCAGTCAGGGCTCGAAGGGTGCCGTACGTATTCAAGGGACTTCTGTTACGCACCAATGGCTCGCTAACCCTTCGGCAGCTCGTAGCCGGCACGGCGCTCGTAGTCCGTCCACTGGTTCGCTTCTTCGTCTTCGAAGCGCCAGTTCGCGGGATCCCAAGCGAGCTCGCGACGATAGCGGTAGGCGATGTTCATGAGGTGGCAGACCGCGGCGCTGCGCGCGCCGACCTCTACGCCGCAGATGGGTTCGCCGCGGTCACGGATCTTCGCCAGCCAATTCTCGGCATGACCGACTTCCCGCGGGAGTCGCTGGGCTTCATCCACTGCATCCTCGTCGAGAATGGATGGTGGAAGGCTAGAGAGCCGCCCGCGATCGACGGTGATCATTCCCTTCTCGCCAATGAACGTCGCCCCGCTGGGCCCGCCGTGGGTCAGGCGAGCTCCGTCCGCGTACTCCAATACGGCACCGCGCTTCGCTGCTGGGTCGGCGGGCGGAATGACCCGCACCGGCCCTGATTCGTCCATGCCCAGCGCCCACTGGACGATGTCGAAGTGATGGGCCCCCATGTCGGCGAGCCTGCCGCCCGCGTACTCGTGATAGTCCCGCCAGCGGGGGTACTTCTGCGGCATCCCCCGGGGGCTAAGGACTTCGCTGTACCCGCGACTCGGAGCCGGCCCCAGCCAGCGGTCCCAGTCGAGTCCGGGCTCTGCCTCATCCGTCGGCAGGTCGCATGCCGTGGGCGAATCGCCGACTCCAACGTGAACGTTCAACACGCGTCCGATCTTGCCAGCGCGGACGGCTTCGGCCGCCTTCACGAAGCGGTAGTCGAACAGAGTTCGCTGCTGGCTTCCCGTCTGGAAGACGATCCCCGCGCGACGAACAGCATCGATCACCAGCTGTGACTCGCGAAGCGTCAGGGTCAGCGGCTTCTCACAGTAGACATCCTTACCCACGGCACAGGCATCCAAGATCTGGTGCGTGTGCCAGTGGTCTGGCGTCGCGATTACGATGGCGTCCACGTCTTCGCGGGCCATCAGCGCCTCATGGGTCGTTTCGACGCTGCATGAGTCGTTCCCGTACTGCTCGTCGACCACTTTCTTGCCAGCGAGCCTACGGTTCTCATCGACGTCGCAGATGGCCGTAACGCTGAAGCCAGGGTTCTTTTTGAAGTAGTTGTTGAGCAGGTTTTGCCCCCGCTTTCCAAAGCCAACAATGCCGATCCGCACCGGATCATCGCCGCGTGCGAAGGAGGGAACGGAAGAGGGCGACAGAGCCAGCGACGCGCCGGCAAAGAGCATCTCGCGGCGATCGAGTCGAAAGGGGGTGGGCTGCATGGGGTGAGCCTACACCAAGAACAACCGCTGATGGACTCTAGCGCTTCGGCTGCAGACGGATCGTGCTTGCGGCCTGGGCCGTTCCGCTCGGCCCTTCTTCACCGTCCGCCCAGATCACTCGGTAATCGAGGCTCCCACCCTCCGGCACGGCGAGATGCAGGAGATGCGTCGACGCTGCTCCGTAGCTACCCGCAGTCCGGATCTCATAGCGGCTCTCCGCGCCTTCTCCCGCGCGCACGTAGACGGCGGCGCCCATGGCAGGAGCACCCGCTGCGTCGACGAGATCAAGAACCACCGACTCCCGCGCGTCCCCGGCGTCGTTGCGCATGAGATGGACGCCCCCATCGCGATTGTGTACCAGGATGTCGACGTCGCCGTCCCCATCGATGTCGCCAAAGGCCGCCGCCCGGGAAGTGGCCACGATCGGCGATGCGACACCGCCACTCGGCTTGACCAACTCGAACCGTCCACCCGCTGTTCCCCGCATGACGACGTTCTCCTCCGCGAACGGATCCCCTTCCACGGCTCGCTCAGGCTCCGCGACGCGCCCGTTGGCGTGGAACAGATCGAGGTATCCGTCCAAATCAAAGTCGCGGAGCGCCACGCCGAACCGGGTGCGCTTGCGAGAGATGATCGCGAGACCACGTGCTGGCGTTCGGTCCACGAACTGCCCCCCATCGTTTCGGTAGAACGAGTCATCCTCGCCGGTCAGGTTAACCACCAAGAGATCTTCGTCTCCGTCCGCGTCGATATCCGCCACCGACACCCCCATGCCGGCCTTCGCCGCGCCCTGCACGTCCACAGCGCAACCCGAGAGGAGCGCCGTCTCCTTGAAGGTCCCGTCCGGCTGGGGATCCCACAGCTGATTGGGCATCCCGTCGTTCGCCACGAAGATCTCTTGGGTACCGTCAAGGTCGAAGTCAGCGCACACGACCCCTAACCCATTGCCGTACTCGCTGCGCAGTCCTACTCGGTCGGACGCATCCTCAAAGGTGCCGTCCCCTCGGTTCTCAAAGTAGCTATCGGGTGCGGGCGCTGAATAGGAGTTCGGGCTGCAGTACGTCTGCATATCCTGGGGCGATCGGCACTCCGTTTCGGAATCGAGAGACCAATAGATGTAGTTCGCCACGAAGAGGTCGAGATCGCCGTCGCCGTCCGCATCGACGAACGCAGCGCTTGCACTCCAGCGCTCGCCGCCCACTCCTGCAGCCTCCGTCACGTCGGTGAACTTTCCCTTCCCATCGTTCTGCAGGAGCGTGTTGCGCTCAAGGTTCGAAACGTAGATGTCGAGGTCGCCGTCACCGTCGTAGTCCCCCGTCGCCACGCCCATGGCGTAGCCTTGATCTGCTGCGCCGCTTTCTTCCGTGATGTCGCGGAAGCCGCCGGCACCGTCGCCGAGGTAGAGTCGATTCCCGGGCCGCTCCGACCGCGGCTGATCGACGCCGCCCGCTTGCGTGAGGTAGAGGTCGAGAACGCCGTCTCCATCGACATCCGCGAAGGCTGCCCCCGTGGTCGCGATCTCAGGCATGAGGTAGCGACCGTCCGCGCCCGAGTCATGCGCGAAGTCGCCTAGGCCGGCGGGCTCCGTGATATCCGTGAACCATGGCGAAGCGGCGCCCGAACCCGCCAAGTTGGCCGCTGAGTTGGATCCGGGCGAGTCGCTCTCGCCGCATGAGCCCAGCACGAAGAGGGCGATGAATGCTGAGGACGCAAGGGGCCGGATGGGCCGTTGAGAATGAAGCATGGAACGATCAGCGCAGGAGTGTGTCGGCTTCATCGCCGTGGATGAGGCGCGCCCTTTCGACCGTCGCCTTCACGGACGCCGGACCTGCCCCCGTTGAAGCCTGAACGGCGAGAAGGATGCGGAAGTAGGTGAGCGGGGGCGCGGCGCCGGGCAGTTCGAGCGCCCGCTCTAGCACCTCTTTGGCTTCTTGGAAGCGCTTGAGCTTCGCCAGCATCCGTCCCTCGAATAGCGGTCCACGAAGGTCGCTCGGCTGGAGTTGACTGGCACGCTGGAAGGCCGCTCGAGCCGCCGGAACATCCCCCATCTTCTCGAGGGCCGCACCGCGCTGCAGGTACGCGACGGATCGGTCGGGCCAGCGGGCAATGAGATGATCGGCTGCTTTGAGCGCTGCGCTGAGCTTGCCGGTGGTGTTCAGCGCGGCGGCGCGGCCGGCGGCGAGTTCGTAGCTGCCAGGGAACTTCAGAACGGCCGCGTCGTAGTGAGCTACAGCCTCCTCATACCTTCCTGCCCGCATCAACGCCACGCCGAGCCTCAGCGGAAGCTTGCTGCTGGTTGGCGACTCACGAATCGCCTTGCGGACGAGCTCGATGCTCTCGTCGAATCGCCCCTCTTCCTGGAGCTGTTCGATCCGCTGAATCGCGTCCTCCTCTTTGCGCCGCGAACGAGCCGCCTCTTCGCTCCAAGGATCCGAGTACAGCGGGGTGGAGTTCTGCCCCGCCACCATGTGGGGGACCGCCGCTTCGGATTGACCGGAACGCCTCAACGCATTCCCGAGCAGGCTACGGACGTAGGGGTCGCCGGGTGCGCGCTCTAGGGCCAGCTGCGTCAGACCCAGCGCATCCTCCACCCGATCTTCGGCGAGCGCGACGCGGGCGAGACCGATGATGGCATCGGACTTCTCGGGCATAAGTTCGCTAGCGCGCTCGAAGGCAGGTAGTGCCTCGGCCGCACGGCCAAGGTCCAGGAGCCACGTGCCTTTCCGCCGCCACGCGGGGCCGTAGTCCGGTGCGAGCCCTAGCACGTTGGCGAGGCGCTCCAGCGCTAGCTCAACCTCCCCAAGGCGCCCCGCCGTGATCGCGGCCCGGTACCAGAGCTTAGGGTTCTTCGGGTTCAGCTCAGCCGCCGCGCCAAAAGCCACTTGGGCCCCCGCCGGAACCCGCGCAGCCTCATACGCTCTGCCAAGCGACTCCCAAGCCGCTGCGTCCGACGGCTTTGAGTTGACGGCCTCGGTGAGCTTGGTCAGCGACGCAACCAGCGTTTGATCAAGACCTCCCGCCACGAGTTTGGGGTCCGGCGGTGAGGGAACTTGGGGCGCAGGAGCTCCTGACTCGCCGCAGCCAAGGGCGAGACTCCAGAGGGCCACACCGAGGAGTGTGAGGGCGGGGAGAGTGCGCGCGGCAGGGATGGACATAGCGCACCGATCATACCCGCCTCACTGCCGTGGTGTAGGCCCTATGCGAGTGACTCAGCGATCCGAACGATCCTGCGCGCGATCCCTTCCCAAGTCAGGTCCCGCTCTAAGATCGTCTGCCGCGCCGCAGCGCCGAGCCGCCCGCGTGAAGCCGCATCGCCAACTACGCCGCGCAAGGTAGCGATGAGCGCCTCGGAGTTCCCTGGCTCAAACAGCAGCCCGTTCTCGCCATGGACGAGCACCTCGCGCAGGTTGGGCTGATCGGGAGCCACCGTGGGCAACCCAGCGGCCATGTACTCCTGGAGCTTGAGCGGCGACGCGTAGGCGTTGATGGCGGGGACGAGCCCTACGTCGAACGCGGGGAGAACGCTTGGGATGTCTGCGTGCTGTCGCGGCCCCGGGAAGTGAACCCTGTCCTCAACCCCGAAGCGCGCCGCTGCACGTCGCAGCCCTTCCTCTGCGGGGCCGTAGCCCACCAGCACCAGATGGGCGCCCGCTAGGCCATCTTTGCCAAGCGCCTCCATCACCATGTCGAGGCGATGCCACTCGCGGAAGTAGCCCACAAAACCAAGGACGGGCCCCTCCACTTCAGTGATCCCGAGATCGGCTCGCGCGGTCTCCCTATTCGGGTTGTCGAAGAGATCCATCTTCACTCCGTTGGGAGTGACGATAATGCGCTCACGCGGAACGCCGTACTCCGCGACCATGTCCCCAAGAACGGACGTCACTACGGAGACCCTCGTGGCACCCTGAAAGATCTTGCGCTCGACGCGTCGGGCCCACCTAGGGAAGGCGAGCCCGCGAGTGCGCGCTAGCTCATGCACCATCGGTGCGTTGACTTCCAACACCATGGGCACCCCCAGCTCTTTGGAAGCTCGGATCCCAGCGGTGTTCCCAAACGCGTAGCGCTCGTAGATCAAGTCCGCGCCGAACTGACCGTGAGCTCGGATGAGCCCCTTGGCCGCCGGCAAACTGTAGGCGTACTCCGCCACTTCACGGGCGAACTTGGGCACGTACTTCATCAGAGGCCAAGCATCTCTTCCATCGCCCGTAGCGATCGGAGCCGACTCCGCCACCGCCGTTCTTGGCACCAAGGCCTCCTCTCGCACTTCGTGCCCCAAGGATCGGAATGCACCAATTAGAGACCGAATGTGAACGGCCTGCCCGTCCTCCGCCTGGGTCCGATGGTGGTAGAGGATCTTCATAGCCGTTGCTCGGATCCTAAGCGATAGCATCAGCGAAAGGGCGCGGTAGTATTCCCCCGGAAAGACCGTCCCCCAGACCGTCGATCATCCCTCAAGGAGCTCGCTCAACTCTTTATCTCCCCCCATGCTGCCTACCGACTCGCACCCAAACGCCAGCGTTCTGCTGGTCGACCTCAACAACTTCTCTCGCTTCCCCACTCTCCCCGTT
The DNA here is from genome assembly GCA_964417955.1 of uncultured Planctomycetaceae bacterium. Taxonomy (GTDB): domain Bacteria; phylum Planctomycetota; class UBA1135; order UBA1135; genus Saltatorellus. The sequence goes on from CAYQKK010000098.1 coordinate 13,652, forward strand.
GGACTGATTAGCGCGGTTCTTCGGAAGGCCGGCCAGTCCGTAGAGGTCCTGTCACCGCTCTCCGTCGGCGCCACGGGCATTCCCCGCGAGGCCCGCGCGAAGGCGTGGGGCTACTGGGATGAACGCCTACGCTGGTGGAGCGCCACTACGCCCTCTAAGAGCGTCCGGGCTCTTCGTGAGACGCTCGGCAACCTACGCCCCCACCGCCGATCGACCCGCGGTGAGGAGATGATGGAAGCGCTGAGTGCAGCGATGGATCGGCGCCCGTCGGTCATCCTCGTGTCGGCTTACCTGATGTACCACGACGTCTGCCAGAAGATCGCGGCCATGGCCTCCGAGCGCGGCATTCCCATGGTGGTGGGTGGGCCTGCATTCCACGGCGAGGACACGCGCGCAGAGTGGCTCAAGATCCCCGGTCTAACGGGCCTCTTCGCCGGCGAGGCTGAAGGGAGCATCGTCGAGCTGCTCAAGCAAATCAGCGCTGGCGAAACGCCGAGCATGCCGGGCTACTCCGCCGCAGGGGGCGAAGACGGCGGAATGGCGCCGCCGCTCCATGGCCTCGACGACCTCCCGTTCCCCGACTACGACGACTTCCCTTGGGACAAGTACCCCAACCGCATCATCTCGATGCTGACCGGGCGCGGCTGCGGGTGGGGCGTGTGCCGCTTTTGCTCGGATGTCGTCACGGTCGCTGGCCGGACCTACCGCTCGCGAAGCATAGGCAACGTGCTCGACGAGATTCGCCATCATCATGAGCGCTACGGCACGAGGCTCTTCTGCTTTAGCGATCTCAAGCTCAACTCGGACCTAGAGGTTTGGCGCGGACTGCACGAGGGCTTCCCGGGCATCGTGCCCGACGCGAAGTGGACCTGCGCCGTGCACATGGGACCACGCAAGGATGAAGGGCTCACGCGCGAGGACATGCAGGCGGCGGCCAAGGCCGGACTCGCCCGCGTGACGACCGGCCTTGAAACCGCGAGCCCGCGTCTGCTTGAGGCCATGAAGAAGGGAACCGATCCCGCGCGCCTCGGCGAGTTCTTGGCCTACGCCAGCGAGGCGGGAATTTCGACCCGCGTCACCGCCTTCACCGGCTATCCCGACGAAGACGCCGAGGACCTCGAGGCCACGCACAAGTTCTTGACCGGCGTCAAGCCGCACCTCGATCGCGTGCACCTCTCGCGACTGCTGGTGCAAAACGGAACGCCCCTCGAGGGAGACCTGCGCGAAGGCCGCCTAGACAATACAACCATCGAGCGCATGGAGTCGAAGCCCCTCGACGCCTCGACCAGTCACGTCAATCGAACGGTGAACAGCCCGGCTCGGCGCAAGGCCGTCGCCCGACTTCTGAAGGTCGTGCACGAGATCAACCGTCGCCCGCTGCGTTCGAGGGCGCAAGAGCTCGAAGGGGCTATGTAGGACGTGCGCGGCTCCTGGACGGCGTTCGCGAAGGGGGCGGCTATGGTGGTTTCGGCGGCGCTCCTCGTGCTGATGGCGTTCGCCCGTCTAGCGCCGATGAGCGCAGCTCCGCCGCCGAAGCCAACCTCGTCAGCGGGAATCGCTGGCTACGACTACCCCGTGCTCTCGGCGGCTTTCCTCCAGGCGGGGCTCCGCACGAACCTCGATGCGCTTCCCCGTTCCACTCGGGCGTTCCGTGAGGGAGTGGAATCACTCAACTCCCTCGTGTTCGAGAGCCTCACCCATGGGCCTGCGACGTCGATCACTTTCTCTCAAAACTGGCTAGCGTGGAGCCTCGGCTTGGCGTTCGACGACCTGCGGCAAACCCAGAGGCCAGAGCGCGTGATGCGCGGTGGTCGCGGTCTCTGCCATGACGCAGTCGCCGTACTTATTGAGCTTGCGCGCACGTGGCGAGTCGAATCGCAGATGGTAGATCTGAAGGGCCACGTGCTTGCGCTCTTCAAGAACGGGAGCGAGAGCTGGGTCGCCGACCCCGACTACGGGTTCGTGCTTCGCGGGCCCCTCGAACGTCTCTCGAGGGAAGAGGGACTCCGAGAAGCTCGCGACGCGATCCGCAACGCGGGTCACGGGCCGCGCTTTGAAGAGGCTTACCTCTCGGCCCTTTCGAACACTGCAGGTCATCGCATCGTTCCGGGGGCCCGGCTCAGCCCGCGCCTCGCGTTGGCCGAGCGACTCCTGGACGTTCTCGCATGGCT
>CAYQKK010000098.1:15922-21718 GCA_964417955.1 uncultured Planctomycetaceae bacterium
GGCTCAGCCCGCGCCTCGCGTTGGCCGAGCGACTCCTGGACGTTCTCGCATGGCTCATTCCAGTCCTGATCCTTCTTGCCTTCGGATCTCCACTCATGCGGCGGGGTCACACGCCGCCCCCCAAGTCGAGTCCATGAGTCAGCATCGTGGGTGCCCGCCGTGCAGAATCTCCGGGCTGTGATAGGTTGAGGGTCTTCCCGTTTCTTCCCTCCTTCGTATATCACTGCCTTGCGAAACCAAACTACGACCCTCGCCTCCGCTTCGCTGTTCTTCGGACTTCTCGCCGTCACTGCCCAAGCGCAGCGCTCGGGCCCCCTCATCGACCAAGTCAACCGGGCGGTGATCCAGCCCCCGTCGGACGTCAAGTCCCAAGCGAGCGCCCGAACCCAGGCGAGCCAAGCAGGCTCGATCAGCGTCACCGGCCTGCCCACCGCTCCCATCACGGACGGGGTCTCGATCGACTTCGACGGCGGCAATCCAGGCAGCCCCGTCGACGACTTCTACGCCGATCTCGGGGTCCACTTCTCCAATGCGGCCTGGCGCGAGCCTCTTTCCGCCACGCAGGCCGGTACGCCGTCTTCAGGTGTCAGCTTGGTGACCGTTACCGACGATGGCTTCAATCCTCCTTTCTCTCCCACGGAGGCGACTCCCATCGTGGCGTCGTTTAGCCGCGCTGTGAACACCGTGTCCATCCTGGCGGTTGATGTCGGCTCTGCAGGCGCTCGGCTGCGGGCGTTCGACGGCATCATTGGAGGCAACCTGGTGGGCGAAGACACCTACGTCACCACCGGCCCGGGCGTTGGTGAGTTCGATACGCTGACGGTCACCGGGGTAGGCATTCGCCGCATCGAGCTGTTCCAGCCCTTCCCGAACACCGAAGACGGATTGATCTTCGACAACATGACGTTTGGCGACGTGGTGGTCATCGACTTCGAGACCACCGACGACTTCGAAACGGCCCTCGCCAACGGTGAAGCCATTGTGGCTGCCGGAGCCTTCGACTCGCTCGTCAGCATCACGGGCCAGTCGGCATCGGGCGACACGGCCGCCATCTTTGACTCGACTCCCGGGGGGCCCAACCAAGGGAGCCAAGATCCAGACCTTCTGGTGGGCCTTGGGAACGTACTGATCCTCCAAGATGGCCCGCTCCAAAGCGTGCCCGGGGTCTATGACTTCCCGAACGACCACGCCGACGGTGGCGACATCGACATCAGCTTCCCAGGCCTCGGCGCGGGCCCCGTCTCGGTGGACCTGATCGATCTGTGCCCCGGCGATAACCAGACCACGACGGTCACGCTCACCGATGGCGAGAGTCGAACCCTCGTCTACGAAATTCCGAGCGGGTGGACCGAGGACGTTTCCGTCGAAGGACCGCTCGGCTATCGGACCCTGGATTTGACCACCCTCGACGCCCAACCCGGGTTCATGTCGACCGCCACGGCCAGCATGGCTACCGGCTTTGACGCTGAGAGCGTGGTGTCGATGCGCGTCTCTTTCCAAGGATCGGGCGCCATGGACAACCTGGCCTTCCGGCCCAACGCCAGCGCGTTGACGGTTGAGACCTTCGAGTCGTTCCGCGAGGACACGGTGCTTTCGACGCAGATTCCCGGTCTGAGCATCTCGGCGGACGACGGTACGCCCACGGTGGTCGACGCCGACAATCCCGTGATCCCGGGCGAGTCACTCGGCCTGGCCCACCTGCCGTATTTCAACGAACCGGACATCTTGCAGATCAACTTCGAGCCGAGCACCAGCACGGCCGGCGCGTTCATTGACTTCGGCAATGTCGGCAGCGGCATCAGAATCACGGCGTACTCCGGACCCAACGCGACCGGCGACGTACTGGGAACCTCGCAGACCCAGACCGAATCGTTCATTGGCGTGACGGCCCCCGGGATCAGGAGCGTGCGTTTTGAGAACGTCGGCGGCGCCACCTACCTCATCGACAACCTGACCTACCGCATCGAGACGATCACCCCGTAGGGTCCTCACCAAGTCCTACCGTGGAAGGCGGGAGCGAGTCTGCTAGGCTCGCGGCTCCCATGACGTACGCTCCCGCCATCTCCACGACCCTCATTCTGGCCTTGACCTTCTCCAGCTGCGGCGCGACGGGCGCCTCCCAGGATTCCTGGCCTCAGTTCCGCGGCGGGCCACGCCACACCGGCGCGGCGGTCAATGCGCAGCCGGTTCACGAGCCCGAGCTCGTCTGGTCCTTCGACACCGGTGGCACCGTGGAGTCATCGCCTACCGTGGCCCACGGCCTGGTGTTCTGCGGAACCTTCGCGGATCACCTCTTCGCCCTCGACGCGGCCAGCGGTGAAGAGCGCTGGCGCTTCCGCGTCGACGGGCTCGTGCGAGCCTCCCCTTCCGTCCACCGAGGACGGGTCTACTTCGGCTCGGACGATGACCGCTTCTACTGCCTAGACGCGTTGACCGGCGAACAACACTGGTCGATCGAGCTGGGCGGGGGCGGCGAGCAGTCGTCTCCCGCGATCGTCGATGACGTCTGCTACTTCGGAGCGTTCGACCACAGCGTCTATGCGGTGGACGCCCTAGGCGGCGAGGTGCTCTGGACCCACGCCACCGGCGGGGCGATCCTCTCGTCGCCGGTGGTCGCTGGCGGCGTCGTTGCGATCGGTTCCCAGGACGGCTTCGTCTATGGACTTAGCGCGGAGACTGGAGCAGCCCTCTGGACCTTCAGGACCGAGGCGACTGTCTGGTCCTCTCCCGCAGCAGACGGAGAGCGCATCTATGTCGGGTCAGACGACCACAACGTCTACTGTCTTGGCCTGCAGACCGGCGCGGAGGTCTGGCGCTTTGCCACGGGCGGCACCGTCTTCTCCTCCCCCGCCGTAGCTCTTGACGGCGAGCATGTGTACATCGGCTCCGACGATCATCACCTCTACGCCCTCGACGCATCCACCGGCGCGCTCAGCTGGAGAACCAACCTTGCGGGCCGCGTTCTGGGATCCCCGGCCATCGTGGGCGAGCATCTCTACGTGGGCGGCGAAGGTTCCGGCGGCGATGAACCAGGCGCTCTATTCAGTATCAACCGCGAAACCGGCGCCGTCGTGTGGCGCTTCGAAGTGGGCGCGACAACGTGGAGCTCGCCAACCGTGACGACGGACGGCCTGTGGTTCGGAGCCCACGACGGAAAGCTGCGACACCTTCGAAACGGGGGCTAGCTCGCACCGGTTTGCCACTCTGTCGACGATCCCTAGCGCCTCTTTCAGGCCTAGGAGCTTGGGTACCTTGCTTCAAAAGAGAGAAAGGGCCCGCTTCTGGTAAGAAGCGGGCCCTTTTTCGTTGGACGATGGAGCGGCTGATGAGATTCGAACTCACGACATCAACCTTGGCAAGGTTGCGCTCTACCACTGAGCTACAGCCGCGTCGCGAGGAAGAATAGCGTCGCCCCGCAGGGTGGCAAGTGCCAAGGGCAGTTTTCTCGGGGCAAGTTCTGCCAAGACCGTCAGGAGACGGCTTCCTCGCGGATTCGCTGGGCCACAAAGTCGCCGGCGGCTTCGGCGGCGGCGGTCAGGGATTGGCCCTGGGCCAGCCCACAGGCCAGCGTGGCGGCGAAGCGGCAGCCGGAGCCCCGAATGCCCTTGCCAGCCTCGCGGGGCCGCTCAATCCAAACGGGGGCCGCGCCGGGCTGGAGCACGAGGTCCCTCACTGGGGCACCCACGGGGCCATGGCCCCCCTTGGCAACCACCGCCGAGGCGCCCCCGTGGATCAAGGCCTCAGCGGCGCGGACGCGGGTCTCCTCGGACTCGTCAATTTGGTTGCGATCGAGCCAAGCAAGCTCTGCGAGCTCGTCGAGGTTCGGGGTCAGGATCGGGCCCGCCACCATGAGGCTGTCGCGAACGGCCACCATCTCTCGATCGTTCCAGAACCGGTAGCCGCTGGAGGAACGGATCACCGGGTCGACGACTGCCGGAATGGGATTCGCCCCGTGGGCCGTGCGTGCGATCAGTCGCGCAGCCTCGACGATGGAGGCGACGCCGGGGAGAAGGCCGAACTTGAGCGCCGCGATGGGCGCCATGCCGCCGGAGGCATCCTCAATCGCAGCCAGGGCCGCGTGATTCCACAGCAGACGCTCCTCGACGCTGCGGACCTCGAAGAGATCCTGGTCGGTGACTGCACTGGCAATCTCGACGGCCCCGCATTCCTGGGCGGCAGCGGCCTCCCGATCGGCGTCAAGGCCCGCCTTACGGGAGGAATCGGTGCCGCCTACGAAAAGGAGGCTGGGTCGCGCGCTGGAAGGAGTCATACAGGGAGCTTAGCTCCCCGACGCCTTGGACTCACGCGTCAAGCCTGCGGCCTTCGGGGGCCTTGGAGTCTTCGCCATCGTTGGTGGCGATGACCTCGAGGGCATTCTTGCGGATCGTCCGCTCGGTGGCCTTGATGGCGCTCATGCCCTCGTCCTCCAGCTGGATCCGGCCGCCGGCGATGTGGCCGTGCCCGCCGAAGGAGCCCTCGCCCTTCAGGACGCGCTTCATCAGCGGGTAGGCCTTGCCGAATGCGTAGTCCGTTCGCAGCGACAGTACGTAACCACCTTCGAACGCGCCGCCGGCGACGACCCAGGAGCAGCCCTTCATGCGCAGGAAGAAGTCCGCCATCTCAGCGACGTGTTCGGGGTTCTCGACCTGCCCCATCAGCAAGATCACCAGGGGGCCGTGCTGGCGAGCCTTGGTGAGGGCCTGCGCGACATGCCGGTAGTAGGCGCGCGACAGGGGCGGTCGGTCGATGGCCGCGATGCGCTGTCGATCGCCCAGCTTGAAGACTGCGAGATAGGCCTCCTCGTCGAGGGGGGAAGCGTTCCGCGACAGGTCGGCCGTGTCGTAGCGGACGCCGCAGAAGAGCGCCGACGCGGTCGTTTCGTCGATCGGCACCTCCATATCACGCAGGTACTCGAAGATGATCGACGAGGTCGCACCGAGGTCCGTTCGAACGTCCTGGTGCGGCGCGACGACCACATCGTCACCCTCGGCGGACGGCGACTTGTGGTGATCGAAGACCGCAACAACGGGAAGATCGTCTGGCACGACGGTGTGCTGGAAGGTCGGCTGCGTGTCGACGATGAGCACGCCGCAGAACTCCTTCGTATCGATCTCCGCGTACTCGTGCAGGTCGAGGTCGAGGGTCTCAAGCAGCGCGACGTTCTCGGCGCGGTGCACGCGACCATGGGTCGCCACGACGCAGCGGAACGCGAAGCCTTTCTCAATGAGCAGGCGCAGTCCCTCACACGCGCCGATGGCGTCGGGGTCGGGGCCCATGTGGGTCAGGATCAGGAAGTGACCCGCGACGCTCTGATCAGCCTCCTCCGAACACTTCCGCAAGACGCGGCCGAGATGCTCGACGGGGGGCAGGCCGTCGAACGGCTTCGGTGCGGGGGCCTCTTCGCTGGGCCCGGCTGGCGTGGCAGCTGGAGCGCCTTCTGCGTCCCCGCTGGCTCCTGCTGGAGCGGGGGCCGCAGTGAGAGGAACAGGTCGCGGGGAGTCAGTCATGGGGATGGGCGCAGTCTCGTGCGGACCCCGATTATCGGCGAACTCCCGGGGCTAGCTCTACGGCCCCTCTTCCCCAGATCACCCACACCGGGACCTAAAGCTCTACAGGCAAGAGGCTTGCACTCGAATACTGATTCGAGTTCTGGGGTCGTCAGTACCCCAAACCCATCAGAAACTGGACCGAAGCGAGAACCTCGGGCCGCCCGTGGGTTGGGTCGACGTCCACCACCTTTGCAGCTTCCTTAGGGAGGTACTCCGCCACGAGCTTGAAATCCACCTCGCCGAGGCT
>CAYQKK010000099.1:0-21628 GCA_964417955.1 uncultured Planctomycetaceae bacterium
TGGAAGTCGATCTGCTGGGCTTCCTCGACGAGCTCTAGGAGCCCGTTGAACTAGTCCGCACTCTGCAACAGCACCCCTCGAAGCCCTGTCTGCGTTGCTCGAAGAGCCCCTAATAGCTAGCCCGATTCCGTCACGAGGTCTGATTCGAGGGTGAAGTTGGCAGTCGGTCGAATCTCGCTGCTGGGGAGCAAAGGCGGAGTGTGAGCTCGGCGCTGCAATCCAGTTCGATATGGCGCCAGTGGCTCGCCGACCGTGGCGTTCTGGGCGACATTCATGCGCTTTCGCTGGCCGTAGCTACGAAGCGGCCTCCGATGGTTCGGATCCGCCGTCGGTCCTACTGCTCGACGCGCCGAGCTACGCGATCTGTAGTCGCTCCCAGGCCGCGACGAACGCGTCGCGCCAAGGACAGCACTCGCTAAGGTGAATCCAGACTCGCCTGGCCGAACACTTGATCCGCGCACCGATCTTGAGGAAGCGCAAGCGAATCGTTCCGCACTGGGCGCGCGCCATGTCGGTGCCGGAAAGTGCCAAGCGTCGGAACGCGTCCATGAGTGCGTAAGCAATCGCGGAGTAGTACATCCGGATCTGATTCCCTCGCTCCCAATGGCAACTGACGCGATCCGCGAACAGGTCAAGCTGCTGCTCCTTGATCCGGTTCTCCATCTCGCCGCGTGCGCAGTAGAGATCCTCATACAGCGCCCTCGACGCCCACTCTTCCTCCGAGAACGAAGTCACGATGAACCGCGGGTTGGGTCCGCCCTTCAGGTACTCCGCCTTCCCAACGACGCGCCTCGCTTTCGACCAGCTCTCCCTTGTGCGGTACTCGAACGTCTCGAACAGGCGTTCTGCGTTCAGGGATACGTCGTGCTTCTTCTTCGCCTCCTCCATCCTTGGCGCCAGAAGCTTCTCTAAGCGGTCGTTGCGCGCGATTCCGATCACGTACTCAACGTTCGGTCGTTCGTCGCACCAGCTCAGAGTCCAGTCGCGGCAGAAGCCTGAGTCAGCGCGAACGATGATCCGAACGTCGGGCCAGGCAGCTTGCAGTCCTGTCACGATGCGCTCCAGCTCTTCGGTACTCTGCGACGCGCCGTCGACGTCAGAGCGACGAAGGCGCGCTCCAAGCAGATAGTCCCCGGCGAAGGTGTACAGCGGGAGTTAGCAGTACTCGTCGTAGTAGCCGTGGTAGAAGCGCCCTTCCTGCTTGCCGTGGATCTTGGCGTCGGTCGCATCGAGGTCGAGGACGACCTCCTTCGGTGGCTCGTCGTGCGCCTCGATGTAGAGATCGAGCAGAAGCCGATCGACCTCTTCGAAGTTCAAGATCAGCTTTCGGTAGCGGTCGGTCTGTGCGAGGCCGAGAGCGGAGTTCTCGATGCGCCCGAGCGTCGCCGAGGAGGCGAGCTTCGCGCCGGAGCGCTGGTCCGCTCCAACGGTAGCGGCAAGCAACGGGTCGCCACGCAGGATGTCATGATCGTTGAGATCCTCGTAGCCAAGAGCGACGGACAAGACTCGCTGCGCTGCGAGCTGCGTCGCAGTGAACTGGATCCGGCTGGGATCGCGGTAGTCGGTGAAACACTGCCCGAATCGCTCCAGGATCTTGCAGCGGTCATCGACCAGCCGGAGCAGTGGAGTTCCACCGTCGCTGGTGATGTTGCCGCCGTCGAAAGCAGCCGTGAAGGTCCGGCCGTCTGGGGCCTTGGACTCGAGGCGCTGTTGGGTACACTATGTCATCGATGGCGTCGGGCCCTCGGTGACGTGGTTGGCTTATTCATACCCCCGTTATTCGAGGTTCCGGCGCTTCGTTCAAGCTTGCTGGTGACGGATTGGGGCTAGGTGGGTGAGCGATATCCAATCGACCATGTCCGACACGTTAGCAGAACCCGACCGCTCCTAGGGAACGTCGACGGTGACGTGGGCGGACGCTTTCACTTTCCTGACTAGAACACAACGGACAAGCCGTCCGTGAAGTTCGATGTCGCGCCGCCGGCTCCGTCCACGTCCCGATACCAAGCCTGGAAGTTCCAGGTCTCCCCCGGGGCGACCGGCACTCGGCCGAATACCGGAGTGGGGATCGCCGTGAGGTCGATGTCGAGGGAGAACGTTCCAGCCTGGGAGGACTGTCGGATCTCCGAGGCGTCGATGAACCGTCCGATGGGGCTGGCGAGGCAAATGGTGCCGACCGATCCTGGGACGGAGGTCGTAAAGCCCTGCAGCTGGCTGGTCAGAAAGTAGCCGAAGGAGTTCGCGGGCAGCCCCGATGCGTTCAGCGACATACGGTTTACGGAGACGTCAACCGATCCGCTCGCGCGCAGCTCGGCCGCTTGTCCCGTCGAGTTGGGAACGGCCGGACCGCAGTAGGTATCTCCTACCGCCCCCAGTGCCTCGTTAGTGGCCACGTGGAGGATTCCGTTTCCAGTGGCGATGAGCATCTCTTGGTCACCGTCTGAGTCCATGTCCCCAAAGGCGAGGGCCCCTGCCGAGAGCGGCAGCGGAGTCTGTGTGGGCACGACGGCCGGGAGAAAAACGCCCGCTCCAACGTTCTCGTGGAATCCGAAGGGGGGAGCTCCAAAAGCGGGGGCTCGCCAACTCACGACGTAGTCTTGATCGCCGTCGAGGTCCCAATCGCCGAAGTGGCGTGCTTCATTGACGTTCGCGTTCCCAAGCAATATCTCGTCCGCAAAGCTGCCCGACCCAAGGCCTCGCGCCCAATAGCGCCGCCGAGGCGAGTTGGTCACGAAGACTAGGTCTAGTCCAAGGTCTCCATCGAGATCAGCGAGGCTCAGCTCGGAACCTTGGGAAATCCAGCTGAGCAGTGATCCAGTCGCCACGCGGGCTCCGAATTGCCGGGGGGCCTGCTGCAGGGAAGCCTCGACAGCGGAGTTGTGAACAAAGAGGAAATCTTGGTCTCCGTCGGCGTCAAGATCACCGACGGCGAAGCTCGCGGGTGCGGGAAGCTGACCCGAAAGGGAAGTGGGAGGCGTTAGCACGCCTGAGGATGAACCAAAGGCAAAGTAGATCGCGGTACGGCTACGGGTCATCCAGACTAGGTCGCTAGCGCCATCTGCATCGAGATCAGTGGCCACCCAGTCCGCCATAAGGAAGGGCGCCGTCCCCGCGATGAACGGCGGAGCGAAACCTCCGACGCCGTTCCCCACGCGCAGTTGGATCTCGCGCTCACCGGCCTCTGCGTAGGCGACGTCCTCAATCCCATCGCCCGTGAAGTCAGCGACAAGGGGATAGACGTCGTCCGGTATGCCGAAGTTGCCCACGGCAAGATCGCCCAGCTCGGCAAGCTTGACCGCCTTCCCAAACACCCCGTCGCCGAGGCTCGGCTTCATACCAAAGGATCCCGTCGAGAGATCGAGACCGAATACCTCGAGGAATCCGTCGCCGTCAACGTCGGCCGTTGCCGGCGCGGCCAGCCCCAGCCGCTCGTCGATCGGGTTCGATGCGGCGACGGAGAACTCACCCGTCGCGGTCTCCGTGCCAAGCGAGATCGCGGGCCTTTGATACTTGGAAAAGAACAGGCTAGCGGAATCGATCTGCTTCGGAACCGCAAGGTCCACGATGCCGTCGGCGTTGGCGTCCAGCGTGATGCCGGAATCGAAGCGCTCTACGAGCTCCGTCCTCGGCTGCCCGAAGGTCAACGCTCCTATTTGCGGGGTGCTGGTCACCGAGGTGAAGCTCAGTCCCAAGAGATCGAGCTGGCCGTCGCCGTTGAGGTCGTGGGCTTCCAAGTTGGACCCGACAAGCTCGGTGGGGAGCGCTCGGGCGGGTGCGAAACCGCCACCACCTAAACCCTCGACCAAGTAGGCGTCCGTGTAGGACGAGCCGAAGACTTCCAGGTCACCATCCGAGTCCAAGTCGTCAACCGTCATGCGGATGAGGAGATCATCGATCAACTCGGTGGCCGAAGACGTATCAAAGGGAAGCGTCCCCGTCCCTTGAATGAGCGCGGTGTTGAACGTGAGACCGCTGACGCCCGAGTTAGATAGGGTCGAAAGCACGAGGTCCTGCGATCCGTTTGCCGTGACGTCCCTCACGGAAAGATTCGCTACGCGAAGCGGGGAGTCAAACAGCATCGAGAGCGGCCCGAACCCGCCTCCTGCCAGACCCAGTGCATAGCTGACGTTGAGGGTCGTTCCCCAGACTGCGTCGAGCAAGCCGTCCTGGTTGAGATCAGCCGCCAGCGTGAAGTTCGTTAGCTCCGGTAGGCTCCCGATGACGCGGGGAACCGCGAAGTGTCCCGTGCCATCGCCGTCGGCAACCAACAGATCCCACGGCAGGCCGGAGCCCGACAAATAGGGGATCAGAAGATCGGCGTGTCCATCGCCGTTGAAGTCGTCAACCGTGACCTCTAGGTAGAGTGTTCCATCAAAGAGGCCGTCCCAGCTTGCGAGTGAGTCCAAAGGGAGCGAGAACGTCCCGTCGCCTTGGCCCAGGCTCACGATCAGTCGGGTATAGCCTTGGAGCGAGTTGTCTGCCTCCGCCACGGTTACGAGGTCGTCTCGTCCATCGCCGTTCAGGTCAGCCTTGACGACGCGAAGGCCTCCGTTCCCGCTGAGGAGGTTGGCAGCGGCGACGGCTGTAGGATCGGGGGCAGACCACGGGGTCTGGGGCGACGTAAGGGCGAGCAGAGCGGTGAGAAGCATGGCACTAGAGGGGAGAACGAATCGCGGCCTTACTCACGTTCTGGGAAAGAACGGTAGCAAGCCGGATCGAATGCCCAATGCTAACCCCTAACGACTCCGCAGGCTGCCTAGCGGCCCAAGCTGAGGCACGAGCGCCCATGGGCCGCAGCTAGCGCCAATGGAAGCGCGACCGGGCGTGGCACTCGCGGCAGCTGGCTGCGCTCTCTGGCGGGGAGTAGATGTCCTCGCCTGCGGTGAGGTCGCCGTGGCAGTCGGTGCAGGAGCCCTGCTTGTGGGCCTCCAGCGTGTGAGAGAACGTCGATCGGCCCATCGCAGCGTCGGCCTCCGCGTAGAACACGGACGCCATGGCCCGGCCGGACGCCGGATCACTCTGGGACGTGTGGCATACGGCGCAGCCGTCGGCGCCCGCCCCCGCGAGGAAGTGATGGGCTACCGAGAGATCACCGCTTGTCTCGACGTGGCAGCTTGCGCACTGGGCCGCACCCTCGATCGTGGCAACGCGCTGTGAGCTGTCGACCGGTACCGCGTGGCACGCGAGGCAGCCGCCCTCGACTTCGACGTGCTGGGCGTGGGGGAAGGCTACGGTGGAAGCTGGCGCGAGCGGCTCCGCCGGAGTCCCGGGCCCCTCGATCAACGAGCGTCCATCTTCCTCGTGGCACGAGGCACAGCTCCCAGCGGGTGGTCCGAGATACGAGCCGGGGGATGCGACGAGCTGCGCGCTCAAGGCCATGTCCGTGTGGCACTCGGCGCACTGGGCTGCGTTGACCCTCGCCTCTTCCTCCGAAGTGGGCCGCGGAAAAGAGAGGTGCTGGTCGTGTCGGAACGCGCGGCTTTTCATCGTGCGGCCCGCGTTGCGCGGAAGCCCCGCCTTGTGGCAGCTGGCGCAGTCCGCAGGATCGGTCGAGACCTCAAAGTCGTGGGCGTGGGAGCGGGTCTGCAGGCTGAAGAGCACCGCGCTCGGATGCAGGGTTTCGGTTTCCTTGAGTGCGGCGGCGTAGGGCTCCACATGGCACTGCTGGCAGTGGGATCCGTCCGTGCCAGAACCGTGCCAGTCGAGGTCCCAGCGGGACTCCGCCGGCGGGAGCCAATCGGCGAGTACGGTGCTGCTCGCCTCCGACGAAGGCGAGTGGCAGACCATGCAGGAGTCGAAGTTCTGCTTCGCGAAGTCACCATGTTCGAAAGACTCGGACTCGACGTGACAGGCAGCGCAGTCGTTCACGGACGAATGATCGCCGTGGTGGAACCCCTCGAACCCCATCGAGGCCACGCGCTGCACTGACTCGTCCGTGCTGGGTGCTAGGTCGTACTCCTCGACGGCTCGGGCGAGCCCTTCGCGCAGGCCAGCCTCCGTGTCGAACAGGTCGCCGTGGCAGTCCTGGCAGTCCTGTGAAATGTCGACCGGGTGCAACGCACCGGGTGGAGGCGTCGCGCCGTAGTGCTCCCTGTGACAGGAGCTACACCTCGACGCGTCGTCCCATCCGAACGGGTGCGAAAGGGTGGCAGCAGCGGCCTCCACGAGCTCGCCGTGACATGCCGCGCACTTCGCTTGGCTGGGCTGCCCAAAGCTCTCGTGGCACGCCGCGCACTTCATCTCTTGGGCGATGGCCACGGCTGAAGCGAGGTGAGCGTCGGTGGGGGGGTGGTTCGAAAAGAGCGCCGCGTGGGCAGAGGAAAGGTGGCCGGGCTGCAGGGTTTCTTGCCCCTTCGGTGCCAGCCAGAGCCAAAGAGCTGCGCCGATGGCAGCAACGATGCCGAGCACGTTGAGCGCGCGCAGAAGCGGCATGCGACCGAAGGTGACTTCGCTGCGCACCCACTCGTCGGTGTCGCTCTCGAACTCGCCGCGCCGCTTCATCGCGAAGAAGAAGGCGCCCTCGCGGACGTGTAGCGTAATGACCCCTGGGCCTTCCGCCTCGTCCGACGGAGGCCACTCGATCGTTGTCACCCCGAGCGCAATACGGTCACCGGGTCGCAGGACACGGTCGCTCTCAATGCGCGCGCCGTTCAGGAACGTGCCGGTGGCGTTGTCTCCGTCGCACAGCACGAACTTGCCCATCTTGAAGGCGATCGAGCAGTGGCGGCTGGCGGCGATCGGATCCTTCAGGACTAGGTCCGCGTTCGACCGCGTGCCAATGCTGATCGAGTCTGCGGTGACCTCCTGAAGAGCCGTGAGCTTCTTCTTCTCCTTGAGGCGCTGCTCGAGCGTCTCTTTGCGCTCGATGCGGAATAGTGGGCGGCGCTCGCTCATTGATCGGCGTCGTTTCGGTCAGGCGCGATCGCGGTTCCGTCCTCTTGGATTTGTCCATCGAAGATGAGCGACGGTGACACGCGCTCGATCGCGCCGCAGGGACAGTTGTAGACGCAGGCCTCGAAGGGGAGCCCCTCGCAGCGGTCGCACTTGACGGCCTTGCCCTTGACCTCTTGTTCCTTGTAGTAGCCGCGCTCCGCCACCGTGAGCTGGGGGCGTTGGGGCTCGCCAGAAAGCTGATTGAGCAAGCCACCGAGCAGGGGGAGGTTCCGCAACCAGCCGCCCGAATCCTCCGCCTCGGCGTCCGGCGGTGCCGTCAGGCGGATGACGTCGTAGGGGCAGCCCTTGGTGCACTCTGCGCAGCCAACGCAGTTGTCCCAAACGAAGCGAATTAGCCCCTGGGAGTCCCGACGGATCGCGCCGTAGTTGCACGAGCTCATGCACCCCGGCGTCTCGCAGTGATAGCAGGACGTCGTCAGCGAGAGCTCTTTCCCGAGCGCATTGGCCTCGGCCGAAATGCGGTTGCCCTTCTTCGAGAGGCGCGGGACGCCGTCGTCGTGAACGGAGACGCAGGCTTCCACGCACGCGTTGCAGCGGATGCACTTCTCAAGGTCGATGGCGAGGGCTTCGCCTCCCTTGATCGACTCTGAGTGCACCATGATCTCGAGCTGCTCGTCGAGGCTGGCGCGATCCTCTTCAGCATCATACAGGCCGGTGATCTCGCCCGAATCCTCTGCGACGATCAGCGTGGCCTTCTTCGTCAACCGCTCGATCATGTCGGGTTGATCCGCCAGAGCGTTCCGCACGTCGGCGATCGGCAGCACCAGTAGGTCGGTGGGCATCAGCGTCGTATAAGTGCCGCGCCAGCGCTCATCGTGCCCAAGAAACGCGTGCTCGCCGAACGACGAGTTGGCCATGAGGTAACCGGAGAGCCTCTCACTTCCCTCGTGGGCTCGAGTGAGGCTCAGGCCGCCGGCTCGCACAAGCACGATGTCCTCGGCGTGCTCGCCTTCCTTGGCGATCACCGCGTCCTTGTCGTG
The DNA here is from genome assembly GCA_964417955.1 of uncultured Planctomycetaceae bacterium. Lineage (GTDB taxonomy): Bacteria > Planctomycetota > UBA1135 > UBA1135 > Saltatorellus. Next base: position 7,935 of record CAYQKK010000099.1, read on the forward strand.
GTGTTCAAAGCGCGCAACGGGGCGCAGGGCCCTCAGCTGCCCTGGGGCCAGTCCGGCGAGAAGCGGAACCACCTGGAGGTGCTGGGCGAGTGAGCGCTTGCGGTAGTGATCGTCGACTTGGCTTTTGAAGTCCTTCGAAAACTGGTGCAGCTCTTTGAAGAGCCCGTGGTCGAGCACCGCGAGCACACAGGCGGTATCGGCCTTCGCCCGCGCGAGGGACGGCTGATTCGAAATGGCCGAAAGTTCGCCGAACCACTCGCCCGGTCCGGTTTGCTCGAGCACCTGCGTCACGCCCGTTTTCTCGGTGCGGTAGAACGCAACGATCCCGGACAGGACGACGAAGAAGTCGCGTGTGTACTCGCCTTGGCGAATGAAGTCCGTGCCCGGCGGGAACTCGCGGATCTCAACGAACTCCAAGAGGGCCGCGCGATGCTTCTTCGACAGGTTCGCAAACAGCGGAAGCTCGAAGAGCCCTTCGGCCAGCGTGGCCTTCTCTTTGGCGGAGGTCATGGCTCAGTACTTCCAGATGGAGACGACATGGACCGCGACGAGGCCCACGAGGACAACTGCGACCGGGATATGGACGAGCTTCCAAGCGGTGAAGGTCGCGCGCACGCGGCGCAGTCCCTTGACCTCGGATGCGAGCACGCGCTCCTGTGCGATCAGGGCCGCGAGGTCTTGCAGCGTGGCCACTTGATCGGGCGCATCCTCGGAGAGCTCGCGAATAAGCGTTTCGGTTTCCTCTGCCGACCGAGGCCGCTTGCCCTGAAGGGAGCGCATGCGATGTGCCACAGGCGCATCGAGGGAGTCCAGGGCAGCGCTGCGTTTCCTTCCGAGGCTCGCATGGAACGCGGTGGCCTCCTCGATCGAGAGGTCCTTCTCCCGACGGGTCAACCAGCGCGGGCCGACGGCCCAGAGGGCGATGCCGATGATCCCCGTCACAAAGACGAAGAGCCCAAGGCCGAGCAGCGTCCATCCGAAGGGGGACTGCGGCGAGAGGCCGCCGTGCATGATGGCGAAGAATCCAAACGCCGTCCCGTAGGCCGAGTGTACGTGCATCCAGCGCGCCACGCGACCCAGGGGCTCGGTGGGGACGATGCGAACGATCCAGGGGTCGCCCCCCGGCGGTCCAGGTTTCACGAGTGCGCGGTTGACCTTGTGTACGCCTTCTTCGCGCAGGATTCGGGCGGCCTCGGACTCGATCTCCTTCGCGGTAGGGAGCGCGCCCGCGTTGATCTGCTGGCGCAGCCGCTTGATCCTGTTCTCGGCGCCCTCAAGGCTGGCGTAGTCGACCTTGCGGCGAAACTCCGGCGAGTATCCGCCGCGGTGTGCGTACTTGCGAAGCACGTACGCCATCACGACCACCATCGAGAGGAGTGCAGCCCATCCTGTCGCGAGCAGGAAGCCCCTGTGGTGGCTCACCTGCCGGCCCCACGGCGCGCTCGCTGCGATTGAGAAACCTGCGAACGCGAGGACGAGCACGATCGCGAGCGGACCGTGCTTCGAGCGGAAGAGCGAAAGGTTCATCGCTCGGTCGCCGGGAGCTGGAGCCACCAGGCCACCGCGGCGAGCGCGATCGCGACCACAATGAGGAGCGGGATGAGGAGGTTCTTCTTCGAGCCGGATCCCGATAGGGCGGCAAGGTTCGCGGCGAGGCGCGCGTCCTTCACGGCCAAGCACCAGTCCCGCGGGGTCACATACTGGCCCAGGAGGAGCGCCTCGCCGAGGCTCGTCCCTTGCTCTTGGGCGCTCTTGTTCCCCAGCTTGATCGCTTGCACCGAGAGCTTGCCACGGGACTTGAGGAGCGTGGCCGCATCCGCGTGCCTGTCCGACGAGAGCTTGTGGAACTCAGAGTCGAGGCCTTGCATGAACACGCCCTCGATGGTGCCGAAGCGCACGTGGGAATCGGGCTCGAGTTCGCGGGGAGATCCCCCCGGGAGCGGCGCGTTCGACAAGAACGTTCCATTAGCGCTGCCAACGTCCTGCAGCGTGAAGGTGTTGCTCGTCGGGTGAAACCGAATGAATGCGTGGTCCAGGGAAACGCCGCGGTTTTCAAGGCGCAGGTGGCACTTCTCCGAGCGACCAATGGTGAAGACGAGTTCGTCGAGAGGCACGATCCGGAGGTCGGCTTCGTTCAGCACCACGATCCTCGCTTCCATGCACTCAAGACGCGCATCGGATCCGACGGCGTGGTCGCTCTCCGCAACGATCGTGCGCAGGTCGTAGCCCGCGAAGTCCGCTTCGCTCGAGTCGCTTGCGCGTCTTACCGGCGGTGAAGAAGACTTGGGGCGAGGCTCGCTCTCCTGCTGCGGAGGAGGAGGCGCGGCCGAGTGAAAGGGCGACACGGCCCGCACGGTCTCTTGGAGCTTGGCGGGGTCGTCCTTGAGCTCGTTCCAGGCGTCGTCCTCTGCCGGGGTCGTGGCCTCGGACAGTTCGGTCTCAGGAGCTTTCGTCTCGACCGCCTCTGGCGGGCCGACGACGGTGACCTCCGCGTACCCGACTTGGATCCGGAGTCCGTGGCTGAGGGCGCATTGCTCGCCCTCATGGAGCACACGATCGCCGTTGATGATGGTCCCGTTGTTGCTGCCGAGGTCGGCAATGGCCAGCTGCGCGCCGCTCTGAACGATCTTGGCGTGGCGCTTCGAAACATGGCTGTCCTTGAGGACCAGCTCGCAGTCGGTGTGCCGGCCGATCAACAGGCCTTCCGTGACCTCCACGTCGTACGGGGGATCGTCCCCGTCCACTACTCTCATCGTCCAGGCTGGATTCATGATCGAAGGGCCCTGGCCTACGAGCCGATAACGACGTCGGATTCTGCGACCGCTACGCAGGCCAAGATCCAGCCTTCCTCGCGCTCCTCGTTCGAGAGATCGGCATCGTCCATGCTGACCTTGCCACTGAGGCACTTCGTTCGGCAGGAACCGCAGCTCCCTTGGCGGCATGCGTAGTCGATCTCGACACCGTGTGCCTCCGCCAGCTCGAGGATTGTGCCTTCTGGATCCGACTGGGCTTCGACTCCCGAGCCTTCGAACGTCACGCGGTAGCCGCTGGCTTTCTGGTGCGCCGGTGCCGGTGCCGGCGCCGGTTCGGCTTTCGGTGGGGCCGGGGCGGCGGGGGCGGCCGGGGCCGGAGAAGCGACCGGAGCTGCGGGTGCCGGGCGCGGCGTCGCGACCCGTCCCTGGCCAAAGCTCTCCGTGTGGAGGTTCGCCATGGGGTAGTCCAAATGATCAAGCTCCGCTTTCACGGCGTCGCTGAAGGGCTTGGGTCCGCAGAGGAAGACGTGACGGTCGTGCACCTCGGGAGCGACGAGCTCGATCATGCGCTTGTTGCAGCGTCCAGTGAGACCGGTCCACGACTCGGTGCCCGTCCAGCTTGACGTCACCGTGAAGATGACGCGCAGCCCGTTGTGGCGCGCGGAGATGGTCTCGAGCTCCTTGCGGAAAATAAAGTCCGCCGGGGACCTGCCCGAGTAGAGGAGCACCACATCCACGTCGGCCGCTGTGTCGACGATCCAGCGAAGCATCGACATGATCGGCGTAATGCCGGACCCGCCTGCGATGCAGAGCATCTTGCGGGACGGGTAGTTGAAGCACGAGAACTTACCGGCGGGTCCGCGGACTTTGAGTTCGTCGCCCAGCGAGACGCGGTCATTCATCCAGTTCGACACGAGGCCGCCCGGGACGCGCTTGATCGTGAGCTCGAGCGTATGGGGGCGGGAGGGACTCGACGAAACGCTGTAGGAACGCTGTACGGGCTCGCCGTCGATGTTCACCGTCAGGGTCACGAACTGTCCCGGCTTGTACGAGAACAGCGTCGCTGAGTGGCCGACGAGACGGAACGTTTTGGTGTCCCAGGTTTCCTCGATGATATCGGCAACCCGCAGCGTCATCTCGCCCTTCGACCAAACGGCTGAGCCGCGTCCGTCGTCCAGCAGATGGGACAGGAGCACGCAGGGCTCAGGTGGCTTCTCTAGGTCCGCAAGAACGCTCTCTTTGGAAGACAACGCCTCGGAAGATGCAGCCTCGAGCTGCTTCGCGCTGAGGGAACCCATGTCACACTCGAAGCGCAGCGTGAACATTTGAATGCCGATGACGTCGCCATCGTTCAGCTGGATCTTTTCCGCACGCTCTAGCTTGGTCCGATTGACGTACGTCCCATTCATGCTGCCCTGATCGTTGAGCAGGAAGGCACCGTCTTCCATCGTGATCACGGCATGCACTCGGCTGATCTGCGGATCCTCAAGCTGAACGGTGCACTCTTTCAGACGCCCGACGGTCGTGGTCGGTTCGATCTGGGTGCAGACGGGGGGAGCCCCGTCGCGATGAATATGAAGCTTGGCCATGGAGTGGAAATGGGGGCTGCTGGGTGAATGCACCAGTTCGCCGACGGCGCAGACTTTACCGCGTCATCGACAGCTCTGAAACTCCCGTTCCTGACGACCCGAGGATACGAGTTCGTTCGCAAGAAACGGCAGCCGGTCGAGCACGCTATCACGAGGCTCTCATCGAAAACTTCCCCGCGCGTTCGGAATCAACAGCTAAACTCCAGGTTCGCCCTCTGCCCCTCTCTTCAGGGCTTGATTCGCTTTGTTTCTACGCGCTGATTCCACTGCCAAGCGCTACCCGTATCCAATGCAGCTGCCGTGGCCGCTGATGTTGGCTTTCGCGGTGGCTGCGCTGTCTCTGTTGAGCGCGAACACAGGCCTCTTGGCCCAGAATCAGAGCGTTCAGGGCGTTGGGAGCGTTCAGGGCCGCGGTGCCAAGGCGCCCGCTGATGCCAACCTGGGCGAGATCCGCTCTTTCACCCACGCGAAGCACGTTCCAGACGCCTGGCTGAATCCCGACCAGCGCGAGCGCCAACGCGATTGCCGCGGGTGTCACGACTATTCTGCAGAGGGCGGCCACGATCCCCAAGCGGTCTGCATGTCGTGTCACTTCAGCAATGAGACCAACGACTACACGTTTAAGATCAGCGCCTCGGAGGACTCTTTTCGGACGAGCCTGAACGCGCTTCGGACCCAGGGGGCCTTGTTCCAGCATTCGAAGCACCTGGCGCTCGAGTGCAGGGAGTGTCACGAGGTCGATGGCGACTCGATCTCCGCGCCGATCCTCATGCCCAAGTCAGGCGGATTGCCGCTATGCCTGGAATGCCACGGCGGGGACAAGCCCCGCCAGTCCGTTCTGCGCTACATGAGCACTTGGCGCGATGGTAGCCCGATTCCGGCTGAGTATCCCGCGAGCGCCGTGGCGAAGCTCAAGCGCGGACTGGTCGACGCCTTGAACGATAGCCCAGAGACTGGGGCGAATCGGGACGGTCAGCGGTACGTCGAGGAGTTCCGCCACGAGGACCACATCCTCACAGAGTTTCTGGGGAAAGGTTCATCGCGGGCGGCGCTGGCGAATCCTGGGCCCGCTGATTCGATCCGACATCGGGGGAACTGCGGTACCTGTCACGGGCCGATGTTCGACGCTGAGGAAGGCTTCCCAGCCTCCGGTGCACAGGGCCTCTTTGCGTCCTTCGACGCGTCGCCCTCGACCTGCGGCGAGTGCCACATCAGCGACGGGGCGCGCACGCCGCTACGGTTTGAAGTGGCCTCTGAAACGCAGCTGAGCCGGACGGCCAGCACGTTTTCCCACGCCGATCACCTGAACTTTCAGCGCCCGAGTTCAGACATCGAGGCCAGCGCTAGAATGGCTTCGGACGCCGCCTACGAGGCCATTGACGCCGAAGGGTGCAGCGCGTGTCACTCCTACGACGCGGACGCGACGGGTGGTTTCACCTTCCACGGTGGGCTCAACGAAGCACAGAGTTTCCGCGGTTGCCAGGAGTGCCATGCTCCTTCCCCGTGGGCACCGGTCGACCACGGGGACTGGTGGACCCACGACGATCACGGCGACTGGCAGACCTGTGCCCAGTGCCATGTTTTCGGCTCGGAGGATTTCGCTAACGAGCGCCTGCTCGCCGAGGTCACCCGCAAGGGCTCGCTGCTCTTCCGCGTCGAGACCCAGGCGCACCCGCACATCACGCTCAAGGAAGGCCAGTCGATTCACGAGTCTTGCGCGGACTGCCACCGGCAGCCCGTGGAGACCCTGCCGAGCAGAATCCAAGAGGCCCCGTTCGATCACGCGAGTCACCTGCCGCCGAATCCACAAACAGCAGATTGCACCGGGTGCCACGGCTCGACCGTGGGGGGCGCGCTCCGGTCTGAGGACATTGGCACACGGGTGCTGACGGCCAGCGGCGTGTTGGCAGACGCGACTCCCGAGCAACTCGGGCTGACCTACGATCCGGCCGCCTGCAGCGAGTGTCATCTTGCGAGTACGCCCAAATCGGTGCCGTCAGCGGACGCCTCTGGATCTTCTTCTGGATCCACGTCCGGCGGAGCACTCGCGGCTCCGGTGCGCGCCGTTCCAGAGTTCTCGCACCAGGCCCACGTGGGTCAGATGCTCGTGGGTGGGCACGAGGTGACCTGCGTCGACTGCCACAGCGACTCTGCCGATTCCGACTCGCCGTCCACCGGTATCGGAACCCTGGAATCGGCGATGGACTGCACCCAGTGCCACGGTCACTCCGACGACGAGTCGGCCGGCCGCGCCCGTCTCACCGGTGGCGGCGTGACCGAGCAAGAAGTCGCGGCTTGTACGCAGTGCCACCGTGGCGGGATCCCTGCCTTCGGTGCGCAGACCGAGATCACGTTGGCCCATGTCGTCGATATTGCCGACATGGGGCACCAGCACCACCCCTCGGACTCCGAGTGCAGCGACTGCCACGTGCCCCGGGAAGGGATCATCGCGTCATCGCTGGCGAAAACGGTCGCTTCGACCCACTCCAGAGTTTTCGCCCAGCGTACGTTCTACTCTCCCGAAGAGGGAACGCGTGCAAAGCCGGCCATTCACCGCGGCGGAACGCGCAAGCTACGGAGCGATCGTGTCGATTGCTTTGCCTGTCACTGGACCAACACGCTCGTGGACTCAGGGGATGCCGGCTCTGCCATCACCAATCCTGAGCGGGAATTGGTCCGCAACCTTAAGGGGGACTCACTGGAGGGCTTCCCCGGGGGGCTTTCTGCGCACTTTGACCGTTAGGCTAAGCGCTGCCGGCCCCTTGTAGGAGTATCGCCATTCTCCCCGAGCTATCCACCATGCGACAAACTATCCCCAACCGAACGACCGTTCATCGGGGCGTGCTCGGAGCAGGCTTCGCTCTGCTCGCCTCCGTCACGGCCGGCGCCTTCATGGCGGCCTGTAGCGCTGGTGCGCAGCCTGCGACATCTCCGCGCATGGTTTCAGCGGGTCCCATGGCTGCCGACCAAACCCCCGACGACATGCACGCCGAGGTGTTCGCCGAGAACGGTTATCCGACGGCGGCCCAGTGCGGTGAGTGTCACCCGAAGCACTTCGCTGAGTGGTCGGTGTCTCCCCACGCCTACGCGCAGATCAGTCCGGTCTTCAACGCGATGCAGGGCACGGTGACCAAGCTCACGAACGGCGCGAACGCGGACTTTTGCATTCGCTGCCACACCCCTGTCGGTATGGCCCTCGGCGAGCCGGTCTTCACCGACAACAAGAACCGAGCGCAGGCGTCCCTCGAAGGGGTGACCTGCATCGTTTGTCACCGCGTCAGCGCTGACGAGGGCAAGATCAGCGGGCGCTTCAAGCTCCAGAAAGGTGACATCCACGCGCCGGTCTTCGGACCCGGCGACGGCGGCGTGCTGCAAAGCGTGCTCGAGAACGAGGACGGTTTCTATCCGCACACGAAGTCGCACTCAGGCGATGAGGGCGACTTCCCGATCCACGGCGAGATCAAGACGTCGTTCTTCATCAGCCAGCCGGGCCTGTGCGGCAGCTGTCACGACGTGACGTCCCCGGGCGGTTTCCGCCTTGAGGAAGCCTTCAGCGAGTACAAGAGCTCGCCGGCGGCCGGCGCGGGCGTTTCGTGCCAGGACTGCCACATGAGCACCAGCGAAGGCGTCGACGTCGATCACTTCGAGGAGCAGCCCGTCGCGATCTTCCCTGACGGCAAGGCGACCGCGCCGCGCAAGGTGTCCAGCCACTACTTCGCGGGCCCCGACTACTCGATCGTGCACCCCGGCATCTTCCCGATCCTCCAGGGCGAGAAGGCCGAGCTCGCGACGATCACCGAATGGCAGGACTTCGACCTCGCCTGGGGCCGCGATGAGTTCGAGGCCAACGTGCCCGCGGACATCGACTTCAAGCACGAGGTTTGGGAGTCGCTTCGCAACCGCCGTCGCGCCCACGAGATCATCTACGGTCCGAAGGGGCAGATCGACAAGCTGGAGACCTACCGTCAGCGGCAGCTGCACGTCATGCGTGCGGGCTACCAGCTCGGTGACGTCAAGGTGAAGAAGGCAAGCGCCGACGGCATCGAGTTCTCCGTGGAAGCGCGGAACGGCACCGACGGTCACAACGTTCCCACGGGCTTCATCGCCGAGCGGACGCTGTTCATCGAAACCACGGTCTACGATCGGAACGGCGAGGCCGTCTTCAAATCGGGGGATACGGACCCGAACGGCGATGTGCGCGACCTGCACTCGGTCTACGTGCACAACGGCGCGTTGAGCCTCGACAAGTTCCTGTTCAGCCTCCAGTCGAAGTTCATCATCCGGCTCTTCCGGGGCGGCGAGCGCGAGCAGGTTCTTGCCGTCAACCACTCGGCCGACCCGCTGCCCTTCACTCGGCCGTCACCGACACCGACCATCAGCACCGGACGTCCGGTGGGGGCGCGCACCCACCGCGTGGGCCTGCCTCCCCTTGGCAGCCGCTGGGCGGACTACAAGGTCTCCGCCGACGAGCTCACCGGAGCTGGGCCCTACACCGCGAAAGTCCGGATGATCGCAGGGATGGTTCCGATCAACCTCGTGCATGAGATTCGCCACGTAGGCTTCGACTACGGAATGAACCCTCGTCAAATCGGTGATCGGGTGGTGGCGGGTCGACAGATCCTTTGGGAAGGCTCGTTCCCCCTCGCCCAAGAAGGACCGGTCGACATCCAGTGGAACCAGCCGGAGCCCGCGCCCATCGATTGGTGGCAGGTCCCAGGCGCGGCACAGAACGACGCGGGCCACTGATGCTGTTCCTTGTTACGGGTGCCGTACTCAGCCTCCTTCCGGGGGTTCTGGGTGGCACCGGCGCTGAAGACCAACGTTCCGGCTCAGGCGGCGACCCGCTGCGCCTCACCGATGAGTACCTGCCGCCGCAAATTGCCGACGTGCCGGATCGCCCGAAGCCGCTCCTTGAGCTTGGCAACCCGTTCATGGGCACGGGCGACCTTCAGGATCCGTTCACGACGTGGACGGGTGCGGTCTGGTCGCCGAGCCTCTTGGTTTGGGGCAACCTCCGGTCCGGAGTCTCTGCCATCGATGGCGGCGGCACCGACACCGAGCAGTGGGCCAATCGCCTTGACCTGTTCACGGAGGCGCGTCTTTCGCCCACCGAGCGCTTCGTGCTCGGGCTCCGTCCCCTAGAGAAGGACGGCGAGTTTACGGGCTACGATTTCGACAACGAAGAGAGCACCGACGGCTACAACCTCGACGTGCAAACGCTGTACTTCGAAGGCGACTTCGGCGAGATCTTCCCAAGGCTCGATCTGACCGAAAAGCGTGCGCTGGATCTCGGCTTTGGCATCGGCCGGCAGCCGCTGGACTTCCAGGACGGGATCATGATCGCCGACGTCATCGACGCGCTGACGATCACCCGCAACTCGCTCCGTTTCTGGGGCGCCTCCAACATCCGGGCCACCGCCATGTTCGCTTGGAATGACATCGAGCGCGGCGGCAACGTAGAAGACGAGAGCGCGTCCATGTTCGGGCTTCTGACGGCCACGGACATCGGCGACTACTACGTCGAGGTTGACCTCCTCAGCACGATCTCCAGCGACGACGGCACCGGCGACGGTCTCTACGCGGGCATCGGATCCACGCAGCGGATCGGCGCCATGAACAGCACGTTCCGCGTCAACGTCAGTCAGGCCTCCGACGAGGGGAACAGCGCTGTCGACGATGGCGCGCTGCTGACGAGCGTCCTGTCCTGGGTGCCCCACCACACCGAGGACAACTTCTACGTGGGCTCGTTTGTGGGCATCGACAACTTCACGAGCGCGGCGCGCTCGCCCGTTGCCGGCGGCCCGCTCGCCAACATCGGCGTGCTGTTCGCGGCGACCGGACTCGGCAACGTGGGGGCGCCCATCTCCAACGCGGCGGGGCGAACCGCCGGTGGTGCTGTGGGCTACCAGCAGTTCTTCAACCACGGCCGCTCGCAGATGATCTACGAGGTTGCAGCGCGCGTGGGCCTGAGCGACGAAGAGCTCGACACGGCGGCGATCGGCGGCCGCTACCGTCGCGCGATCGGCCATCACACCGTGCTCACGCTGGATGCGTTCGGTGGCTACGACGAGATCGACGACAGCTTTGTCGGCGGACGCATCGAGTTCCTCATCAAATTCTAATAGAGCGCATCGCCGGTTCTCTCCGCGCCGACGTACGTGCCGATGGGGGCTCTCATGGGGAACTTATGATCGGAAGGTAGGGTTGAATCGGCTGTAGTGGGTGACCTCAAGAACAGGCTCCCCCATGCAACTCCCCGACACACTCGACCTCCCGCCCAACCAGGACCTCGACGGACTTCCCCAGTCCGCAGAGTCCTGCAGCGATGCCCTGAACGACCAAGGCCGCCTCGAGGATGATCTGATCATCTCAGCCGTGCCCACGGTCCGCGGCTTCAAAGTGCTCGGCGGCGCGGCCCTCTACGGCCGCCTGGGCCGCGGCGGAATGGGCGCTGTCTACCGCGCCCGGCACCTAGGGCTTGGAATAGACGTGGCCGTCAAGTGCCTGATCCGGGGCCCTGGCAAAGAAGAGCCAGCCGCCGTCTCGCGGTTCGAGCGCGAAGTGGCGCTGACGGCGGAGATCGATCACCCCAACGTGGTTCAGGTGCTCGACTCGGGCAAGGTGGGGGGGCTCCGCTACCTCGTCATGGAGTACGTGCACGGCGAGACGCTCCGGCGCCGCGTCGGACGCCTCGGCGCCTTGCCGTGGCAGGAGGCGCTGGCCATCGCCAAGCGTGCAGCCCGCGGTCTCGGCGCAGCGCACAGTCTTTCCCTGGTCCACAGGGACGTGAAGCCTGAGAACATCATGGTCGGCTGCTCGGGCGAGGTGAAGATCTGCGACCTTGGGCTGATCAAGTCCGAAGGGAGCGCCGATGGACTCACTCGATCGTTCTCTCTCCTTGGCACGCCGCGCTACATGGCGCCCGAGCAGTGGGAAGGCGGAGCCAACGTCGGGCCTGCAGCGGACATCTATGGCATGGGCGCTTGCCTGTACCTGATGCTGACCGGCGAAGACGCCAAGAGGGCGAGGAACCTGAGTGAGCTCCGTCGCAAGGTCGTGGCCGAACCATTCCCGCAGGTGCGGGACATGGCTCCCGAGGTCCCAGCAGGCCTCGCGGCCGTGCTGGAACGCTGCGTCGCGAAGGACCCTCGGGATCGGTACCAGAGCGGCGAGGAGCTGGCGGCGGCCCTTGACGCGGTCGGCGCGGAAGAGGCTCCGTGCGTTTTCGAAGGAGGTGCCGAGACGGTTCCGCCCTCGCTGCGCGACGCGGGCCCGGCCCGTCAGGAAGAGGTCGCGCTCCGACGTGCCCTCGCCCGCCGGTCGAACCCCGTCCGGTCGCTCATCGGGCGCGTTCCCGTGGATGTCCTGTGGAAGGCATCGACCCTCGCTGCCGCGTGGGGTGCCGGGTGGGCTTGGGGTGCGAAGGTCCCCATGCTCCACTAAGAGGGCCGTCCGCGGCAGCCCCCCTCGTGGGGGCTGCGGGCTGGGGATTTTGAGAAAGAAATCCGTCTCTAGGCAGAATCAGCCGATCGGTAGGGCGAAGCTGACCCTATTAAAGGGGGGACGCCCATCCCCGCTGTCCCTGCCAACCCTTGCTGAACGTCACTCTCTCCCGCCCTGCGCCTCTTCGGCGTCTAGGGATCTCCTTGCATGTGCTGATCCTCGGGTCCGCGCTGGTGGGGTGCCAGACCTACAACGAGCGGGTTTCTGCGCCCCTGAACGCTTTCGAAAGCGGCAACTTTGAGGCGGCTCGAACAGCTTTCGCCGATCCAGAGACGACGGGCTCGGCGTTCCTGTCGGGCGTCGAGGCGGGCATGGCTGCGTTCGTGGGCGGCGATTTCGAAGGGGCACTCGTCCAGTTCCACCGGGCCCAGAGCGCTTCGGAGAGCATCGACGACCGCGCGTCATTAGGACTGAACGCCCTCCGCGAATCGATCGCGACCCTCGCCCTGAACGAGAGCCAGTCCGACTACATGGGGGAGGGCTACGAACGCGTGATGATGCACGTCATGCTCGGCCTCTCTTACCTCGCCCAAGGGCGCGCCGAGGATGTCCTCGTCGAAGCGCGCCGCATCGACGAGCTGCTCACGACCGAGCAAGAGCTCTACGACACCGACTACGAAGCCGGTGGCATCGGGCACCTTCTGTCGGCCATCGCCTACGAGCTGATCGGGAAGCCCGGCGAGGCGTACATCGACTACCAGCGCCTTCGCGACAAAGGCGTCGGAGGCTCGCTCGCGAAGAGCGCGCTGCTGCGTCTTTCTGAGAGTCTCGGCCGCACGGACGACTTGCAGCGCTTCACCGGCGAGTTCGGCGAAGGACAGCAGGTTCCCGAGGGTTGGCCCAGCATCGTCGTGATCGCAGGGCTTGGCATCGGCCCCGCGAAGAACGAGTTCAAGATCGACGTACCGCTGCCGGACGGAGTTTTCTCGATGGCGGTGCCCAAGTTCTCCGACGGCCGCACGCCGACCCAAGGGCTCGAGCTGCGCTTCCCCGAGTCCAACACCCGCGTGCGCACGGCGCTGATCGAGAACGTCTCCAAGGTGGCCAAGAAGAACCTCGACGACCGCATCGCGCTTCTCACGGTGCGCTCGGCGGGCCGCGGTCTTCTCAAGCGTCAGCTCGCCGATCAGATGCGCGACAACAAGCGCGGACAGGCCCTGGGCCTGCTTGCGGACGCGTTTACCGTGTTCACAGAGCGCGCCGACCTGCGCGCTTGGCGCACGCTTCCCGATACCTGGGTGGCGGCGCGCGCCTTTCTGCCGCCCGATGAGCCCATTGAGATTCAGCTGGCTGAACTCGGTGGCGACGTCGTGCCCCTCGGCACCTTCCAGCTGCTCGAGGGCGAGACCATGTTTGTTCTCGCACGCTCGCTCCATAGCGGCTTGGTGGCCCACGCCGTTGGCGGCGAGCTTGTGGAAGCCGCACCCGCCGCGGTGTCCCCGGGCGCGAGAGCGGCGGCGCGCGGCGGCCTCACCACCCCCGACTCCCTCGGCCCTGGCACCTCTGCGCCAGGCGCGGACGCCCTGCAGCGCTCGCTCAGCACCATTCAAAAAGGCACCGTCGGTACCCGTATCGGAATCGACTAGCCGCCCACGTCCATCCCCCCGTTTCTAACCTCAATTGAATGCTACGGCCCCGCGCCGCAGCCTGAAGCCATGAAGACTTTTCCCTTCCTCGCAGCCGCCGCGCTTGGCGCCAGCCTTCTCTCTGCCTGTAGCTCGGTGAACTACGGCGATCCTGACAAGGTCGAGACGCTCACGATCGACTACGGCTCGACCGATCTCCAAGCCTTCGCCGACAAGATGACGAGCTCGCTCTTGAACAACCGTTCGCTCGACTACCTCGACGC